>JAFYOX010000086.1 GCA_017547755.1 Clostridia bacterium | reverse complement strand
GGCCGTCGGTGATATAAGCGGGATGGGACGATTCGATCAGGCGGATATCGCTCTGTTCGGGAGAGATCGCCGGGAACGGGAGCCAGATGCGGACGTTTTTGCCGGGGTGTTCGTTGTTTTCGTCGGGGCAGATCCATTCGCGGATCTTATAATGCCATGCGTGGCGGCCGTTTCTGCGCATGCGTTCCATGTTGTCGTGCTTTTCTTCGCTGAGATACGGCGCGGGAACGAACGCGGGATTTTCCAGTTTGCGGAGGTAATCGCTGCAGCATTCGCGCAGGTTCGAGTAGGCGGCGTTCTCGAAATAGATGCCGTCGTTCTTGATCATGTAGTCCGCGTGACCGGAATTGATGAGGTTCATGAGGTCGTTTTCCGTGAATTTCGGATACTTTTCGCGGAAGTTTTCGACCATATCCTCGAAGGAGGTCTGATAGTCGTGCGCAAGTCCGGAGGCAAGGAAGCGTTCGAGTTCGAGGCGCTTCTTCATGATGGGATCGAAGTTCGGGTGGGTGTTGTCTGCGAGAAGGCGGTCGATTTCGCAGAGAACGTGGTCGAACCGTCCGCTGTAGCGGAGGTTTTTGATGGTGTCGGGCAGCTCAACGGTGAGCAGCGCGAGATCATCGTAGTTGAAGGGGGTGTGTTTCATGGCGGGAAACCTCGTATGATTGGGATTTTATTGAAAAACAGGATATGGGAACAGGGATGAAAACGAAAAAAGCCTGCCATCCGGAAAAGGTGACAAGCTCATTTGCAAGATGGCTGTGATCGGGGGATCGCTTCAGGAAACGACGTCCACGGAGAGGTCGATCTCGCTGAAAAATTCCCGTATGGATTCGGGGGAACCGGTGTTCAGTTCTTCGGCGATGAGGAACGTTCCGCTTGCGGAGACCGTATTGCCTTCGCCGACGGTGAACGATACGGCGACGGGCACGGCGTTTTCAAAGGTATACAGATAGATGGTATCTTCGGTGATCTCGTCGCTGACGAAGGTTTTGCCTGCCGTGCAGATGCTCGCAGCTGCGAGAGCGGTGGAACCGCCGCGTGCGTTGGCGATATTGATGACCGACGCCTGCACCCGTCCTTCCAGAAAGGACTGGAGTTCGGGAGAGAGGGAGGTGAGGATATCCGTTCCACAGAGGGATTTCACGGATTCTTCCGAAAGGGTGAGCCGGTAGACGGCTTTGGGATCGGAGTGATCCCCTTCGGCGAAGGTGTGGATGATATTCAGAAGTTCCTCGTCGGAACTGTAGATACTCAGATAATCTTCGCTTTCCGCGATTTCTTCCAGCATGGAGACGATCTGCATGCCGCGGATCTCGAGCGAAGGAAGTTCGGATTCTGTGACGCCGCAGGAAGTCAGCAGGACGGATGCCAGAACAGCGATCAGCAATTTTTTCATACAAAAAACTCCAATCTGAAATATAACTTAATTATACAACAGATTGAAGCTTTTTGAAAGGGGTTTGGGGAAAACTTTTTCTCGAAAAAGTTTTCCCCAAAGACATAATTTCTATTGATTAACTTACGCCTGAGCAGCGTCAACGATCTTAGCGAACTTTTCGGGAACGAGGGACGCGCCGCCGATGAGACCGCCGTCTACGTTTACCTTGGAGAGAAGTTCAGCTGCGTTTGCGTCGTTCATGGAACCGCCGTACTGGATGGTCATTGCTTCAGCAACTGCATCGCCGTAGAGCTTTGCAACGGTAGCGCGGATGAGAGCGCAAACTTCTTCAGCCTGTTCGGGAGTAGCGGTGAGACCGGTACCGATCGCCCATACGGGTTCGTATGCGATGATAACGTTTGCGATCTGTTCTGCGGGAATGCCTGCGAGGTCGAGCTTGGTCTGCATAGCAACGATTTCTTCGGTGATGCCGGCCTGACGTTCAGCGAGAACTTCGCCGAGGCAGAGGATAACCTTCATGCCTGCGTCGAGAGCAGCCTTGGTGCGGAGGTTAACGGTGGTATCGGTTTCGCCGAAGTACTGTCTTCTTTCGGAGTGACCAACGATAACGTATTCAACGCCGCATTCTACGAGCATATCAGCAGCGATTTCGCCGGTGAACGCGCCCTTCTTTTCGAAGTGAACGTTCTGAGCGCCGATCTTTACATTGGTGCCCTTGGTTGCTTCCATAGCAGCAGCGATGTCAACGAAGGGAACGCAGAGAACAACTTCGCAGCCGTTCTTGCCTGCGGTGAGTTCAGCGGTCTTTGCAGCGGTTTCAGCAGCTGCCTTGGGGGTCATGTTCATCTTCCAGTTGCCGGCGATGATAACCTTGCGGGATTCCTTTTTCATGTTTCTATACCTCTTGTTTGTTTTTATCAAATGGTGAATACCAAACTTTACGTTTGATTTAATAGGTTGAAAACCGCTGAAGCGGTTTTCTGAATTATATGTCCCTGCGCGGGACGGGCGCATAAGAGGTCCTCGCGCGGGACCTCTTATGAATCACCCGCGCCAGAGGAAGTGTCCTCTGGACTCCTCTGCGTTCGTCGGAGACCCGCAGGGTCTCTCAGAGGAACGCAGTTCCTCAAGGGGACTCGCGCTTGAGCGCTCGGACAGACAGCGGTTTGCACGCGGCAGACCGCTTGGAAAGGACGAGGTGCGGTGCAGATTTGTCCAAAGCGTTCGTTCACTATGAACAGCCGTGGAGAACGTTCTTTTTCGTTCGATCTGCACTTACTTTGTCTGTCCTTTTTGTATAAAGTTTTTTGAAAGGGGTTCGGGGAAAACTTTTTCTCAAAAAAGTTTTCCCCGAAAAGATTCATTTTAATTTAAATTACTTGTCAAGAAGGCAAGCGATGCCGGGGAGTTCGAGACCTTCGAGGAATTCGAGGGATGCGCCGCCGCCGGTGGAGATGTGGGTCATCTTGTCAGCGTAGCCGAGCTTTTCAACTGCTGCTGCAGAGTCGCCGCCGCCGATGATGGAGATGGAACCGGATTCAGCAACTGCCTTGGCAACTGCACGGGTACCGGAAGCGAAGTTTTCCCATTCGGAAACGCCCATCGGGCCG
>JAFYOX010000085.1 GCA_017547755.1 Clostridia bacterium | reverse complement strand
GATTTCTATCGGCATTCCTACTTGATTTCTGTTTCTCATTGTGTTATACTATTCCTGCTTTCCGGTATGGTTTTGGTGCAACTTTATTATACCACGAAAGCAGCGACCGGGCTATCCTTTTCGGATAACCCGGTCGTTTTTAGTTTTTGTGGGGCTTATTGCGACAGCCCCATCTTTTCACGGAATTTTCACATACGCAAATTCCCGGAAATCATTGAAATCCTACCTTTGATATGATATAATACTACAATGATTTGATCAAAAACCGGAAAAATCCGGAACATCAAGCATATCATTTCATTCCGAAAAAACGAAAGGAGTCCATTCACTCATGGGCAACGAAATCCTGCAGAACACGTCCCCTGAAGCACAGAAGAAGGAAAAGCGCAATTCGATCATTATCACCGTCTGCGTTATCCTCGCCGCTGCGCTCATCATCGGACTGACTGTATTCAACCGTCTTACCGACACCGGTTATTTCCTCCGCAGCGAAACCGCGGCGCAAAGCGAAAACTTTGAAGTCGACGGCGCTATGATGACCTATTTCTTCCACTCGAACTACCAGAGCTACGCGTCTTACGCTTCCTACCTCGGTTTCGATACCAGCATTTCCCTGAAGGCTCAGGAATGCTCCCTGTACCAATCCGGCAGCGGCTACACCTGGTTCGACTACTTCGCATCCCTCGCACAGAGCTACGTCAACGAACTTCTCGCACTCTGTGAAGCGGCACACGCAAACGGCGTGACCCTCGATGACGCGGACAAGGCTTCCATCGACGCTTCCATTGACAATCTCACCGCAATGTCGGAAATGTACGGCTACTCTCTCAATCAGTACCTCATCACCGCGTTCGGTGCGGCAATCAATGGCGATGACGTCAAGAACTGCCTGGAACTCACCGCCCTCGCATCCAAGTACTCCACCCAGTACATGGCATCCCTCAACTACTCCGACGAACAGCTCGAAGCATACTACGATGCAAACAAGGCAAACTTCGAAGGTGTTGACGTGATCGCGATCACCATTCCCTCAAGCACCTATCAGGAAACCGATGCTGACGGTAACCCCGTCGGTGACGCTACCTCCTCTTCCGCTGCAGCAGAAGCAAAGGCAAACGAAATGGCTGCTTCTTCTTCCGCTGACGAATTCAACGCAGCGATCCGTGACTTCCTTGTAAACGACCGCGGCAATGCCGAAGCAGATGTTGATGCTATGGTTGAACAGTGCTACAGCGCACACGTTACCGCCGCAACCCTCGGTTCCGCCGCAGAATGGGCATTCTCCGCATCCGTTGGCGACACTTATGTTTCCGGCGGCGCAGGCGCATCCCAGTACACCGTTTACTACCTCGCAAAGACTGCATACCGCAACGATACTCCCGGCCGCAACATCCGCCACATTCTCTTCACCAACACCACCTACGCGGATGATACCGCTGTAAACGAAGTTTACGCGGAATGGGAAGCTGCCGGCTTCACCGAAGAAAAGTTCCTCGAACTGAACAACCTCTACAACGAAGACAGCTCCATCACCAACGGCGGTCTGTATGAAAACGTACAGGAAGGCCAGATGGTCACCGAATTCAACGACTGGATGTTCGATTCTTCCCGTAAGACCGGCGACCACGGCATCGTGGAAACCACCTACGGCTGGCACATCATGTACTATGCGGGCGAAAGCGAATACGCCGCATGGCAGGCAGAAGCCCTCGGCGCTCTCCAGCAGAACGACTACACCAAGATGGTGGAACAGTATGCCGCAGGCAACACCTTCAACAACAACGCGATGTACATGATCAACGCGTAAGCAAAACCGATCCGAAATACGTAAGATACTCTCTCGCGTATGGATGTCAAGGGAAGCACTCCGTACAGGGATGCTTCCCTTTTGTCATCCCGGTTTCCTGCCGGCACCGATATCTATCGGAACCGATGCTTCGTTTTCCATGTTCTTCTTCCCGGAGAAGAATTTCGACAACGGAACATCCCTCGGAAATTTTTCAGCAGAAAGGAAACCATCATGCTCAGCTACCATGAAATCACCGCCCTCACCGTCGGCGGCGAAGGCCCGTTTGCCTTCCCGTCCATTCCCGCAGCGCTGGACTACGTCCGCGAACTGCGCCGCATCGGGGTCGGTCAGCCCATCGCCATCCGCCTGACAGACGACGTTTACTCTCTCCGCGCGCCCATCCGCATCGACAGCGGCGTGACCGGCATCACGATCGAACCCGCCGGCGGCAAGCGCGTCACCATTCTCGGCGGCGTCGAGATCACCGGCTTCGAATGGGACACCTACAACGGTGCAAAATGTCTCTCCGCGCCTCTTCCGGACGTCTGCAAAGCAGCGGACGGCGGCGCGAACTTCACCGATTTCTACGTCAACGGTGCCCGTGCATCGTTCACGCGCTATCCCGCAGAAGGATATTTCTACGCGGAAGATGTGGAAAACCACGAAGGTCAGCTCTTCTCCGGTTCCAAATGGTTCATCGCGGCGGAAGGCGACATCCGTGACTTCAAAAACATCGACCGTGCGCAGATCAGCTTCTGCCACTACTGGATCGACGAGCACACGCCGCTCGAATCCTACGATCCCGAAACGCGCCGCGTGACCTTCAAGTACCGTTCCCGCTTCAACATCGACGGCGGCAAAAACACATCGAGCGGTCTCGAATACTGCCTCGAAAACATCGGCGAAATGTTCGCCAACCCCAACGAATGGTACGCGGACGAAGGAAAGGTCTACTATATCCCGCGCGACGCATCCATCACGCCCGAAACGATCCGCGCATTCGCGCCGACCATTCACAAGCTCGTGGATGTTCAGGGTACGCCCGGCAATCCCGTCCGGAATATCCGCTTCCGCAACATCGACTTCGCGGTCACGCGCGGCGAATACGGCTCTCTCGGCAACGGCAACGTCGCTTCCGACGGCTCCGATACCATCTACTACGCATCCGACGCACAGGCAGTCTCCAATGCGGACGGTTCCGTAACCTTCAGGTACGCTGCAAACTGCTCGGTCGAATCCTGCACGCTGAAGAATTTCGGCGTACACGGCATCGTCATCGACTTCGGCTGCCGCAATATCCGTATTGACTCCTGCGACCTCTATGACGGCGGCGCGGGCGGCGTAAAGATCGTCGGCGGTGCGGCAGGCTGTCCCGAAACCGACCACACGCACGACAATGTTGTGGATAACTGCACGATCCTGCACTGCGGCAAGCGTTACTTCGCGGCGTGCGGCGTTCTTCTGATCCACACCTACAACAATACCGTTTCCCACAACGAGATCGGTCACCTGTACTACACCGGCGTATCGGTCGGCTGGGTATGGGGCTACTCCGCAAACATTTCCCATGACAACCTCGTCACGAAGAACCACATCCACCACCTCGGCGGCGGTCTGCTGTCCGATATGGGCGGCGTTTACCTCCTCGGTATGCAGCCCGGTACGGTGGTATCGAACAACATCATCCACGACGTCAAGTCGAAGCACTACGGCGGCTGGGCGCTGTACACGGACGAAGGCTCGAGCTTCATGACCCTCGAAGACAACATCTGCTACAACACCTCCGACAACAGCTACCACCAGCACTACGGCTCGATGAACACCGTCCGCAACAACATTTTTGCGTTCTCCGACGGTCAGATGATGCGCGTTTCCCGTACGGAAGCCCACCTGTCGATCATCTTCGAAGGAAACATCATCTATTCCGCAGGCGTACCGATGTACGACATCAGCCGTGCACAGATCGGTCAGAAGACCGTTTCCTCCTGCCGCAACCTCTACTTTGACACGACGAAGGCGGAACCCGTGATGCGCGACTTCGGCGAAGACAAGCCGACCCTCGCGGACTTCCAGGCAGCGGGACTCGAAACCGGCTCCATCATCGCCGATCCGCTCTTCCGTGATCCGGCAAACTACGACTTCACCCTCGCTGAAGACTCTCCGGCAGCAAAGATCGGTTTCAAGCCGATCGACATCTCCGACGTCGGCGCGAGAAGATAAAGTTTCTCGGGGGGG
>JAFYOX010000084.1 GCA_017547755.1 Clostridia bacterium | reverse complement strand
CACTTCAACATACCTTTCCGCCAGATGAATCAGTCCTTCGGTATAGTCCATCCCTTCGATTTCATCCTTGAATCGGTCAACCCACCAATCGCCGAGATTGTCATATCCGAAATCGCATTCAACCGCCCATTCTACGAGTTTCCGCAGAGCTTTGTTTTTAGCTTGCAGCTTTTTTATTAAATTGTATGCGTCATCGCTCCGCTCGGAAATCTTATTTATCAACTCATTGGTGCATTTTTTGCACAATGCAACACCTGTACCCTGCCAATTCATTCGGTAATATATTTCTATCACATCATCTTGTGACCCACAACAGTTACAACACCGATACGATTTTGCTTTATGAACCTCAATCATGTCCGGCCTTCACTTTCTCCCACGGTGGAATCCCCTTTTCCTTCTTCATCTGCCGTATCTCCTTCCGCTTTTCCCGCTTTTCCCAATACGGCCCGTCCCACCGTTTCAAGGCGCGGCACCGCTTTTTGAGACAATCCTTTTCTTTCATCTGCGCTTCGGTCAGATGTACCTTGTGCAGCCGGCAGTATCCGACAATATTGGACGCCGCCGCCCATCAGCCGTTCAGCGTCATGTACTGCTTTTCCCGCGGTTCAACCATGCGCGTCCGGAACCGTGAACGAATACCGCGCCGAAAACGGATCGCGCATCTTCGCCCAGAGACATACGTCTTTCCGTTCGTACCGTTTCTGATAGTATTCTCCGTCTTCCGCGAATTCCGACGCCAGATAACACCGGCCCGTTTTCTTGTACGCCGCCGGGCGGATGACGTATTTCCGCTCTCCGGATTTCACGCAGATGTAGCAGTACGGCTGATCTTCTTCCGGTTCGTCTTCTTTCCATTCTATCGCGCCGCCCGCCGCTTCCGCGAAATCGCCGCACTTGCCGCGCACATAGCCGGCCTCGAACCCGTCCTTGTATCCGTTCTTGTACGACTGTTCCGTCGCCGTAAAAATGTCCGTCAATTCTTTCCCTCCTTTTCCAGAAACCATTCCGGAATCTCTTCCGAAAGCCACAGAAGAACGTAATCCCAATCTATCGCTTCCTTCTTGTCGATAAAAAGCAGATCCGGAATCTCTTCCATGTCCACGTCCGCGTCCGCGCCGAAACACTTCTTCACCGTTTCGCGTCCCATGAATACGCCGGTGATCGGGAACCACGGCTTGCCGAACTTCTTGCAGAACCGCTCCGATTTCCGGTCGTAGGGCTGTACAACCGCGCAGACAACCTCCGATTCATTCGGTTTCGTCTCCGGCAGATTCCAGTTTCCCATCTTCGGCCTGTCGCTGATTCCGTGCCTGTACCCCTGCGCGTATCCGCGCTCGTAGGCTTCGTCTATCCGACTCTTCCCGCTCTCGCTCCCGTTCAATCTCTTTGCGTACCCTTTCCGCGACGTCCGGGATTTTCTCCCCCGTCAGCCCGTCGCAACATTCGTTCGCTATGTTCAAGACCATATGCCCTTCCAGCCATAAGGTCGCCGTCTTCATCGACCGGAAATCCTCTCTCCATCGCTGTCCCCATGTGTTGTTGACCGCGGCGAAATGCTCGTCTTCCAGCCGGCACAGGAATAAGCCGAGACATTCCGTCTTTCCTCCGTCGAGAGAAAAATCGTCTAAAAACGCCCGGCTCACATTCGTTATAAAATTCGGAATCTTCACCCCAATCAATCATCACCCCCTTTTCTCCTTCCGACATAGAACGTATCCGCATCGACCTCCGTCACGTCCGTACATTGCCATACCCGGCCCGTCTCCGCTTCGAGAAACGCGGCCAGCCTTTCCTTCTCCCCCTGAATTTCTTCCTCCGTGCAGGAGGTATAGAGAATCTTGCGCTTGTACGTCTCCGTCCGGAACGTCAGCCGGAACCGCTTCTTCTGCTTCATACGGCCTCCTAAACAGTTTCGGAGTTTTTCTCTTCGGTTTTGTTTTCATTCCGGTGGATGCTCCGCGCTTTGTCGAAGCCGTCCGGATACCGCTCTTTGAGCTTCTTTACGTTTTCTTCGAACACTTCCGACAATTTGAACCCTGCGGCTTTCGACGCTACCGCCAAATACCAAGCCACGTCTCCGAGTTCCTTCATCAGTTTGTCCCTGTCGAGTTCATGCCCCTGAAACCGGGCTTTCTTCACAAGATCGATGCACTCCCCGGCTTCTCCGCATAAACCCATGACGCCGTTCAAAAGCAGTTCGTCCGGAGAAAGGACGTCCGCCTGCGCCGTCCGGAGCGCGGCCCTCTGATAGTCGTCCGCCATCAGATTGTCCCCTCCAACCGCCGCTTTCAGGTGTTCGCAGTACACCATCCCGTCCGCAAGCTCTTCTTCGAGGTGTTCAATCCTCTGCTCCGTCGTCAGCGTGTCGTTTTCTTCGAGCGTCACGCCGTATTTCTCCACGCCCTTTTGGAACTGCTTGTCGAACAGCCTTTCAATCGCTTTCTGATAGATGCACGGTTTCCGATAAGTACACATGGAATCTCCCGATTCCTTGATCGCATCTTCTTCCAGATGCTCCATCATATTCTCCATTACTTCTTCTAATCCATGAATTTGCGGCGTTTTTTTCATAATCTCTTTCAACGCTTCACCGGCCTTTTTCGCAACGGATTCGTCTTTAGCTGTACAACAATTTTTATCTTTACAAACACGACAAGGCTCCGAATTTACACTTCTATTCACGAATTTACAAGTATAGCAATCTCTGACGGGATTGAGCATCCGTAAATGCTCTTCCGCAAACGCCTCCCGCTTCGGCTCCGGCGTGTCGTAATCGATGGCGACTACATACGCCCCGTCTTCCCGCCGTCCCTCGACGATTCCTTCGCTTCCGTACCAGATTCCCTGACACAGAATGTAAACCAAGTCTCCCTTGTTAAACTTCATCCGTTCTCCTTTTTGCTGCGCCGGGAACGTACTCTTTCCAGTCTCCCTCGACCCCGGCGTCTTCGTCTCCGAAATGTTTTTTCGTAACCGCGATGCAGAACGGCTCGATTTCAGAACTCCAAAGCGTCTCACCGCCCGCCGCGTTCCAGCAGAGAGGAAAGCCGCCTATCCCGTCGAACAGGCTTCCCATCGTCTTCTCTTCGCAGCGTTCCATGATCCGCTTCAAAAGCCAGTACCAGAACGGCAGCGCAACGCTGTTCCCGAGAGCCTTGTACTTCGGCGCGTCCGCTTCCTTGTGCCGCTTGCCCTTTTCGTCCGTCCAGTCGCCGAGATCCACCCATCCGTCCGGAAACATTTGCAAACGCATACATTCGAGCGGCGACAACCTCCGGATCGGCTTTTCGCTCTCTCCGCATACCACCGCGGTATAGTCCGTGATTCTGTTTTCATGGTCGCCCGTGATCGTCGGCACAATCTCCCCCCCTCCGTTTCCCCGCGCGTCGTAGACCGCCGCGGAATGTCCGCATGTCGTCCCGAGCGTGGGTGCGCATTCGACCGCGCAGCCAAGCGAACGGCTGTCCGAACCGCTTTCTGCTCTGAACGCCATTACTTCACCTCCATCAGGCAGGGTGCGCCTTTGTAGTCCGTTGCCGTCAGCGTCCCGACCGCTTCGATTGTGACGTTCAATTCGCGGGTTATGGTGAGTACCCCCCCCAGCTCTATTTATGTCGCGCACAAACCCGCTCGTAAACCCCGGCCTCGTCCCATTGCAGATCGTCGTCGAGGTCTCTTCGTAGCACTTTACGTTTTCCGGCCGGAATCCGAGAGGGAATCCATAGACGGCGGAATCTCCGCCTGTCTTTTTAGGGCTTTCACAAGAATCTCTGGCATGTTCTTTGTCTTCCCACGTCGTTCCGCCCTCCGTAAAATCCCCTGACAGGCCATCGACGACAGCACGTACTTCGGAGCCGGATTCT
>JAFYOX010000083.1 GCA_017547755.1 Clostridia bacterium | reverse complement strand
CGGAACCGAAGGCGAAGGAAGGGGAATATCCGATCCTCGTCTTCAATCCGAACCCGTACGAATGGGAAACGGAGATCACCTGCGAACTCATGCTTGCCGACCAGAACTGGTCGGATTCCATGGCATACATCCCGCGCGTCGTCGATGCGGACGGAAATCCCGTACCCGCGCAGATCACGAAAGAGGAAAGCAACCTCAACCTCGACTGGCGCAAGCGGATCGTCTTCCGTGCACCGCTGAAGCCGCTGACCGTGACCCGCTATTCGATCTATATGGACCTCATGCCGAAGCCGGAAAAGGCGGTTCTGACCGCCGGGGGAAGTATCGTCGTGGATGTTCCGGAACTCGGAAAGCACGTCGAGATCGACGGAACGACCGGTCTGCTCCGCTCGTACCGGATCGACGGCAGGGAATATCTGAAGGACGCCGCATTCCTGCCGTATTTCTATGATGACAATCCGGACCCGTGGGGTATGGGCGGCTTTCAGCTTGCCGGAATGGGCAGAGATCCGAAGCCGTTTGAACTCATGCAGAACCCCGACGGTCCGTTCTCCGGCATGAAGCCGATCCAGATCACCGACGACGGCGAACTCTTTACGAAAGTGGAAGCATTCTTCCTCCGGGAAAACACGCGCATCCGCCTCGAGTACACGATCTGGAAGAAGGATGCGGCAGTGGATGTGACGGCGGACGTCTTCATGAACGATGCCGACCGGATGCTGAAGCTGGCGGTTCCGTGCGCTCTGAAGGGCGCCTACATCGGTCAGACGGCGTTCGGCACGGAAGAACTCTACATGGACGGCAGGGAATGCGTTGCCCAGCGGTTCACCGCTGTGCGCGATGCCGATACGGACAAGCCCTGTCTGGCACTCTTCAACTGCGGCACTTACGGCTCGTCGTATGTTGACGGAACAATGTTCCTGTCCCTTGTACGCGGCGCGTCGTACTGCGCCCACCCGATCGGCGACCGTCCGATCATCCCGAACGACCGCTTTGTCAAAAAGATCGACATGGGCGAACGTACGTTCCGTTTCCGTCTGACGGCGGCAGACGAAAAGTCGCTCGACCGTATCGCACTCGAATACAACGTCCCGCCGTACGCATGCAACGTCTTCCCGGTGGAATCGGATATCCCCGCGAAGGATTTCGGACTTGCGATCGCCGACCGCGATATCCAGCTTGTCACCATGAAGAAGCGTGACCGCGCGGATACCTATCTTCTTCGTCTTTATAACGGCTGGAGCGGCGAAAAGAGCACGACCGTTACGCTGAACAACACGGCGCTCCTGCTGAACTTCGGCAGATACGAAGTGAAGACGGTGGAATACGACCTTGCGGCAGGCACGCTTACCGAACTTGACCGAATGGAAATATGAAATTGACTAAGGGCTAATGGTGAATGGTGAATGACTATGTTGAACTATACGTCATCCGGCTGACGGACGATTTGTTATAGTCATTCACCCTTAGTCCTTAGCCATTAGCCATAAAAAAACCGGAGGTTTTTATGAAATACATCGCACACCGCGGTGCATCCCTGATCAAGCAGGAGAACACCGTCGAAAGCCTCGTCTGCGGTGCCGAACTCGGTGCGTTTGCCGTTGAATGCGACATCCGCATGACCGCCGACGGACGCTTCATCATCTTCCACGATCCCGATCTCGCCCGGATCGCGGGAAGCAATGCGCGCATCAAGGAAAAAACCTTTGACGAAATCTGCGCCATCGTCCGCGAAAATGCCGGCTATACCCCGATCACTGTCGAGGATATCGCCGAACGCTATCACGAATCCACGCCGATCCTTCTCCATATCAAGATCTGTGCGACGGACGCACTTCTTGACACGCTGAAAAATGCGCCGTTCCCGTTCATCTGCGGCATCGAACATGCGGACGACGTGAAGAAATACCGCGAATTCCTTCCGCCGGAACGGATCCTTTCCTTCATTCCGTCGCCCGAGCTTGCCGCCGACTTCCTCCGTGAAGGCGCGGGCATCATCCGTCTGTGGGAACACTGGCTTGAAAACATCAAGCCTGCCGACATCAGGGCGATCGATCCGTCCGCGGAAGTCTGGATCATGGCAAACCGTGACGGAAGCATGAACGGCGCGCCGGAATCCCTCGAATACATCACCTCCCTCGGTGCGGACGGCGTCCTGCTGAACGACATCGTCATGGGGATGAACTGGAAAAAGGAGCATGAAATGACATCTTACCGCAACCCGATCTGCGAAGGGGCTGACCCCTTCATCCTTCTGCACGAAGGCAAATATTATCATTACGCGACCAATGCGCCGGACGGATATCTCGTCTATGAATCCGATGATCTCGTACACTGGGAAAACCGCGGCTACTGCCTCCGTAAAGAGGATGTACAGGGCGATAAGTGGTTCTGGGCGCCCGAAATCATGCACCGGAACGGAAAGTTCTACATGATCTATACCTCCGATGAACACATCGGCATCGCTGTGGCGGACAGCCCGCTCGGCCCGTTCAAGCAGGAAAAACAGCGATTCCTCAGCGAACGCAACGCCATCGACGGTGACTTCTTCACGGACGACGACGGACAGATCTACCTCTATTATGTCCGTTTCACCGGCGGCAACGTGATCCACGGCGCACGCCTCGATCTTGACACGATGACCCTCGATGAAGAAAACGAAGTCCGTCTCATCGCTGCGGAAGAAGAATGGGAAACCCACATGGGCCGCGTTGCCGAAGGACCGTTCATGCTCAAGCACAACGGCAGATATTACCTCACCTATTCCGCAAACGACTACCGGAGCATCGACTACGCGATCGGCTACGCGGTATCGGAAAGTCCGCTCGGTCCGTTCGTGAAGTACGAAGGCAACCCGATCCTGCACAGGAACGAAAACGTCAACGGCGTCGGACATCACAGCTTCACGTATTCGAAGGACGGAAAGCAGATGATCTGCGTTTACCACCGTCACCGCACGATGACCGAGATCCATCCGCGTACGACCTGCATCGACAAGGCGTGGTTCGACGACGACGGCGTTCTGCATATCGACGGTCCGACGACGGAAGAAATGGTAACGCCCTGCTGACGGTCTGCACAAACATTCGGCGGAATTTCCCGAAAATCCCTTGACAAATCCCATGAAACGTGATAGAATACATCTCACATCAAACCGTTGAAGCGGAAATAAAGGTGACGATGCTTCCACAGAGAGTCCGGGATGCTGAGAACCGGGCGAAAAACAAGTCATCATCAAACGCTGTGCAGACAGCTTTGACAAGTTTCATGGAAACTTGAATGGCCCGCCGAGGGTGCAGGGAACGGTACGGAAATTTCGCCGGCCAAGTATACTGCAACGTGAAGGCATACGTGAGTTGCCGGGGATCTCGCACTTTTTGCAAAGTGCCGCATCCTGCAGAGGGCACAGGATACCTGTGAATCAAGGTGGCATCGCGGATAATCACGCATTCTCGAAGCAGTTGGCATTATTCGTCCTTGACAGAACTTCATTCTGTCAGGGACTTTTTGTTTTCCTCTGACAGGACAATGCAGGAAATTTTATCAGAGAAAGGCAGAAACATCATGACCAACGAAAACGGACGCTTCGGGATCCACGGCGGACAGTACGTCCCCGAGATTCTCATGAACGCGGTGAACGAACTTGAAGAAGCATACAATCATTATAAAAACGACCCCGAATTCCAGCGCGAACTGACCACGCTGTTCAACGAATACGCAAACCGTCCCTCGCTTCTGTATTACGCCGAAAAAATGACGAAGGATCTGGGCGGCGCGAAGATCTACCTCAAGCGCGAAGACCTCAACCATACCGGCGCGCACAAGATCAACAACGTCCTCGGACAGGCACTTCTCGCAAAAAAGATGGGCAAGACCCGTCTGATCGCCGAAACCGGCGCCGGTCAGCACGGCGTGGCTTCCGCGACGGCGGCGGCTCTCATGGGTATGGAATGCGTTGTCTTCATGGGCGAAGAAGATACGATCCGTCAGGCACTCAACGTTTATCGTATGCGTCTGCTCGGTGCGACTGTCGTTCCTGTCAAGAGCGGCACCGCGACCCTCAAGGACGCCGTTTCCGAAGCCATGAACGAATGGACCAACCGCATCGAGGATACCCATTACTGCCTCGGCTCCGTCATGGGTCCGCATCCGTTCCCGACCATCGTCCGCGACTTCCAGGCAGTCATTTCGAAGGAAATCAAGGAACAGATCCTCGCAAAGGAAGGACGTCTTCCCGACGCGGTCCTCGCGTGTGTCGGCGGCGGCTCCAATGCGATCGGCGCGTTCTATCACTTCATTGAAGACGAAGGTGTCCGTCTGATCGGCTGTGAGGCAGCCGGACGCGGTATCGATACCTTCGAAACCGCCGCAACCGTCAATACCGGACGCGTCGGCATTTTCCACGGCATGAAGTCCTACTTCTGCCAGGACGAATACGGTCAGATCGCCCCGGTTTACTCCATTTCCGCAGGGCTTGACTATCCGGGCGTCGGTCCCGAACACGCGCATCTCTACGACATCGGCCGCGCGGAATACGTTCCGGTCACGGACGACGAAGCCGTCGACGCATTCGAATACCTTGCGAAGACCGAAGGCATCATCCCGGCGATCGAATCCGCCCATGCCGTCGCTTACGCAAAGAAGCTGGCTCCCACCATGGGAAAAGACCAGATCATCGTTGTCAACCTGTCCGGACGCGGCGACAAGGACTGTGCCGCCATTGCAAGATACAGAGGAGAAGATATCCATGAATAAGCTGAAAACCGCCTTCGATCACGGCAAAGCCGCCGTCACGTTCCTGACCTGCGGCGACCCCGACCTTGATACCACAGCCGCGGCGATCCGTACCGCTGTCGAAAACGGTGCCGATCTCATCGAACTGGGGATCCCGTTCTCCGATCCGACCGCGGAAGGCGCGGTGATTCAGGAAGCAAGCCTCCGCGCTCTGAAAAACGGCGTCACGACCGACCGTGTATTCGATTTTGTACGCGAACTCCGTGAAGATGTCACCGTTCCGATGGTATTCGTGACCTACGCGAACGTCGTGTATTCCTACGGCGCCGAACGTTTCCTTTCCTCCTGCCGCGATGTCGGCGTGGACGGACTGATCCTCCCCGACCTGCCGTATGAAGAAAAGGAAGAATTCCTTTCCGTCTGCCGCAGATACGATGTCGCTCTGATCTCCACCGTAACGCTCGTTTCCGCAAAACGTATCCCGATGATCGCCAAGGAAGCCGAAGGATTCCTCTACGTCCTCGCAAACGGCGGCGGTTCCCGTACCGCAGATGAAGCCCATGCAGCTCTCGGACAGGTCATGAAGACCGTCCGTGAATATACGGACATCCCGTGCGCGGTCGATTTTGCGTATGCTTCTCCGGAACAGGCGGCACGCTTCGCCGCACTTGCGGACGGCGTGATCGCTTCCTCCGATGCGGTGAAACTCCTTGCCGAACACGGAAGCGCCGCTCCCGCGTACATCGGCGATTATGTCCGCAGCCTCAAAAACGGAATTTCCGTATAAAATACATAAAAAATATCCCCGCTGACGAAAATCAGCGGGGAATCTGTTTTTTTAGGTTACGCCACAAACGTTGCGATCAGGTTGGATGCCAGAACGATGAGCACCAGCGCGATCGGGTAGGTGGAAGCATAAGCGGAAGCGACGTCGTCCGTGCCTGCAACACCGATGAGGGTGCCGAGTGCGGGAGTGGAGGTCATACCGCCGGTAAGAGAACCGAGGTTGTTGAGAAGCTGAAGCTTGAATACCTTGGAAGCGAAGAAGTAACCGATGATCATCGGAATGATGGTCATGACTGCGCCGCCGAGGAAGCCGTAGAGAACGAGCATTGCGCCGTATTCGGATGCCTGAACCTGTGCAACGAGTTCGACACCGCCGTCCACGCCGGCACCGATGAGGAAGAGAACGAGACCGAATTCACGGAATACCTTGACAACGGCATCCGGAACGCGGAGGTTGAGCTTGCCGATGTGACCGAAGTGGCCGCAGATGAGAGCAACGATCAGCGGACCGCCGGTGTTGCCGAGAGAGAAGCATGCGCCGCTGAAGCCGTTTCCGGTGAGCGGGATCTTGACCGCACCGAGAAGGATGCCGAGGACAACAGCAACGCCGAATGCAGCGAAACCGAATTCGTCGAGGAGTTCGCCGTGCTTTTCCGCCTTTTCTGCGGACTTGCCGTTTTCGGACTTCACGATCTTGATCTTTTCACGTTCCGCTGCCATATCCGCCTTGAGGAGCTTCGGGATGATCTGTACGAAGAGAACAACGCCGATAACGCCGAAGGGATATGCGATCGCGTGGCCGAGGGAAACGAGACCTTCCTGACCCGCAGCTTCCGCAACCTGCTTTGCGGCGGAGAATGCGGGAGTGGAAGTCAGCGCGCCGGAGAGGATACCGGTGCTGAATGCGGAACCGATACCGGGGATGAGCGCGAATACAAGGCATACGAGCGCGCCGGAAGCGATGATGATCACACCAAGCGGAACATAGGACTTAGCGTTCTTCTTGAGGTTGCGGAAGAAGTTCGGACCTGCGATGAAGCCGACCGCGGTAACGAAGAGAACGAGACCGACGTCGCCCATGAAGTCGTAGCCGCTCATGACCGCATCGGAATTTTCACCGATATAGAACTTGGAGAGAAGCGGGATGCTTTCGAGAACGGGAAGAGTGGAAAGATAGCCGAAGAGAAGCGCTACAAGGAAGACGCCGGCGGTACCGAGACAGAGTCCCTTGACCTTGATGTAGCCGAGCGCATAACCGAGGAACGCAATCAGGAACGCGCCGCAGAGAACGATCGCATTCGCCTTCAGGGAAAACAGGGCATTGATGAATTCCATGATGTGATACAACTCCTTATTAATTTATAGGTAAATATCCAAACGCCTAATATTTTATCACTCCGGGAATTATTTTTCAATAGAAAAAAGTCATAGAAATCTGTCGGAATTACGGGGGTGTTTAATCAGAAACGATAGGGATGGGGAATTCTCACTTTCCGGGAATCAGGCATATCGTCTTACGGAGTGCATGAAAAACGGCGTCGGGCCGGACGACCGGGGCTGCAGCTTCCGATAATAACCGCTGTTCAGAAAAAGAAACAGGGCAGAATTACCATAGGGAACCAGTTTGAACATGGGATTTTCATGATATTCCATATTGTTATTTTCTTCCGTTCGTGTTAAAATTACAGCGTAAATTTCTGAATAAACGGAGAAATCAGTATGAACAAGAAAATTCTTGCCGCTCTCCTTGCAGCTCTGATGCTTGCTCCCACGCTCACCGCGTGCGGCGAAAGCGCAGCAAACAGTGAAACCGAAGCGGCAGCGGACAGTGCGGCTCCTTCCGCGGAAGCCGAAATCGTTACCGAAGAAGAAGCAGTCGAAGAAGACTCCCGTCTTTCCATCTCCGACGATCTTCCGGAAATGGACTTCGAAGGTCAGGGCTTCCGTGTTCTCACCACCGAAGGCGGTGCGATCTACGGCTTTGACTATTCCACCGAAATCATCGCAGAAGAACTCAACGGCGATGCCTGCAACGACGCGGTTTACAACCGTAACCTCGCTATCGAAACCCGTTTCGACACCAAGATCTCCTGCCAGATGCACGCAACTCCCGCAAGCTACATCGGCACTCTCGTTCAGTCCGGCACGGATGAATACGACATCGTCGGTATGTACGACTTCCTTGCATACAATGCGCTGAACGCACAGGCAGTTCTCAACTGGCTCGAAGTACCCTATGTCAACCTCGAAAAGCCGTGGCATAACCAGCTCGCTAACGACAATGCGACCATCAACAATCGTCTCTACGCGATCTGCTCCGACCTTGCCATCACCTCCATGCTCTATACCCACGCATTTTTCTTCAACGGTACTCTTGTAGAAAACTACGGCTACACCGCTGACGATATCTACACCCTCGTCAAGGAAGGTCAGTGGACCATCGACAAGGCGATCGATATCACTTCCACCATGTACGTTGACGTCGACGGCAACGGTACCCGTGAAGCGACCGACACCTACGGTTTCGCATATTCCATCTGGAACGCGGCGGACGTTTGGCTCTCCGCTTTCGGTCAGTCCGTCTGCACGACCAGCGACACCGGCATCGAAATGACCTTCATGAACGACAAGACCGTGTCCATCGTCGAAAAGCTCTGCGCTTGGCACTATGACACTAACTGTTTCTTCAACTACCCGAACATCTACGAAGAAGAAACCCGTATGAGAGACGGTACTCTCGTCTTCGCTCCGATCCGCTTCAAGGCGGCATTTGACGCTCTCCGCGACATGGAAGACCCGTACTGCATCATCCCCTATCCGAAGTGGGACGAAGCACAGGAACAGTATCTGACCAACGCAGACGACAAGTTCACCGTATTCACTGTTCCGCTCACCGCAGTCAACAACGCGGAATTCATCGGTATCGTATACGAAGCACTCTGCGCAGAAAGCTACAAGTCCGTTTACCCGGCATACTATGACACCGCACTGAAGGGTAAGTACTCCTCCGACCCGACGACCGCCGAAATGATCGACCTCGTTATGGCAGGACGTAACTTCGACTTCTCCTTCCAGTTCGCAGAAAAGGCATTCCAGCAGGTTCCGTACTTTGTAAGACAGTGCCTCCAGAGCAACGATGTCAACATCGCTTCCAAGTACGCGAAGATCGAAAAGTCTCTGAGCAAGAACCTTTCCAAGAACCTCTACCCGATCTACGGCATCGAAGGCTAAACCGCAATTATATATAAACAAAAAACAGCTTTTGGGGTTTCTATATCAAACCCCGGAGGCTGTTTTTTACTTCCGGAGGAAAAATCTTATGAAAAAACCTGTTTTTACACCGAATTTGCTTATTTTTTCGGCATCCTGATCCTTGCGCTCGGTACCGCCTTCATGGAAGCGGCAAATTTCGGCGTTTCCATGATCGTTGCTCCTGCCTATCTTCTACATCTGAAGCTGTCGCAGTTTCTCCCGTTTTTTACCTTCGGCATGGCGGAATACAGCCTGCAGGCGGTCCTGCTTCTCCTGCTGATCGCCGTCCTGCGGCGATTTAAAATCTCGTATCTGTTCTCGTTTGTGACCGCCGTGATCTACGGTCTTGTGCTTGACCTTAATATGTTCGCCGTTTCCTTCATCCCCTGCGAGACGATCCCCGTCCGCGTGATTTTCTATATTGTCGGGATGATCCTCTGTTCGATCGGCGTTTCGATGTTCTTCCACACGTACATTTCTCCCGAGGTTTACGAACTCTTCGTCAAGGAAGCATCGTCGAAATACGGCGTCGATATCCATAAATTCAAGACCGCCTATGACTGCGTGAGCTGTGCCGCCGCAATCGTGATGTCCTTCTGTTTCTTCGGGTCCGGACATTTCGAAGGCGTCAAAGCCGGCACGATCCTCTGCGCGCTTATCAACGGCTGGATGATCGGACAATGTACACGGATTCTGGAGTCGAAGTTTGAATTCAGAGACCGTCTGCACCTGCGCGGATTTTTTGAGAAATAAGACAGAAATCACGTTCCGGCGGTTGACATTCCGGGAAAGTTTGTATAAAATAAAGACAACAATCATGATCGGATCAAAACGAAAGGAACTGTCTCCATGCACGAACTTGTCAAATTGTTCTACAGCATCGGCGAACCGTACGCCGCCGGTCTGTTCGAGGAACCGGAGAAGGATTATTTCTACCGCCACGCCATCGCCAATGCACGCTACCTCGAAGCCCTTGCACCGGCGGTCTACGGAGAGGGCGAACATCTGTATCCCTCGAACGCGAAATATTTCCGCAGCGACTGCGCCGTCACTCCCCAGTTTGCGCTGACTTATCAGGTGGACTGGAACAAGCTGGACAGCAAGAGCGCGGAAGCCGGAAAAATCATGCGCGAATTCATGGCAGTCAGCCATAATCCCGGCGGCTGGACGCACGCCGCACCGAATTATAAGCGGATCATCCGCGAAGGTCTGGATTCCTACCGCGAACGCATCGTGAAACAGCCGGAAGGGGAATTCCGTGACGGACTTCTCGCCCTGGTGGACGCGATGAAAAATTACATCGAGCGGAGCATCGCGTATCTGCGCTCTGTGAATGCTCCCGCCGACCTCATCGACGCACTGACTCATGTTCCGTTTGAACCGGCGAAAACCTATTACGAAGGTCTCGTCGCGTGGAACGTCATATTCCACTTCGACGGTGCGGATAATCTCGGCTGTCTCGACGACGGTCTGATCCACCTTTACAACGGAGAAGATTATACCGGGATCATCGGTGAACTCTTCGGCAATATCGACGCGGCGGGTACATGGTCGTGTACTGTCGGAACCAACGGCTACAACGAGATCACCGAGCAGGCGGTCCGTGCGATCAAAAACCGCCGCCGCCCGATGCTCGAACTGATGACGACGCCCGAAATGCCCGACCGTCTGTGGGAAATTGCGGTGGAAAACATCCGCTGCGGCTCATGCAATCCGTCGTTCTACAGCACGAAGAACATCCACGATATGCTGAAATCCCGTTTTCCGCATATTCCGGACGAGGAACTTGCGATGTTCTGCGGCTGCGGATGTACCGAAACCAACCTGCAGGGTCTGACCCGTGCCGGCGGTACCGACGACAATATTCCGCTCGCGCTCATCATGGAACACTATATGCACGCGCATCTGGCGGAATCTGCGACCTTCGAAGAGTTTTACGAAGGACTGTGTGCGGAAACCGAACGGAAGATCGACGAACAGCTTGACGCGATCACGGATCGATATGACTATATGGCGAAGTATCTGCCGAATCCGATCCGCACACTGTTCACCGACGACTGCATCGAAAACGGAAAGGACTTCAACGCGGGCGGCGCACGCTATACGTGGACGCAGTCGTCCGACAGCGGTCTGATCAACACGATCGATTCGCTTCTGGCGATCCGTGAACTCGTCTTCCGTAAGAAGATGTACACCGCAGAGGATTTCCTCGAAAAACTGACCGCGGAAGATCCGGTCTTCTATAAGATCCTCACGCAGTGCCCCTGCTTCGGCACGGACAACGACGATGCGGATGCCCTCGCCGCCGATTACGCGAAGCGTGTCTACATGGTCTACCGCAATAAGGCGCCGAAGAGCTTCATCGATGCGTATATCCTGACCGAGCATCAGTTCCTGCGCTACGAAGGTGAAGGCGCACGTGTTGGTGCGACTCCGGACGGACGCAGAAAGGGGGAACCGACCTGCGACTCCATCGCCGCCATCCGCGGCAAAGCGACCGAAGGCCCGACCGCGATGCTCAAGAGTGCGGCAAAGCTCCCGCAGAACCTTGCGGACGGCATTTCCGTCCTGAATCTCACGCTGTCGAAGTCCTTCATCGGCGAAGCACTGCGCTCGCTGGTAGATTCCTACTTCGCACTCGGCGGAATTCAGGTGCAGGTGACCTGCACGTCCGTGGAAGAACTGCAGGATGCTCTCGTCAATCCCGACAAGCACCGTGACCTTATCGTCCGCGTCGGTGGATATTCGGACTATTTCGTCAACCTCAGCCCGGCACTCCGCAAGGCGGTCGTTGAAAGAAACGTACACGAACTCGGATAAATCCATAACAAAAAGACCGGTTTATGTGACCGGTCTTTTGTCATGTTATCGTTATTTCAGCCCGCTTTTCAGCAGTTCGAGGAACGGACGGTCGACCTTCATGCCGTGATAATCTTCGTATACCGTTCCGGGACGTCCGTGGTTCACTACGCCGAACGAACCTTCGAAATTCCAGAGGGAATATCCCCAGTTGTTTTCGTTGAAGACTGTGATCAGATCGGTCAGCCAGCGCATGGCGATGTCGTTCTCGATCTTGTTGTAGCATCCGAATTCGCCGATGTGCACCTTGACACCGGCTGCTTCGACAGCCTTCCACGGCTTGTAATAGTCGCGAAGACTTTGGATATCCACGTTCCAGCCGGGCGTTATTTCGCCCGGATAGACCGGCTTTTCGAATTCCGCCTTGACCCATTCCGCCTTGTAGTGGCTCACCTGCATCGGGAAGTATCCTCGTCCGCTGTGGATCGCACCCACATCCGCCAGTTCCGGAAGGGCAGTACCGCCGCCGTCAAAGCCGTCGATCACGATCTCGCGGTCCGGATCGATCGCGTGGATCGCGTCAATGGTTCCGCGGATGACGCGCTGATGGTCGTCGCGGGAACAGGGATGCGTCGGCGGCTGATTGCTCGGTTCGTTCACGAGGTCGAAGCTCAGCCATTCGGAGGAAATGCCGCGGTACCGCTTGGCAAACATCTCCCAGAGAAATTTGAATCCCTCGAACGCCTCTGCATCACGCCAGAGATTGTGCTTTTCGCGTTCCGGCCAGTTGATGCAGTAACCGGGGGCACGGTGAATGTTCAGACAGGCGTGCAGTCCGCGCGTATTGCATTCATCGATGCAGCGGTCGATGCGGGAAAGGATCTCTTCATCCGGATGGCAGTAGTCGAAATCCTTCGTCCAGAAGCGGTAGTCGCAGGGGATCCGGACGAAATTGAATCCCTCGTTTGCGATGAAATCCAGTTCGTACGGATTGACATCCGCGGGACCGCGGTCACCGTATTTTGCAAACATCCATAAAAAATTGAAGCCGACTTTCTTTTCCATGGAATTTCCTCCTTTATAATGTGTTAAGACCGTGCGGATCAGCGGGGTTCCTTCGGCAGAGTTCTGGCGATGGATACCGGGAAAACTTCCGCCGCACCGTTGGCATAGAGAAGATTTGCCGCCGCCATGACGGTTGCACCGCTGGTGATGATGTCGTCGAACAGAAGATATTTTCCGCCTCTGACAATGGCGTGCTTTCTGGGAAGGAGCGTTTCTTCGGCGTTGACCATGCGTTCTTCGGAGGAAAGCGTCTTCTGTTCACCGCCTGCCTCCTTGACGAGCGTCTTCCGGCAGGGAATGCCGAGATTCTTTGCCATATGACGGGTGACTTCTTCGCTCTGGTCGACACCGTACTTCAGATAATTGTGCAGAGAACGCGGCGGATAGGTCAGGATCCACTCGTCGAGCGTATATTCGGAATGTTCAAAAAGATGGAACAGGGTGTCGGACAGTTCGTCTGCGAAAAATTTCGCATGATGCCCGTTGTTCTTGAGGGAAAGGATCATCTGCTCCGTGACACGTCCGGCGGCTTCCGCATTTCCGGAACCCGTGTAGAAGGTAAGGGACATATGGGTTTTCCCGCCGACGGTCGTCCGCGAGATGTGCGGGAAATCACAGTCACAATTGCAGAATTCCACCGTCTGACCGCAACGCGGGCAGGACATCTGACGTTCGTGGAAATATTTTGCGCCGCAGTCGAGGCAGAGTCCCGTCCTGTCATTGCTTTTCTTTCCGCAGAAAGGACAGGCTGGCGGAAAAAGAAGATCCAGTCCGCTTTTGATCAGACGCTTCGCACGTCTTCCAGATCGATTGGAATTTAACATTTCCGGATCACCTCCGTTACTATTATGCACTATTCTGCCACAATTTGTCAAGAGCAAATGGATATTTTGTTTAAAATTATCCGATAACCTATTGACAATTCGGTGAAAATGTCGGATAATATAGCCATCAAATAAAAATATATTTCCCGGAGGGACATATCATGAAAATTGGTGCTCAGTTTTACACGATCCGTGATTACTGCAAAAATCTCGATGATTTTTCCGAATCTCTGAAGAAGGTGGCAGATATCGGCTATACGACCGTTCAGATTTCCGGTACCTGCGCTTACGAAGCCGACTGGCTCGCTGAACAGCTCAAGGCGAACGGTCTGACCTGCGGCATCACCCACTTCAACTATGACCGCATCGTGAACGATACCGAAAAGGTTGTTGCGGAACACAACACGTTCGGATGCAAGCATATCGGCATCGGCGGCTTCTTCGGCGGTGTAGCCGGTCTTCCGAAGTTTGTGGAAGAAGCAAAGCCCGCGGCACAGAAGATCCACGCGCTCGGTTCCCAGTTCATGTACCACAACCACAACTGGGAATATGAAAGCAAGCTCGAAGACGGCAGAAACGTTATGGAAGCGCTTGCAGACCTCTTCACACCCGAAGAAATGTGCTTCACCCTCGATACGTACTGGGTCAAGTTCGGCGGCTACGAAGTTGTTCCGGAAATCAAGCGTCTGTCCGGCAGACTCCCGGTTGTTCACTTCAAGGATATGTATCTGACCGAATCCGGCGAAAAGAAGATGTCCTGGGTCGGCGGCGGCAACGTCCTCAATTTTGAAGAAATCGTTCCCGCATTCATCGAAGCGGGCACTCAGCTTGCATACGTTGAACAGGACAACTGCAACGGTGAAAATCCGTTCGACTGCCTGAAGAAGAGCTACGATTATCTCCGTTCCCTCGGTCTTGAATAAGACCGAGAGTCGGTCTTGAATAAGACCGAGAGGCGGTCTTGACCGATTGATTCCGATAATTGACAAAGAAAAACGGGGTGCTGCCTCACAGACAGTACCCCAATCTTTATATTTGCAGGATCAGAACAGGAACAGGAAGGTTGCCGCAAAGGAAAGCAGCAGACCGATTGCGGAAACCTTGTCCGGCTTTTCCTTGAAGAACAGCAGACCGGCTGCAGCGGACAGAACCACGGAACCGCCCGTAACCAGCGGGTACAGGACGGACGCCGGAACATTTGCCGCACCGATGAGCTGAAGCATATACGATACGCCGCCGAACGCCGCGTTTCCGATAACGATCAGCACGATGGTCTTTGCATTCTTGCGGATGACCTTGCCGACCGCGGCGGTCTTATTTTCGCCGTCCTTCTTTCCGCCGGAGAGATGCATGATCAGCAGACCGGCGCCGGAGATCAGACAGCTCATGAAGTTCGTCAGGAATACGAATGTCGTAGTGCCGCATGCGGCGAATTCGGTGTTGATCTGGTGCAGCTTGGACGTGATGCTGACGCATCCGTTCAGCGTGAAGACCGCCGCACAGAGCAGAACAAAGATCACGCCGCCGCTCCGTTCCTTCGAGAGAACCGGGAAGACCATGGATACGACCAGAAGAATGACCCCGAGGATGCGGCCTGCGGAGATGCCTTCATCCAGGCAGAAAACGCCGAACAGGTAGGGCAGGAGCATACCGCCGAGCATCAGGAACATCATGAACACAGACATACTGCCGAAGGACATGATCTTGAAGCCGATGAACGTGTAGGTACAGCAGAGCCCCGCGATGATCGCCGCCATCAGAAGGGAATACGGCGTGATCGTGAAGGTTTCGCCCATGGCGAAGGTCAGCACAAAGAAGATCACCGAGGTGGTCAGACCGGACAGGGTGGAGAAGGTCAGCGAAGCGGCTGCGGTATTTCCGCACCGGAGCTGATACAGCTTGTTGGTCGAGAACTGCAGTGCCAGAAGAATGACGGCAAGCAGGATCAGAAGATAATATTGCATAAAAACCTCACAGAGATAAAGTTAAACAAATCGTAACAGATTCCTCTGAAAAAGTCAAGATTCCGAGGAAAAAAACATAAAATTTCAGAAAGGATTTCCCATGACAAAGCGAGAAAGAATCCTCCTTGACGGTATCTGGAAGGGCGCATATTCCGCGGAATGCGGTCAGCCGACCTGCCTTGCCGACGCCGTCTCTGCCGGAATGCACGAAATTCCGGCGAATGTTCCGGGTTCCCTTGAGACCGATCTCGAGGCAGCCGGAATTCTGCCCGAAATTTTCTTCGGCGAAAACGTTCTGAAGACCTACGATTACGAAAACGTCCATTACTGTTATTCCCGTCCATTCGATTATGAACCGGGGGATACCGACGACGTCCTCGTCTTCGAAGGCATCGACTGCTTCGCGGACATCTATGTGGACGGCGTGAAAATCGGCGAATGCGACAATATGCTCTACGGCAGAGAATATCCGCTGACCGGACTTTCCGCAGGTGAGCACGAATTGTTCGTTCATATTACACCTGCCGCGATCGAAGCAAGAAAGCATCCCCTTGCTCCGTCCATGTCCTGCAATGAGTTCAACTTCGATTCGCTGTACGTCCGTAAGGCACCGCATATGTACGGCTGGGACATCATGCCCCGTCTCGTTTCCTGCGGCATCTGGAAGCATGTCTGGCTCGAACGCCGCCCGAAGTATCACATCGACGATCTCTTCCTCTTTACGCAGTCCTGCGACGAAAACCGCGCAAGGATCAAGGCGACCGTGTCCACGACGATCGGCAATGTCAACGTCCACGACCGTTGTTATATGAAGTTTACCGGCGTCTGCGGCGATTCGACGTTCGAAATTACCAAGCCGATGCGTCACAATACCTTCGTGTTTACATTCGATGTGCATCAGCCGAAGCTCTGGTTCCCGCACAATTACGGCGATCCGAACGTCTATACCGTGACCGCCGAACTGTACGTGCAGGATGAACTCTGCGAGACCCGCGAATTCACTTTCGGGATCCGCACTGTACAGCTTGACCGCACCAGTACCACCGACAAGGACGGCAGCGGCGAATTCTGCTTCCGCATCAACGGCAGAAAGGTCTTTGCCATGGGCTCCAACTGGGTACAGGTGGATGCCATCCATGCACGCGACGAACAGCGACTGCCGGAAATTCTGCCCATGCTGACTGACATCGGATGCAACATCGTCCGCTGCTGGGGCGGCAACGTCTACGAAAACGATATTTTCTACAAATACTGCGACGAACATGGCATCATGATCTGGCAGGACTTCTCGATGGCGTGCGCGATGTATCCACAGGATGAATATTTCCAGAGCATCATGCGCCGCGAAGTCGAAGCGGTGGTCAAGAGACTGCGCAATCATCCGGCGATCATCCTCTGGGCAGGGGACAACGAATGTGACTGCGCGTATTCCTGGGGCGGCGACCGTCTCGACCCGAACGAAAACGTCATCACCCGCAAGGTCATCCCGGAAGTCCTCCGCATCCACGATTTCTCCCGTCCGTATCTGCCGTCTTCGCCGTTCATTGACGAATACGCACACCGCAACGGCGGAAGCATCTCCGAAGACCATCTCTGGGGTCCACGCGACTACTTCAAGGGCAGTTATTACAAGAACACCGTCTGCCATTTCGCATCCGAAACCGGTTACCACAGCTGTCCGTCGCCGGAATCCCTTGCGAAGTACATTGACAAGGATCACCTCTGGCCCTGCCTCGGCGACCGTCAGTGGCTCGTGCATGCAGCTACCATGACCGGCGAGGAAAGCCATTCCTACGGCTATCGTATCCGCCTCATGTGGAATCAGGTCGAAACCCTGTTCGGCAAGGGCAACAAGACGACCGCCGATCTCGATACCTTCGCAAAGGCGAGCCAGATCTCCCAGGCGGAAGCGAAGAAATACTTCATCGAACGGTTCCGTCTGTCCAAGTGGAGACGTACCGGCATCATCTGGTGGAATCTTATCGACGGCTGGCCGCAGATCTCCGACGCGATCGTCGATTATTACTACGACAAAAAGATCGCGTACGATTATATCAAGCGTTCGCAGAGGCCGTTCTGCATGATGTTCGACGAACCGGAAAACGGCAAGCTGAACCTGTACGGCGTCAACGATACCCGTACCGACAAGCTCATCCGCTATACCGTGGAAGACGATACCGGCAAGGTGATCGTTTCCGGCGAAGCGCTTGTGAAATCCGACGAAAGCACACAGGTCTGCGCGATTCCCGCAACCGACGAAAAGCGGTACTACATTATCCGCTGGACGGACGGCGAAACCGAAGGCATCAACCACTATTTCGCCAACATCATCGACATCGATTACGACTACTACCTCACGCTTCTCGAAAAACTGAAATAAAAAAGAGAACCCGCAGTCCGAAAAACTGCGGGTTCTGTTCGTTTATTCCATGGAAAGTGCGGTCACTTTTACTTTGATCCTGTCGTTTTCGGGGATCTCCAGACCGCGGGAACGATCTGCGACCTTGCCGATGGTCGAGTAGATCAGACCGCCGTCCGCGAAGATTTCCGCGCCGAGCGAGTCAAAGATCGCGCGTATCTTCATTGTACCGGTGATGGAAAGCGGTGCCATCATGCCGGTGTGGGAGTAGATCATGTTTTCGGGATCGATGCGGATCGTCATGCCGAAGCAGGAGAATTCGAACGCTTCGCATCCTTCTTCGATTTCGATTTCCACGTCTGCCGCATAATTGCCGGAGGTGATGTCCGCGCCATCCTTGGCGAGAAGAGCGACTTCCTTTACGGGATACGAACCGAGACGGATCGGTGCGATTTCGCCGCCGATATACTGCAGGAACATTTCTACCGGAAGACCCATCTGAGAATTGAAGACCGCACCGGGAGCGTCGACTCTGTCCCACGCGATCTTGATCCGGCGGTCGCCCGTACCGGAGAAGGTCTGTGCCGCGTAACTCATGCCGGGACCGCGGTGGTAGTACAGGTCGACCTGTTCCGCTTCGAATGTTCCCTTATCCATCGTGCCGATGTGGTAGGTATCGTGCGCGCCGGAGAAGACCCATTTTTCCGTATTTTCGAGACCGCGTACGGGGAGCTTGTAGAAGTCCGGACATTCGTTGTCGAATTCCATATGGACATCCGTGATCTTTTCCCAGTCGAGCAGATTGTCGGAAGCAAAGAGCGCGTATTCGTTGCCGTCAAGGTAGAGCGCGAGGGTATAGCGTCCGATCTCGGGACACCATTCGACCTTCGGGTCGCGGTTGCCGCCGATGATGTGCGGGATGATCGGGTTCTTTTCATATTTCGTGAAGGTGAATCCGCCGTCGTTGGAGTACGCGAGGCACTGGCTGAACGGAACGCCCTTCGAAAGTTCGTTGTGTTCGCCGGCGGCGGTGTAGAACAGCAGGACAGCATCCTTGCCGAGACCGGAAACGTTGTCGTGGTCGCAGTACGCACTGCCGGAGAACATCGTACCGGTTTCATCGGGGAAGAGGATGTCACCGAGTTCTTCCCAGTGAACAAGGTCTTCGGAAACGGCGTGACCCCAGGTCATGTTGCCCCAGTTGACGCTGTGCGGATTGTGCTGATAGAACATATGATACTTGCCGTTCACGAGGATCAGCCCGTTCGGGTCATTGTTCCAGCCGATGCGGGACGTGAAGTGCGCCGCAGGACGGAGGAAAGTGCCGTCCGGGATCTCGTTCATTTCCGGGAAACGGTCGCTTTCCTTGTGCGGGATCACATTGCCGTCGTCGTCGGTGAGCGTCAGCTTTCCGTCGCCGAGACGGGTGATGTCGGCATACGATTCAAAGCGCGGATTTTCGAAATCGAGGGATGCGTCAAAGTCGTAGACCAGCGTCCCGTCTTCGGTCACCAGACGATAGTGCTTTTTCGGAAGCGCATCGTTGACCGGAGTCACTAAATAACGTTTGCTCATGGGGATATCCTTTCGTTGGTATGGGAATGTCAGTATTTTACAGATTTACGGAAGCTCCGCAGATCTGTATTTGTCGATCAATTCAAGCTTGCGGCGGGAAGCGCTGTATGCCGTCCGGAAGTCGCCGATGATGTTGGCGGATTCCTCCAGACCGCTCAGAACGCGGTATTTCATAAAATAGGGAAGGGACGGATCGAGCGACAGTTCGCGCAGGATTTTTCCGGCTTCCTGTGCTCTGCCGTCCGCAAGGAAGCGGACAGCACGGATATGCCGGTCATAACGCGGATCGTCCGGGAAATTTTCGGATGAAATCCGTTCCGCCGGGATATCACTCTGCCGCAGCAGGCAGAAATACCGGATCATTGCGGCAGGCACGAACGGTCCGCAGACGCGGAAATCACAGAGGCGTACCGGAATGACGTCCGAACAGAGTGAACGGAAGAGTTCGCCGTAAAATTCAAGAGCGGCATAAAAACTACTGTCCGCATAGATGGAATTCTTCGCGTAAACCTGAGCCCGGGTCAGGAAGGTGTGCGCGTCCGTCATAGCGGTGGCTTCCGCGGATTCAAGTGCCGTATGGAAGCAGGAGAGCGCGGCGAGATACGAGAGTTCGTCGTCTCTTGCGGATGCCGGGACCGATTCGCAGATCTCCAGACATTCGCGGTATTTTTTTTCACGGAAGCGCGTTTTCAGATCGTCGATGATGGAAATCTTGAAATACCGTCCTTCGTCGGCTTCCGTCGCCGAGAAGAAATATCCCGCGGAAGTCCCGAGACGGTCGGCAATATAAAGAAGGGTCGAGACCGACGGAGATGCACTGCCGCTTTCGATGAGGCTGAGCATATTCCTCGTGATCCGGTCACCGGCGAGTTCTTTCTGCGTGATTCCGAGACGGATGCGCAGTTCGCGGATCCGTTCCCCGAGTTTTCTGTCGTTCGCTGTCATGCTTCATCCGGCTGAATGCCGTATTTTATATCCATATCGGACAGCTTTTTTTCGATGCCTTCGGAAACACAGCTCTGGTAATAACTGATGCGGTCGTTCATTTCGCCGGAGCGGGACGTGAGCTTCGAGAGAAGTGCCTGCATATCGTACTGCATATCTGCAATGGCGTCGTTCATTTCGCGGATACAGTTTTCAATGTTCCCGTGCAGGTCCGCGCTGACCGTGGACAGCATATCTGCGGCATTGCCGGACAGACGTTCACGGATGTACGCGGCTTCTTCCAAAGTTTCCGCGCGGATCTGTTCGATCTCGGCATTGCAGGCGGAACGCTTCTGTTCGCATTCGATTTCGGCATCGATGCGGAGTTTATCCGCTTCCTCTCTGGCAGCGGTCAGGATATCGTCCGCATTCCGGTTGGCGTTGATGAGAATATCGCCGAGCTGCGCGCTGATGCGGTCATACATTTCCAGTTTGTAAGCCGGACTGGTGTGGTCGTTAGGATCGTAAACAGGTTCTATCGGCTGTGCCGCAATGATGGCTTCCGCCGCCTGCAGTTTTTCGGAAAGTTCCGCAGAATCAGTTTCAGCTTTTGCGAGGGACTGTTTCAGTTCTGCATTTTCCGCGGCAGACTGACGCAGAGCTTCTTCGGCATCCGCGTTCGCCTTTTTCAGCTCTGCGTTTTCGGCGTTCACACGATCCAGATCGTCAAGCCGCTGAAGCTGGGCATTTTTTTCTTCAATGATGGCGGAAAGCGATGCTTTTTCAGCTTCTGCCGCTGTGACAGCGGCATCTTTGTCCGTTATTTCTGCCTTGGCTTTGGAAACCTGTTCCAGTGCTTCGGTCAGATGAACGTTTACATCCGTTATTTCCTGTTCCTTCTGATCGATCTTTGACTGCGCATCGGCGCACTGTACCATCAGTTCGGAAATGCGCTGTTTCAATGCATCGTTTTCGTCAAGGATTTTTCTGATCTGCAGGCAGAGATCCGAACACTGCTGTTCGGTTTCGGTCAGCCGTGTATTCAGTTCTGCCGTTTCGTCCGCATGCTTCTGATCGGTCTCCCGGATATAATTTATGACATCGTCCCGGTGAAAGCCGCCGATGGCACTCCGGAACATTTTTACACTGTCGTTATTCATCTGAATTCTCCCGTAATTTCGATGGTAAATCTTTTTTACGTCCTTATTTTATCACAAAAAAAGTAAAAAATCAACACAATTCCGAAGATAACATAGCGAATCTGCCAAAAAATCCGAAGAAATTCTTGACTATTCCGGTGCAAAACGGTATAATGAACACAAAGAATCCGATGAAATAATAAAGGAGCAAGAAACATGGAATACATGCTGAATCTTCGTTTTTCGGACGGAACAAGCGAAAAATCTCCCTGTAAAGTGACGGAAAAGAACGGGATTTCCGCCGTTTATGCCGATTTCCGCGGAACCGACCGAAAAATTTCCGCCGATCACGGGGCGGATATCCGTATTGATCTGCCCGGACTGGTTTCGTATATGGCGGACAACCGGTATTCCGAATTCTGGTGCCGTCCCGATTTCGGGAATGATCTGACTGCCGTTCCTCCGGAAACCCAGCATTTTATCTGGCGCAAGACCGACGGCAGCTGGGGCGTGATCGTGCCTGTCGTATCGGAAGAGTACAAATGTGTACTCACAGGAACGCCGGACGGACTGATCGCCAAGCTGTTCTCGTGGTATGGTGAACTGACCTCCTGCTGCGGACTCGCGTTTGTCACGGCGGAAGGGGATGACCCATTCGCGCTCACCCAAGCGTGCGTGAAATACGCGCTCGAACTGCTCAACAACGGCTGTATTCCGCGCGAAGAACGCCGTTATCCGGAAGTATTCGAATACCTCGGCTGGTGCAGCTGGGATGCTCTGCAGATCCGCGTCTCCGAAGAAGGACTCATTGAAAAATGCGAGGAATTCAAGCAGAAGAACATCCCCGTCAAGTGGGCGATCATCGACGATATGTGGGCGGAAATCGCTAAATTCAACGGTGCAAAGTACGAAACCCGCGGTGAAATGTTCAAGCTGATGCACTCGTCCTCCATGTACGATTTCGAAGCGTCCTACACACGCTTCCCGCAGGGGCTTGCTCATGCCATCGACCGCATCCATTCCTACGGCATCAAGGTCGGTATGTGGCATCCGACGACCGGCTACTGGTACGGTCTCGATCCGGCGGGACCCGCGTATAAAAAACTCCAGCCCTATACGTTCGTCACGTCCGACGGACGCATCATCGCCGACTGGCACGAGCTGAACGCATTCGGCTACTTCAATACGATCCACTCCTTCTTCAAAAAATGCGGCGCGGACTTCCTGAAGGTCGACAACCAGAGTATGACCCGCCGGTATTACAAGGGTGTGGAATCCGTCGGTAAGGTCACGCACACATGGCACCGCGGTCTCGAAGCATCCGTTGGTCTCAACTTTGATAACACCATGATCAACTGTATGGGTATGGCGTCCGAGGATATGTGGAACCGTCCGTACAGCAGCATTTCCCGCTGCAGCGACGACTTCCAGCCGGAAGACCGTCCGTGGTTCACCAAGCACATCCTCCAGTGTACCTACAACTCCATCCTGCAGGGACAGTTCTACTGGAACGACTACGATATGTGGTGGACGGACGACACGCAGGGCATCAAGAACAGCCTTCTCCGCGCGGTTTCCGGCGGCCCGATCTATGTCAGTGACGAAATCGGACGTAGCAATGCGGATGTTCTGAAGCCGCTTGCGTTTGACGACGGACGCATCCTCCGCTGCGACCGCAGCGGCATGCCGACCAAGGACTGCCTGACGGTCAATCCGGAAACCTCCGACAAACCGCTGAAGATCCAGAACATCGTGAAGAATTCCGGCGTGATTGCGGCGTTCAATATCACGAAAGAGCAAAACTGTGTCAACGGAACGGCGGCGCCGTCCGATATTCCCGGACTTTCCGGCGGACGTTATGCCGTATATGAATACTTTACCGGCGAATACCGGATTCTCGAAGACGGCGAAGCCGTGGAATTCTCGCTTGAAAACATCGACGATTTCCGTCTGTTCATCTTCGTACCGTATATCAACGATTTTGCGGCGATCGGACGGATCGACAAGTTCATCGCACCGGCGGCGATCACAGAGCAGATCGGCGAAAACGTGACCCTGTACGAAAACGGAAAATACGCATACATCAAAGACGGCAAACTCATTGTGGAGGAATAAATGTCTGACAAAACCGTAACTTTAACCGAATTTACCGCGGCGAGTGATATCGAAACCTTTGCCGCCGCGATGGAATACCTCCGGGAAAATCCCGGCACAACGCTGATCGTCCCTCCGGGAACGTATCATATCACGAGCGATCTTGCGAAAAGCGCGATGCACTCCGTCTTGACCGGCGAATGGGGAAGCAATCCCCAGCGGATCATGTTCAATCCGAAGTACAAGTACACGCGCGGCATTTCCTTTGACGGTCAGCGCGGTACCCGCATGATCGCCGACGGCGCGGTGTTCATGATCGAAGGCTTCATGGAGCCGGTGTCCCTCATCAACTGTGAGGACGTGGAAGTCAGCGGATTCACAATCGACCATCTCCGCAAACCCTACAGTCGCGGCACGATCAAGAATCTCCAGCCGGCGGACGAAAAGGGCGAACGCGAATGTATCATTGAGTTCGACGAAGACTGCCCGATTTACGAAAAATCTCCGCTGACCCTTCGCTACATCTTCTACGATCCGGAAACGGAACGCAATCTTTACCTCGGTCTTCACAGCTATAATTTCGTTGATCCGTATCATCTCAAGGCAAAGTTAGGCAATCATGCCGCACTTCACGACGGCGTCCTGTTTTATACCGTCCATTCGTACCATTCGCGTCCCGGTATCCTCATTGAGAACGCGAAGAATATCCGCCTGACCGATGTCACGATCCACAGCCAGCCCGGCATGGGCATCGTCGGCAACCGGAGCGAAGACGTTATCATCACCGGACTGAAGGTCGTTCCGGCGGAAGGACATCATATGTCTACCGACACCGACGCGACCCATTTTACCTCCATGAAGGGTCTGCTCCGGTTCGAAAATTGCGTATTCGACGGACAGGGGGACGACTTCACGAACGTCCACAGCTATTATCAGGCGGTGATCGGCAGAGAAGAAGGGAACACCTACACCATTCAGGAAAAAACGCCGGACGGTACCCATGCGCAGACGCTTGACTATCCCGATATCGGCGATACACTCGAACTGACCAACCGCAATACGCTCCAGACCGTCGGACATTATACGGTTGTCGGCTGTGTTCCCATGCACGACGAATGGATGTGCAAGGTCACGCTCGACCGTCCTCTTCCGGACGATACGGATGATCTCGTTCTCTCCGACATCACCCGTCTGCCGCGCGTGGAACTCGTGAACTGCACCGCGACCCGTCATTTTGCACGCAGTATTCTTCTGAAAAACCGAGATGCGCTGATCGAAAACTGCACGTTCCGCGATGTCATGGGACCGGCGATCGTTGCGGCGGCGGAAGCGTGGTGGTACGAAGGTGTCTGCCCGGCGAATATGGTGATCCGCGGCAACAAGATTTATAACTGCGCGGAAACGTGGGGCGAAGCCGGCGGCATCGTCGTCAAGGCGGACGCTGACCGTGCGGAAGGATGCAGTATTTACAATATCACAATTGAGGACAACTACATCGAATGTCCGAACGGCAAACCCGGCATTTTCGTCCGCAATACGGACGGTGTGACGATCCGGAACAATGTGATCAAAACCCCCGGAGAAACCGATATCCGTGTCGAAGACTGTGAAAATGTCGTTCTTGAACGATGATATGTTATGATCTACCTTCATAAATTCAAACTGCCGACCCTCGCACAGGAGGAAGACCACGCGCACCGGTTCTGGCCGTTCGAGGTCGGAGGAAATCCCCATCCGCATGAATATCCGTACGGTATTTTCCCGTATAAGCGTCTTCAGCAGGTGGATTTTTCCGAAATCACGATCTTTTACGGCGGCAACGGAAGCGGAAAATCCACGCTTCTCAATCTGATTGCCGAATCTCTGAAACTTCCGCGCATCACGCCGTTCAACCGCAGTACCTACTTTGACGAATACGTCCGATTGATGTGTTCCCACGAAGCAAGCGGCGGACGTCCGAAGAACAGCGTTCCGAACGGAAGTGCGATCTTCACGAGCGACGACGTTTTCTACGGCATCATCGACCGGCGCGTGGAAAATGAAGATACCCGGTACCGGCAGGAAGAACGGGAAGCGGAATATCGTGCCGCACAGGGGCAGCCGTACACCCGGTTCACCGGACTGGACGATTATGACGAACTTGTCCGTCAGATGGACACGCGGCGGAAAAGTATGTCGCAGTATGTCAACCATTATGCGGGACGTCTGCAGACCCCCGACTCCAACGGGGAATACGCGCTGAACTTCTTCCGGGATCACTTCCGTGATGACCGCCTGTATCTTCTCGACGAACCGGAAAACAGCCTGTCTCCGAAATTTCAGCTTCAGCTGATCCAGTTGATCCAGGAATGCGCACGCTTTTACAACTGCCAGTTTGTGATTTCCACGCATTCACCGTTCGTTATGTCCCTCAAAGGTGCGCTGATCTACGACCTTGACAGTATCCCCGTTGAAACAAAGCCATGGTACGAGCTAGAGAATATGAAGCTGTACTATCAGCTGTTCGCGGAGAACCGCTCGAAATTTGAATAAACAGAAACTCCTGCCATTCCGGCAGGAGTTTTTTACATGAAATAAAACAAAAAGGGAAGGGTGACCGGGGTCATCCTTCCCTTTGAACAGGAACTATGCGATATTATTCGTACAGCTTAACCATCTTGGTGAGACGTTCGTACTTAGCCTTTGCATTTTCTTCAGCCTGAGCGAAGAGTGCTTCAGCGCGTTCCGGATTGGTCTGAGCGAGACGGCTGTAACGGTTTTCGGACTTGATGAAGTCAACGTAGCTGCCGGTGGGTTCCTTGCTGTCGAGAGAGAAGGGATTCTTGCCTTCTGCCTTGAGAGCCGGGTTGTAACGGAACATCTGCCAGTAACCTGCGTCAACTGCCTTCTTCATTTCGAGCTGGCAGTTAGCCATGGTGCCCTTGATGCCGTGCATTTCACAAGGAGCGTAGCCGATGATGATGGAAGGACCGTTGTATGCTTCTGCTTCGGTGAGAGCCTTGAGGAGCTGGTTCATATCAGCGCCCATAGCAACCTGTGCAACGTATACGTAACCGTAGGACATAGCGATTTCAGCGAGATTCTTCTTGCCGATACCCTTACCTGCAGCTGCGAACTGTGCAACCTGACCGATGTTGGAAGCCTTGGAAGCCTGACCGCCGGTGTTGGAGTAAACTTCGGTATCGAATACCATGATGTTTACGTCTTCGCCGGAAGCGATTACGTGGTCGAGACCGCCGAAGCCGATGTCGTATGCCCAGCCGTCACCACCGAAGATCCATACGGACTTCTTAGCGAGGTAATCCTTTTCAGCGAGGATCTGGGGAGCGATCGGGCAGCCTGCTGCTGCAGCCTTTTCGAGTTCGGGGATGAGAGCTTCTGCAGCTGCGGTGTTGGTCTTACCGTCGTCCTTGGTGTCAAGGAATGCCTTGGCAGCAGCCTTGAATTCGTCGGAAGCCTTGTCGGAAGCAGCCATTTCTTCAACCTTAGCGATGATGCGGTTGCGGATGGTCTTCTGACCGAGGTACATACCGAGACCGTGTTCTGCGTTGTCTTCGAACAGGGAGTTAGCCCATGCCGGACCACGACCGGTCGCGTTGTTTACGGTGTAAGGAGTTGCCGGTGCGGAACCACCCCAAATGGAGGAACAACCGGTAGCGTTGGAGATGTACATTCTTTCACCGAAGAGCTGGGTGATAAGACGTGCATAAGAGGTTTCTGCACAACCTGCGCAGGAGCCGGAGAACTCGAGCAGCGGCTGCTTGAACTGGGAACCCTTAACGGTAGCGTTGATGAGTTCAGCCTTTTCGGATACGTTGCCCACAGCGTAATCCCACGGAGCCTGCTGGTCTTCCTGAGTTTCACGGAGAACCATTTCGATTGCCTTCTTGTCGGTGCCGTCCTTTTCAGCCTTTGCGGTAACAGGGCAAGCCTTTACGCAGAGGGTACAGCCCATACAGTCAGCAGGGGAGATTGCCATGGAGAACTTGTAAGTGGTCTTTACAACCGGCTTAGCAGTGAACTTGGTAGCTTCCGGAGCTGCAGCAGCTTCTTCTTCGTTCATAGCGAACGGACGGATAGCAGCGTGCGGGCAGACGAATGCACAGTTGTTACACTGGATGCAGTTTTCAGGATACCAAACGGGAACGTAAACAGCAACACCGCGCTTTTCGGAGATGGTGGAACCCTGCGGGAAGGTACCGTCAACGTATTCGGTGAATGCGGAAACAGGGAGGCTGTCGCCGGCCATAGCGTTTACGGGAGTTACAACGTTGTTTACGAAGGATTCGAGGTCAGCTCTCTTAGCGGTGAATGCAGCCTTCGGAGCGTCGGGAGCAACGGACTTCCATGCTTCCGGAACAGCAACTTCTACGAATGCGTCTGCACCAGCGTCGATAGCGGCATAGTTGAGGTCAACCATTGCCTGACCCTTCTTGATGTAGGACTTGTATGCAGCCTTCTTCATGTATTCGATTGCTTCGTCCTTCGGGAGGATGTTTGCAAGCGCGAAGAATGCGGACTGGAGAACGGTGTTCTTAACCTTTGCGTTACCGATCTTCTTGGTAGCGATGGTGGTAGCGTCGATGGTGTAGAACTTTACGTTGTTGTTAGCGATGTATTCCTTAACAGCAGAGGGGAGGTTTTCTTCGAGACCTGCAGCATCCCATGCGCAGTCGAGAAGGAAGGTACCGCCGGGCTTAATGTCGGATACCAT
>JAFYOX010000082.1 GCA_017547755.1 Clostridia bacterium | reverse complement strand
TTTCGGTGAAATTTTATAAAATCGTAGGGAAGAAATTCAGAAAATGCAGGGGTAGAGGATGGGGGAACGGTCGCTTTTTGAAAAAAGCTCCGCAAAAACTTCAATCTGTTGTAGCCGGATTGTGTGGCTACACCGTATAAAAGTTTTACGGAGCTTTTTTCAAAAAGCGACCGTTCCCCATCCTCTACCCCTGCATTTTCTGAATTTCTTCCCCACGATTTTATAAAATTTCACCGAAATCGGTAGATTCTGCGCGGTTTCTGTGGTATAATGTCCCCATCAATTATATTTGCGTACTGCGAAAGGATCCTATTTTATGGCAATCAACATCAAGAGCAGCAGCGAACTGGCTCCCAATCCCGCGTATGAGCTGATGTACGAAGAGTATCTTGAGGACATCCAGTCTTCCGGTATTATTCTCCGTCATAAGAAGTCGGGCGCGCGCGTCTGCATCATGTCCAACGACGACGAGAACAAGATGTTCTGCGCCGCGTTCCGGACTCCGCCGGAAAACTCCACCGGCGTGCCGCACATCATTGAACACACCGTTCTCTGCGGCTCGAAGAATTATCCGTCCCGTGACCCGTTCATGCAGCTGGCGAAGGGTTCGCTCAATACCTTCCTCAATGCGATGACCTACGCGGACAAGACCCTGTATCCCGTTGCTTCCTGCAACGACAAGGACTTCAACAACCTCATGCACGTCTATATGGACGCTGTGTTCTATCCGAATATCTATAAGTACCGTCAGATCTTCATGCAGGAAGGCTGGCACTACGAAATGGAAAACGCGGACGACGAACTCACCATCAACGGCGTCGTTTACAGCGAAATGAAGGGCGCTACCTCCTCTCCCGAAAGTGCGATCTGGGATGCGCTCGGCAAGGCGATCTATCCGGATACCACCTACGGCGTGAATTCCGGCGGTGACCCGAAGGTCATTCCCGAACTGACGTACGAATACTATCTCGACTTCCACCGCCGCTTCTATCATCCGTCCAATTCCTATATCTTCGTTTACGGGAACTGCGATATGGACGAACGTCTGGCGTGGATGGACGAAAATTATCTCTCCGCATTCGACGAAATCACCCCGAACTCCGAAGTTGCCCTGCAGAAGCATTTCGGCTCCGCAGAACCCAAGCGCATCACCCAGAAGTATTCCATCGGCGCGACCGACGATACCGAAGGCAAGGCGTATTTCGCATTCGCGGCACTCTGCGGCTCCAACCTCGATATCCTCGACTGCCGTGCGTGGGGCATTCTGTCCGATGTGCTGATCTACTCCCCCGGCGCACCCGTCAAGCAGGCTCTTCTTGATGCGGGCATCGGTCAGGATGTCTTCGGCGGCTACGATACCCACATGATCGAAGACGATTTCTCCGTCATCGTCAAGAACGCAAAGGCGGAAGACCTCGACAAGTTCTACAACATCGTTATCGATACGCTGAAGAAGCAGGTCGAAGAAGGCATTTCCGAAAAGGCTCTCCTCGCGTGCATCAACCGCGATGAATTCTACTTCCGCGAAGCCGATTACGGCGGAAGCCCGCGCGGTCTCGACTATGCGATCAATATGCTCCAGTCCTGGCTGTACGACGATAAGGCGGCGTTCGATTATATGCACTTCCTCGCGGACTGCGAAGAACTCAAGAAGCGCATCGGCACCGGCTACTACGAAAACCTTATCAAGAAGTACATCCTCGAATCCGATCACTGCGTGCTGATCGAATCCCTGCCGGAACCGGGGCTCGTCGAAAAGGAAAACGAAGAACTCAAGGCGCAGCTTGCCGCTTACAAGGCATCCCTGACGAAGGAAGAGATCGACCACATCGTCGAAGAAACCAGACTTCTCCGCGAATATCAGGAACACGAACCGACCGAAGAAGAACTCAACTGCATCCCGTCCCTCCAGAGAACCGATATCCCGCGTGAAACCGTGCCGTTCTATAACGAAGAACGCACCGTCGGCGGCGCAAAGACGGTTTACCATGACATCGAAACCAACGGCATCACCTATCTGAACGTTCTGTTCGATATCGAAGGTCTGCCGAAGGAATACATCCCGTACGTCGGTCTGCTCGGTGCGATCCTCGGCAAGGTCGACACGGCGGATCATACGTATGCCGACCTCGTTATGGATATCAAACTGAACACCGGCAGCCTGTCCTTCGGCGCTCCGACTTACCGGATGTACGGCAAGCAGGACGAATTCCGTCCGATGTACGGTCTGTACACGAAGATGCTTGCGGACAAGGTGGACTTCGCGCTCACTACGGCGGCGGAAATCATCACCTCCTCGAAGTTTGAAGACACCAAGCGTCTGCGTGAGATCATCGGTGAAGTGAAGTCCGGCAAGCAGCGCGGTATCATGGGCAGCGGCAATTCCGTGGGTATTGCACGTGCGGCGTCCTATTTCTCGAAGACCGCCTGCTATCAGGAACTGCTGTCCGGTCTGGATTACTACCTGTTCCTCTGTGACCTCCATGCAAACTTTGAAGCGAAGGCGGACGAAATCACCGCGAAGCTGCGCGAAGTGACGAACTGGATCTTTAATCCGGAACGCATGATCGTGAGCCTTGCGGCGGATGAAGCGGGTTATGCGGCGGTCGAAGCGGCTCTTCCCGTATTCATGGACAAGTGCGCGGCGCTCGAACGGAAGTGCCTCGGCGAACCGGCGGTATTTGAACCGGTCAAGAAGAACGAAGGCATTATGATCCCGTCGCAGGTACAGTATGTCTGCCGCGCGGGTAATCTGAACGCGGCGGGTGTGGAATACACCGGTGCGATGCAGGTTGTACGTACGGCGGTCAACTACGACTATCTGTACCAGAACATCCGTGTAAAGGGCGGCGCATACGGCTGTGGCTGCGGATTTGCACCGGATACCGGCAACGTACATTTCAGCAGCTACCGTGACCCGAACCTTGTGGCAACCGAAAAGGTTTACGAAGGCACCGGCGAATACGTACGGAATCTGAAGCTGGACGAAAAGGAACTGACGAAGTACATCATCGGTACCTTCTCCGGCTACGAACGTCCGATCTCCCGTTACGGCAAGATGGCGCGTTCCTTTGACGCATACATCACCGGAAACACCTACGAGGAAGTTCTCCGCAGACGTGCGGAAATGCTCGACATCACCGCGGAACAGTTTGCGGCTGTCGGCGATGCGTTTGACGCCATCCTCGCACAGGGTTACCGCTGCTCCGTCGGCAATGAAAAGAACATTGCGGACAACGGAGAACTGTTCGACAATCTGGTGACTGTGAACTGAGAAAATAATGTTTTTTGCGGGGAAACCTTTTTGAGGAAAAGGTTTCCCCGCACCCCTTCCAAAACCTTTTCGGGCAGGGGTATCTGACAAAGAAAGTGCAGAGTTTATGATGAAAAGAAATATTGTGAAGCTGAAGTCGCTGGCACTGGTGCTGGCGATGATCCTGCCGCTTCTCGGGCTGACCTTTACCGGATGTACGGCGCAGGAAGCCGTGGACATTGCGGCAGGGGTGGCGGAAGTCGCGCTGGAAGTGCTGGCAGAAGCGGAGGCATCGGAAGAGGATGTGCAGGAGCTTCCGACAGAAGAGCCTGCGGAATTGCCGGTATCACCGGAACCGGAAGAAATTACGGAGCCGGAAGAAATTACGGAACCGGAGCCTGAACCGGAACCCGAAAAGCCGGCGATTGACGAAAACGGGTCGTACGATGACAAGGAGAACGTGGCGCTGTACATCCATACGTACGGCAAGCTGCCGCCGAACTATATCACCAAGGCGGAAGCGCAGGATCTCGGCTGGGAAGGCGGTTCCGTGGAACGGTATGCGCCCGGCAAATGTATGGGCGGCATGAAGTTCGGCAATTACGAGGGACTTCTTCCGAAGAAAAACGGACGGCAGTATTATGAGTGCGATATCGACACACTCGGAGAAAGTTCGCGCGGTGCGAAGCGGATCGTGTACTCGAACGACGGTCTGGTCTACTATACGGACGACCATTACGAGTCGTTCACCCTCTTATACGGCGAAGAATAGGACGGAAAACGGGGATGTTTCCGCAGGAATGCGGGGAGATCCCCGTTCTTTTAAAAATATTTCAAAAAAATCAAAAAACTTTTGAAAAAGGTATTGACAAACGCGAATGAATATGATATTATTATTGAGCGTTAAGTGAGCGTGCCCAATACGCGGGTGTAGTTCAGTGGTAGAATTCCAGCCTTCCAAGCTGGTTATGTGGGTTCGATTCCCATCACCCGCTTCTCCACAAAAACGGAGATTCCTATGTACCTTTAGCTCAGTTGGATAGAGCAACTGCCTTCTAAGCAGTAGGTCGAGGGTTCGAATCCCCCAAGGTACGCCATCGCTTCACTGAAGCGAACCGGAGCAGACAGAATACTGGATGCTTTCGGGTTATCGTCAGCACCGGGATGTAGTAATGTCCCTGAAACGTGTGCGGCGTTCTTATACGCTGTGGATTTATCCCAGCGATTCACGGTGGACGTAGCTCAGTTGGTTAGAGCGCCAGGTTGTGGCCCTGGAGGTCGTGGGTTCGACTCCCATCGTTCACCCTCCGAAAGATCGTACAAGGTACGGTCTTTTTTGTTGCTTTCCGGCATCCGTGTTTTGTTTTCCGAATAAAAAACAGGAGTACAGCGTACTCCTGTCGGGGGATAGACCATTGGGTGCCGGATTATTTTTCCGTTCCGGTGAGGATGCCAAACCATGCGGCGTGCATTTCCGTGAGAAATTCTTTGGTGATGGGATAGCCGGAACTTTCGCCGAGAACAGCGTCCACTCCGCAGTGCGGGCAAAGAGCGGTTCCGGTTTTGTCACTGATCCATTTTGTGATTTCTGCGGGGGAGTAGATGTTCAGACAATAAAAACAGCCGCAGATTTTGTCATGAGAGAGAGCTTCGCGATGATTGCTACAGAATCCGTGAGCGTTTTTTAAGGTTTCGTTCATTGAAAATACCTCCGTGAATGTCCTCATGCAAAACAGATTTATATTTTGGAATACCATGAAGGGGTACGGCGTACCCCTTTTTTCGAATTATTGACGGTACAGTTCGTCAAGATTGTAAGAGATTATTTCCGCATCCGGATTGTTTTGTGCAAAGGATGCGGTCAGGGCATCGTACAGTTCCGTGAAGCGTTCGCGCGGAATGCCGAAATTCTGCACGAATTCCGCGATGCTCCAGTCTTCTGCGGAAGTATAGCCGCGGTCGGTCAGCCACGCGGTGTAGGCTTCCGTGCCGATCTCGCCGGTCAGGGCGAGTTTCAGCTCGGATTCGAAGAGGGAGATCGGGGAGACTGCATTGTCTGCGGGGGCTTCTTCGGCGACGCATTCTTCGACTTCCGCCTCAACGACGGCTTCTTCGACGGGGACTTCCTCGACGGAGGTTTCCTCCGTCACCGGTGCGGCCGCCATCATGAACATCGGTGCTGCGGGGGCTTCTTCGACGGCTTCCTCAGCGGGTTCCGGCTCTTCCATCGGTTCTTCCGCAGCGGAATCGGTCAGGGAAACGGAAAAGAGTTTGGTCTTGATCGCTCCGGTACCGTTTTCGGGTGCCGCTGTTTCGGGAACGGATTCCATGTCACAGACTTCGGCTGCCGGCATAACGGCTTCCTGCGGTGCCATTTCGGTGCTGCTTTCCATGACGGCATCCTTGGACATCATCGGGAGCACGCGGAAGCCAAGTGTCACGAGGACGACAAAGCATGCCGCGATGCTGCCGTACCGGACGAAGCGCTTCCGGAAGGCGGGAGTGAGAATTTTGGCTTTTTTATCGGATTGTGCCGCTTCCGACGTGATCTGCGCCATGACGGCGGCGCGGATGTCCTTTTTGGGGGACGGATACGCCTCCGACATCAGACGCCGGTAATCGGCGTCGGAAACGGTTCGCAATTCATTATCCTTCATAAATATCTGAAACCACCATTTATGTTTTATAAAGTAAAAATTGGGTTGGGATAAAATTTTCTTTCTGTCCGTTAGACGTTCGGATCAGGCAAAAAGTTCCCGTTTTTTAAGATTTTTTTAAGATTCGCACGGCCGCGGCTGATGCGGGACTTGATGGTGCCGACTTCCGCGCCGAGGATCTTTGCGATCTCGCTGTACGGAAGGTCGTGGATGTCGCGGAGGACGATCACCTGACGCTGGTCTTCGGGAAGGGATTCCACCGCACGGCGCACCGCGAGGATGGTTTCCCGGCGTTCTGCCGCTTCTTCGGGGATCTCACTGCCGGAGGTGACGGGGATATCCCAGATCTCCGGTTCTTCATCGTCGTCGGTCTGCCGTGTCAGGGAGACGACCGGACGGCGTGCACTGCTCCGGACGGCGTCGCGTGCGGTATTCACCGTGATGCGGAAGAGCCATGTCGAGAAACTGCAGTCGCCGCGGAAGGCAGACAGCGAACGCCACGCCTTGATGAGCGCGTCCTGCGCGATGTCGTCCGCGTCCGAGACGGGCATTCCCGACGCGATCAGGACCCGGCAGGCGGTGTTGTAGACGAAGCGTTCGTAACAGGAGACGATTTCCGAAAAAGCATCCATGTCACCCGATTGCGCACGGCTCACCAGTGCGGACACATCCCTGTCCGGTGCGTGCAGTTCTTCCGGCGCCTGTGTATCCGCCGAAAGCATATCGATTATTAAGGTAAACATCGGCTGTTTTCTATTTCCTGTGAAATTATTTTGTTGTTTCAACTATTCTGACTTTATTATAGCACCCTGCGTGGAGAAAGTCAATTGGATTGGCGGTTTATGTTTGACAAAAGACATTGCACGGTGTAGAGGGAAAATTTTGAAGGCAGAATCTTGTGTTTTCGGCAGAATCCTGTTATACTATAGGCAGAACATCGGACGAATGGGAGATATTATATAATGAAGAAACTGATTGTGAGCGCGTTTGAGCCGTTTGGCGGAAGCGGACGGAATTCGTCTCTGGAGACGCTGTGGTCTCTGCCGGAGCTCCTGTACGGGCATGAGATCGTGAAAGTGACGCTGCCCGTGGTATACGGGGAATGCGGACGGCTCCTGTGCGGAAAGATTGCGGAATACGAGCCGTCGGAGATCGCGGCGGTGATCTGTCTCGGACAGGCGGCGGGACGCGGCAGTATCACGCCGGAATATGCCGCGGTGAACGTGCGTCACGGTGCATCGGCGGACAACGCAGGCGTAAAATACGAGCTGACGCCGATCGGTGACGGTGCGGATGCGTACGTGACGGGGCTTCCGGTTGGCGCGATGGTTCAGAAGATGAAGGAAGCCGGGGTTCCTGCGGCGGTTTCGTTTACGGCGGGGACGTACGTATGCAACGATCTGATGTATGCGGCGGTGGAATACTGCCGTCCGCGCGGGATCGCGGCGGGATTTGTGCATCTGCCGCTGTCGCTGGAGATCGCGTCGGCGGAAGGAAAAGCGGGAGCGATCCACGCACTTCCTCAGGAGATGCTGACACGCGGGATCGTCGCGGCGATCGGTGCGGTCTGACAGGGGAATATGGAAAAGGGGCTGTCGCAATAAGCCCCACAAAAACTAAAAACGACCGGGTTATCCGAAAAGGATAGCCCGGTCGCTGCTTTCGTGGTATAATAAAGTTGCAGCAAAACCATACCGGAAAGCAGGTACAGTATAACACAATGAGAAACAGAAATCAAGTAGGAATGCCGATAGAAATC
>JAFYOX010000081.1 GCA_017547755.1 Clostridia bacterium | reverse complement strand
TTTGGATACCCCGACGTTTGTGTGACTCGCGCTTGAGCGCTCGGACAGACAGCGGTTTTCATGCGGCAGACCGCTCGGAAGTTACGAAGTCGGGTGCAAATCTGTCCAAAACATACGTTCAGTAGAAACAGCGGTGGAGGTTGTCTTCAGATAAAGCGGTAAACGTCACCCCCAACCCCCGGCGGTCAGCCAGAATCAACTTCCCATACGGACGGTACGTTCGGCTTGTCGTATTCTCTACCCCACAACTGAACGATAACAATCCGCCCGAAGGGCTTCCGGAGACCCTTCCGGGTCTCCCAGCCGGCAATTCACAAAGGGGCGGCGCCTGAGCCCCTTTGTGCGCCGTCCGCGCAGGACATTAATCCAAGAAAAACGACCGCAGGGAGTTTTTCTACCTTCCGCGACGAAGTCGCGCCCATCCCCCACCCCAGCGGGAAATAAAAAAACACCCCCTTGACAAAATGCCGCTTTCGCGGTACAATAAGGATGCAGACGGCAGCATCCAACGCCGTGCATATATCACTGCGGAAAGGTAAGAATAACAATGGATAAGAAAGACGGACTCTTTAATGCGGAAAACGAAAACATTGAATCTGTCGAAGAGTACGATCCGGAAATCTACACTCTGACCGACGAGGACGGCAACGAGCTTCATTTTGCCCTGCTCGGCACGCTGGAACACGAAGGTGCCGTCTATAAGGCACTCGTACCCGTCAACGAAGACGGCGAAGAAGAAAGCGAAGAATACGTGATCCTCAAGTGCGGAGTAGACGAAGACGGCGAAGATATCCTCGAAACGATCGAAGACGACGAAGAATTCGACCGCATCGCGGACATTTTCGATGACGAATTCTCCGACATCCTCTACGATGATGTAGATTGAGTCAACGCATTGCGTAACATCTGTCTCCTGCTGTAAGCGAGATAACAATGAGCGTAAAAACCCACAAAGAGTAAAAAGGAGCCCGGACTCCGTCCGAGAGGTATGCAGACCTCCCTCCGCTGCCCGCTTGCGCATTCCGCGCAGCCGCAGCGACAGGACGCTGGGAGCACGAACCGGTCGGGAGGGCACCGTCCTTGCGAGAGCAGGGTTTCTATACGCTTGTTGCAAAACGCCACAGCGGGAGACTCTTTTTTATTGCAAAATTATTTTGGAAATACCCCTTTTCTATGCTGACAAAATATAGTATAATATAAATTGTTTTTAATGCCCGACTGCGTCGGGATGGTGGAAAAACGACCCTTCGGGTCGATTTTCAATTAATCGCCTGCGCGGCGGGCGCACAAGAGGACGAGTCGTCGCCCTCTTGTGAATCTCCCCGACCAGAGGGGACACCCCTCTGGATACCCCGTACAGACATTTTGTACGGCTGAAATCGTACGTTTTTTATTATTGCTGACCGCGGGGGCTGAAAATAGCGTTATTTTGTTGACAGTACGTCAGTCCAATTTTCGGCACGCAGTGCCCCCGGAGACCCAACGGGTCTCCCAGCCGGTATTCATAAGGGGGCGGCGCCTGAGCCCGGAGGTTCACGAAGTGAAACTCCATTATGCAGCCCGCCACGCGCAGTGGCATAAAATTGAAAAACGCCTTCAGGCGTTTTTCTTCCTTCCAAATTTTGAGGTACATAAAATGTTAGACGTTTCTCTCCCCGGCACGGGCGGCTCCGTCCCGCGCCTCGACCGGTTCCTTTGCTGCTGCTATATGCGCTACAACGGCGTCGGTCTCCTTATCGACTGCGGCGAAGGTACTCAGCTCGCCGTCAAAAATGCCGGTTTCTCCCTCGGAAAAATCGGTACCATCTTGATTACGCATTTCCATGCCGATCATATCAGCGGTCTCCCCGGTCTCCTTCTTTCCATGGGCAACGAAGGTCATACCGAACCCCTCACCATCGCAGGCCCGCGCGGCATCGGCGAGATCGTCAAGGCGCTCACCATCATCGCGCCCGATCTTCCCTTCCGCGTCAATACCGTCGAACTCGGCGATTTCTCCACTCTCAACCGCCACGGTTTCGGCATCACTTCCTTCGAAGTGCGCCATTCCTGCCCCTGCCTCGGCTATGATATCCGCATCGCACGCGGCGGCAAGTTCGACCGCGCCAAGGCCGAAGCAAACGGCGTTCCGATCAAGCTCTGGTCGAAGCTCCAGAAGGGCGAATCCGTGGACGGCTATACCCCCGATATGGTCCTCGGCGAAGCGCGCCGCGGTATCCATGTCACCTATACGACGGATACCCGCCCGGTCGGCATCATCGGCATGATGGCGGCGGAAGCGGATCTCTTCATCTGCGAAGGTATGTTCGAACGCGCGAAAAACGACCGCGCCAGAGAATCGAGCCATATGACCATGGCCGACGCGGCAAAACTTGCCCGCGAAGCGGAATGCTCCGAACTCTGGCTTACCCACTACAGCCCCGCACTCACCGATCCCGACGAATTCGCAAACGAAGCGACCTCCGTCTTCCCGAATACCGTCGTCTCCCGCGACGCCCAGACAAAAACCATCCGCTTCGAAGACGAAGAATAAAAAAAGCTAATAGCTAAGAGTGAATAGTGAATAACTATCTATAATTTTCCGTCAGCGGACAGAACGAAAAAATCAGTCCCCGGCGGTCAGCCAGAATCAACTTCCCATACGGACGGCACATCCGTCCCGTTCGTATTCTCTACCCCAAAACTGAAATAAACAACCCGCCCGAAGGGCTTCCGGAGACCCACAGGGTCTCCCAGCGCGGGTGATTCATAAGAGGTCTCGCGCCGGAGACCGGAGGTTCACGAAGTGAAACTCCATTATGCAGCCTGCGCCGCGCAGGACATTAATCCAAGAAAAATGACCAACGGTCATTTTTCATCCTTCCCGACCGCAGGTCGGACACAAATAAATAATTTGGTATTCAAAACTTCTGTAAGGAGTACAAAAACATCTATGCCGATCAAGATCCCCTCCGGTCTTCCCGCAGCGGAAGTCCTCCAGTCCGAAAATATCTTCGTCATGGACGAGCTCCGCGCCACCGCGCAGGACATCCGTCCTCTCCGTATCGCCATCCTCAACCTCATGCCGACGAAGATCACCACCGAAAACCAGATCATCCGTCTGCTCTCCAATTCTCCCCTCCAGATCGAGCTGACCCTGCTCCGCGTGGCGTCCCACGTTTCCGCGAACGTCAGCCCGAAGCATATGGAAACCTTCTACCGTACCTACGAAGAAGTCCGCAACGAAAAGTTTGACGGTCTCATCATCACCGGCGCACCGGTGGAAAACCTGGAGTTCCGCGACGTCGACTACTGGGACGAGCTCTGTGACATCATGCGCTGGTCGAAAACCAACGTCTACTCCACGCTCCACATCTGCTGGGCGGCACAGGCAGCGCTGAATTTCCACTACGGTATCCCGAAGTATCCGCTTTCCGCAAAAATGTTCGGCGTATTCGAACACAAGAATCTTGAACCCAACCATCCGCTTCTCCGCGGCTTCGACGAAACGTTCAAGGCACCGCACTCCCGTCACACGGAAGTCCGCCGCGAAGACATTGACGCCTGCCCGAAGCTGGAGATCCTCGCGGAATCCGACGAAGCGGGCGTATACATCATTGCATCCCGCAAGCGCCGTCTCTTCTACGTCACCGGTCACAGCGAGTACGACAACACGACGCTCGCCGCCGAATATTTCCGTGACGTGAACCGCGGGCTGGACATCGAGATCCCGAAGCACTACTTCCCGGGCGACGATCCGAAGAACATCCCGCCGAATGTATGGCGCGGTCATGCGCATCTGCTGTTCTCCAACTGGCTGAACTATTTCGTTTATCAGGGAACGCCGTATAATCTTGACGAAATCGAATCGATCGACTGATTCTCTGTCCTGCGCGGACAGCGGCAGATGTCCGCAAGCGGACGGCGCACTTATTAAATTTTGTATCTGCAAATTTTTTCTTTGTCCTGCGCGGACGGCGCACAAGAGGGCATGTCGATGCCCTCTTGTGAATCATCCCGACCAAAGGGGACACCCCTTTGGATACCCCGATGTTCGGGAGACTCGGCCTTTGAGCCTCGGACAGACAGCGGTTTTCATGCGGCAGACCGTTCGGAAGTGACAAGGTTGGGTGCAGAGCTGTCCAAATCGCACGTTCAGTAGAAACAGCGGTGAAGGGTATCTTCAGATTCTCCTTCAGATTCACCTTCAGATAAAGCGGCAAACGCCACCCTTAACCCCCGGCGGTCAGCCAGAATCAACTTCCCATACGGACGGCACATCCGTCCCGTTCGTATTCTCTACCCCATAACTGAAATAAACAACCCGCCCGAAGGGCTTCCGGAGACCCACAGGGTCTCCCAGCCGGTATTCATAAAGGGGCGGCGCCTGAGCCCGGAGGTTCACGAAGTGAAACTCCATTATGCAGCCTGCGCCGCGCAGGCGCATTATTCAAGAAAAACGACCGCAGGGAGTTTTTCCACCTTGCACCCGAAGGGTGCTTTTCTATTAACGGAGGTCTCACCATGTTCCTTCACGCTTCGCAGAAAACCTACCCTCTCTCCACAGGAGAAAACACCCGTACCCTCTTTGACCTCGTCTCCGCCGTCCCCGGCGTAACCCCGCATACCCCCTGCGGCGGTCACGGCAAATGCGGCAAATGCATCTGCGCCGTCCTCGGAGACAGTACGCCCACTCCCGCCGAAACCGCGTTCCTCGCCGGCATCGACCGTGACGCCTGCCTGGACCGCTGCGGCGTTCCCGCGGACAAACGCGCGGATGCCGTGCTCCGCTATCTCTGCCTCTGTCCCGCGGACGGCATTACGGACGTCTATCTCCCCGGTTCGGACGAACTCACCGGCGCGGTGTTCAGCGAAACCGTCGCGGCAGTCTCTCCCGTCGTGACCGCAAAAGCCGTCACGCTGACCCTGCCGACCCTTGAAAATCCCATCGATACCCTCGAAAATCTCCGCTCCGCACTCGGTATTTCCGACGCGGACATCCCCTTCTCCGCCGTCTGCCGCGTTTCCGCGGCACTTGCTCAGGGAAAAACGGACTTCACCGCCCTCGTCTGCGGCAAGCGCGTGATCGACGCGGTCACGGAAATGCGTCCGTACGCATTCCTCGCCGCCGATATCGGTACGACGACCGTTGCCCTCTCCCTGCGTGATCTGCAAACCGGCGCGGAACTCGCCGGCGACGTGTTCGGCAATCCTCAGCGCAGCTTCGGCGGCGATGTCATCTCCCGGATGTCCCACGCGGCATCGGGTGACGCGGAGATCCTGAAAAACTCCATCCGCACCGCCATTGCGGAACACGCGGATGCGCTCTGCCGCCGTGCGGGCATTGACAAAAACGACATCCTCTTCACCTCGATCGCCGGAAATTCCGTCATGGAACACCTGTACGCGGGTCTTGACACCGCACCGATTGCAGTTTCTCCCTTCTTTATGCAGACAAAATTCGGCTGGGAAATGCGCGCGCACGATCCGCTCTGCGGCGCGGATACCTTCATGAACGCGGACGGTCTGGTCTGCCTCGCACCGCTCGCGGCGTCCTATGTCGGCGGGGATATCACCGCAGGACTGGCATACATCCTCGAAAAACATCCGGAAATCAAAGACAGAAACGCCCTGTTCCTTGACCTCGGCACCAACGGCGAGCTGTGCGTGATCGCGGACGGAAAATACTACTTCGCGGCAACGGCGGCAGGTCCGGCTCTGGAAGGTGCGGAAATCGAAATGGGCATGAGCGCAACGCCCGGCGCGGTCTGCAAAGTCCGCGCGAACGCGGAAAACGGCGGATTCGACGTCAGCGTTGTCGGAAACGGCGAAGCCGTCGGCATCTGCGGCAGCGGCATCATCGATGCGGCGGCGGCGGCGGTGTGTGCGGGTCTGATCGCGCCGACCGGCTCGATCTGCACGGATTTCGAGGAACTGCAGGATTATGCGGATATGTTCGACGATGCAGAAGCGCGCGAATACGACGAAGACCTGTTCGAAGCCCTCGTAAACTGCGCGGACGAAGACGACGACTGCATCTATTTCACGGAAAACGTAAAGCTGACGGGCCGTGACATCCGCGCCGTCCAGACGGCGAAAGCGGCGATCTCCGCGGGGATCGAAGTTCTCCTGCGTACGGCGGGCATCACGGCGGACGACCTTGACGCGGTATATCTCGCGGGTTCGTTCGGCGGCGGCATCGACGTCAATTCGGCGGCAGAGATCGGGATCCTCCCGAAATCGTGCGTCCGGCGCGGTATCGTACAGGCGGCGGGCAACACCTCCCTCGCCGGTGCGGCGGCGTACCTGTTCGACGAAAAGGTGCGCGAAAACCTCCGCATCATCATGGAAAACGCACGCTACACGGAACTCTCGTCCGACAAGGGCTTCACGGATGCCTTCGTCGGCGGAATGATGTTTTAAGAAAATGGAGTTTTGCGGGGAAAAACTTTTTTCAAAAAGTTTTTCCCCGTACCCCTTTTCAAAAACTTTCAGGCACTTGACAAAAATTTGTGTTTGTGCTATAATAACACAATGGTATGGTGAATACTATACTTCTGAACGGACCATTAGCTCAGTTGGTTAGAGCTCCCGGCTCATAACCGGTCGGTCCTGGGTTCGAGTCCCCGATGGTCCACTTAAGATCAGGATACTATGTATCCTGATCTTTTTTTCTTCCTGCGGTCATTTTTCCTCCTTATGATCCAAACGAACGCTCCGGCGCTCCAAATCCATGTGCATCCTGCACAAGTCACACCCGTGCATTTTAGGTGATTTACCAATATTTCATATTGACTTTACAACCTGGTTGCGCTATAATAGCAATCGTGCGCGGCTTTCCGCGTACCCTATCCCCAACCATTGGAAAGGCAGTAAACACGAATGAACAGAACGACAAGACGCCGGACGCGCCCCGTCTCCGATCAGCGGCTGAATCTGCATGCAATTGCGGAAGTCACCGCCGCATTCCTCCGGAAAAACACCGTATTCGTCATCGCGCTTTTTGCGGCGGCGGTCACCTCCATCATCGTCCCGCCGGACGCGGAATACATCTCCTACTTTGACCCGCGCACGCTGACGTGCCTGTTCTGCACGCTCGCGGTGATCTGCGCGCTGCGCCGGATCCACTTCTTCAGCGCGGCGGCGGAAAAGATCATCAGCCTGACGAGCAATCTCCGCAACTCGGTCATCGCGCTGGTCTACATCACGTTCATCGGCTCGATGCTGATAGCCAACGACATGGCGCTGATCACGTTCCTTCCGCTCGGCTTCATCGTGCTGGAACGGACGAACAATCAGAAATACATGGCGTACGTGTTCATTCTTCAGAATATCGCGGCAAACCTCGGCGGCATGGTCACGCCGTTCGGGAACCCGCAGAACCTCTATCTCTACTCCTACTTCAACATTCCGACGGGCGAATTCATGCTGACGATGCTTCCCCCGTTCGTTCTCGCGGTAACGCTCATCACCGCCTGCTGCTTCGCCGTTCCGAAGACCGCGCTGGTCTATGACGGCGAAACGCACGTGATGCCGAAGGCACGTCTCTCGCTCTACCTCGCGCTGTTCGCGCTGGCGATCATCGTCGTCTTCCGCGTGATCCCCTACCAGATCGGACTGATCCTGATCCCCGCGGTCATGATCTTCGCCGACCGCAAGTCCCTCGCGGACGTGGACTACGCCCTTCTCGGCACCTTCGTCTGCTTCTTCATCTTCTCCGGCAACGTCTCCCGCATGGATGCCGTCCGCGTGATCATGGAAACGCTCCTCAACAAGTCCACGCTCCTCTTCTCCGCCCTCTCCTGCCAGTTCATCAGCAACGTCCCTTCCGCCGTCCTCCTCTCCAAGTTCACCACCAACTACTCCGAACTCCTCTACGGCGTGAACATCGGCGGCTGCGGCACGTTGATTGCTTCCCTCGCCAGCCTCATCACCTTCCGCGAATACCTCTCCCACAACCCCGGCTGCGCCAAAAAGTACATCGTTCTCTTCAGTGTGATGAACTTCGCCTTCTTCGGTCTTCTGCTGGCTTTCTGTTTTATTATCAAATAAAGTTTTGTTTTGATTCTTGAGGGAAACCTTTTCAGAGGAAAGGTTTCCCTCAAACTCCCTTCCAAACCTCTTTATACGGTTACAGATCGATGTGTCTGTGCAGATTTGAGGTTGGAGGGGATTTTTTTATGGGTTTGTACGCTGACATATAGGATTTCCCAGCCGACAGGGGTGGAGCGATCCAAAGCCTAAGGAAGGGTGGAGACGGAAATCAGGGGCCGCCGAGACCCTGATTTCCCACGCCGTATGGGATAACCGGGATTTCGTGCGGAATATAGAAATTCTTCTACGGATACGTCAGCATCCGCGCGGCTTGGCTATACCGCCGTCCGCGCTTTTCGTTCGTTTGGAAGGCTGACGTATCGTTCGCACTATCACAAAGCACGAACGGCGGCAGCCAAGGAGTGCGGATGCTGATAAAATGTAGAAGGATTTCAATCGATTGCACAATATCACCGCTTCAAAAACCGGCGTGGGAAGTCAGGGTCTCGGTGGCCCCTGACTTCCGTCTATACCCTTTCTCAGAATCAGGATCGCTCCCATTTTGTCAGCTGGGACGAACTATATGGCTACGCACAAACCCAATAAAAACCCCCTCCAAACCTCAAATTTGCAATACACAAACCGGCTGTAACAGCCTAAAGAGGTTTGGAAGGGAGTTTCTGCGACTTTCGGAGAAAGTCGCGGGGGAACCTTTCCTCTGAAAAGGTTCCCCTCAAGAAAAACAAACTATATTTGATAAACCGTCACTTCTTTTTCTTCTTGCTCTTGCTGATGTTGAGAATAATGAGAGCGAGAGAGAGCGCACCGCCGCCGGCAACTGCAGCGGCCTTGGTGATTTTGGAGCGGAGTTCTGCCTTTTTGCGGCGTTTTTCGCGGGACTGAGCGAAGAGCCAGTCGATGATCTGGCGGTCGGTGTAGACGGCGTCCCAGACGTTGTGACCGGCACCGTCGAATTCGGTGTAGCCGATCTCTTCGCCGCCTTCCTTCTTGATGGAGGAGAACATCGCGCGGGTGCCCGCAACCGGAACGGCACCGTCGTCGGAGCCATGGAAGGTCCAGATCGGGATGCGCTTCAGGGACTTCGCGCGAGATGCGTCGCCGCCGCCGCAGATCGGGAGACCTGCCGCGAAACGGGAACCGTGACGCGCCAGCATATCCCATGTGCCGAAGCCGCCCATCGACAGACCGGTCACGTAGACGCGGTCTTCGTCAATGTTGTAGAAGTCGCGGCACTCGTCGAGGATGCCGCAGACGCATTCCAGTTCGCGCGATTCCGGAACGTTGTCAACGATGTAGTTGCCCTTTTCCCACGGGGTCAGTACCCACTGGGAGCCGACCGGACACTGCGGCGCGACCACGATCGCGTCGTAGATCGGGCTGTTCACGTCTTCAAATGCCTTCGCAATGCCGACGTTGATCTGCGCTTCGTTGTCGGTGCCGCGTTCACCGGCACCATGCAGGAAGAGTACGAGCGGATAGCGTTCGCCGCAGTCGTAATTCTTCGGAATGTACAGACGGTACGGAAGCGTGTAGCCGTTGGAAGTGTATTCGCACTTCCGGAAAACTTCCTGTACGTTGTACGGAGTGGTTCTTTTTACGTTCAACATATTTTATCCTCTTGATACAATATATCACATTTTGCCTCTGCAGGGCTGAGAGCAGCGTTATTTTTCTGACAGTACGTCACTCCTACCCCGGCACGCAGTGCCTTCGGAGACCCTGCGGGTCTCCCAGCCGGTATTCACAAAGGGGCGGCGCCTGAGCCCGGAGGTTCACGAAGTGAAACTCCATTATGCAGCCTGCCACGCGCAGTGGCATTAATCCAGAAAACCGCCTTCCGGCGGTTTTCTTCCTTCCGCGGCGAAGCCGCGTCAAATCAAATTCAGTCGATCACAACTTCGCGGCCGGTGTCGCTGGAGTCGTAAATACCCTGCATCAGCTTGGAGGTCAGAATGTTGCGGTCAATGTGGCTCGCAAGCTTTTCGCCGGACTGTACGCATGCTACGAACGCGTTGATTTCGTTCTGGAACATGGGAGTGCTTTCGTATTCGGGAGTGTAGTCGTAGAGCTTGCCGTCCTTCGTGGTGTATACCTTGAAGTCTCCGCCGTACTGGAGACGGATACCGCCCTTGGTGCCGAGGAAGTCGATGAACATTTCGCCGACGCCGATGTTCTGCGCCCATGCGCCGTTGAGGGTGATGGTCGGACCTTCGGTGCGTACGAATGCGGTGACGGAGTCGTCAACGTCGTAGGTACCGTTCAGGTCCTTGGTGTTTTCCGCCCACATGGATTCGTATACATAGTTGGGCATGTCAACGCCGAGCTTGCTGAACGCCTTGCCGGATACGGTCTTCGGTGCCGGGTCGCCCGTGCAGTACATAACGATGTCGAGGAAGTGTACGCCCCAGTCGATGAGCGCGCCGCCGCCTGCGATTTCCTTGGTGGTGAATGCGCCGCCGAGACCCGGGATGGAACGGTGCGCACGGAAGGATACGTATACGTGGTATACTTCGCCGAGTTCGCCTGCGTCGATGAGCTTCTTGATTTCGTTGACCGCGGTGTTGAAGCGGTTTACAACGCCGATGTTCAGGGTCAGACCGGTTTCATGCTGTGCAGCCTGCATGGTCTTTGCTTCCGCATAGGTACGAGCCGCCGGCTTTTCGCAGAGAACGTGCTTGCCTGCGTGGAGAGCGTCGATGGAGATGATCGGGTGCATCTTGTTCGGGGTGCAGACGGAAACCGCGGTGATTTCCGGGTCAGCCAGAACTTCATGATAGTCGGTAACAGCGATACCGCAGCCGTACTTTTCTACTGCCGCTTCCGCGCGTTCCGGGATGATGTCGCAGAAATACTTGATTTCCGCATCTTCACAATTGAGATAGGACGGGATGTGCGCGGAATTTGCGATGGTACCGCAGCCGATCACGCCGACTTTGATTTTAGCCATGATAATTACTCCTTTGATGGACGTATTTTTGTTGGTTTCATTGTACAATATTTTCGGGGCATTGTCAATATAAAAAATCCGGCATACCATGCGGTATGCCGGACATTTGATTTACGGAGATTTATCTCTTCTTGGTGAGGCTGAAGCCTGCGAGAGATACGAGTGCGGAGATCGCTGCGATCACGCCGAAGTCGAAGGTCTGAGGAGCTTCTTCAACAACTTCTGCTGCCTTTTCAGCCGCTTCTGCCGCTGCCTGAGCTTCTGCTTCTGCCTTTGCCGCTTCTGCCGCCGCCTGAGCTTCTGCTTCTGCCTTTGCCGCTGCTTCTGCCGCCGCCTGAGCTTCTGCTTCTGCCTTTGCCGCCGCTTCTGCCGCTGCCTGAGCTTCTGCTTCTGCCTTTGCCGCCGCTTCTGCTTCTGCCGCGGAATCGTCTGCCGCCGGAGCATAAATGAACTTATCGAAGTACAGGGACTTCACAGTGCTGTCGTCGAAATCGTCTGCCAGAGCGAGAGTCAGGGTGTGTTCGCCCTTTTCGAGATACATCGTCGGACCGGTCAGGAACTGTTCGGAATACTGATCTTCGTCCGCATAGTCGTAGCATACATAGATCGGTTCAGCGCCGTCCACGGAGAACATGGTGGAACGCGGAACGGACTTCTTCCATGCCATGAGAACAAAACCGATGTTGTAGTTGCCGGATTCGCTGACGTCGAACGGAACTTCAAAATTGCCGAGCCCCTTTGCCTTCAGGAATACATAACCGGAGGGATATATACCGTCCGCGCCGGTCGCACTGCTGTTGGCGTTGGTATCGCCCATATCCCATACTTCCAGTTCGACTGCGTCGTCTTCCACGTACCAGTCGGGAGCTTCATCGTACTTGGAAATGACATCCCTGGTGATCCAGCCTGCCGCGGAAGCTTCTTCAGCAGCAGCTGCTGCGGGAGTACCGTAGAGTTCGATGGTGTAGATGTCACAGGACTTCAGAGTGCTGTCATCCATACCGGTCGGAGCGTAGAGGTAGAAGGAGTGCTTGCCTGCGTCAACGGTGAAGGTAGCGGATACCCACTGCTGTTCTGCGCTTTCAACAAGGTCCATGAAGATACGTGCGCCGCCGTCAACCGCATAGTCGAGACCACGGTTGGAGCCGTCACGTGCGATGTAGCCTACATAGAAGGTTACGTCGGTCTTTTCAGCAACTTCGAAATCGTACCATGCGGAGGTATCTCTCTTGAGGCAGTAGGAAGTACCGCCGGAAGCGAGGTTGAACAGGTCAACGCCGATACCGCCCTTTGCGTCGTAACCGGACATCATGTCCATGTCACCGGTCGCGTATACGAGTTCTTCGCCGGTCATTTCCGGATATGCGGTGTAGGTTACAAATTCAGCCGCTGCGGGAGCTGCTTCAGCCGCGGGAGCTTCTGCTGCCGGTGCTTCTGCTGCGCCGTAAGTCGGATTGGAGCCGTCCTTTGCGTAACCGTAAAGTTCAACTTCGGCTACGTCGCCGTGGCTCATGTAGTTGATGTAACGGAAGTAACGGTAACCGGTGTTTTCAGCGGTTTCCATTTCAGCGGTGCAGTCTACGAATGCAACTTCTGCTGCCTGTTCAACGCTGAAGAAGAGTTCTACGGATTCTTCGAATTCCGGATCGTTGGATGCTTCGATGGTAGCACCGTTGAATCTGTCAAGGAAGGTGGTTCTGGGGTGGATCATGATCTTGGTGAGGATCATTTCTTCGCCTGCGTCGATACCGCAGTAGTCAACGGATGCGGTTGCGGGGTCGAAGAAGGTTTCGATGTTGCCGTCGAATGCGGATGCACGGCCGGAGCCTGCAGTGCCGTCCCAGCCGTTTTCGGAACCGATGAGTTCACCTGCGATGAGAACGGAGCCGTCCGGAATTGCGGTTCCGGATGCCGGGTATGCTGCCGGGAGACCTGCATCTGCTGCGGGAGCTGCTGCTTCTGCTGCCGGTGCTTCCGCTGCGGGAGCTTCGTCAGCTGCTACAGCAACGTCTGCCTTGACGAGTTCTACCTGGTTGAGCCACATGCAGTCAGACCAGTAGGGCATGCCGTTCCATTCTACCCAGGAAGTCCAGGAGTCACGGGCGCCGTCGCCGTCGATGTCATTATTGAAGGATGCGTTGTAGCCGAATACCTTGCCTGCTTCGGGCTTGAATTCGGGATCCATCCACGGCATTACGATTTCAAGAACGTAAGTGCCGTCGCCGTTGATAACCGCTGCATGTTCCGCAACGGATTCGGGAGCCTTTTCGTTGCCGATGTAGTAGCCGCCGAGCGTGTCGTACGGGCTGAGAGTTACCTGATAGTCCCCTGCATTCGGATAACCCATGTCATCGGAATAGGTTTCGGAGATCCAGAAGTCGATGGAGTCGGTGGTGGTGGGGTTTGCTTCCTGAAGCGTGGTGGGGTCATTTACAACGCCGAGGAGGTAGAGATAATCTTCGTCCCAGAGGATCTTGGTGTAACCGGAGATGCCTTCGCCGTCACGGTCGCCGGGCCAGGTGGATTCCTGAGCCGCGGTTGCGTCCCAGATCGCATCGATCTTACCGTCGATCACGGGCTTGATGCCTGCGTAGTTGGCGATGGAGTCATATTCGGTTGCCGGGAGACCGGACGCAGATGCGCCGCCCATTGCGGGAATGGTGCCTTCCGGAATGCCGAGGCCCTTTGCAACAACGATGTTGTCAACGGTACCGAGGATGGAACCGCCGGACTTGAGGCAGATTTCGGAGTAGTCTTCGGATGCCCAGGTGAACTGATCCCAGCCGGCTTCGTCGGTACCGGAGATCAGAACGCCGTTCATGTAAACTTCAACGTATCCGCCGCTGTTGGATACGCGCATTTCGTAACGGATGGTCTTGCCTGCGATAACGTTCTGTGCCGCATCGAACGGGAGACCGAAGAGACGTGCGGAGATGGAATTGTCAGCGGTCTGGTCGGTAAAGAGCGGGAGGCCCTGATAACCGCCGGCGGTGTCCATGTTGGAGCTCCATGTACCTACGAAACGGTTCTGCCAGTCAGCATAACCCTTCATACGCATGTGGAGGGAGTTGTAGGTGTTGCCCACTTCACGGTCATAATTGAGGAGCATTGCGAGGTAACGTGCGGTGTCACCGGATTCGAGAAGGGTAAAGTCGTAGCCGACGGTATAGTCGCCTTCGTTGACTTCGTCCATCACGGATGCCGGAACAACAACGGTATAGGAGTCGTTGCCGCCGAGGTTGTCAACGGTGAGAGCACCGTTTTCGATGGTGTAGGTGGAGGTGTTGGTGGTAAGGGTTTCGACGATCTCCCAGCCGAGGTCATCATAGGAAGCTACATCGTCAAATGTCTGAAGATAGACGATATCGCCGTCCGCCGCTGCGGTCGGAAGAACCATGGTACCTGCCGCAAGAACGGCCGCGAGCAGGACGCTGAACAGTTTCTTCATAAAGTTTTCTCCTTTTCTGAATTTGCTTTTCGGGAAAGCGTACAAAGTAGATATATGATATTATATAACAAATGGGAAATAATTGCAAGAGCCGCAGAAAAAAATCATTCGTTTTTTTCGTATAAAATGTACATTTTTTCCGAATTATATATTTAAATTCATTTAAATAATACAATTCCCGACACAAACATCGTGAACAATCAATTAACTACAACTTTCATTATCCCATCAAAAAAGGACGCAGACGCGTCCTTTTTCAGCTGTTTTCAGTTTTTGCGGATCAGGGCCAGTCCCATTGCGGAAAAGACCGTAATGACCGCCGCGATCATGGTAATGTCAAAAATCATGGTGTATGCTGTCCTTTATTTTCCGAAATATCCGCTCCATGCGGTTTTTCCGTCGGCATCGGTGACTTCGACGCGGACAAACGTTTCGTTTGTCATCCGGAAGCTCGATTCCGTAAGACCGTGTCCGACGTCCGCGCGGGTAGGACACCACGCCGTATCCGTGAAATAGACCACGGATTCCGCCGGGGAACAGGTCACTCTGATCGTGTCGCCGTCCTTCGTGACGCTGATCTCCGGACCCTGCGTCGCGTAGAAACGGCCTGCGCGGATGGCTTCGATGAGGGCTTCGCGCGTGCATTCTTCCGCCTGCACCATGATATAGCTGAGGCAGGTTTCGGCGCCGTACCAGTGCGTGTCGTCATCGGCGACCGGCATGGTGAAGTATCCGCGTGCCGCCATCAGGTCGAGCACGATGCCCGAATAGGGACGGCAGTTGCGCGGCAGACCGGAAACGGAATTGTAGATCTCCGTCACGTCCGCACCGAACAGCGGCTTCACTTCCCCGTCGATCACGGGAAGGAGCTGTTCGCAGGTGTTCATCGACCACGCGGGATGCGCGAGGTTGGCAATGCCGCCGCAGCGGTGGATCTCGTCGATGATGGCGTCGGGCGTCATGCTCCGGTCGCAGACCGGCGTTTCCGTGCAGCCGAACGACGTGATGTGGAAGATACCGTCGCGGACATTTCTCCCGACGTCGTATTCACATCCGGCAACAAGAAGCAGTCCGTCTTCGTTCACAAACGTTTCCGATACCTTCCAGTGATCGGTGACCACCAGAAAATCATATCCCGCCGCACGGTAGAGCGCCGCCGCTTCTTCCGGCGTTCTCTGCCCGTCCGACATCGTCGTATGCGTATGCAGATTTCCCTTGAACCACTTTCTGCCCTGAGAATCAATGTACATGATTTGGTTTCCTCGACCGGCACTGACGGACAGAGCCGATCCCCTTTCAAAAAACTTCAATCGGTGAAAGATGAATTATGTATGTGCGTATTTATGATAATTTCTTCTTGATCTTGTAATAGAGTGCAACGATCTTCTTCCGCATGAAGAACGATGTGATGATGCCGACTGCCACAACGTCGAACAGAAGGACTTCGAGCCACGCACGTTCCGCCGCCCATTCCAGCCCGAGGATCTTGCAGACCGTGTAAATAATGCACATGATCGCAAACGCCCACGCGTAAGGCCAGATTCTTCCCATAAAGCAACCTCCCTTCCTTCGGAGTTCGATATCCCCTTTCCAAAAATTTTCAGCCGTACTTTATCAATTCCTTTGTCTGAAGATTTTTGGGAAGGGGTTTGGGGAAACCCTTTTTGCAAAAAGGGTTTCCCCAAGAAATGATCCAAAAATCAATACGTCGGTGTGTCCAGACGCCAGCCGGCGTCGGTGAGGACGAGCTTGAGGCGGACGTCGCAGTCGTATTCGCCGTCCACGTAGGTCGGAACGGTGACGGTGACGGAGTCCGGCTTCTGCTCGGTGATCTTCATTTCGTCCGTTTTGTATTCGCGTCCGAGGGGGTATGCGTCTTCCGCGAGGTCAATGCGCACGGTCAGCATGCCGTTCTGCTCGAGATAGCGTGCGTACGACGCCGTCACATCCAGCGCGACGGGCGCAACGTACGAACCGGTGATCTCCCCGCCGGATTCGATGACTTCGCCTTCGCCAAGCTCGGTCTCTTCCGCTTCGGTCTCTTCCGCGATGCTGTCGGAAGAAATGCCGGAGAACGCAAGTTCATAGAGATACGCGGAATAATCCTGCGTGAAGACTTCTTCGGTAGCGGTCTTGATCTCCGCAATGCTTGCGTAGCCGCAGTCCTCAGCGACCGGACGGTACCTGAGCGACTTCACGTTCGCCGCAAAGGCACCGTAGAGCTTGTCGATCAGCGCCTGATCCTCCGTCGCCGGAAGTCCTTCGCCGAAGTAGATCTCGTTCAGTTCAAACGACGGCGGAAGAAGCGTATCCAGCGCGGCTTTCACTTCCGCCGGATCGTGCTTTGCGCCGCCGCAGGAAACAAGCAGCGCACCGAGCGTCAGAAGAATGGGAAGGATGTGTTTTTTCATAAGCAATCCATCAAATATAAAGTTTATTCGTCCGTATCGGTATCGGATTCCGCGGTTTCCGCTTCTTCAGCATCCGCCGGAATTTCTTCCGCTTCCGCTTCGTCCGTGATCTCCACGGCTTCGCCTTCGATCACGTCGGATTCCGCCGGTGCCGCTTCGTCTTCTTCCTTTTCCTTTTCGGTCAGGGCAAAGTTCACGAGCTTCGCACCGTCATACAGCTTCATCACGATAACGCCTGCCGCCGGTCTGCCGTACAGCGGGATTCCGTCCGCCGGCGTACGGATGATCGTGCCGTCGTTCGTGATCATCATGATGTCTTCGTCCGCCTTGACTACGGAAATACCGCAGAGCGCGCCCGTCTTGTCCGTGATCTTCTGTGCGATCACGCCCATGATGCCGCGTCCCTTTGCTTCGAATTCGGACGGTTCCATCCGCTTGCCGAAGCCGCCTTCCGTGATCGTGATCAGCTTGTTTTCCGCTGCCCACGCTTCGTCGCGTTCGAGAATGCACGCGCCTGCGACAAGGTCGCCGTCACGCAGGGAGATGCCGCGCACACCGGTCGCCGAGCGTCCCATGCTGCGCACCTGATCTTCCGTGAAGCGTGCCGCGTAGCCGTTTCTCGTGGCGATCATCACGTCGGAACTGCCCTTCGTGTGCGCTACGAACTTCAGACGGTCGCCGTCGTCGAGGGTCAGCGCGATCTTGCCGCCCTTTCTCTGGATGCGGAATTCGGACAGCTTCGTACGCTTGACGACGCCGCGTTCCGTCACCATGACGAGGTAGCCGCAGTCGTCGGAATCCATTTCGCTTTCCAGGTCGGGTACGGACAGCATCGCCGTGATCTTTTCGCCTTCCGCGATGTCGATGATGTTGACAATGTTCGAGCCCTTCGACGTACGTCCGGCTTCCGGGATCCGGTATGCCTTCATGGAATGCACGCGGCCCGTGTCGGTGAAGAGCATCAGATAGGAGTGCGAATCCGCCACGACCACGCGTTCGATGTAGTCTTCTTCCTTCGTCGCCATGCCGATGATGCCGCGTCCGCCGCGCCGCTGTGCCGAATATACATCGGACGGCTGACGCTTGATGTAGCCCGCGTGGGTCAGGGTGATGACCGCGTTGTGGCGTTCGATGAGGTCTTCGATCATGATTTCGTTTTCGACTTCTTCGATGCCGGTACGGCGTGCGTCGCCGAATTTTGCCTTGATTTCAAGCAGTTCTTCGCGGATGATCTGCTTGATGCGCGCCTTGTCCGCAAGGATCGCGCGGTATTCGCTGATCGCCGCATACAGTTCGACGAGCTTTGCTTCCACGCGCTGACGTTCCATGCCGGAGAGACGGCCGAGGGTCATCGCAACGATCGCCTGCGCCTGTTCTTCGGACAGGTCAAAGCGGACGCGGAGATTTTCTCTTGCCGTGGGCTGGTCGGCGGATGCGCGGATGATGGAGATCACTTCGTCGATGTGGTCGATGGCGATCTTGTAGCCTTCGTTGATATGTGCTTCGTGCTGCGCCTTGGCGAGATCGTACTTCACGCGGTTGGTGATGACCTCTTCCTGGTGCTTTACGTATACGTTCAGGATCTGGCGCAGGTTCATGATCTTCGGTTCGCCGTTCACGAGCGCGAGCATGATCGCGGAGCAGGTATCCTGGAGCTGGGTGTATTTGTAGAACTGATTCAGAATGATCTGTCCGTTCGCGTCGCGGCGGTATTCGATAACGATGCGCATGCCTGCACGTCCGGATTCATCGCGGATCGCGGTAACGCCTTCGATGGTCTTCTTTTCGCGTACCTGTTCCGCCATGGACTTGAGAAGTTCGGATTTCTGAACCATGTAGGGGATCTCGGTGATGATGATGCGGTGGTTTTCCTCTTCCACGGTCGCCTTTGCGCGGACCATGATCTTGCCGCGGCCGGTGGAGTAGGCTTCATAGATGCCCGCGGTGCCGTAAATGGTGGCGCCGGTCGGGAAGTCGGGACCCTTGATGAACTGCATCAGCTCGGAGACGCCCGCTTCGGGATGATCCATGAAATAAATGGTGCCGTCAATGACTTCGGTGAGGTTGTGCGGCGGAATGTTGGTCGCCATACCGACCGCGATGCCGATCGCACCGTTGACGAGCAGGTTCGGGATGCGCGCGGGAAGAACGGCAGGCTCCTTGCGGGTGCTGTCGAAGTTCATATCCCACTTTACGACGTCCTTTTCGATGTCGCGCATCATTTCGTTGGCGAGCTTTGACATTCTCGCTTCGGTATAACGGTAAGCAGCGGGGCCGTCGCCGTCGATGGAACCGAAGTTGCCGTGCCCTTCCACGAGCATATAACGGTAGGAGAAGGGCTGTGCCATACGTACCATCGTGAGGTAAACGGCGGTGTCGCCGTGCGGATGGTACCGACCGAGCACGTTACCTACGGTCGTCGCGGACTTGCGGAAACCGCGGTCGTAGGTGAGGTTGTCCTCGTACATTGCGTAGAGGATTCTCCGCTGACCGGGCTTCATGCCGTCCCTGGCATCCGGAAGCGCACGCGCCACGATAACGGACATGGAATATTCGATGAAGGACTTGCGCACTTCCTTTTCCATGCCGATCGGGAGTATTTTCTGCTCCGGAAATTCTATATTCTGATCGTTCTGTTTCTTAGCCATATTAAAATCTTTCTTCTCTCTTCAAATCTGCACGAACTTTGTCAGAAGAGAGCATATTATCGCATTCTGAATTTTTTACGTATTTCTATATTAGACATATCCGACGTGTCCGATAACCCTGTACAGATAAAATTTTATCATACATCTGTAGGAGCGATTCATGAATCGCCCGTCGATAAAATCAAACGGAACCTTATTTTTGCAGTCAGAACGAAGAATTTGCTGACAAAATTTTGCCTGTTCTTTTCGTTAAACAGGCGATTCGTGAATCGCCCCCTACAAAAATCAAATAAAATTTTGTTCCTCTGAATTTATTGCGCGTCAGATTATCGAGCAGTTCTGTTCCGGCGTTTACCCTTCCACGTACGCCGTTGCGGCGTCGGACGCCGCCTGTACGGCATCCTCATTCGTCATGCCCGCGATGAACTTCGCGTGGACGAACGTGCCGAGGAAGGTGTCTCCCGCACCCTTGATGCGCACCGGCTTCACTTTGCGGGATCTTGCCGTGAACTGTCCGCCGTTCCATGTGATCATGGAGCCGTCGCCGCCGAGGGTCGTGATGACCGTGCTCACGCCGCCCGTCTTCTGACAGACCGCGCGTGCGTTTTCCGCCGGCGTGCCGCAGGGGATGCCCAGATCGGCGCAGAGCTTCGCAAGTTCTCCGGCGTTCGGCTTGATATAATCGGGCGGACAATCGCTTTCGGCGGCAAGCTTCAGCGCCTCACCGTCGCAGTCGATCACGCAGACCGCACCTTTTTCCTTCACCATCGCGCAGAGCTTCGCCGGATAGGACTTCGCCACCCCTTTCGGGCAGCTTCCGCAGATGCAGACCACGTCGCCCGCTTCCGCCGCGTCAAGGATCAGCGCTTCCGCGGAGAGAAGGTCGTCCGCGGTCATTTCCGCGCCGGGCGCGTTGATTTCGCAGTCCTCGCCTTCGTCCGGGATCGCGGACACGTTGATGCGCAGCGGAGCCGCGATCGGGATCCGCGTAATGTCCATGCCTTCGGACGCCAGCATATCGCAGAACATTCCGCCGGACGCACCGCCGGCGGCAGCCACGGTCATCAGCGGCACAGCGGAGCCGTCCGCCGCATGCAGGATCGCACGGGATACATTGATCCCCTTTCCGCCCGCCATCAGTACAAACGCCTTCGCCCGGTTCAGCCCGTCGGAAACAGGCTTTTCAAGCGCATAAGTCACGTCGATCGCCGGCGCAAGAGTAACGGTAATAATTTTCATATATCTAAATTTTCAGTCTCCCTACAGCTAACAGCTAAGAGTGAATAGTGAATAGCTGAACAAATCGCCCGTCAGCCGGAAGCCGAAAAATTCAGCATAGCTATTCACTATTAGTTCTTAGTTCTTAGTTCTTAGTTAAACTAAATATCGAGGTTTTCGGCGTATTTTGCGTTCTGTTCGATGAATTCGCGTCTGGGTTCGACCTTGTCGCCCATGAGGGTGGAGAAGATCTCGTCGCACGCCATCGCGTCTTCGATCTCGACCTTCAGGATGGTTCTCTTTGCAGGGTCCATGGTGGTGTCGGCAAGCTGCTCGGCATCCATTTCCCCAAGACCTTTGTATCGTTCGATGTCGATGTTTCCGCCGCCCATTTCTTCAATAATGCGGTCGCGTTCCTCGTCGGAGAAGGCGTACCGCTCGGTCTTGCCGCGTCTGAGACGGTAAAGCGGCGGCTGTGCGAGGTAGATATGCCCCTTTTCGATCAGCTGCCGCATATGGCGGAAGAAGAACGTGAGCAGGAGGATACGGATGTGGGAACCGTCGACGTCCGCGTCGGCCATGATGATGATCTTGCCGTAGCGGAGACGTTCGATGTCGAAGTCTTCACCGATGCCGCAGCCGAGCGCCTGAATGATCGGGATCAGCGACGGGTTGGCGTAGACCTTGTCAAGTCTGGACTTTTCAACGTTGAGGACCTTCCCGCGGAGAGGAAGGATCGCCTGGAAGCGGCTGTCACGGCCGCTCTTTGCGGAACCGCCTGCGGAGTCCCCTTCCACGAGGAAGAGCTCCGTCAGCGCGGAGGAACGTTCCTGACAGTCGGCAAGCTTGCCGGGCAGGGTGGATACACCGTCGAGAACGCCCTTGCGGCGGGTGAGGTCGCGCGCCTTTCTTGCGGCTTCTCTCGCACGCTGTGCGGCAAGGGATTTTTCAACGATCGCCTTGGCAACGGACGGATTTTCTTCGTAGAATTCCGCGAGCTTTTCACAGACGATGTTGTCGACAATGGGGCGTACCTCGGAGTTGCCGAGCTTTGCCTTGGTCTGGCTTTCGAACTGCGCGTCGGGCAGCTTGACGGAAACGACCGCGCAGAGACCTTCGCGGGCATCTTCCCCGGAGAGGTTCTTGTCGGTATCCTTGAGCGCGCCGGACTTTCTCGCGTATTCGTTGAGCACCTTGGTGATGGCGCTCTTGAAGCCGACTTCGTGGGTACCGCCGTCGCTGGTCTTCATATTGTTGGCGAACGTGACGATGGTCTCGGTGTAGCTGTCATTGTACTGCATCGCCACTTCGGCGGTGATATCGCCCTTTTCCGCCTTCATGTAAATGACGTCGGGATGAATGACGTCCACGTGCTTCGCCTGATTGAGGTGTTCGACGAAGGAACGGATACCGCCTTCGTAATAAAGATCGTATTCGAGGTACTTGCCGTCGGTGTTGACTTCCCCTTCTTCATCCTCAAAGCGTACTCCTTCCACGGACGTTTCGTCGGGGATGACTTCGTTCGGGTCGGCAAGTTCGAGGACTTCGTCCCCTTCCGCGTCTTCGGCGGCGGCGACCTTCAGAAGTCTCGCAATATCGGCATCCTCATGCGACGTGTCAAACGCGAATTCGTCGACCTCGGTTTCGAGCTCGGTGCGTTCGTCGCGGAGAATGATGCGGATGCCGGCATTGAGGAATGCCTGTTCTCTCAGTCGGGTGAGGAGCATCTGCATATCGAATTCGGTGGTATCGGTGAAAATTTCAGCGTCGGGCTTGAAACGGACATAAAGCCCGTGACGATTGCCGCACGCGCCTTCGCAGGTGAACGGACGCGCGATCGAGCCGCGTTCAAACCGCATGGTGTAGCGGTTTCCTTCGTAGCAGTTGTCGATCTCCATCCACTCGGACAGCGCGTTTACAACGGACGCACCGACCCCGTGCAGACCGCCGGAGATCTTGTATCCCTGGCCGCCGAACTTCCCGCCGGCATGAAGGACGGAGAAAACAACTTCCAGCGTCGGACGGCCCATCTGATGATGGATCTGCGACGGTACGCCGTACCCGTTGTCCTGAACCGATACGCTTCCGTCCGGATACAGAACCACTTCGATCCGGTCACACCGTCCCGCCATCGCTTCGTCGATCGAGTTGTCTACAATTTCATACACAAGATGATGCAGACCGCCCTGCGAGGTCGTCCCGATATACATCCCCGGTCTCTTCCGGACCGCTTCCAGCCCTTCAAGCACCTGTATCTGATTCTCGTCGTAAATCTGTGTGTTAGTGTTATTATCCATTATGTTTTTCTCTGTTTTACTATCAAATATTGTTTCTTGCATTGGGGGGACCTTTTTGAGGAAAAGGTTCCCCCAAACCCCTTCCAAAACCTTTTTTGGACTATTGTTGCCGGATTATGCGGTTAATATGATGCAGAGAGGAAAAGAAGAGGATATATCCGCCAAACAAACCGTCAGCAGCAGACTGAAGTTTTTGCGGAGCTTTTTTCAAAAAGCGACCGTAACCCTGTATCCCCGCGTCCCCTTCCCGAACAATCCGCACTCACTCCCCGTCTTCCGCCCGGGATTTCAGAGCGGAGGTGGAGATGTGGGTAAAGACCACCCCGGAATCCGTCAGAACGAAAGAACGGGGGAGGTCGTCGCCGGCGGTCAGAGTTTTTCCGCCGCGGTCATAGCGTTTGAGAAAGTCTTTGGTGATCTGGGAGTCCCACTTGCCGTCCATGTCGAAGAAGCCGATCACGTCGCGGCCGCGGATGAGACTTCCCGCACCGATGTGTATAAACATTCTTTTATTCCTTTATCGATTCATGCGGATCGGCATGATGAAACTCATGAACATGGAATTTTTGTTTCCATCCTCGTCCGAACCTTTGTTCAGATAATCCGCCGCCGCATCGAACTTGCGTTCTCCGAAGACCGATTCGTCCGGATGCGCCGCCTTGAAGTCCGTGCCGCCTGCCGGCTCGACCATGATGCCCTTGAACGCATCGTTCAGACGGATGCGCAGAGTCTCACACTCCGTGGGAACTGCCCGAAGCGCGTCCAGCAGATAGCGGCAGTTGAAACCGATCGAGATGTCCGCACCGCCGATGGCCGCCGGAACCCGTTCGTGTACCGAGCCGCCCGCGGAAACCGAGGACAGCGTGACCGCATCGTCCATGATATCCAGCTTGATCGGGGACTTGCCCGAGCCGCCCAGCTTGTCTTCCGTCACGATGGACGCGCGGTCCACCGCACAGCGCAGCCCGTCCGCGGAAACATAAACTTCTGTCTTGTAGGAATCGGGAAGAAGCTTTTCGTAGTCGATGTAATCCATATCCAGCATCCGCGTGAAGAAGTAGATTGAATCGATCTTGAAAATGATGTGCTTGCGGCCAAGGATCATCGTCAGTTCATCTTCCGTATCCCGCAGCATCTTCATCAGTTCGCCGAGGAATTTTCCCGGGATCAGCATCTGTGCGTCCGCCGCACCGTCCGGAAGCGTGCATTTTGCCGCCGCAAGACGGTTTCCGTCACAGCCGACAACCGTCAGCTCACCATTCCGGATACGGAAAAACGCGCCGTTGAATGCCGCGCGCTGGTCATTCTGCGCGACCGCGTAAACCGTACGGCTGATCATTTGCTTGATCAGATACTGCGGGATCCGGTAGGTCTGTTCGCCGACGAACAGCGGCATCGACGGGAATTCTTCGCCGGGCGTCGCCGTGATGTCGAACGAGGACTGCCCGCCTGTGATCCGGACGCGGCACTTGTCATCGATCTCGATGGTGATGTTTCCGTCCGGCATCGCGCGGATGATCTGCAGGATCTTCACGGTGTTGATAACGAACAGGCCTTTTTCTTCCACACGGCATTCCACCGTAGTGCGAAGACCCTTTTCCAGGTCAAAGGCGGATATCCGGCAGAAATCCGGATTGCTGTCGTCGATATCGCCGAACTTCGGATCCGGCGGGCATTCGAACAGCAGGCCGTCAACCGACACCAGTGTGTTCTTGGTCTGGGAAATGCCTGCCGCGGGAGTCAGTGCGGCAAGCAGTTTCTGTTTATCAAAAGTAGCTCTCATAATATTTTCTCCATGAAATGTTTCACGTGAAACATTTTTAGATTTACAATTATAAAATGGCGTTTCATTGCCGTCACATCCGGAATTCCCTTGAGTGAGTGTCTTTTGAGTGCATTTTCGCATACATATACATTAATTTAATTAATGTAGCAATATTCACAAACAACGGGTGCATTCTGAAATTCGGGTGGGAGGCTTTGTGCAGAACGCAATTTTTTTCGGCGGACGTCGGTTCCGGATCTTGTATTTGCTTTTTTGGGCTGTGTTTCGGCTGAACTTTCTGGGATCCGGCTGTCCGGGTGGGTGGTATGGGGATTTCTTTAAAAAGAAAAAGAGTAAAGGTTATTTATAGTATAAGTTTTCAGTAGTAGCAGTAGTAGGGGGTGTGGATTTTGTGGAAAAACGGTTTTTCGATGGAAAAATACCTGTTTTTCGTCTTCGGCGGCAGAAATTCGCGCTGGAACGGCGATTTTCCCGTTTCAGGCGCGAAAATTTTCTTTCTTTTTGTTTCGGGTATTTTTGTGGAGTCTTTTGGGAAACTGTTTTTCGCTGTTGCCGGAAACGGGTGTGAAATTCTATAAAAATGGCCGTTTTTTGCGAAAAACCGATCGTATTTTACCATTTTTCGATTTTTCGGATTTTTCCGAAGCGGAATCCAAACGATTTTTCATCTCTTCAGAGAAGTTGAAAACCCTTTTTCCGGAATTCCGGGAACGCTGTGCTGTTCGGATTCTGCGGTGTCGTGTTTGGAAAACTTCCGTGTTTTGAAGGATGTTTTCCAAAAGCTGTTGAAAAAACGCGGAAGCATCGGCAATCCGGAAGTTCGGGCGATATTGCCGTGGAAAAACGGCAGTTTTGAAGAGGATTTCGGTAAAAAAACGGAAAAAACGCAGATTTTCGTCGAAAAAAACGATTTTTTTCCGCGAATCCACATGGGTTTTCAACAACCTGTGGAAAACTGATTTGAAAACTTTCCACCGGTCAAACAGGTAATATCTGGATATCCAAAGCGTTTTGAAAACTCCTGTGGAAAGCGTGATTCCGGTGTTGGAAAACCCGGCGGAGAGGCAAAAAAACAGCCGGTGCGCCGGCAAACGCATATTTTGGGGAGTTTTTCCACAAAAATTCAAAGAAATCCACAAGGGGAAAAGTGACCGTTTTTCCTTTGGGAGGTCAGGATCAGCCCCGCTTGATTTCCTTCATGATCTCGTTGATGGTCGCGTCGAGGATGGGATCGGTGGACAGCTCGGTTTCCACGGCATTGATGTTGGAGTGGATGGTGCTGTGGTCGCGGCAGAAGACGACACCCATCTGGGGAAGGGACATGCTGGTCAGGGAACGGACGATGTACATCGCCACATTGCGTGCGGTCTTGATCTTCTTGACGCGCGAGGTGCCGAGGATGTCTTCCACTTTGACGCTGTAGTGCTTAGCCACGCAGTCAATGATGCGGCTGACGGTGTCGGAAACGGGTTCGGCGTCGCGTAAGTATTCGGGAACGGTCTGGATGACCATTTCCATCGTCACGGGCTGTCCGTTGAGCAGATTCGTAACGGCGAGCTTCTTGATGACGCCTTCCAGCTGACGGATGTTTTCCTGCAGGTTGCGTGCGAGGAAGTCGACGACATCGGTGGGGACTTCGATATGGTTCTGGCTGATCTTGTTTTTCAGGATCGCCAGACGGAGCTCATAGTCCGGGGGCTGGATATCCGCAAGGAGACCCGCTTCGAAGCGGCTGCGGATCCGTTCCTCGAGAGAAGTCAGTTCTCTGGGCGGACGGTCGGAGGTCAGGATGATCTGCTTGTGGTCTTCATAGAGGGCGTCGAACGTATGGAAGAATTCCATCTGAGTTCCCTCTTTTCCGGCGATGAACTGGATGTCATCGATGAGGAGCATATCGGCGCTGCGGTATTTCTGGCGGAACGCCTGATTCCAGCCGCGCTGGATGGCGAGAACGAGCTGATTGAGGAATTCTTCGCCTTTGACATAGATGACCTTCATGCCGGGCTTGCGCTTGAGAGCGCGGTTGGCAATGGCGTACATGAGGTGGGTCTTGCCGAGGCCGGACGGACCGTAGATGAAGAGCGGATTGATCTTCATGCCGACGTTGTCGGCGACATTGAGGGCGGCGGCGTGGGCAAAGCGGTTGGAGTTGCCGACGATGAAATTTTCGAAGGTATAGTCTTCGTTGTAGGTCAGCCGGCGTTCGCCGCGGGATTCGTCGGAAGATTCGGCGAATTCGGCGAATTCGACCTCGGAGATATCGGGCGCATCGGTGAAGACGGACGCGGTATCCGTGGATTTTTCGCGTGCGGGCTTGAGTTCTGCCTGACTGGGGCTGAATGCGGTCAGGGGGAGCTGTTCCGCGGTATTTCTGCGGGTTTTTTCTTTTTCGGGAGTTTTTTCTTTTTCGCGCTCACGCACGATTTTGAGGGGGGAGACGACCGAGCCGTCATCGGGGATTTCGGGAGCGAGGGACTCGTCCACCTGGATTTCAACGACGGGTTCGTAGCCGATTGCTTCTGCGAGGGCTTCGGTAAGAGCCTCGCGGTACTGTTTCTCGAGGATATCGCGCTTGAGTTTGTTTTCACACATAAACAGGGCGCGTTCCGCGTCGAGATAGGCAAGATATACCCGTCCGAACCAGAGCTGGTACGATTCTTCCCGTTTGAACTTTCCCCGCATGATCTCACTGACCATCTGCCAGATCGAGGACAGGGCAACGTCGTTCTGGAATTCCATACTGCCTCCGGATTTATCGTTTTATACATTAAAATATATACCGTTTTATTATATCATATTTTTGCGATTTTGTCAAGGTGTTTGGGGGAAAGGCACGCCTTCGGCGTGGAAGGTGGAAAAACGACCTGGCGGTCGTTTTTCTTGGATTAATGTCCTGCGCGGACGGCGCACAAAGGGGCTCAGGCGCCGCCCCTTTGTGAATTGCCGGCTATGGGAGACCCTGTGGGTCTCCGGAAGCCCTTCGGGCGGATTGTTATCGTTCTGTTGTAAGGTGGAGAATACGAACGAGACGGATATGCCGTCCGTATGGGAAGAAGATTTTGGCTGACCGCCGGGGGCTGAGGGTGGCGTTTACTGCTTTATCTGAAGGATACCCTTCACCGCTGTTTCTACTGAACGTGCGTCTTGGACAGATCTGCACCCAACTCTGTCACTTCCGAAAAATCTGCCGCGTGAAAACCGCTGTCTGTCCGAGCGCTCAAGCGCGAGTCACCCGTGCGCACGGGGTATCCAAAGGGGTGTCCCCTTTGGTCGTGGAGATTCCTAAGAGGATCGCGACCGATCCTCTTAGGCGCCCGTCCCGCGCAGGGACATTAATCCGGAAAAACGACCGCCAGGTCGTTTTTCTTCCTTCCGCGACGCAGTCGCGCCCTTTCTTTATACAGTCGCGCCCTTCCTTTATATTTAAGAAAAAACACAAAAATATTGTGAATAAAATTCCCGAAATCTCTTGACAACCCCCGCAGGATTGTTGTATAATTACCGTTGTCTATCTGCGCATTGAGCGTAAATTGGTAAAACAATTTTTCTTAACAACGATAAGGAGGTTTTCACATGCTCAGAACATATCAGCCCAAGAAGAGACAGAGAAGCAAGGAACACGGTTTCAGAAAGAGAATGGCAACTGCTAACGGCAGAAAGGTTCTCAAGAGAAGACGCGATAAGGGTCGCGCTCGCCTCACTCACTGAGTCTCCGAGTGTCCGGCCTATACCCATAACCTCCGCTTTCTTAAGCAAACACCGTTTGCTTTTCGGGAAAACCGGAGGTTATCGTTTTATTTTCCCCTTTTTCCGCAGTCCGCGGTCAGAAAAGGGGCTTTTACGGAATTTTTAACCAATGAAATTCTACGCAATTACCGAAAATCATCTTTACCGCAAGGCGTATAAAAACGGAAAGCGCGCCTCCGCACGCAGCATCTCTGTGTATGTGCTGCGCGACCGGCATGCCGCTCTCCTCAAAAAACAGAATCCCGAGAAGAAAACTCTTAACCGGATCGGGATCTCAGCCTCAAAGAAAATCGGAGGCGCTGTACAGCGCAACCGTGCGAAACGTGTCATCAGAGAAGCCTACCGCCAGATAGACAAAGAAACCGGTATACGCACAGGTTATCTCATCGTCATCGTTCCCCGCACTGAATGTACAGTCCTGAAAATGCAGGATGTAAAACGCGACCTGCACTATGCCCTTGCGAAATCCGAACTGCTCGTGAAGTCCGAGAAATCCGGAAAAAACAGCGGTTCTTCCCCAGCACCTCATACCGCCGACACACCTGCCGTGCCCGAAACGCATGATGACCATGCGTGATTTTTTCGCGCGCGTCCGGCGTGTCTTTTCACGCGCCGTCGTTTCTCTGAGGCGCGTGTACCTGCTTCCCGTTCATTTTTACCGGAAGTTCCTTTCCCCGCTCAAGCCCGTGTCGTCCTGCCGCTTTACGCCGACCTGCTCGCGCTATGCGCTGGATGCCGTTATGGAATGGGGGATCGTGATCGGTACGCTGATGGCGGTGTGGCGCGTGATGCGGTGCAATCCCTTTTCCGCCGGCGGAAATGATCCCGTGCCTGCACGACGTGAGGTCTGGGACAAAATCCGGCGGATATTCTGCAAACGGTTTGACTGAGCTGAAACCGTTTGTAAACCCGTTACCCCGAACGATTTCGGACAAACTTTATGATTATATTTGTCTGAAAGTTTTTGAAAAGGGGTTCGGGGAAAAACTTTTTTCAAAAAGTTTTCCCCGAGAAACACCATTCCCTTGGAGAACCACATGGAAAGTATTTTTGATATTCTGTATATCCCGATGGGGTATCTGCTCCGGCTGGCGTATTCGCTGACCGACAACTATCTGCTTGCCATCCTCCTGTTTACGCTGGTCATGGAAATCGTTCTTTCCCCGTTCGGCATCAAACAGCAGAAAAATCAGGTCAAGCAGGCTTCCCTCGCTCCCAAGATCGCTGCGATCCGCAAGAAATACGCCGGACGCAACGACCAGGCAACCCAGCAGAAGATGCAGAACGAACTCATGGATATGTACAAGCAGGAGAATTACAACCCGGCCGGCGGCTGCGGTACGCTCCTGATCCAGTTCCCGATCATCATCTGCCTTTACAACGTCGTTATCAATCCCCTCCGCTATATCTGTAATGTCCCGAAGGCGGAAGTCGAAGCCCTCAAGACCTTCCTTACCGAGTCCGGTGTGACCCTCGATATCCGCAACCAGGAAATCGGCATCATCAATCACATCCGTGACAACGTACAGAGCTTCACCAGCATCGCTCCTTCCCTCGAAACCGCGGTCATCCCGGATTTCACCGTAGGTCCGTTTGACCTTTCCCAGATCCCCGAAATCTCCTTCAGCCCCTTCAACTGGCTGATGCTCATCCCCGTTGTGACCTTCGTCGTCATGATCCTCTCCCAGAAGATCACCCAGAAGTTCACCTATCAGTCTCCCGAAACCGCGGACGCGCAGAACAATGCGTCCATGAAGATCATGATGTGGACCATGCCCCTTCTCTCCGTGTACATCGAATTCCAGATGGCAGCGGCGATCGGCGTGTACTGGATCTTCCGCAGTGTGATCTCCACGCTCCAGCGCATTATCTTCAGTAAGCTCATCCCCGTTCCGAAGTTCACCGAAGAAGACTTCAAGGCAGCGGAACGCGAAGCCAACGTGAAGGAAAAGAAGCCCGCGAAGAAGGAAAACAAGGCCCCCGTACGCAGCCTCCATCACATCGACGACGAAGAATACATCGCCCGTCAGGAAGAAAAGGCAAAGGCGCTCGAAGCGGAAGAAGCCGCAGCACGTGCCGCAGCCGGGGAAACCACCGAATCGGGGAACGAAAAGGCCGCTCCCATCAAGAATGACGACAAGTCGGCCTACAAAAACAAGAAAGACTGATTCCGCAATCCAAATCTAAGGAGAAAACAGACGGCAGGATTTCTCCGCCGTGTGTGATTCAAGCATCGACATGAACGAAACTTATCTCATTATGGCCAAAACCGTCGAAGAGGCGATCGCGATCGCAAACCGCGAATACGCCAAGGACGGCAAGGAAGTCACCTACGAAATTCTCGAAATGCCCAAGAAGGGCTTCCTCGGCATCGGCGCGCGTGACGCGAAGATCAAGATCACCGTTTCCGAATCCGAATCCAGCAAGATCGGTTCCGAGCTCAGCTCCCTCGTCGCAGACCTGCGCGGCATGAAGGTACACACCAACCGCGGCGGCAGCGAAGGCGAAGAAAAGCCGAAGAAGCAGTCCGCTCCGAACCAGAAGAAGCCGAACGCTCCGCAGCAGGGTCAGCAGGGTCAGAAGAAGCCCGCCGAAAAGCAGGCGCAGAACGGTCAGACTCCGAAGCAGAACGCGCAGAAGCCCGCACAGCCGAAGGCAGAAGCAAAGCCTCAGCAGGCAAAACCGGCGGAAAAGCCCGCGGAACCGAAAAAGGACAAGCCGCAGGAAGCAAAGAAGCCGCAGGTACAGAAACCGAAGGCGGAAGGTCAGCCGAAGTCCGAAGCAAAACCGCAGAAGCCGGCAGAACCCAAGCCGGAAGTCAAGCAGGAACCCAAGGCTGCCGCAGAACCGAAAAAGTCCGCGGAACCCAAGCCGGAACGTCAGCCCAAGCCCGAAGCAAAGGCAGAAAAGCCCGCAGAACCGAAGATGCCGAAGGAACCCAAGGAACCCAAGGAACCCAAGATGCCCAAGGAACCGAAAGAACCGAAGGAATCCAAGCCGGCAGAACCGGTGACCGCGGAAATCCCGGTGGAAACCGCAGCGGAACCGGCAAAGACCGAATACAAGTCCAGCCTCCGCAATCAGGCAAAGCCCCAGCGCAGACAGAAGACGCCGAAGTCCGCAGCCGCAGATGCAGTTCCGGGTGCAGAAGCGATCATCTCCGCGCCGATGGGTCTCACCGATTTTACCCGTGAAGAAAACGCTTCCTCGTTCGGCAGCGAATCTTCTTCCGGCGGACGCATGAGCAACGACATCCGCAAGAAGCCGCGTCATCCGAAGCAGGCGATCCAGCCCGAACAGATCGCGGAAAACATCAAGGAAGCCAAGGAATACAAGGAAGTACGTCCCGAGATCGAAGAAGCAGTCCTTCCCGCGCTTGACGCGAACGAAGAGATCGCGGAAGTTCTCACCGAACTGTCCGTTGCCGAATCCGCAGAAATCGCGGAATCCGCGGAAAGCGAAGCATCCGAAGCTCCCGCAGTTGAAGAAGACCGTCTGAAGGTCGGCGTGACCGAAGCGGAAATGCAGTATGCACTCGACTTCACCAACACGCTCCTGAAGAACATGGCGATCGGCGCGACCGCAAGCCGCGTGGAATGCCCCGAAGGCGAGGAATACGTCATCGAAGGCGACGCGAACGTCTACCCGAAGATCAACATCGACGGCGACGGCACCGGCATCCTGATCGGTCACCACGGCGAAACCCTCGACGCGGTACAGTATCTTGTAAATCTCGCGGCACTCCGCCAGTCCAAGCAGAAGGGCGGCGACTACGTGAAGATCGTGGTCGACATCGAAAACTACCGTGCAAAGCGCGAAGAAACCCTCCGTTCCCTCGCACGCCGCATGGCAGCCCGTGCAGTCAAGTACAAGAGAAACGTCTTCCTCGAACCCATGAACGCATACGAACGCCGCATCATCCACAGCGAACTGCACAGCTTTGAAAACGTATCGACCCACAGCGTAGGCGCGGACAAGAACCGCAAGATCATCATCACCTACGAAGGTCCCGACAAGGCACCGCAGCAGCCCCGCCGTGAAAAGGAAGAACGCGGTGACAAGCGCGAAAACAAGCAGGAATCCAGAACCGGCGGATCCGCCGGTTCCGGAAACCGCAGAAACGAAAACCGCCGTCCGAAGAAGATCCAGAAGATGCCCATCGAAAAGCTTCCGGACTTCCTCGCTTCCGGCACCGTCGAAGAAAACGACCGTTTCGTGGAAATCGAAGACTGATGAAAAAAGAATCGGGGAAAACCTTTTTGCAAAAAGGTTTTCCCCGAACCCTTTTCCAAAAAACTTTATACGGGGAACAGGACGGAGGATGTGCAGACCGTGAACGCGGGTCTGCATTTTTTTGTTTTGTCTGCGGAGATTGACAGGATACGGCGGTTTATGTTACAATAAAACAATAGTTGCCTATGTTTTTATTCCAATAATTCTGCACCATACTTTATATATTCCTACGTTTAAAAGTTTTTGAAAAGGGGTGCGGGGAAAAACTTTTTGAAAAAAGTTTTTCCCCGCAAAAATAAATTGCTATGAATCCTTTATCCTCTACCATTGCCGCCGTATCGACGCCGCGCGGACGCGGCGGGATCGCCGTGATCCGCATTTCCGGGAACGATGCTGTTTCCGTGGCGGGACGGATGTTCGTCCCCGCAGGAAAAAAGACCGTCCCGGAGCTTTCCGAACGCTATGCCGCGTTCGGCGATATTCTCGATCCGGACGGCGTTCCCTGTGATACCGGCATCTGCACGGTGTTCCGTGCGCCGAGATCCTTCACCGGCGAGAATATGGTCGAGATCTCCTGCCACGGAGGGATCTCCGTGACCGAGACCGTCCTTTTGTCCGCGATCGCGCACGGTGCGGTCATGGCGGACGCCGGGGAATTCACCAAACGCGCCTTTCTGAACGGCAAATTATCGCTCACCGAAGCCGAAGCGGTCGGCGGACTGATCGACGCGGACACCACGGAAAAGATGAAGCTCTCCGGCGGTGCGGTGCGCGGCAACGTCAGCCGGGAGATAGGAAGGCTCTCCGATTCCCTTCTCGACGTCATGACGGCGCTGTACGCCGCGATCGACTATCCGGAAGAGGATGTAGGTGACGAAGGCGAAACGCACATCGGAGAAGTTCTGCGTACGGTCTCCGGCGGCGTAAAGCGTCTTCTGTCGACGTACAAAACCGGACGCGCCGTCCAGTCGGGCGTGAAATGCGTCATCTGCGGACGTCCGAACGTGGGAAAATCGTCCCTGTTCAACCGCATGGTCGGTGAAGAATCCGCGATCGTCACGAGCATCGCGGGAACGACGCGCGACGTTCTCCGTGAAACGGTCTCGTTCGGCGGCGTAACGCTCCGCCTGTCGGACACGGCGGGGATCCATACGTCGGGAGACGCCGTGGAACAGATCGGGATCACGCGCGCCGTGGACGAAATCGAAGGTGCGGAACTGATCCTCGCGGTCTGGAACGCATCGGAAGCGCTGACGGAGCACGACCGCGAACTGATCGGACGACTGAAAAACGCATCCGCGCCGGTGATCACGGTGCTGAACAAGACAGATCTGCCGCGCGGACTGACGGACGAAGACGAAGCGGCGGTATCGGCGGTATCGGGAGATGTGATCCGCGTGAGCTGCGAGACGGAAGACGGTATTGCGGATCTGGCATCCGCCGTTGCGAAGATTTTCGGCAGTGACAAGCTCGACCTGCGGCACGACGCGGTGATCTGGGATGTCCGTCAGCGGACGCAGCTGATGCGTGCGGACGCGGCGCTGGATTCGGCGGTTGCCGGACTGACGTACGGGGATCCGCTGGATGCGGTCTGCACGACGGTGGAAGAAGCGATGGCGGCTTTGTCGGAGACCGACGGACGCGGGGTCAACGAAGAGATCGTAAACGAAATTTTTGCCCGGTTCTGTGTCGGGAAGTGATATTGCGGCGCGGCTTCGCCGCGGAAGGTGGAAAAACTCCCTGCGGTCGTTTTTCTTGAATAATGCCCCTGCGCGGGGCGGCGCACAAGAGGGCATGTCGATGCCCTCTTGTGAATCACCCCGACCAAAGGGGACACCCCTTTGGATACCCCGTGCGCACGGGTGACTCGCGCTTGAGCGCTCGGACAGACAGCGGTTTTCATGCGGCAGACCGTTTGGAAGTTACGAAGTCGGGTGCAGAGCTGTCCAAATCGCACGTTCAGTATAAACAGCGGTGAAGGTCGCCTTCAGATACAGCGGTAACCGCCACCCTTAGCCCCCGGCGGTCAGCCAGAATCAACTTCCCATACGGACGGTATAAAAGTCCCGTTCGTATTCTCCACCCCACAACTGAACGATGATAATCCGCCCGAAGGGCTTCCGGAGACCCTTTGGGTCTCCAGCGCGGGAGATTCATAAGAGGTCTCGCGCCGGAGACCTCTTATGCGCCTGCCACGCGCAGTGGCATAAATCCAAGAAAAACGACCGCCAGGTCGTTTTTCCACCTTCCGCGCCGAAGGCGTGCCAAACGCTAAAAATGCAATCCCCCTATTGACAGATTTCATTCTCTGTGGTATACTTACCACATTCCATCCCAATTACCCCCGATTTATGAAGGAAGTGTTGTTGAATTATGCAGAATAATGACAATTTTGTAAATACACCTGCGCTGAATACGGAAATCCGTGAACACGATACGAAGATCGAGTATTCCGAGCAGACCCACCTGATCGAGCAGTCCGCGTACCGCTATTCCCTGCAGGAACGCACGACGCCCAACCTCTACCGCCGTCTGTATGACTATCAGTCCGTCCCGAAGGTCTCCTTCAACCACCGTTTCGTTCCGGTGCAGATGCCTGCGGAAATCTGGATCACCGATACCACCTTCCGTGACGGTCAGCAGGCAATGAAGCCTTTTACCACGAAGCAGATCGTGGATCTCTATAAAATGATGCACCGTCTCGGCGGTCCCAAGGGGCTGATCCGTCAGTCCGAATTCTTCGTGTACTCCGAAAAGGACCGCGAAGCCCTGCACGAATGCCAGGCACTCGGCTACGAATTTCCCGAAATCACCACGTGGATCCGCGCCGCTACCAAGGACTTCGAACTCGTCAAGTCCCTCGGTATCCGCGAAACCGGCGTTCTTGTCAGCTGCTCCGACTACCATATCTACAACAAGATGGGCCTGACCCGCCGCTCCGCGCTGGACAAGTACCTCGGCGTTATCAAGGAAATCATGGATATGGGCATTTCCCCGCGCTGCCACTTTGAAGATATTACCCGTGCGGACTTCTACGGCTTCGTCGTACCCTTCGCGGAAGCGCTCCAGCATCTGTCCGAAGAATACGGCATTCCGGTCAAGATCCGTGCGTGCGATACGATGGGCTACGGCGTATCCTATCCCGGTGCGGCTCTTCCCCGTTCGGTACAGGGCATCATGTACGGTCTGACGCACTACGCGGGCGTACCGTCCGAAATGCTCGAATGGCACGGCCACAACGACTTCTACAAGGTCGTTACCAACAGCGCGACCGCATGGCTCTACGGCGCATCGTCCGTCAACTGTTCCCTTCTCGGCATCGGCGAACGCTGCGGCAACTGCCCGCTCGAAGCGATGGTCATGGAATACGCGTCTCTCCGCGGCACGACCGACGGTATGGACACGACCGTTATCACGGAGATCGGCGACTATTTCAAGAACGAAATGGGCTACGACATCCCGCCGCGCACCCCGTTTGTCGGACGTGACTTCAACATCACCAAAGCCGGCATCCACGCGGACGGTCTGCTGAAGGACGAAGAGATCTACAACATCTTCAATACGGAAAAGATCCTGAACCGTCCTCCGCAGGTAGCGATCGACGCACACAGCGGCGCGGCAGGTCTCGCTCACTGGGTTAACCGCAAGCTTGCAAGCCAGGGCATCCTGACCGACAAGATCGACAAGCGTTCCCCGCTCATCACGCTCATGAAGGAATTCGTGGATTACGAATACGAAGCGGGCCGTACGACCACTCTCAGCGACGACGAACTTACCCAGATCATGGAAACCTCCCGCGCAACCCTCGCGGCACAGGCTGAATAATTGAAAATAATGAATCGGGAAAGGAACTTTTTGAGGAAAAGTTCCTTCCCCGAACCCCTTCTTCAAAACCTTTTGAAAAGAGGGGGATAACAGAGAAAGTGCAGATTTGAACTTGTAAAACGTCCGTACACCGTACTGCCGTTTTATAACTTCAAATCTGCATTTTCTTTGTCTGACTTTTTCGTTTGAAAGTTTTTGAAGTAGGGTGCGGGGAGAAACTTTTTTCAAAAAGTTTCTCCCCGCAGAACCCATGTTTTTTATATTTTCTGCCGTTTCTGCATCCGCTGCCAGTTGATGAAGCCGTAGGTATCGTTGAGGAAGAACATCGCAAAGCAGAGGATCATCGGGAGGTACGACGGGTCTTCGAGGGCGGCGAGGATCCATAATACGATCAGCACAAGATCATTTGCCGCGTACGCGAGAGCATAAAACGGACTCCGGCGGAACGTGAGATACGATGCGAGGAAACTTGTCGTGACGGAGAGCGTGCTGGGCAGAAGATTGGCGGTACCGAAAAATTTCAGGATGAAGTAAAACAGCACCGTCACAAGGATCGTCAGTACGGCGAGAAACAGCACTTCCGGCGGTTTCAGCCGGTTTACCCGGACTTCCGCTTTTCCCTGTTCGTACGGATTCCGTACCCACGAAATGACCGCCAGAGCCGCCATCGGCGCGCTCATTCCGAGGTAGGTGATCATTTCGCCGTAATAGCGGAACGTCCACGCAATGATCCCGTAGAACATACTGAAAACAACGGTCAGCACTTGCCCGAGCGGATCTCCTTTGGCGACAAAAATCAGCGCGGTCACGCCGATGAGAGACGCGGTCAGCGACAGCGGATCAAATACCGGCGAAAATACGGACGACAGCGTTACGCCGATGAGTGAAAACAGCCATAATCCCAGTTCAAATCCGGACAAACTCCGGATTTTACGAACAATATACATCAGAAAACCTCCGTAAAAAAGCACTTACGGCGCATCTTCAAAGACCTAACGATGCGTCATAAGTGCTTTTGCACTCTCTGCCCGGTGGCAGAAACTATAAATTTAAAGAAAACCTATATTTATCCCCTTTCAAAAAGGTTTTTGGAAGGGGTCCGGGGAAACCTTTTTCCTCAAAAAAGGTTTCCCCGGGAAAAATCTTCAATTAAAGATCAATGGTAACTTCGTGGCCGCACGCGTTGGAGCGGATGATACCGTCGATGATTGCCTGGTTGTAGATGATCTGGGAGGTCGGGATCGGAGCCGGACCGTTCGTGAAGCAAGCGTCTACGAACGCACGGATCTTGGATTCGAACATACCCATCTTGACGTTGTTGCCTTCGACTTCGATCTGGGTAGCAACCTGCTTGCCGTCTTCGTCGTCCTTGTAGAGGAGGAGATCGCCTGCCGCGCCGTCCCAGCAGCAGCCAACGGGAGCCTTGACCTTCAGACCTGCGTCGGTACCGAAGAAGAGGGAGTCGCCGGTGGTATCCATGTTCATAGCCCAGGATGCACGGTAGTCGATAACGATGTCGCCTTCGCAGCGGATCATAGCAACAGCGAAGTCGTCGTCAACGGTGAAGCGGTCAGCTTCCGCGTACTTCTTCGGGTTCTTGCCGAAGTGAGCGAACTGCTTGGCGGAAACGGTGAGCGGCTTCGGATAGCCGATGGAGTTGAGCGCGAAGTCGAGGCCGTAGCAGCCGATATCGCCGACTGCACCGACAGCAGCCTTATCCTTTTCGATGAAGGTACGGCCCGGGATACCCTTAACGCGGCCGCCGCCGACTACAACGTAGTAGATCTGACCGAGAACGCCGGAGTCGATGACTTCCTTGACCTTCTTTACGTTTGCGCCGTAACGGGGCTGGAAGCCTACGGTTACGAACTTGCCGGTCGCCTGTTCAACGGCACGGATCGCCTTTGCTTCGTCGAGAGTTACGCAGAGCGGCTTTTCCAGCATAACGTTCTTGCCGGAAGTGAGCGCGCAGATACACGGTGCCGCGTGCTGGGAGTTGTAAGTGCAGATGGAAACCGCGTCGATGTCCTTGCGTGCGCAGAGCTCTTCGTGGGTTTCGTATGCGGTTGCTTCCGTCCAGCCGAATTCGTCAAGGAACTTTCTTGCCTTGCCCGGAATAATGTCCGCGCCTGCAACGATTTCCACGTCGTCGAACTGCTTGTAAGCGTTTGCGTGTGCGTGCGCAATGCCGCCGGTACCGATGATACCTACTCTTAATTTGTCAGCCATTTTTAAATTCTCCTTTTCGGAATTTATGATTGCGTTTATTATAGCACAGGTCGGGAGAGATTGCAAGTTTTTTGTGTGGGGGATACGGTCGCTTTTTGAAAAAAGCTCCGCAAAAACTTTTGGACTGGGGAGGATTGGATTTGTGCGCTGACATTTTGTATATCCCAGCTGACAAAGTGGGTGCGATCCAAATTCTATGGAGTAGTGGAGACGGAAGTCAGGGACCACCGAGACCCTGACTTCCCACGCCGTATGGGATAACCTTGATATCGTGCGAAATGTAGAATTCAGCTACGGCAAGTCAGCATCCGCACGGCCTGGCTATGCCGCCGTCCGTGCTTTCCTTTGTTTTTCTCCGCTCTGCACAAACTTTGTCCCTCTTTTTTGTTTAAAAATTTTTGAAAAGGGGTCCGGGGGAAAACTTTTTTTAAAAAGTTTTCCCCCGGAAACTCCATTTTATAAAACAGACTTGCCTTCCCATTCTTCGTCGGGATCGACGCCGAGAAGGGCGGTGATGGTGGGTGCGATGTCTTTGATGTTGACGTTATTGAGGATTTTGCCGGGTTCAAAGGCGGGGCCGCGGAAGAAGACGGGGATCTTCATGTCTTCGGGCATGGTGGAGCCGTGGCTGCGGTCGTGGCCGCCGTGGTCGGCGGTGATGATGACGGTCCAGTCTTCGGGGAGAGCGGCGATGGCTTTTGCTGCCTTTTCCCAGGATTCCTTCATGGCGCTCATATAGTGTTCGGACATCCAGCCGCTGCCGTGACCGACGGCGTCGGTGAGGCCGAAGTAGAGGAAGGTGAAGTCGGGCTGATACTTCGGGACGTAGTCGCAGAAGAGTTCGACGGCGTGCAGGTCGGCGTCCTCGTAGGTTTCGTAGTGGCCGGCACAGTAGCAGCCGAACGCGATGGAGTCGGGACGCGCGAGGTCACGCAGTTCTTCCCAGGTATAGAACATGGCGTTCTTCTTCTTGCCCTGCTGCAGGACTTCGCACAGGCCGCGGATCGGGCGTACCTGCGGCATATAGGTATTTGTCGTGATGCCGTGGCGTCCGGGATCGACGCTGTGGAACAGGGACATATGGCACGGCAGGGTCACGGACGGAAACACGGTTTCCGCATCAAGGGTATACGATGCCGTTTTCCTGAGCTCTTCGACGAGCGGGATTCCGTCAAGGGCGTCCGGACGCATCCCGTCAAGAAGAATAAGTACAACTTTGTTCATAAAAAGAACCTCCGTACGATCAAATTTCGGTACCGCCATTGTAGCACAGCCGTGCGGGATTGTCAAGACGGTACAAACTCCCGCTTTGGTTGGGGAACTCTATTGAAATGCTTGCTGTACATCGGTCAGTCGGTCGTGTATAATATTTTTACAAACCTGAATCCATTCAAAGGAGTCCACATATGCTCGAATTTGACCGCAGAATCAAATCGCTCCGCAAATCGCGGAATATCACGCAGGAACAGCTTGCCGGATACCTTGACGTATCGCCGCAGGCGGTCTCGCGCTGGGAGACCGGCGCATCCTGTCCCGACATTTCCCTGCTTCCGCAGATCGCAGCTCTGTTTGAAATCACCGTCGACGAGCTGCTCGGCGTGAACGAGGCCGAAAAACGCCGCGAAATAGGCACCGTCGTCGCGGAAACCTCCGCCATGATCGACAAAAATATCACCGGAGAACCCATCCGCATTCTCCGGGAAACGCTGAAAAAGTACCCGAACAACGATCGTCTGCTCTGCACGCTCATGTACGCCCTCTACGCCGCGAGTGAAGACGAGGACTTCTGTAAGGCGCACGACGCGGAGATTCTCGCGATCGCCGACCGGATTTTCGACTATTCGCAGGACGACGACTGCCGGAACGAAGCGCGCCGTCTGCTCTTCCGCCACTGCTGTGACACCGGACGGAAGGCGGAAGCGCTGAAGATCGCCGGGGAAATGCCGGAGATCGAAACGTGCGTGGAACGGAACATCTACTGGGTCCTCGACGGCGAAGACCGGCTTTCGTACCTGCGCGAGAGGATCGCGGACGATCTCCGCGCGCTCACATGGGACATCTGGGCGTACGAGACCCATGCGCCTCTGCCGCCGGACGAAAAGCGGACGCTGGAAACGCTGTACACGACCATCGACCGTATGGTGAAGGAAAAATTCCCGGAAGCGTGAAAAAATCCCCCAATCGGGGGATTTTTTATGGGAGAACCCTGCGTTTTTCCACAGGATATTATTCCGCCTTGATGAGCACACCTTCGCCTGCCGCAAGGGTGATCTCGTTCGTTTCCAGATCCGCGAACACGCCGTTCTTCATCGCGGTCAGCGCGGCATCGGTGTGGATCACGAACGTGCGCGGTGCGAGGAAGTCGCGGTTGACGAGGTACATACTGCCGTCGTCGAATACGCCGATCACGCCGCAGTCCCCGTCGATTTCCTGCACTTTTCCACAGGATGTGAATATTGTCGTTCCCTTTTCCGGGGTATCGCCGATGTGGAAAACTCCCGTGGAAGTGCGTCCGAAGAGGTATTCCCCAACCGGACGGATGGACTTGTTGATATCCTGCACATCGTAATAATGCTGCATCTTGCTGCCGACGGTGTCGCACATCGCGTTCGTCCACTGCCAGTGATCGTCGTGACCGGGTTCCCAGTAGGTGAAGTAGGACACGCGCTTCATGCCGTAGGCAAGGCTCATGTTGACTTCCCACAGGAGCTCGCCGTAGGTCAGGTTGCGGTACGGGCCATGCTCGGTCAGCAGGACGATCAGCATCGCGTCAAGGCCGTATTTGAGGGAAACATTGCGGATATCCTCGATATTTTCGAAGAATCCGCCGCGGTTGACGGTCGTTTCCGCGGAGAGACGGATGAGGCGTTCGCGTTCGTCCACCGTAAGGCAGCTGTCAATGGTCGCCTGACGCTTTTCGCGGCCGAGGAAGTGGTAGTGGTCGTAGCTGATGAAATGCGGACGGACGACGTTGACGAATTCCTCGAGATGGGAGATATAGTCGGGATTGCCGAGCTGTTCGGGGGACGCATAGTTCGGGAAGAGGTTGATGACGGTCTCCTTGTCGGGCGAATAGCGGCGGAACGCGTTGACGATCGCGGCAAGGATCGGGAATTTGTCCGCGTTCGGCTCATCGGTGATGTCCCATCCGACGAGATTTTCGAATTCCGCGTAATCTTCGACGATCTCGCGGACGACTTCGTCGGCGGCGGCAATGTTTTCCGTATGATACAGACCGCTGAGACGGGGATCATGTACTTCCCCGCGCAGACCGTAGCGGCGGAGGAGCTTCAGCGCGGTCTTGTTGGTCTCCGTGTCGGAGCCGAGCGGAACGAGCGTGATCCCGGACGCGGCAATGTCCGCGATGACCTCCGGCTTCGTGATGAACTCGCGGAACGGACCATGGAAATAGGTAATGTCGAATCGATTCATGTGGAACCTCCTATGTAAAATGGAGTTTCCGGGGAAAATTGAGTTTCACTTCGTGAACCTCTGAAAAAAGTTTTCCCCCGGACCCCTTTTCAAAAACTTTCAGACAGAATATGAATAGAGTTTGTGCAGGTTATCGGAAATAGATCCGCGCACTGACGAGCATGGCGAACGTCCCCAGTGCCAGATAGATGAGCGCATACAGCAGAAATGCCGTTTCGCCGGGTTCGAAGCAGATCCACGTTCCCGCGAGGAACGCGAGCGCATTGACGGTGGGGATCCACCACAGTTTCCGGAGATGCTTCCCGGCGGTCACGCCGGTGAAGACCGCGCACAGCGGATCGACGCAGAAGAACAGCATCATGCAGACCGCCAGCGCTTCCATTCCCTGAATCAGCCGGACGGAGAGCCACGGCAGACCGAGCATGACGGCGGCGATCACGCCGCAGGTAAGAAAAACGGTTTTCTTCACGGGCAGTCTCCTTTCGGATACATTCTGTCGTCATTGTATCATAAACCATCGGAAAAATCCACAGAAAAAAAGAAAAACCTAACGATTTCTCGTTAGGTTTGACGCAAAGGGAGAGATTCGAACTCTCGGTCGGTTATTAGCCGAACACACGATTTCCAGTCGTGCGCCTTAGACCAGCTCAGCCACCTTTGCGTATCGGTGTGCTGTGTCTATCAGACACATTTTTAAGTTGTTGCTGTTTCATTCAGCTTCTATATTATATCACCGGCGAAGCGATTTGTCAATAGGTTTTTGAAAGTTTTTTTGAAAAAATAAAAGATTTTTTCTGGCGCCGACCTTCGGAGCCGACCTTCGGTCGGGGAAGGAAGAAAAACGACCCTACGTGTCGATTTTCAATTAATGTCCTGCGCGGACGGCGCACAAGAGGGCATGTCGATGCCCTCTTGTGAATCACCCCGACCAAAGGGGACACCCCTTTGGATACCCCGACGTTCGGGTGACTCGGCCTTTG
>JAFYOX010000080.1 GCA_017547755.1 Clostridia bacterium | reverse complement strand
CTTCTTAGCGCCTGCATCGATGTGAGCCTGGCTCTTTTCCTTGGAGGTGTAGAAACCGGTGCAGTCGAGAACTACATCAACACCGAGTTCGCCCCACGGGCAGGCAGCAGCTGTCTTGTCAGCGTGGAGCTTGAGAAGCTTACCGTCAACAGTGATGGTGTTGTTTTCGTCATCAGCTTCAACGGTGTGACCGTCGTAACGACCCTGAGCGGTGTCATACTTGAGAAGGTGAGCGAGCATGGAAGCCTTGGTGAGGTCGTTGATTGCAACTACTTCGTAGCCTTCAGCGCCGAACATCTGGCGGAATGCGAGACGGCCGATACGACCGAAACCGTTAATAGCAACTTTTACGGACATTTTGAGTTTCCTCCAATATATATTATTATTACTTGGGTAGCGTAACATACCGGAGAATGATTTTTCATCCTCCGGAATTATATTTTATACTATTTTGCGCAAATATACAATAGTTTTTTCGAAGTTTATGAAAAATTTACCGTTTCCATAAATTTTTGATGCAGGTGTGGGATATTTCGTGCGAAATGTCAAGGGAAAGTGGGGGCACCCTTCGGGTGGAAGGAAGAAAAACGACCTGGAGGTCGTTTTTCGATTAATGCGCCTGTGCGGCGCGGCACATAAAGGGGCTCAGGCGCCGCCCCTTTATGAATACCGGCAGGGGGAGACCCTGTGGGTCTCCGGAAGCCCTTCGGGCGGATTGTTATTTTTCGGTTGCAGGGGAGAGAATACAAACGAGACGAACGTGCCGTCCGTATGGGACATCATGCTGTCCGCAGGATAAAAAATCCCCGGATCCCTCTTGCATTTCGAAAAGGAATATAGTAAAATAGCAGTAACAACTCCTCCCTGTCAGGGAGAAAATAAGGAGAAACTACCATGATCGAAAAACTTGGTCTTCAGCTCTACACCATCCGCGACACGATGAACAACGCGGAAAACATCAGAGAAAGCTTCCGTAAAATCCGTGCCCTCGGCTATACCGTCGGTCAGACCGCCGGCTGTGCGATTCCTTACGAAGAATTCGGTAAGATCGCTGCCGAAGAAGGCATCGAAATCTGCGGTACGCACGACGATTTCGGCCTCATGCTGAACGATCCCGAAAAGGCAATGGCTAACCACCGCGCGCTCGGCACCACCAATATGGGTATCGGCGGCTTCGGTGCAGAATCCATCGAAGCGGTTGAACGCTTCATCGAACAGGCAAACACCGTAGCGAACAACGTCTACAAGTACGGCTTCAAGTTCACCTACCACAACCACAGCCATGAATTCCGCCGGTTCGAAAACGGCAAGACCGTAATGGATATGCTCGTGGAAGGTCTCGATCCCGAAAAGACCTCCTTCGTTCTCGATACCTACTGGGTTCAGCACGGCGGCGGCGACGTCCGTTACTGGATCGAAAAGCTCGCAGGCAGAATCGACATTCTCCACCTCAAGGAAATGGGCAGAAACAACAACGGTCCGTTCATCACCGAAGTCGGCAACGGCAACATCTGGTGGGAAGGCGTTCTTGCGACCGCTGAAAAGGCAGGCGTCAAGCATTACGTCGTTGAACAGGACAGCTGGCCGGGAGATCCCTTCGACTCCATCGCTCAGTCCGCGGCTTATCTGAAGAAGTTCGTGAAGTAATAAAAGATAAAGCAAAAAAGCAGGAGAATTTCTCCTGCTTTTTCTTGTTGTAGGTTAATCAGTCTTCGAATTCGCTGATATTGTCGATCAGACGTTCCAGAAGCTTCTTCTGTGCCTTGAGAGCGGAAGTTGCGGCGGAAACGTAGTTGAAGGTCTTCTTGTCATAGACACCGTTGTATGCGGCTTCGAAAGTGGAGCCCCACGGGAAGTCGACTGCCCAGTCGTAATACTTGGTGGAAAGGGCGATCTCAAGCATTTCGACGGATTCCTGGTCGCGGACGAGCTTGGAGGTCAGGAGAACGTCGTACAGTGCCGTGTTGACGGTTTCGGTGGAGAATGCGCTGAGGGTTTCGATGCAGGTACCGACGAATTCGCGGTCGCTGACCGTCAGAGGACAGCAGAGCGCGGTTGCCGCATAGTTGGAGATGTAGTGACCGTATTCTTCCTGCATTTCATCGTATTTCGGCATGGGAACGATACCGAAGTCGTCGGGCATATCGCGGTACTGGTTGATGTAGGCAAGTGCGATACAATAGGAAGTTGCAAGACCGGACTTGAATGCGGGAGAAAGCTGGCTGTCATCGCTGATGGAGTAGGTCATGCCTTCTTCGACGGTGTAGTGATACAGACGTTCCACAACGTTGACCTGACGTTCGGAGAGCGTATCGATTTCAAGGGTCTTGTCTTCGTTGATGGTAATGGAGCGTTCGCGGCAGCCGTATACCCAGTGCTTGATCTTATCGTGGTTTTCGAGGTGGGCAACGATGTCGGTGCCGATGACCATTTTGCCGTCGCCGTTGACGTCAAGTTCGGCGGCTTTGGTCATGGCGCAGAATTTGTCGAGCGTCCAGTCGCCTTCGCGGACGGTGTCATAGGGGAGTTCCTGTCCGGCATTGGTGACGAGGTTCTTGTTGAAGAAAATTACGTGAACGGCGTAGTCGTCGAGGAGCATATAGTCCCCGGTGAGCCAGTAGAGCTTTTCGCCGAAGAGGGTGAAAGTTTCGACGGAGTTCTGGTCATACCACGGAGAGCTGGTGTCGAGGGTGGGGAATTTTTTGAAGTTGGCAAGTTCGTTGTTCTGGAGGGTGGTGCCGAGGTTGCTGAGCGACTGGAGCGCAACGTCGAAGTCATCGGCAGCGGCAGAGACCGCCTGTTTGATGCGGGTCGCCATTTCGCTGGTCGTGGTCACAAGCTGGGGAACGATGGTGATGTTGAGGAGTTCGGAGGCCTGCGCGTTGCGGTCGTAGATGGCGTCGTTGATGATCTCACCATTGTATTCTTCCGCCCAGACTTCCATGAAGGTATTGGAGATATTGTTGGCGAAGTGACCGCCTACGTCGAAGCCGAGGATACGGAATTCACGGCCGTCGTAATTCTGACCGCCGAATTTTTCGGTGATCATGGAAGAAGCAGTCACTTCCTTTTCTTCGACTTCGGTGACGACAGAATCCACAGCGTCAGAGGAGATCTGCGTGTCGGCGGAAGTGGTGTTTTCCGGGGTGTTGACGGTACTGTTTCCGCAGGAGACCGTTCCGAGAAGAAGGACGGCAAGCAGAACCCATGCAGTTAATTTTTTCATTTTCAGAAGTTTCCTTTCGAATCAATGATACAGGATTTCATGAATTTACCGGGAATTTATAAATATCAGTTTATTATAACACGGGAAGAAATGGGAGTCAATAGTACAGAGATAGAATTTGCCGAAATCTCCTGCTGCCGGCGGAAAGAGGGTGTATATTTTTATCGCCGGAACGGAATTTTACGGCGCAGAAACTTGTGATATGAAGAAAAATATGCTATAATACAAAAAAGATCATACGCCGAAAATCAACGGAGGTGCGGGATGACACAAAAAGACAAACAGATCGTACGCGAACTGGCAAAGCGGTACATGGAAATGGCGACATCCGAGAAACAGCAGAAGATGAATCAGCGGATGCGCGATACGAACGACCTCAAGATCGTCCGTCCGCCGGTCCTGATCGACGAGATTCCGTGGTATCAGATGAACATCGACGATGAACTGACCTGTCAGTGCGAGGACGGCGGCGCACGCGGCGTGGAATACGGATTCCGCATTGCGCTGTACCGCTGGAAGCACTTCCGTGCGGACACGATGTTCGAGCCGTTCTGGCGTGTGCGGATGTCGTACGACTCCACCGGCATCGGACTGTCCCGTGACGAAGAGATCCTGCGCACCGACGAATACAACAACATCGTTTCCCACAGTTTCCGCGACGTTCTCGAAAATGAAGAAGACTTCGACCGGATGTTCCATATGCCGGAATTCACGCTCCGTCCCGACCGGGATGAGGCGAACATGAATTACTTCATGGATCTGCTCGGCGATACGATGCCCGTCCGTCTCTGCGGGCACGATTACCTCTATTTCCCGCCGTGGGATGACATCTCGTTCCTGCGCGGCGTGGAACCGATCCTGATCGATATGTACGACCGTCCGGAATATCTGCACAAGATCATGCGCGCGTTCACCGATGCTGCAGCGGCACGGCTCGATTTCATCGAACAGAATTCCCACGTGGATCCGACGTCCTGCAATCTCCACTGCACGCCCGGCTATATCTCCGGACTGGCGGAAGACGGCTGGAAGGCAACGTGGTTCCGCGGCATGGCGCAGATGTTCTCGACCGTCTCTCCCGCGATGCACAAGGAGTTCGAAATCGACTACATCAAGCCCCTTGCCGAACGCTTTGCCTACACCTATTACGGCTGCTGCGAACCGCTCGACAACAAGTTCGACATCATCACGGAGATCAAAAATCTCCGCAAGATCGGCGTTTCTCCGTGGGCGGACATTGAAGTCTGCGGCGAACGCATCCGCGGCAATTACGTCTACTCGCGCAAGCCGAATCCGGCAAATGTTGCGATCCATACCGATCCGGACGTGATCCGGAAGGAGATCGAAGATACCGTCAAGGTCTGTCAGAAGTACGGCTGTCCGTGCGATATCACGCTGAAGGACATCAGCACCGTTTCCGGACGTCCGGAAAATCTGATCGTCTGGGCGGATACCGTCAGCAGCGTCCTTGACGAATACTACGGCGAATAATTTTATATTCAGGAGATATACAGAATGAAACTTAATTTCGGAAGCCTCAAGCGCAGTCAGCCCGACCCGTTCATTTTTGAAGATGACGGAAAATTCTACCTCTACGTGACCGCCGGAAAGGGCACGGAAGCCTACTCCGCGGACGATCCGTTCGGCGAATGGAAGTACGAGGGTGTCGTCTTTTCTGTACCCCCTCACCACAATTACTGGGCGCCCAGCGTGATCAGGATCGGCGACTGGTACTACATCTACGTTTCCTGCGAAGACGAAGGAATGTTCCAGTTCCTGCACGTCGGCCGTGCGAAGACTCCGCTCGGACCCTTCGAAGACCCGAAGTGCCTGTTCGACAAGTTCTCGATCGACTCCCACGTCGTTCAGACCGAAGCCGGTCTCTTCCTCTGGTACGCGGAAGACAATCTGGACACCGACCGCATCGGTACCCGCGTGTACGTTGACCGCCTGATCGATCCCTATACGCCCGCATATCAGCCGCGCGAAGTGATCGTTCCGACCTGCGACGAAGAAATCTTCATGCGCAACCGCCACGGCGACGGCCGTGACTGGCATACCATCGAAGGTGCGTTCTGGTTTGAAGAAGACGGCTGGCAGTACGTCATGTACAGCGGCGCGTGCTATCAGAACGATACCTACCACATCGGCTACGCGGCGGCAAAGTCCGACGAAGCGGATCTCACGAAGGTAGATTTTGTGAAGCATACCGCCGACGGTGCATTTGATCCCGTGATGATCAAGAACGACTACGAAGAAGGCGTCGGCCATCACAGTGTTCTGAAGTACAAGGGCGACTATTACGCGATCTACCACGGCCGCGACGTAGACACCGACGACGGTCTCCGGGGTGACCGCCGTACCGCAAGAATCTGCAAGCTCCACGTAAAGGACGGCATCATCACCGCCGAACGCTACGCGGACAGAGTATAAATCCATAGAAAAAGAGCCTGTGCAGGTTTGCTGAAAAATCTGCACAGGCTTTGTTTGTTTTCACTTGATTTCGTCGCAGGTGAAGCCGAGCGCGGTGACCGCATTGATGATGGCACTCATTTCCACTTTCGCGGGATAGGTGACGTTTGCGCGGCCGAGCTTGAGGTCAACGTCCGCCTTTACGCCGAGTTCCTTGAGGGCGGCGGCAACCTTGCCGGAGCACTTTTCGCAGTGCATTCCGCCGATTCTGAGAACGGCGGTGTTCTTTTTACCGAATAACATGGTGATTTCTCCTTGGTATTGATATATAAATTTTTGGGATCGGATTTGTTTATTCTGCCGGACGGAATGCGCGCAGACGAAGTGCGTTACTTACAACGCAGATACTTGACAGGGACATGGCGGCAGCCGCGATCATCGGGGTCAGGGCGATGCCGAACGCGGGATAGAGAACGCCTGCCGCGACCGGGATGCACAGGACGTTGTAGCCGAACGCCCATGTCAGGTTCTGTGCGATCGTCCGCATGACCGCACGGGAAAGTTCGACAGCGTGCGCCGCATCGGAAAGATCGCTCCGTACGAGGACAACGGACGCCGATTCGATGGCGATGTCCGTACCGTGCGCGACTGCCATACCGCAGTCCGCCGCCGCAAGGGCCGGTGCGTCGTTGACGCCGTCGCCGATCATGACGGCATAGCGGCGGGTCGTGTCGCCGTAGAAGTCGCCGGACATCAGACTGCGGATGTGCTCCGCTTTTTCATCCGGCTTCACGCCGGAGATGACGTGCCGGATCCCCGCTTCCGCAGCGATGGCTTTCGCCGTGGCTTCGCAGTCGCCGGTGAGCATGACGACGTCGCAGCCGAGCTTTGTCAGTTTTTCAACTGCTGTGCGGGAGGTCGGCTTGATCCGGTCGGCGAGGGCGATGATCCCCGCGATCCGGCTGTTTTTCGCAAAGAGGACGGGTGTTTTTCCGGTTTCGGCAAACCGGTTCAGCTGACCGAGGATCTCTTCGGTGACTTCTGCGCCGCACTGTTTCATGAAATCGGCATTGCCGCCGCAGCAGTTGTCACCGCGGACCGTACCGCGGACACCGCCGCCGAAGGTCTGGGTGAAGTTTTCAACAGAAAGAGCCGGAACGCCGTTTTCCGCCGCATAATCGACGATGGCGCGTCCGATGGGATGTTCGCTCATGGATTCGAGGGACGCCGCGACGGTCAGAAGGTCGGGATCTGCCTGAAAAACGTCCGAAACGGTCATTTTTCCTTCGGTGATCGTGCCGGTTTTGTCAAGGACAGCCACTTTGGTATGGTACAGGGTATCCATCGCGTCGGCGGATTTGATGAGGATGCCGAGGGAAGCACCGCGTCCGACGCCGGCCATCACGGCGGTCGGCGTTGCGAGACCGAGCGCGCACGGACAGCTGATGACGAGGACGGAAATACCGAATCCGATCGCCGTATGGAGCGAACCGGTGAAGATCAGCCAGAGAACGAAGGTGAGAAGGGAAATGCCGCAGACCACGGGAACGAACACGCCGCTGATCTTGTCCGCCAGCTTCTGGACGGGTGCCTTGCTGGATGCCGCATCCTCGACGAGCTGGGTGATCTTTGCGACGGTGGTATCCTCACCGACGTGGACCGCTTCCATTTCGGCATAGCCGGAGAGAAGGATCGTCCCGCAGATGAGGGTATCGCCGGGTTCTTTCGGCACGGGAACGCTTTCGCCGGTGATGACGCTTTCGTCCGATGCGCCGCCGCCGCGGACGACGATGCCGTCGCAGGGCACGGACGTACCGGCTTTCAGGATCACGATATCGCCGCGGACGAGTTCGTCGGAGCGGACGGTGACCGTCTGACCGTCACGAAGGACGACGGCGGTGGGCGGCGTGAGCTCCATGAGTTTCCGTACGGCGTCGGAGGTATGGCGGCGTGCGCGGAACTCGAGCGTTTTCCCGAGTGAAATGAGGGTCAGGATCATGGTGACGGACTCAAAATAGAGTTCCTCCGTCATGGGGTGGATATCCGTTCCCGCGTTCTGACCGAGAATCATGCGTACGAAAACATAGATCCCGTAGAGGAAGGATGCCGTTGCGCCGACGGCGATGAGGGTGTTCATATTTGCACTTCCGTGGACAGCGGCGCGGAATCCGTCGGTGAAATAGGCGTAGTTGATGACGATGACCGGGACTGCGAGAAGGATCTGGACGGCAGCATAGCCGAGAGGTGCATGGTGAGGGGAAAGAAAATCGGGAAGGGGCAGGCCGATCATGTGTCCCATCGTGACATACATCATAAGGACGGCGAAGACGGCGGATGCAATGAGCCGTTTTTTCATGGAGGCATATTTTTTCGCGTCTTCCGCATCGGTGTTCTGCGTTTTTGTCCATTCTCCGGCGGAATATCCGGCATCCGCGACGGCTTTGCAGAGAAGTTCGTCGGAGACGGCGGTTTCATCGAATTCGACGGTCATGGAATTGGTCATGAGACTGACGGTGACGCTGTCCACGCCGGAAACGGCGGATACCGCGCGTTCGACGGATGCCTGACACGCGGCGCACGACATTCCGCCGACTTTAAACTTTTTTGTGATCATGGAACTCCTTTCCGAATGAGTGTTAGCGGGGGCTAACTATTGGGGTAAGAATTATTCATTATTTGGAAAAATAATGAATAATCAGATATCGGCTCCGTGAACGAGGAGTTTGGTGAGGTAGATGGTAGCGGACTCGTTCTGGAGATTGTAGGCGAGAGGAATGGGTTCGCCGATGCCTGCGGCGATGCAGCTGAGGCTGCAGTTGACGGTGAGGGTTTTGCCGGTACCGATCTCACCGGCGGTGAGACGGGAAAAAACGGCGTTGATGAGGCCGCCGTGGGTGACGCCGATGACGGAACGTCTGGCGGAGACTTCGAGCATATCGTCGATGGCACGGAGCATCCGGGACGCCGCCTGCGGAACGGATTCGACGTTGCCTGCCTGACGTTCGCCGCCGGGAAAAAGGCGGTGACGTTCGTCGAGAGTCAGACCGGAGAGGCTGCCGTAGTCGCGTTCAATGAGGTTATCGAGGACGACGGGCGCGTCGATGTGAAGGGAATCGGTGATATATTTTGCCGTATCGTAGGCTCGGGAGAGAGGGGAAGTGCAGACTTTTGCAAAGGAAACGCCGTGGCTTCTGCTCTGTTCGAGAAGCTGTGAAACCACCGCCGCCTGTGCGTGACCCGCGTCGTTCAGCGGGACATTCTCGCGTCCCTGCAGACGCTTGATGATGTTCCAGTCGGTCTGTCCGTGCCGCACCAGGCACACAAGCGATCTTCCTTCAAGAAGATAATGCGCGGCAGTCGACGGATGCACAAGCATATAGGGAGTCGTCGGAAGACTCCTCCCTCGCTTATACTGCGTCATAGCAACACTCCTCTCATCATATACTTTATCTTTCTATAATTATTATACATGATTGCCCCTTCCTTGTCAACAGCGTGTTTGGGTTTGTTTCATTATTTTCCGCTTTGTGTCAGTTGATGGGATTTTTGTCTGTGCGGGGTGGAGGAATGGGGAGACGGGGGATACGGTCGCTTTTTTTAAAAAGCTCCGCAAAAAATTTTATAAGG
>JAFYOX010000012.1 GCA_017547755.1 Clostridia bacterium | reverse complement strand
TTTTGAAAAAAGTTTTCCCCCGCGCCCCTTTTCAAAAACTTTCAAACGATATGGACGGATTTTGTCCGTGCGGGTCTGAAAGTTTTTTTATTCTTTTTTCATCTTCATGACCGAATCCGGTACCATTGAGGCGCGGATCAATTCTGCAGGATCCACTTCCAGCGCATCCGCGATGTTAAAGAAAACATCAAGCGTAAATCTGCTTGCAGTTCCCGTCGCTTCAATTTTACTCAGATGTGTACGGCTGATTCCTGCCTCATCTGCAAGTTCCTGCTGATTCATCCCGCGAATTTTCCGGATTGTCGCAATTGCAATTCCTAATTGTATAAAACGATCACGATTTTTGAATTCTACTTCTTTCCCCATATTTTTCCTCAGTACAATCTTTGGTATAAAAAAATTATACTGTATGAAGAAATTTTATTCAGTACATCACAGTTCTTAATTGACTTTTATGGTTTGCAATAGTATAATACAGATATCAATTATATTTTTCAGTTTGCAGAAAGGATTCAAACTCATGATCTGCTCCATGTTCGGACACCACGACGCACCGGATTCCGTCATCCACTCTCTGACCGACCTCATCCATCAGCTTGTGAAAGAACAGCATATTGAGAAATTTCTCGTCGGCAATCAGGGAAAGTTTGATGCTATGGCTTATCAAGTCCTGTCCGAATCGGTAATTCCGAAATTTCCGCAGATCGATTGTCAGGTCATCCTCGCCTATCTGCCTTCTGTCCGTCCGCTCGCTCCCATATACAAGAACGCGAAAACAATTTATCCCGAAGGTTTGGAAAAGGTTCCTCTGCGTTTCGCTATCTCTCACCGAAATCGCTGGATGGTCGATCAGTCCGACATTGTCCTTGTCTACTGCCGCTGTTCCACCGGCGGAACAGCATCAATCGCGGAATACGCAAAGAAAAAGGGAAAGATTCTATACAATCTCTCCCTGTAAAATTTTCAGAAATCACACCATCACCGGATGCCGCTTCATGAACGTGTCCGCCGGAAGTCCGTTGATCAGGCAGAACAGCTCATCCGCAAACGCGTGGCAACTCCGGATTTCCGCCGCCGTATCGCTGACCGGCACAAAATCCGCCGGTTTCGTGAGGACCGGGAACGTCCGCGATTTCCGGGTTTCCGAGAGATACCGCCGCCCGCGTTCGTTCGCCGCCAGCAGGATCGTATACGGCGGCGGCATTTTCAGCCATTCCGGCCGCACTCCCGTCAGCGAAAACAGCAGTTCCCGCCGCATCCGCGCGGCGGTGTATTTTTTTGTGGCGATATTTCCGAGAAATTCTTCCCCATCCGTGAATTCGCGCGCTTTTTTTGCGGCGATCTGCAGCACCGGATGCTCTGTTCCGCGCAGATACAGTCTGGCATGACGGAAAAGGACGTCCGCGAACGCCGCCATATCCGACCGTGCCGCCGTCTGCAGAAAGGCAAACGCCGCTTCCGGCATAAACGGCGCACAGTCCGCAAACGCCATCGACCGGAGCGCGGTCGCGCTTTTCATCTCCGTGAGCCGCTTCACCGCCGTGTGGGAAAGTCCGTATTCCCTGCCGAAGCGGATGTACTCCGCGCCGAGTTTATCGTTCGCGCCGGGCATTTCGTTCAGTCCGAACCGGCGCAGGGTCTCGTCGAACACCGCCGCGCTCCCTTTTTCCCGGAATGCCGCCTCCGTTTCCGTATAGACTTCCGCAAATTCCGGCGAGGACTTCACACCGGCAATTTTTTCGATATATGCCGTACTGCCCGATTCCGATCCGAACGTCAGCCCGGCGGAACCGATCCCAGCCGCGGCGGTCACACCGCCGAGCGCAAAGGATTCCGCACCGGACGCGCACCACGGAAACGGAAGTTCGACCACCAGATCCGCGCCGGAAAGGACGGCGGCATGGGCTCTCGCATACTTGTCGAACGCCGCCGTTTCCCCTCTCTGGACGAAATTTCCCGACAAAACGGCTGCACAGACGTCGGAATCCGCTTTTGCACGGGAAATTACGTACGCGTGGCCGTTATGGATTGGATTAAGTTCACAAATTACAGTTTCCAGTTTCAGCATATTTTAGTTTTTCCTACGAATCGAGTAAAAGTTCTTGTAATTTCGGATATTTTCATATATAATTATATAGTATCTCTCATTCTATGTCAAATACTATTCAAATAAATTTCGGAGGAAATCTTCAAAATGAAAGTTTTAGTTGTAAACGCAGGTTCTTCTTCCCTGAAGTATCAGCTTTTTGACACCGCTACCGAATCCGTTCTCGCAAAGGGTATTTGCGAACGTATCGGTATCGACGGCCGCATCGAACACCGCAAGGGCGAAGACGGCGAAAAGATCAAGGTTGAAATCCCGATGCCCGACCACGCTGTCGCTACCGACATCGTTGTCAAGTATCTTACCGACGCTGAAACCGGCGTTATCTCCGACATGAGCGAAATCGAAGCTGTTGGTCACCGCGTAGTCCATGGTGGTCCTTACTTCTTCGAATCCGTTCTTCTCACCGATGAAGTTCTCGCAACTCTCGAACGCTGCCGTGACTTCGCACCGCTTCACACCGGCGCGCACATCATGGGTATCAAGGGCTGCCTCTCTGTAATGCCCAATACTCCCCAGGTTCTCGTATTCGACACCTCCTTCCACCAGACCATGCCGGAAGAAGCATACACCTACGGTATTTCCACCGAAATGGCTGAAAAGTATCAGATCCGCCGCTACGGTGCACACGGTACCTCCCACCGTTATGTTTCCCGCGAAATGGCTAAGCTCCTCGACAAGCCGGTAGAAGAAACCAAGATCATCACCTGCCACATCGGTAACGGTTCTTCCATCTCCGCTGTCAAGGGCGGCAAGTGCGTTGACACCTCCATGGGTCTCACTCCCCTTGAAGGCGTTATGATGGGTACCCGCTGCGGTTCCATCGACCCGGCAATCGTTACCTTCCTTATGGAACGCGAAGGCTGGACTCCCGCAGAAGCAGATGCATACATGAACAAGAAGTGCGGCTTCCTCGGCGTATCCGAAATCTCCTCCGACAGCCGTGACATCGAAGCAGCGATCCTCGAAGGCAACCCGCTCGCTCGCCGTGCTGCATTCACCCTCGCATACCAGATCAAGAAGTACATCGGTTCCTACACCGCTGCTATGGACGGCGTAGACGCAATCGTATGGACCGCAGGTATGGGCGAAAACAACACCGAACTCCGTGAAAGAGCCTGCACCGGTCTCGAATTCTTCGGCGTAAAGATCGACTCCGAACTCAACGCCAAGATCCACCATCAGTCCGAAACCGTTGAAATCTCCACCGCAGATTCCAAGGTTAAGGTTTACGTTCTTCCCACCAACGAAGAACTCATGATCGCTTCCGACACCGAAGCAATCGTTTCCAAGCTGTAAGTTAATAATTATTTTCTTCTCGGGGAGGAGCTTTTTAAAAAAAGGTCCTCCCCGAACCCTTCTTCAAAAACTTTTAAACGATTATAGAAGATAAAGAGAGTGCAGATTTGAAGTATCAGCGTTTGTAAGGATTACAGACGGATTTATAACTTCAGATCTGCACTTTCTCTGTCCTGTTTTATAGTATAAAGTTTTTTGGAAAGGGTTCGTGGAAACCTTTTTGCAAAAAGGTTTCCACGATTTTCTATAATTCCCGAATTCCCCCGCGGTCGGCGAACATATATGTTCCGCTGACGGTGTAGTCGGCCCAGCCGAGGAAGTTGTCTTCGAGGCCGATGCCGTCGAAGCGGCGGTGCATGCCGTCGGTAAGGGGCATATAGCCGTCGCCGGTGCCGGTGTACGCGGTCAGTTCGTAGGTGGCGGTCAGCTTGTCGTTGTAGGGATAGGTGCTGACCACACGGACGATGCCCACGCCGGGTGCGAGCCAGTATTCCTTATGACCGCCGCGGTAGGCGAGGCCGTTCGTCTTGCCTTCCGTGTCGAGCGTGAGCTTGATGCAGTCCGTGAAGGTGCCTGCTGCCGTGGTGATTTCACCGGCAGGTTCGGCGGTCAGCGTGGTTTTGAACGGTTTGTCCGCGTAGTCCTTCCATTCGATCACGTGGGTTCCCGATACCCATTCGTCCGTCCACAGACAGCCGTTCAGGACATCCGCGAGCATTCCGTAGATATCATTGTACAGAAGCGCGAACCGTTCGTCCGACCAGTGACCGATATCCTTCCACTCGAAATCGTATTCCCATCCGTCTTCCAGCGTGATTTTTCCGTTCTGTTCCCCGAACAGGAAACGGGTGAAGAAATTCCAGTGTCCGGACATGGTGCGGTTCGGATTGAATTCCTCGTCCGTGTCCATGATGCGGCGCATGACGCTGCACGCGGCTTTGGTATGCGCAAGTTCAAGAGGAGTTTTCGCCAGAGCTTCGGCGCGTTCTATGACATGGGTCATATCGCGGAGATGACTTTCGTTCGGCTTGGTTTCGTCTTCGTAAGCGTATTCGCGGCGCAGCTGGAGCATCATGTCGTTCCAGTCGTTTTCGTCGTAGCACCGCTTGATCTGGTGCCAGTTGTGCGCAACGGTGACGGTCTCGCCGTTATTGCAGACGACTTCCGCCGTGATTTCGCAGTCCACGGTATGGGAGAGATTTTCAACCGCATAGCTCCACCTGTTTCCGGCGGTGAACGGAAGCAGACCTTCCCCGCTGACTTCGTATGCGGTCAGGGATGTTGCCGTGTCACCGATCCCATGGTTCCGGCGTTCCTGCCGGACGATGCCGACGCCTTCCTTGAAGTAGGTCTTCGTCGTGTACAGATCTCCCAAAACGGTCCAGAGCTGACAGTTTTCGAAGGTTCCGGCAGGGGTTTCCACGGTCAGTCCGTCCGCTTCGAAGGTCAGTGCGGATTTTCCGTCGGTCGCCGTGTACGTTTCGCCGAGGTTCAGACCGTGCGGCGGCAGATAGCCGTCACAGACTCCGCAGAGATTACTGAACAGATACAGGGAATTCCAATAATCGCCCACATTGTACTGTCCGAGCATATATCCCGGCTGACTGACGAGCCGCAGTTCGCCGTCAATATACCGGTATTTCTCAGCATAAGCATTCAGATAGTATCGTTCCGCCGGAAGCGTACCGCATTGTTCCTGTTTGAGCGATATCATTTTCTTTACGGCAAGCGCGTTTGCGTAAAGGGTGTCCTCCGGATTCAGAATTTCCAGAACCTTTTCGTTCGCCGCGAGAGCGTTTTCGATATCCTTTTTGCTCTGGATGTAAGCCGCGCCGAGCCAGAACCACGCGCTTCCGAGCGCGAGACGGTACCCGCCTTTTTCGAGCCGCGGAATCTGCTTGTCGCGGATAAACTCAATCAGTGCGTCGTCGGACAGCTTGCCGTGTTCGATCTCCGTGATGGCTTCCATCACCTCATCGTTGTGACCGCGTTCGGCGGCATCGCGGAGCCGTGCGAGGTATTCGTCGCTCTGCACGCTCTTCACGCACCACCAGCCGATCTTCAGCACATCCGCAAGCGCGTACTGCTGTTCCGGCGATTCCGGCAGATTTTCGACCTCCGGCAGAAGCGCGCGGTATGCGGCTTCGATGCCCGAGCGGTCGTTATTGTATAACATACGTTTGAGTTCCGTGACCTTTTTCATGACCTTTTCCGTCAATGTATCATTTTCCCGTTCGTTCATGGCACATAAATCCTTTCTGATCGTCTTTCGTCCCTCGTGAAGCTGCCATTTGACCGTCCCTGCCGGGATCATCATCCGTTCGGCGATCTCGGCAACGGACAGTCCTTCAAAATAATGCAGGTACACCACCTGTTTCACCTTGTCGGGAAGCCGCCCGATGCTGCCGCGCAGATCTTCGGTGAGCTCGTCCGTTTCCGGTATCAGCATTCCCTCGACCGACGCCGCATGGTCCTGCTCGTACCGCAGGAGAACGTCGAAATCCATGCACTCCCGCACGCGGGCAAGCATATTTTTCGCACAGTTCTTCACGATCCGGCAGACCCACGCACCGTATTTCGACGGATCGCGGAGGACGGCGAGCTTCATCCACGCGCTGACAAACGCATCCTGCGCGGCGTCTTCCGCCATGTAGGAATTGCGCACGACCGCATATGCGGAGGCAAGCACCGCCTTCTGATACCGCAGAACGAGTTCTTCGTAGGCATCCTGGTTCCCGGCGAGGGTCAGCCCCACGAGGATTTCGTCGGTTTGTTCCGAATAAATCATGGTATGTCCTTTCTGTAAGTTTGCAGCTGCTGTAATATAGACAAACGGGATGGGAAAAAGGTTGGGAATTTCAAAAAATATTTTTCAGAAATTTATCGTTCGCTCTGGATCTTTACGATTTCCGCAAATTCCGGACGTTCACGGACAAAATCAAACCGAGGTCCGGCGAGATAATCGAGGTTTTCCCGGATCATGGCACTGACTGCATCCGGTGAGGTCTTCACCCAGCCGCCGTACTTCACGCCGCGGAACAGCATCGACGTCTGCGCCGCATCTTCCGGATACCGCAGGAATTTCTGCGAGAATTCCGCCATGTTCCGGAGACTGCGGAGCGTACCTTCCGCATCCCCCTTTCCGGCGTACAGTCTGGCCGACTGCCGGTATGCAGATTCCATGAACTGCGCGAAGAAATTGTAGTCCCCGTCTTCGAGAAGGATTTCGTAGATGGCGGTGACTTTTGCGAGAATCGCAAGCTGTTCGTCGGCGTTATAGACCTCCCTGCCGTCGTCATCGCGGCAGTAGGCAAGCTGTTCCGCCTGATACAGCGCATCGCTGAACATATCGAGCGTATTTTCGCGGTAGAATTCCACAAGTTTGGTTCCTTTGTAGAGATACTTCAGCAGATCGTTCCGCGAAATTTCCGGCAGGGTCATCGCCGTTTCGACCGCCTTCTGCTTCTGCCCGAGATGATCGTACAGCGAACACAGATTCGACGTGACTTCCGCGCGGATACCGATGTCCGTACACTCCTGCATGACCTTCTGATTCAGCGTGAGAGCTTCCTCGAACTGCCCCGAACAATACAGATACTCCGCAAGCAGTGCCATGATCTTGTAAGAATTCGGATAATCGAGCAGTCCCTTCCGCAGAATACGGATCGCTTCGTCCATATATCCGTCCGCGTCCGTTTTCCGTGCCTTTCTGCAGATCTCGCCGATGTTCTCTTCCCTTGCGGCGACGTTCACGCCGAGGATCTCGTCCGTGGTCACGCCGAAAATGTTCGCAAGCAGCGGAAGCTGTGCGATGTCCGGCAGACTGCGGTCGCATTCCCAGCCGCTGACCGCCTGCGCGGTGATGCCGAGGAATTCCGCCAGTCCTTCCTGCGTGATATCGCGTTCCCTGCGGAGCCGCTTGATGTTCTGACCGATGGATGTCGTCATAGTAAGTTCTCCTTTGAAATGAAAATGCGGAAACCGGTTTCGTGATTCCAGTATACCGCATTTCCGCCGCATTCACAAGCGAATCTTTGTGTAGAAAAGTAAAGCAATGCTTTAAATCCGCAGTTTTCTCTTGTTCTATCCCGGTATAAAAGTTTTTGAAAAGGGATGTGGGGAAAAACTTTTTTCAAAAAAGTTTTTCCCCACATCTTTTATTCCATATCCATAATATAATCGTCCAACCACTCGATGCGGTCGGTGATGATATTCTTGAAATACTTCAGATCGTCGTCCACGTAGCTGACGCTCGGCCAGCGTTCGCATTCTCTTGCAATCGCACCGGAGACGTGGATCAGGTTCCAATGTGCTTCCGCATTGGCAATGATGCGTTCCGCCGTGACAACGCCCGATTCCTTCAGCTCCGTCCAGCGTTCCTTCAGATATTCCTTCGCGCTGTCGAGATACTTGATGCTCCGGCGTCCTGCCTGGAAATCGTACGTCCGCGTGACGCAGTTCGTTTCGCGGTAGAGGTAGTTCGTCGCCGGGTCGCCGTTCCAGTTCAGACCGAACGAAATGTCAAGGTCCCACGGCAGGGTGTAGACCAGACCGTCCTTCACAGCGTAGTAGGCATTCTTGAACGTATTGTCGCCAGCCATCGTCACGTTGTTGAAGATCCAGTAGTCCACCTGATTTTCCACGGACGCCACATCTTCGATCTCCGCCTTGAAGCCGGTTCCGTCCGTTTCATAGGCAACGCGGATGTATTCCGAGATCACATCCCATGTGCCATCGATTTTCTCCGTGATATCCGGCCACTTTTTCTCCATTGCACGGTAGGAGAGCGAACGTGCATGCTGCTTCTTCAGCCCCGCAGAGTCCGGAACGTCCCACGATGTCGCCTTGAAGAGGACGTCGCCGTCTTCAAGCTCCATCGTCTTCGCGTCGAATTTTTCCATGAACATATACAGCCCCTGATATTTGCCGTTCAGGAGCACTTCCACGTACTTCGTCTCCGGAGCGCACGAACCCTTGACATCCGGGTAATACGAATTCATCTCACGCCAGAGCTGCCAGCCCGTCATGTCGCGGATCTTGCTTTCGTCCGAGAACATCGCCGTCAGGATCCAGTCGTCATCCTCGCGCATGCCGAAGAAGGACATATCGCGGTTTTCGCCGTTTTCATCCTTGAGGTCGATGCGCATACTCTTTTTGACCAGACCCGCGCTGGAACCGCCGCGCAGCTTCACTTCCGCCCGGGATTCGGCATACCGCATATTTTTGTTGGTCGATGCGGAGTCGTGAAGGGTGAACGTTGCCCCCTGCAGATTTCCGTTCAGTTCTCTTTCCTTGTCAATTTCGATGGAAATCACAGGCAGATAGGTCATGATCACTTCGGCGACCACATAATCCGTCTCGCCGATCATATAGATCATCAGGCTGTTGCCGCGTTCGATCATCACAGCGGGATCGTCCGGCACCAGCGTTTTGTCAATGACCACACGGTAGCCTTCCGGACCGCTCAGATACCCTTCCGGCCATCCGCCGTTTTCCGGCTGCGGAACGGTCGCGTAGAAAACGCGCCGGTTTCTGAGGCACGCCAGCTCCGCGCCGTTGAAATAGAGAACGGAACGCTCATCTCCCGTGGGAAGGCGATCTTTCCCTTCCTTCAGCGCGTTGATCTCCTCACCGGTCATCATCTCCGCGCCGAAAATCTTCTTTTCCTTTACGGGATTTTCCGCCGTGACAGCCTCCGCATCTTCCGTTTCCTCCGGAGCGGTCTGCGCAGTGCATCCGCCGAGCAGAAGAACCGCCGCCAGCAGAGCGGACAGGCATTTCATATATCTCTTCATATAATTCTCCGTTATCGAAAGATCTATTACCTATTAATATACCATGTTCGGGCGTTTCTGTCAAGAATATGACGGCATGGAAAATAAATTTTAACAAAACCCACAAAGCCCTTGACTTCTTTCCGCGAAAAAGGTAAAATGTACAATGAAAAAAGATTCGTTTATCCAATAAGGAGGATTTTATGATCTGCAACATTCCTGAAGTAAAACTCGGTATCATTGCTGTATCGAGAAGCTGCTTCCCCATGGCACTCTCCGAACGCCGCCGTTCCGCTATCGCAAAGGCATACGGCTGCGGTCTGTACGAATGCCCCATCACCGTTGAAAACGAAATCGACGCGAAGAAAGCAGTCGAAGACGTAAAGGCAAACGGCGTAAACGCTCTGTTTGTATTCCTCGGCAACTTCGGTCCGGAAACTCCCGAAACCCTCATCGGTGACTGGTTCGACGGCCCGATCATGTACGCGGCAGCTGCAGAAGGTGACGGCGACCTGCACGACGGACGCGGCGACGCATACTGCGGCATGCTCAACTGCTCCTACAACCTCGGTCTGCGCGGACGTGCGGCTTACATCCCGTCCTATCCCGTCGGCACCGCGGAAGAACTCGCTGACAAGGTTCGTGAATTCGTTCCGATCGCACGTGCGGTCCTCGGTCTGAAGGGCCTCAAGGTCATCACCTTCGGTCCCCGTCCGGACGACTTCCTCGCCTGCAACGGCCCGATCAAGCCGCTTTACGATCTCGGCGTAGCGGTTGAAGAAAACTCCGAACTCGACCTTCTCGTTGCATACAACAAGCACGCGAACGACGAACGCATCCCCGCAAAGGTAGCGGAAATGGAAGCGGAACTCGGTCCGAACAACAAGTACGCGGGCATTCTCCCGAGACTTGCACAGTACGAACTTACCCTTCTCGACTGGGCGGAACAGCATAAGGGCACGCGCGAATACGTTGCGTTCGCCGCAAAGTGCTGGCCGGCATTCCAGACCGAATTCAAGTTCGTTCCCTGCTACATCAACAGCCGTCTGACCGGCATGGGCATCCCGGTATCCTGCGAAGTTGACATCTACGGCGTACTCTCCGAATACATCGGCGTATGCGTATCCGGCGCACCGGTAACCCTTCTCGACATCAACAACACCGTTCCGAAGTCCATCTACGACAAGTCCATCTGCGGCAAGTGCAGCGCAAAGCTGACCGAAACCTTCATGGGCTTCCACTGCGGCAACACCTGCTCCAAGCTCCTCAAGGATCCTCACATGGGCTACCAGCTCATCATGAAGCGTGATCTTGAACCCGAACTTCCGGAACCGGACATCACCCGCGGCACCATGGAAGGCAACATCAAGCCCGGCGACATCACCTTCTTCCGTCTCCAGGGCAACGCGGACACCACTCTCCGTGCATACATCGCACAGGGCGAAGTCCTCGACGTTGACTGCGAATCCTTCGGCTCCATCGGCGCATTCGCTATCCCCGAAATGGATCGCTTCTACCGCCATGTTCTCATCCAGAAGAGATTCCCGCACCACGGCGCAGTTGCATTCGGACACTACGGCAAGGCTCTCTACGAAGTATTCCGCTACATCGGCATCGCGGACATCTCCTACAACCAGCCCAAGTCCCTCCCGTACCCGACCGAAAACCCTTTTGATTGATTTATAGAATAATTTTTCTCGGGGAAACCTTTTTTTCGAAAAAGGTTTCCCCGAACCCCTTCCCAAAAACTTCAATCTATGAAAATAACAAGGTACAGTGCAGATTTTTTGATCTGGGCTGTACCTTGTTTTTATAGTTTTTACGTACCGCGGCGCTTCCAGCGATTGAGGAGGTTCTTACGGCGTTTTTCGAGGTGTTCCTGGGTCTGTTCGATGACGGTGATTTCGTGGTCGGGCGTGAGTTTCCGCCAGCCGACGATCAGGAGGATACCGATCGTGGACAGACCGACCGCACGCAGGAGCGTGGTATACTGGACGGCATAGACGTTCATGCCGAAGAGGAACGGCATGGCGCTGTCATTGCCGAAGGAGCTGACCCATGTACCGGTGATCATGCCGAGGAAGGCAAAGACGTTGCATCCGATTGTGTTGAACGAGATGCAGGCAGTGGATTCCTCTTCCGGCAGGTTGAGGTAGAGAATATTCGCGTACGCGAAGTTCAGACCGACGCTGCAGAAGTGCTGGACACAGGACGTGACTGCCCAGAGCCATTCCATACCGGGCGTCAGCGTGAACATGAGAAATTCCGTCGGGGTAAAGAGCAGGCTTGCGATCCCGAAGGTCTTGATCCACGAATACCGGTGCAGGAGTTTCTGCCAGAAAGCGCCGGTACAGAGAAGGATCAGCGTATACAGCATCGTGACGATGTTGATGACGGTGTACGAAAAATGCAGATGATTGAGAAGGTGGTAGTTCCACAGACCGTTGTTGAGGTTGCCGATGTAATTCCACACGAACATGACGATCATGCACAGAAGGAACTTGCGGTAGCGGAACGGGATGGTGAATACCTTATCCAGACGGAGCTTCGGCGCTTCCGCGTAAGGATATTCCTTTGCCGCCGCCTGCATGAGAACGTCCACGATGACGAGAACAAACGCGAAATACCGGAAACCGAGGATGAGCGTATCCTGCATCGCGGAGCCTTCCACGGCGTCGGTGAGAAGCCCGCTGACGAGAAGCATGATGCTCGACAGGATCGATGCAAAGGTCTGGTTGAGCGCGATATAGCGGGTACGGCGTTCACTTTCCGCCGGATAGAAGCGGTAGAACCACGTCGTAAATCCGGGGCTGAACAGCGCATAGACGGAATACGCGAGGAACAGCAGGATAATGAACCACGTCAGACGGTCGTCCGGATCTGTAACGAACTGCGGCATCAGCGTGGTCGCGATGATGTACATGGCGTAGAAATAAATCTTCGCGGCGAGCAGGATCCACTTCCGTTTCCGGAACCGCCCGAGAATGGAGGGTGAAAACAGGCTGAAGCAGGTGGCGATATACGGGATGAACGTGATGATCCCGACGCCGGTGATGGAAATGCCGTACATCGAGAGGAATCCGGTATAGAAGATCCCGGTGATGAAGACGTTGTACAGCGCGGCGACCATCGCGCTGGTCAGGCTGATGAGGCGTCCTTTGCCTTCGTCGGTCTTCGGACTGTAGATATCGATCAGAGAAAGTTTCAGCGATTGCAGTTTCGGAATATTCATACGCAGATGCCCCCGCAGAGATGATTTTTTCGCGTTCATTGTAGCACATCCGCGGGATATTTACAAGGTGTTCAGAAATATATTTTCGCGAAAAACGTTTTGACGGAACTCACCCGTCGTTATCACCTCCCGTCGGAAATATAACCTGCCCGGTTATTGAAAAATCCCCTGCCCTGCGGTAAAATATAAGCATGAACCGCAATCAACACAAAAGGAAGTACATATGCCGCTCAATACACAGAAAATCGGTGCACAGATCGCCATGCTGCGAAAAAACAGGGGACTGACCCAAAACGAACTGGGCGAACGTCTCGGCGTATCCTATCAGGCAGTTTCCAAATGGGAACGCGGCGAAACCGTCCCGGACGCCGGCATCCTGCTGGACCTCGCGGCAATTCTGCACACCACCGTTGACAACATTTTATCGGGAGGAGAAAAACTTATGGAATACCGCGGAAAAATCACCGTCGCGCAGGTACGCGAAGCAATGTCCTCTCTCCGCCGGATGGGCGAACTGCTCGGTGAGGACAACCTTCTCTATGCCGCCGCCATCGAGGGGATCAACACAAAACTCGACACCACCGTGGAAGAAGCCTTCCGCAGTGAGAAAATTTTCGAAGTGTTTGTCGTCGAAGCCCTGCTGTCCTGCATCCGCAACGGGTATTATGTTGACATCACGGACCTGAAAAACAACATCAAAAATGAAAAAATCCGCGATTACGCCATCGACTTTGCCGAACAGCATGGATTGAAGTAATCGAAAAGGGAGACCGCCGTCTCCCTTTTGCATTTATGAATTTCCTTCGTCTCCGAGGATATCGTGGACTCTGACCATATAGGTATCGATCTTCGCCGGATCGTCTGCCGAAATCTCAAACACGCGACCGCCGCGGATGAGGTTCTTGTGGCAGGCGTGATAGCTGAGGAATCCGTCGTAACCGAGCTTGATGCCGCAGTATTCCGCCGAAAAATCGTTCACGTGGTCGTGACCGCAGAAGATCGCCTTCACGTCGCCGCGCTGCAGGCACGCCGAGAACAGACCGCCGTTGAGCGGCGCACATGCCACGTCTTCCAGCTGACCGCCTTCGAATTCGCAGTCGTCGCGGTGCATCGTCACCAGCCCGTGTTCCGGAAGCGGAATGTGCATGTACATCAGCGCGGGGATCTTCGCACCTTCGTGCTTTTCCAGCGCGCACGACGTCTGCCAGTACCACATCATCTGATCGAAATGCACCGTATCGTACGAACTCTGCGTGAACGATGCCGGCTGGAAGAAGCGCATATTCGCCGGAAGCCCGAATTCTTCCCTGAATTCCAGCAGTCCGCTGTGCGAGTCAAGCCCGAACACGTTGAAGAGGATCCTCTTGCCTTCCGCATCATAGATCGGCAGGACGTAGTTTCCGACGCCGGAAATGTCCGCCGGGCCCGCTTTGGAGACACAGTGCGGATAGCTTTCGTAGATCGGCTGCTGTTCCGCGTTGGACAGGCCGTAATTGTCGTCATGGTTGCCGTAGACGTGTGCCCACGGAATGCCGGCGTTTTCCATCGGCGCGGACAGACCGTCGAGCATTTCCTTCAGCTCTTCCGCCGTTTCGATGTGGATCACGCCCGGTCCGGCGATGTCGCCGCCGAGCAGAACGAGGTCTGGCTTCACCTCATCCAGCAGTGCCTGCAGCGCACGGACGGTCTTTTCCTTCGCGTATCCCTTGCCGCCGTGAATATCCGACACCATCAGGATGCGGAAACCACCGTCTTCGCGGAATTTCAGCGGGATTTTGGTCTGCAGGTCGTACGATAAATCTTTTTCAAACATAACAGAACTCCTTCTGAAAGGGATCTGAGGAGAAACTTTCCTCCAGAAAAGCTTCTCCTCATTTATTTTTTTATTTCATTCAAATATCAATCAGCCGATCCGTACGGGAGCAACCAGTCCCGCCATGCGGGCAACCACGGTCGCCACCTGGCTGCGGAGGAAACTGCCGTTCGCACCGAAGGAACCGTCTTCCATACCGTTCACAATTCCCGCTTCCGCGAGCTTGTTGACGGCCTCACCGACTTCTCCGCTGCCGTAGAGATCCCAGAAATAATTTTCGGGGATCACGTTGATCTTCGCGGCATTTCCGAGAACCTTCGCAAAAATCAGCGCGGCTTCGGCACGGTTGATGATGTAGTTCACATCCTGCGGGATGTAGGTGATGATCCCGGCATACCGATTTTCCGCATACTCAACCTCATTGCCCGTGATCACCGCAGCTCTGAACGACGCACCGGCAGTCAGACCGTCGATCTCGTTGAGAACCGTGACCTTCAGTGTTCCGTCCGCACCGGCAGACGCATAAACCACCTCGATATTCACCATTCCGTCCGGATCGTAAACGGTGGAGGTAGATGTGATATTCGGAATGTCAAGGTTGTCCATTCTGGAAGTACTGTACGTCGGAATATCATCTGCACCGGCATCCGCCGTATTCCGCCGCCGATGCGGACCATGCCGCTCCGCCGAGCATACATGCGGCGAGAATAAGTGCTGTAATCTTGTTTTTCACAGCAGGAAATCTCCCGTGAGTATATATTTTAATATACTTTATTATAGCCTCCCTCTTCCGGAAAGTCAATAGAAACAAGAAAAAATTGGAATATTGTCAAAAAAAGCAAAACCGCCGCGAAGTTTTTTACTCCGCGGCGGTTCTGTTTTATTGTTCAAGTTCCAGAAGCTGTTCGAGATAATTGTACAGGGTCTCCTCGGACATCGACCCCATGTGTCCGCCGACGACCATGCCGTCCGACGTGATAAAGTAAGTCAGCGGAATCGAAGACGCACCGTACGGACCGGTCGCGCTTCCCTTTTTGTCAAAGTAAACCGGCAGGCTGTAGCCGTTTTCCGTCAGAAATTCCTTGACTCCGGGCACGGTTTCCACCTGACCGTCGGTCAGATTGATCATCATAAACGTGATCTCGTCCGCATAGTCCGCCACCGCTTTGTTGAATGCCGGAAGTTCGGAGGTACACGGGCCGCACCACGTTGCCCAGAAATTCAGAACGATCGGTTTCCCGTCTTCCAGACGGTCTGTCAGGCTGACCATGGAACCGTCGAGCGCCATGATCGTAAAGTCAGGCGCCGGAACTGCTTCCGCCTGCTCTTCTTCGGGAGCTTCCTCCGGTGCATCCTCCGCTTCCGCGGAATCTTCAGAATCCTCCGGAACGATCTCTTCGTTTCCTGCAGGTTCGGTTTCTTCCATTTTCACGGGAGTACTGCCGCCCGGAAGCGCAAGTTCCGCCTGCGGCGGCGTGTATACTTTGGAGAGAGCATTGTAGCCGATCACAGCGGCCGCAAATATCCCGGCGAAAAGAACGGTGATCACAAGATATTTCAGTTTGCTGTCCATATTTACCTCACGAAAAGACAGATAACAGAACGTTCAGTACACCGAACATCATCGCAATACCGACAACGATCAGGAACACGCCGCAGACGATATTGACCACACGGTAATGCTTCCTGATCGCCCGGAAGACCGTGTTCAGCCGATCGATCAGAATCGCGGAAACGAGGAACGGGATCCCAAGCCCCAGCGAATACGTCAGCAGAAGGAGCGTTCCCTGCGCGGCACCGCCGGTCGAAGACGCCATCATGAGTGCGGAACCGAGGAAGGCCCCGACGCACGGCGTCAGACTGACGGAATAGATCACGCCGAAAAGGAATGCGGAAAATACGCTGGAGATGGATCGTCCGCCGTTCTGCATTCCCTTGAAAAACGGCAGACGGATGACTTCTAGATAATTCAGCCCGAAGACGATCACGAGCGCGCCGCTGACAATGTTGACGGCGGTCTGATACCGTGCGAGGAGCTGTCCGAGTGTCCCTGCAAACAGACCGAGCAGCGTGAACACTCCGGTAAAGCCGAGAACAAAGGCCAGCGCACGCGCGAGAGTACGGTGCTTTTTGTCGGCGTTTCCCGCAAAATACGAAATATACAGCGGGAGCATCGGCAGCATGCACGGAGAAATAAACGAAATAAACCCTTCGAGGAAGGTGATAAGGTACTGCATAATTGCCTCCGGATCGGTTTGATTCTATTATAGCAGAAAGATCCTGAAAAATCGGTGACATTGTCACAGTTCTCCGAAAGAATCTGCGGTAAACAAAGAAAAAAGCTGTAAGTTTTAACTTACAGCTTTCCATGCGGGTAAAAGGACTTGAACCTTCACGAAGTTGCCCCCACAAGAACCTGAATCTTGCGCGTCTGCCAATTCCGCCACACCCGCATCGGGGTTGTTCTCTCGAACGATATAGATTATATCACAGCGGAGTCGGTTTGTCAAGGGGTATTTCTTATTTTCTTTCAAAAAATTTCGATTTTTTTATCCTTTATAATATATACGGTTATAGTTCGATGGACGTGCGCGCAGAAGATCCACTCTGCGGTCCGCACCCGCGCCGAAACGGGTCAGATACATCGTATCTCCCTTGACCGAAACCACATCGAATGCCGTTTCGGTGACCGTTCCCGCCGTGCGTTCGGGACAGCCCGGCGCCCACTGCTGGAGCATCGCGCAGAGCGTCGTGATCTGCGGAAGATCGCCGTCGTAGCGGACATTATCGTAATGCACATGACCGGCGAACAGCGCCAGCACCTTTTTGCACTGCCGCACATGGAACGTCAGACGCGGTCCGCCCAGCAGATCGTCGTACGGCTTGATGCCGTCGGGTTTTCCTTCGGTTCCCCAGATGCCGGCATTCGATAGCGGCGAATGTCCGAAAACAAAGATCGAACGATCCGTATTCAGCGCGTCGTTTTCGAACCATTCCGCCTGTTCGTTCGAAATTTCCAGACGCCATCCGAACGGATACTGCCCGTTTTTGTCAGTCAGATAGGGTTTGTCGGTGCAGTCGAGGAAAACAAACCGGTAGCCGCCGCCGTCGGTATCGATGTCCGTATAATAATAATTGTTGTCCGTCGGATTGTACTTTCCGCAGATCGCCCGCATTTCGTCCGGAAGGATCGCGTTTCTCGTGTCGAGGTGATGGTCGATCATATTGCCGATGCCGTCATCGTGATTGCCGATACAGCAGTGGACGGGAATGTTCAGCGCGTACATCGCGTCCATGATCCGGCGGTAGGAGGCACGCATTTCTGCGGGATCGGCATGATAATCGTTGCCGATGTCACCGCCGCTGACCAGAAAACGGATCTCCGGACAGCGTTCCAGAATGTACCGCATGGATTCCACGGCAGGAACCACGGAATTTGCAAGCTCATTGTGCTGGTCGGTGATGAAAATAAAATTCAGAGGTGCGCCGATTTTCTTGATCTGCGCGATTTTTTCGTCGTAATGGTCGGTGAGATACCGTAATTCTTCCGCTGTCATATCCGTCCTCCGCAGCTGTTTTTTCAGGTTCATTATACCCCGGCTCCGTTTTTTTGTCAAGAGATTGTCTCTTCCCCCTTGACTATTTTGTCGTTCTGATGTATTATTAAATTACAGCTATCATTTTTTATTATTACCCGCTATTCAGAAATCCAATCACCGAAAGGACGGCATCCGCTCGTGGAAAACATCAGAGATCGACTAAAACGCATCGGGAAAAAACGGGACGTGGACATGACCGAAGGCAGCATCATGCGCCACCTCATCACGTTCGCCTTCCCGCTCTTCATCGGCAATATTTTTCAGCAGCTCTACAACACCGTCGACACATGGGTCGTCGGAAACTATGTAAGCAACGAAGCGTTCTCCGCCGTCGGATCGGTCGGTCCGATCATCAATCTGCTGATCGGGTTCTTTCTCGGGCTTTCGAGCGGTGCGGGGGTTGTTATTTCGCAGTATTACGGCGCGAAAAAATACGACCGCGTCCATGACATCGTCCATACCGCGCTTCTGATGACCTTTATCCTCGCGGTCGTATTCACCGGACTCGGCATCGCCATGGTTCCCTTCATGCTGAATTTCATGAAAACTCCGGCGGAAGTCATGCCCGAAGCGACGACCTATCTTGTCATTTACTTTTCCGGCGTGGTCGGTCTGATGATCTACAACATCGGTTCGGGCATCCTGCGTGCCATCGGGGATTCCCAGCGTCCGTTCTATTTTCTCGTTGTGTCCGCAGTACTGAACACCATCCTCGACCTGGTTTTCGTCATCGCGTTTGACATGGGCGTTGCCGGGGTCGCTCTGGCAACGATCGTTTCGCAGGGAGTTTCGGCGATCCTCGTTCTGATCCTGCTCCTGCGGACGGATCTGTGCATCAGATTCATCCCGCGCGACCTGAAAATGCACTGGGATATGCTCTCCAAGATCATCCGCGTCGGCATCCCGGCGGCGATCCAGATGGCGATCACCTCGTTCTCGAACATTTTCGTGCAGTCGTATATCAACTACTTCGGCGCGGACTGTATGTCCGGCTGGACGGCGTACGCAAAGATCGACCAGTTCATCTTCCTGCCGATGCAGTCCCTCGCGCTGGCGTCGACCACTTTCGTCGGACAGAATCTCGGCGTCAATCAGGTCGAACGTGCCCGCAAGGGTGCGGATACCGCGCTCGTCATGGCAACGCTGATGACGATCCTGATCATCATACCCATCATGATCTTCTCCCCGGCGTTTGTCCGCTTCTTCAACGACAAGCCGGAAGTCGTGGAATACGGAACCATGCTCCTGCGCTGGCTGACTCCGTTCTACGTCGTCTGCGGCGTCAATCAGGTCTACTCGGGTGCACTCCGCGGTGCCGGGAACAGCCGCGCACCGATGATCATCATGCTTGTATCGTTCGTACTCTTCCGTCAGGCGTACCTGTTCGTTACGGCAAACTTCATCTCCAACACGATCATCCCGATCGCCATGGGCTATCCGGCCGGCTGGCTCCTGTGCAGCTCGCTTGTCTTCATTTATTATAAAAAAGCGAAGTTGTCCAAATCCCGTCTGGTCGAAGATAAAGAATAAATTCCCCGGAAAAATTATCAGGGCAAGGAAAAACCTTGCCCTGATTTTTTATTATTTTTCTTCTACAACGGTGTATTCGAGCATTTCGTAATGCAGGTGCACACCGACGTCGGTTTCCGCCGGAAGGAGTGCCAGCGCGATGAACAGTTCCTCGCCGGTTTCCTTATCCTTCAGCGTCGCGTATTCGCCTTCGATCTTCTTTACAATATAATCCTTCGGTTCCATACAAAATACCTCATTCCTTCAATTCTGTACCGACTGCATCAATTCCTTTTTCCAAAAAGGTTCTCCCAAAAACTCAATATCTGTTGTCAAACACTCTGGTGGACTTCTTTTCGCTTCTCGGGAGTTCGCCGATGGAAACGGGCTTGACGACAACCTGGATACCGATCTTTGCCTTGAAGGTTTCGCCGATGATCTTTTCCATGATTTCGCGGTCAATGCCTGCGTCGAGTTCCACGAACAGCGTGCAGATGTCCTTGCCGTTGAGGTGGTCGAGCATGAACTGGTATTCACTGGACGCGCCGGGGATCGCGGAAAGCATCGCGTCGATCTGGCTCGGGAAGATGTTGACGCCCTTGACCTTGACCATGTCGTCGGTACGGCCGAGAATGGTGTCGATGCGCGGGAACGGAGAACCGCACGGACATTCGCCGGGGATCACGCGGGACAGGTCGTGCGTACGGTAACGGATCAGCGGTGCGCCCTGCTTGCGGAGCGTGGTGATAACGATTTCACCGATTTCGCCGTCCGGCACGGGTTCGCCGGTCTTCGGGTCGATGATTTCGAAGTAGAGGTAGTCGTCCCAGATGTGCATGCCGCAGGAATGCGGGCAGCTCATACCGATGCCGGGGCCATAAACTTCGGTCAGACCGTAAATGTCGTACAGTTCAACACCGAGTTCGCTGGCAATACGGTTTCTCATCTTTTCGCCCCAGCGTTCGGAACCGATGACGCCCTTCTTGAGGTGGATCTTGTCAGCGATACCGCGCTTTGCGATTTCTTCCGCGAGAAGAAGCGCATAGGACGAGGTCGCGCAGAGAACGGTGGACTTTAAGTCCATCATCATCTGAAGCTGCTTGTCCGTGTTGCCGGGACCCATCGGGATGGTCATTGCGCCCATGCGTTCCGCACCGAGCTGGAAGCCGATGCCAGCCGTCCACAGACCGTAGCCGGGCGTGATATGTACGCGGTCAAGGTTCGTGATACCCGCCATACGGTAGCAGCGCGCGAACATTTCCGCCCAGTCGTCAACGTCCTGCTGGGTATAGGGAATGATGACGGGCGTACCGGTCGTACCGGAAGAAGAGTGGATACGGACGATCTCTTCATCCGGAACCGCCTGCAGTCCGAGCGGATATGCGTCACGGAGGTCACCCTTCCACGTGAACGGGAGCTTTTCGAAGTCTTCCTGCGACTGGATCTGTTCGATGTCGATGCCTTCCAACTTGTTCTTATAGAAACATTCGCGCGAAGTCAGGTCGCGCAGCTGCTTCTTGATCAGATTGAACTGGGTTTCTGTCATTTTCATGGTGGTTTATATCCTTTTTGCTTTTTATTTTCCGAATCTTTTTTCCGCTTCGTCGATCGCGCGGAGGTTCATTTCGAGGAACTTTGCGTTGACACGCAGCTTCACGCATTCGCGGAGCTCATCCACGGTCATGCCGAGCATGCCGGAGCACGCCGCCGCCGCAAGAAGGGCAATGTTCAGCACCTTCGGAGAGCCGCAGAGTGCGCAGATCTCGTCGCCGTCCACGATCGTGAGATTCTTCACGTTCGCACGGAGGTAGTCGAGAACAGCGTCCGCGTCGTAGCCCGTGCCGCCGAAATTGACGGTAATGGGCATGACCGCTTTCTTATTCACGATCACCGCGCCGTCGGGTGCGAGATAATCGAGACAGCGTACCGCTTCCGCCGGTTCGAACGCGATCATCACGTCCGCGGTATGCCTGGGAACGAGCGGGGATGCGATATCTTCGCCGGTACGGACATGGCTCACGACGCATCCGCCGCGCTGTGCCATACCGATGGTTTCGCTGGTACGTACATTTTCACCTCTGCGCATGGCGGCAAACGCGATCAGTTTCGATGCAAGGACAGTTCCCTGTCCGCCGACGCCGCAGAGCAGACAATTTTTATTTTCAGCCATTTTTCAATCCTCCGCTCATTCGATCGCCATTGCCGGGCAGACGTTCGCGCACAGACCGCAGCCGGTGCAGAGTCCGCTTTCGATCACGACTTTCTTACCGTCGCGCACGAGTGCAGGACAGCCGGTTTCGTTGATACACTTGCGGCATCCGACACAGCGGTCGTTCACGACCTTTGCCTTGCCGGGCTTGACAAGATTGACACACGGCGCCTTGCAGATGACCGCCTTGACGCCCTTTTTGTCCGCCGCTTCCTTCACCGCGTTCACGGTTTCGAAGAAATCGAACGGATTGACAACTTCGATATGGGACACGCCGAGACCTTCGAGCACCTTCACGAGGTCGATCTTTCCGCCTTCGGTACCCATCATGGTACGTCCGGTGCCGGGATGCGGCTGACCGCCGGTCATCGCGGTGATGGAATTGTCGAGCACCATCAGAACGAGGTCGCAGTCGTTGTAAACGGCATTGGCAACGCCCGTCATACCGGAAGCGAAGAAGGTGGAGTCGCCGATAAAGGAGAAGTTGACCGTATCGGGTTCGATGCGGTGGATACCCTGTGCGATGGTGACATCCGCACCCATGCAGAGGCAGGTGTCAACCATATCGAGGGGCTTGGCATTGCCGAGAGTATAGCATCCGATGTCACCGGAGAAGACGGCTTTTCTGCCCTTCATGGCGTGCTTGACGGCAAGGAAGGACGCACGGTGCGGACATCCGGCACAGAGGACCGGCGGACGCACGGGAAGTGCGGGAGCCTCGGTCTTTGCTGCTTCGGGAAGCTCGATGCCGCAGAAATCCGCGAGGTATTTCGTGACACTTTCGACGGTATTTTCACCGGCGAGGGGGCTGTGGCCGGTATATTTTCCGTACACGCGGCACGGCAGATTGTGCTTGCCGCAGAGGAAGACGAGTTCGCGTTCGATGACGGGATCGAGTTCCTCGGAAACGAGGATCTTATCGGTATTTTTGATGAATTCGACCGCCAGTTTTTCCGGGAACGGGAACGGCGTACCGATTTTGAGGACGGACACGCGGTCCGCAATTCCGAGAATCCGTACAGCTTCGGTAACGTACGCGTAGCTGATACCTCCGCAGGCAACCCCGATCTTTCCGTTTCCTTCAATTTTATTAAAGGGAGACGCGGAAAATTCTTCGGCGAGGATGGGAGTACGTTCCTCGATACGGATATGATTGAGATAGGACGTCCGCGGGAAGATGACCCAGCGCTGGGTATCTTTCATGAATCCTTCGGGGGTATGGGGGACATACTCGTCGTCGATCTTCACACTCGCGCAGCCGTGGCAGACGCGGGTGGTCGGACGGAGCAGGACGGGCGTATTATACCGTTCGCTGACATCATACGCCGCGACGGTCATTTCGTACGCTTCATCGGGCGAAGACGGGTCAAAGCACGGCAGTTTCGAGAACCGTGCAAAATGGCGGGTATCCTGTTCGGTCTGGGACGAGATCGGGCCGGGGTCATCGGCAGAAACGATCACCATGCCGCCCTTGACACCGACATACGCCAGACTCATGAGCGGGTCGGACGCAACATTCAGCCCGACCTGCTTCATCGTAACGAGCGTTCTCGCGCCGCTGTACGACGCACCCGCCGCAACTTCCAGCGCCGCCTTCTCATTCGTGGACCACTCCACATAATACCGTCCGTCCGCTTCCTTCGCGGCAGACTCCAGAATCTCCGTCGACGGAGTCCCCGGGTATCCGGAAACCAGCCCCACCCCGGCATGAATCGCACCGGCAGCGATGGCTTCGTTCCCCATCAGAAATTTCACTTTTTCCACTTTATATCTCCATTGGTTCTGTTGCGTGATTTGAGTGTTTTAGTATAACATATTTTGTGGGAAATTGCAAGATGTTTTTGGAGAGTGCGGATTTTTGGGGATGGGGGAGACGGGGGAAACGGTCGCTTTTTGAAAAAAGCTCCGCAAAAACTTTTATACGGGGTAGCCGGATTGTTGGGTTGATATGGGTTTGTGAAAAAAGAATTTTTTATGGGTCTGTGCGCTGACATTTGGTTTGTCCCAGTCGATAAAATGGGAGCGATCCAAATTCTATGTAGTAGTGGAGACGGAAATCAGGGGCCGCAGAGACCCTGATTTCCCTCGC
>JAFYOX010000079.1 GCA_017547755.1 Clostridia bacterium | reverse complement strand
CCATCCCGCTCATTTCCGCCTGTGCGAAGAGCATGTACTTTTTGTCCCGCTCGATAGCACGGCGGCGGTTCTCGAAATCGCGCACGTTCCAGTTCATGATCTCCGTGTCCGAAACGCCGGAATGAAGCGCAACGGAAGAAACGAGGTCGTCAAGGTCGGTTTTCAGGGCAACCCCCTTGTTCAGAATCTCCCGCTTCTTCTCGGAGGCGTCTACCAGTTCCGCGTTTTCGCTTTCGTCCGGAAGCTCGATTTGATTCTGCGCGGCAATCAGCGGCCGCAGAACCGAAGAGAACTGAAACGGCGTAATCCGGGCCGTGTTCGGATTTCCGTCCGCGTCCGTCTGGGTAAATTCCATCGAATCGATGGAAACGTCGCCGTTGCTGACCCGGTAGAAAATGCTTTTGTTGAGCCTTTCCTCCGTCATCTCAATCCGCAGAGATAACCCGAGAAGCTGCATCAGACGGTAGAATAATCCGCCGGTCGCGCTCTGGCCGTCCTTTACGGGCGCGTCCATTTCCAGCGCAAAAATCGCGGACAGGTAATCGTAGCTCACGTATCGCACAGGGAGCGAAGAGAGCCGCATCACAAGCGCGTCTTTGCACCGGATGAAATCCTCATAGTGATCCATCGTTATCGGGTACAGGTCAAGCCCGCATTCCCGGATGGGTTCTCCCCGCCGGATGCGCAGCCGCCTTTCCCTCTGCATGGTCGCAAGTCCGTAGGCCATTTTTGTTTTTCCTCTTCCTTGCATGTATCAAAAGCCTTGCGGCGTTTGAACGGTTTAACCTTTTTTCTTCTTTCCGCCCTTCGATGCGGCGGCGGTGATTTTCGTTTCAGCCGGAATGGATTCTTCGTTTTCCGCGCTCGTTCCGGTCACAAATTCCGGCTCCGGCGCACTTTCTTTGAGTGCCAGACGCATCTTATAACATTCCTTCGCCGCGTCGGTGTTCTCCATCTTCCCGGTCTTCATGCACTGCTTCTGAAACGCGCAGATAACGCCCATCGCGTTTTCCCGGACGTTGTAGTTCACGTCTTCCTTGTATAGGTCGCGGCAGAGCAAAAATCCCGCGACGGCTTTCCGTTCCGCGAACGGACAGTGATAGTTGCACATAGCTTTCCTTTCTCAAAACAGCGGGACTTCCGGATTCATCCGAAAAGCCCCGCTCGGCTTCCTCCTTGCCGCCCCGCAAAGGGAGTTAATATCCCATCAGCTTGATCGAAACCGATGTCGAATAGTCTCCGTAAGCCGCCGTCACAATCAGCGGCGTCGCGGACGGAGAATCGCACGTAATCAGTACGCTCCGCCCTCCTTCTTCAACGACGGCTGTGTAATCCGCGGGATTCGCCCCGCCGAACGTCCACGTCAGCGCGTCCCCGGTGTTCTCCCCGTTGACTTCGTGCGCCGCGGAAATGCCGACAATCGAATACTGCCGGATCTCCGCGGGAACCGTCCCGATGAACCGCACGTCTTCGCTCGCCGCCGCGACGGTCACCTTCATGGAGGCCGTCAGATTCGTGTTTTCCGTGAGTGTCGCCGTAATCGTCGCCTCCCCTTCGGATACCCCCGTGTAATGTCCGTCCGGCTCGATAGACAGGACATTTTCATCGGAAACGGTAAATACCCACGTCTGCGGTTTGTCCTCTCCCGGCGTCACCACGGAGCCGTTGACGAGCATGTGCGCCCGCGCCCCGCCGATTCCGCCGACCGGAACGCTTGCCTCGCCGGAAATATCCGCGCTCCACGTATAGAGAAGCCCGTCCGCAATGCGGTTCTTCATGTCGTCATGCTCTTCCGGTTCTTCGCGCCGCACCGTCAGATTGATGACGTGCGCCGAATCGTCGTCCCCCGTGAATTCCTCGAAGAAATCCGTGTATCCCGTGATGTGGTAGGCGTAGGAACCGAGAATCATGCGCTGATTGTCGCGCAGCCTGACGGTGTTCGCGTTCTTTTGACACTTGACGTTGAAGTACCCTTCCATCAGAACGAGGTTTTCCGGGCTTTCGTTCCGGTTCGAGAGCATCGTCCTCCGGTCGATGACAAGCGGCTCCCATTGAATATTCCCGTATGCGTCGTAGAACGTCCAGTGCGCCAGGCACCGGGCAATGACCGCGTTCGTCGTCGAAGAGGAAATGTTGCCCGGGTTGACCACCATCCAGATAGACCCCATCGTCTCGATGTACGCGCCTACCGGAATGTAATCAATCGCCCGGGACCGGAAAAGAATCTCCTTGAAGTTGTCGTACTCTTTGGAATCGAACGCCGTCACCGACTGCGTGGAGACGTCCGAAAGCCGGATTTCCGTCTCCGTCCACGCGTAGAAATCATCGGGTTTCAAACCTTGTACGCGGGCCTTGACGTAATCCGTTGCCAGATAGTCCCGCGCTTCGTCGTAGAGCATCCGCCGGTCGGCGAGGTATTGCGTCTGCCGGTCTATATACTGTACCGGTATGTTCGTTTTCACCGCCGTGACGCCCGGGTGGGAGACGGCCTTGATATACTTCTGCGATGTATTCATCCGCTTTCCGCCTCCTCGTTTTCCGTTCCTTCTTCGCATACCGTCGAACGGAAAATTCTTTCTTTCCCCGCGCAGTCCCGCACCCGCATCCGCGTCCGGATCTTAATGGCTTCCT
>JAFYOX010000078.1 GCA_017547755.1 Clostridia bacterium | reverse complement strand
CCCCCCCCCCCCCCCCCCCCCCGAAACTTTATTCCCTCAGCACCACGTCGGCATGGGGTTCTGGGCATGGATGAGTTCCATGACGCGGATCTGCTGGACGATCTTTTCGGGCTTGATGAGGAGTTCTTCGCCATTTACGAGGTGGTTGTAGAGGTTTTCGTAGTATTTGGTGGGAGCATAGTCGAACGGAGTGCCGTTCATGTCTTCTTCGAATTCATTCCAGTTCAGCTTTTCGGAGCAGTAAGCCGGAGAGAGGCCGTCCGCGCCGGTGAGCGGTTCCAGAGTGAGTTCGGGCATCGGCTTTTCGTCGAAGTATTTCCACTTGATCTTCGAGAGGGTCGCGGTAAGGGAGCCGCGGGAACCGTGGATACGATAAGTGAAATCGTTGTACGCGTCGGCGGGAGAGATTTCCACGTCGATGAGCGGACGGTTCGGCGCGGTGAGGATGACCTTGGCGTAGTCTTCGGCATCCCCGGCGGAATTCACGCGCTTGAGGACGGAGAATACGTTCGGCATATCGTCGGTATCAAGGAGCTGGAGCGCCTGGTCCATCGGGTGCGGGCCGGTATTGAGGAGGCATCCGCCGTAGAAGCGGCGCGAGGTCTGCCAGTCCCAGCGGCGGCTGTAGCCGGAGAAGTGAATGGTGATCTGCGCGATTTCGCCGAGCTTGCCGCTGTCGATGATCTCACGGATACGGGTGAAATACGGAGCGATGCGGGACTGCTGGAAGACGGTAAGGGTAACGCCGTTTTCCTTTGCGGTACGGATCATGTCTTCGCACTGGATGGCGAACTTGGAGAACGGCTTTTCGCAGACGACGTTCTTTCCGGCGCGGAGGATATCGAGCGTGACGGGGTAGTGCAGATAGGAGAACGTGGAGTTGACAACAACGTCGATGTCGTCGCGCTTGAGCATTTTGTTGTAGTCTTCGTATACGTCGCAGCCGTATTCCTGCACGGCGCGATCCCGGCGGGCTTCGATTTTATCGGCGACCGCAACAACGTTGTAGTGTTCCTTGCCGTGTTCCGAGAGGAAATACCGTCCGTGGATATCACGTCCGCTTCGGCCCTGACCGATGATGGCAACGTTTAATTTTTTCATGATGGAATCCTTTCTGTATGATGATATCGCAAAAATTTATTATTTACAGTATTTTCAGAGCAGATCCGCGCCGCTGTCGGGGTCACAGTAGAGGACTGCGTGCGGATGCTTCCGCATAATGGAAGCGGGGCAGTCGATAGTGATCTCTTCGGTGACGGTACGGCGAACGGCGTCGCGCTTGGTTGCGGCGGGAACGCTGCAGAACATATGTGCGGCGCAGGTAAGTGCGGGGATCGTAAGGGTCAGCGCGTACTTCGGGACGTCGTCGATGGTCGGGAAGCAGCCGTCGTGCACCTGCTGGTTCCGGCAGACTTCGTCGAGCGGGACGACTTTGACCTTCACGGGATCGTCAAAATCGGCGACCCACGGGTCGTTGAAGGCGATATGACCGTTTTCGCCGATGCCGAGGCATACGATATCGACGGGATGATCGGCAAGCAGTTTTCCGTACCGTTTGCATTCTTCCTCCGCATCCGCCGCGCCGTTGATGCAGTTGACGGACTTGAAAGGTACGAGTCCGAAGATATGTTCGCGCAGATACGTGGAGAACGACTGCGGCGAATCACCGCTCAGTCCGACGTACTCGTCCATATGATACGCATTGACGCGTGTCCAGTCGATGTCCGGTTCGGCAGCCAGTGCGGCGAGTGTCTCGTTCTGCGACGGTGCGGCCGCAAAGATCATATGGATCTCCTCACGTTCCGCCAGCAGTTTCCGCATCGTTTCCGCAATCTCCCGTCCGGCGTTGTCGCCCATCTCTTTCCGCGACGCGTACACCTTCACCTCAAGCTTCTCCTGTGTGAGATGCTTCATCATGCTATTTTCCATAAGAATTACCGTCCTTGTTATTGTTATTATGATAATAGCATACAAATTCCGATACGTCAAGTGGGTGGGGGATTTTTTTGTGTGGGGGTGTAAGTGCAGGGGTGGAGGAAAGGGGATACGGTCGCTTTTTGAAAAAAGCTCCGCAAAAACTTTCAATCTGTGTAGCCATCTTTTGCGGTTGATATGGGCTTGAAAAAAGAATTTTTGAGGGGATTGTGCGTAGCCGTTTAGACTGTCCCAGCCGACAAAATATGTGCGATCCAATCTCTGAGGAAGGGTGGAGACGGAAGTCAGGGGCCACCGAGACCCTGACTTCCCACGCCGGAGAGGATATACGTGATTTCGTGCGAAGTAGAGATATCCTTCTACATTTTGTCATCTTCCGCGCGGCTTGGCTATGCCGCCGTCCGCGCTTTATGTTCGTTCTGTCGGCTGACATAAAGTTTGCACAAACGCAAAGCACGAACGGCGGCAGCCAAGGAGTGCGGATACTGACGTATCCGTAGCTGAATTCTATATTGACGCACTATATTTCCGTATCTAAAACCGGCGAGGGAAATCAGGGAGCGAATGCCCTGATTTCCGTCTCCACCCTTTCTCAGGCT
>JAFYOX010000077.1 GCA_017547755.1 Clostridia bacterium | reverse complement strand
CTTGCGCAGGTTCTGGCGTATCATCCGGATTTTCTGACGAAAAATGAAAAATATCCCGGCACGTTCTGCATTGTACGGGATTTTGACGGGGAAGTTTCCCTGCGGAACGATGAAAATGGAAATCTGCAGTTTACCGGAACCGGGAAAAACGGCTTCCGGACGGTCTGCAGCGGAGGAAATTATGAGAATTGAAACGGAACGTTTATTTTTACGGGAAATGACGGAAGACGATTTTGACGCTCTTTATCGGATTCTGGCAGATGCCGAGATTATGCGGCATTACCCCTATACTTTTGATGAAGCAAGAGTACGGGGATGGATTTCGAGAAATATCGACCGGTACCGGATTTTCGGATTCGGGCTGTGGGCGGTCTGCCGGAAAGAAACCGGCGAGATGATCGGGGACTGCGGACTGACCATGCAGGTGATTGACGGGCAGATCAAGCCGGAAATCGGCTATCACATCCGGCGAGACTGCCAGAGAATGGGGTACGCGAAGGAAGCGGCGTCCGCCGTGAGGGACTGGACGTTTGAGAATACCCCGTTCCGGATGATTTATTCTTATATGAAGTATACCAACGAGCCGTCGGCGAAAACGGCGGTTTCCTACGGCTGCAGATTTATCGGAGAATTTGCGGATGAGACGAATGAAATTACGAAGGTTTATGCCATTTCAAGAGAGGAATGGATGAATTTACAGCAGAAAAGGTGAGGCGTTTTTGTTCCTCACCTTTTTTTCTTGCTTATTTTGTCATTTCCGTACAGAGATACCGGTCAATCACGCCGGACAGCAGGCTGTCACCGACGCGGATATAGCGCTTTTCCAGCTTTTCGAGATCGGACGGTATTCTGGTTCCGAACACATAGGTCGATGTGGTTCCGGAGGTTCCGAGCCGCAGAAACTCAAAGTCCGGCATGATCTTTTTCAGAAGAACAAAATCTTCCTCGAACGGGTCGATCCAGACGCGGATGTCGCTTTTTACAGCATCCTTTGCGCTCATTTCCCGCAGGACGGGATTGAGGCACTCGTTGTTCAGATCGAGAATGATCCGTTCGAAATCGTTTGCCATGGCTGCATACAGCGGAGAATCTGCCACACGCCCGAAAACATGCGAGGCAATGGCGATGTTGTTCGCTTCGATATTCAGTTCGCATGGATATTCGGCTTTGATGTACCGGATCCGGTCACTGGCGATGAATTTTTCGAACAATCCGTTGACGTACGACGGTTCCGTGTGGAAATCGTCGTAATATGCGTGGAAAATGTTCGGGTCAATGCCGGTGTAATGCAGATCTTTGTCCCACGTCAGCAGGAACGCCTGCAGTTCGTTTCCGCAGCCGATGTCGTAAAAATGCCGGACTCCCAGTACGTATGCGAGGGAGAACAGCCGCTCGTAGCAGTAGAAAGTGAGGGAACGATGCGTTTCATCCGCCATCGCTTTTCTGCGGTAGATGCGTAAGTCGGTGTCGCTTCCGTTTCCGCGGATGTCCCCGGCGTTGGCACCGTGATAGAAATCAACAAAATTTACGTTGTAGCCCGGAGAGAAGGTTAAATAGTTGTTCAGCTTTTCCTGAAGAACTGCGAATTCCTCATCGGTGAGCGCGGCAAGTTCGTCCTCTTTGAAATATTTGTAGAGGAGACGGTTGGTATAATGGCTTTTCTCGCGGTTGACCGCTTCTGTTTCACTGTTCTGCATGGGTTCCGCCTTTCCGTAGTAGAGGAAATCAATGCTGACGTGAAAATATTCCGCGATCTGCGGGATGGTGATCGTGTCCGGAACGCTGAGTCCGTTTTCCCATTTGCTGACGGCCTGCGCACTGATGTGCAGAGCCTGCGCCAGCTGTTCCTGGGTGAGACGATGGTTCTTCCGCAGAGCGGCGATGTTCTGCCCGAGCCGGATGTCCTGCATGGATTTTCCTCCGTTTTTCTCTGGAATTCGAAACCGTGCGCACGGTGTTTCCGCTCTTACTATAGCATACGTCCGTCGTTTTTTCAAGCATCTGTCCGGTGAGTCCGGCACTTCCCGTACAACCGCCGGTTGACAGCCCGCCGAAATAAACAAAAACAGAGCATATTTTTCAGCAATACGCCCTGTCTTTTTCGTATAAAAAGGTTTTTGGGAGGGTGCGGGAACCCTTTTTCCTTAAAAAAGGGTTCCCGCGAAAACTTTATTTCTTCGGTCTCGCCGCGTCGATCTTTGCCATCAGACGGCGTCCGAGAGCTGCCATATAGTTTACGCCGGTCTGGATTTCGCCTGCCGGGATCCGGCCGAGGAAATTGTCCGCTTCGTAAGTGAAGTCACCCTGATAATCGATCTCGCCGAGCGCACGGGTGATGTTATCCCAGTTCATGCGGCCGCTCGGATCGTAGGGAACCGTATGGCTGTCCGCCTTGTAGTTGTTGTCGTGGATGTGCAGTGCTCCGAGGCGGTCGTGACCGAGTACGCGGATCGCTTCATCCGGTTCTTCGCCGACGAGACCGCAGTGACCGAGGTCAAGGCAGACCGTGTACGCCGCCGGGTTCGCCAGTTCGTCGTAGTATTCGCACAGATCACGTCCGAACGAGCAGACGTTCGGCATGATGTAGCCGCGGCGGTTGTCGTAACCCCACATATTTTCAAGCGCGATCTTTGTGCCGTATTCCAGAGCCACGGGTTCGATGCTGCGGTAGAATTCGAAATTGAACGCCTTCTGTGCGTCGCCCGGCTTGATGTACGCGATCGGATGAACGACGATCGACTTTGCGCCGAGGATGCCTGCGATGCGGATCGCGTTTGCAACACGTGCCGGCATCTTCGCGTTGTACGCTTCGTCGCCGTTGCGCCAGCACGGGAACGGTGCGTGCGCCTGATTGAAGACGAGTCCGAGCGCTTCCGCCTTGCCGCGGAGTTCCTTTGCAAAGGCTTCCACGTCGCAGTTGTTCAGGAAATGATCGTCGTTCGTCATGCCGAACATGGAGTAGTCGAGCGCGTCATAGCCCGCCGCCGCGAAAACTTTCAGCCCTTCGTCAATGCCGCATTTCGCAAATACGTTGTCGGTCTGTGTGGAAAGTAACATAATGAACTTCCTTTCTGCTTTAAGAGAATGAAATTTGTTTTTTCGGGATAGAATATTCCGTTTTTCGGATTCAGATCAGAATATCCCGGTAAACTTCGATTTTGTCCGTGATCTTGCGCAGCGTCCGTGCGTCCAGACGTTCCGCACCGCTCCATTTTGCCGCGTCGTCGCAGTAGTCCGCGCGGTTGTATTCGATCCTGATCTCCGCCGGAAGCGTGATCTTATACGGTTTCGCCTCGCCGATCCTGCCCATCGCCGCTTTCGCCGCTTCGTAGATCAGACGTTCGGCCTCGTCATCCGGGATGCACTCCGCTTTGTTCCGGCATTCCGCGTATTTGACGACCGCGGTCGAAATGTTGCCGAAAAATTGTCTTGCTTCCGCACAGGCGGCAAAGTCGCCGCTGACCATCACCACCGGTACGCCGAACGCGCCCGCATAGATCGCTTCCTGCGCGATCTCGCCGCACCGCTTGCCGTTGACAAAATAGTCATGCCACGCGATCGACGACTGTGTGTGGTCGAGGAACGCGTTCTGCGTTCCGGACATAGCGTGTGCACCGATAAGGAACATCGCGTCCGCTTTCGTCATATCCGTCACGCCGGTTCCGGCATTGCCGACCTGCACCGCACGCGGATCCAGCAGTTCTTTGATGAAATTATTTCCGCCGCCGTGACCGTCTTCGACGTATACTTCGTCCGCGCCGCCGTCAAAGGCACCCCGGATCGCCGCATTCACATCCGCCATCAGTCTCTCGAGCGCGTACGGCTCGGAATTGTCGACCTGTTCCTTGCGGGAGATCCCGGAGATGCCCTCAAGGTCGGTCATAATGAAAATTTTCATGAATTCATCCATCCTTTCACAGGATTTTGTCTGTTCCCATTATAATATACCGTTTCTGTAATGTCAATAAAATCCGGTGCGGCGGGGGGCTCTGAGAGGAACTTTTCTCAAAAGTTTCTCCCCAGTGTCTTCCCCTGCTCTTGCAATCTGCACAAAAATATGGTATACTGCTGAAAAATGTGATCGTACTATGGAGGTACCAATGAAACAGATCAAGCTTAAGGAAGCAAAACTTTCCACCGCGCCGACCCTGCTCGGCGCCTGCATGGAAGACGTCAACCATGAACTTTACGGGGGCATCTGGTCGCAGATGATCTTCGGTGAAGCATTCGAAGAACCCGCAGCCGAAACCGGCGTGTCCGGTATGTGGCTCCCTGTCGGCGAAGGCACGTTCGAACTTGCCGACGGCGGTTATTCCGGCTCCCATCGTCAGATCGTGACCGATTCCGCCATCGCTAACCGCGGTCTCAACAAGTCCGGTATGTACTTCAAGTCCGGCAGGGACTACCGCGGATTCGTTATGGCAAAGGCGGACACCGCAGCGGAAGTGACCGTTTCCTTCCGCAATGCCGACTGCACCGCGGTTTATGCCGAAACCACCTTCACCGTGGACGGTGACTGGGCGAAGTATGAATTCGCGCTCGTTTCCGGCGGCGAAGAGATCGACGGATGTTTCGTGATCTCCGTCAAGGGTACGGCGGCGTTCGGCTACGTCTTCCTTGAAACCGGCGAATGGGGTCTCTACAAGGGCATGCACGCAAGACGCGACGTCGGCGAAGCTCTTGAAAACATGGGCATCGGCCTGCTCCGTTTCGGCGGCTGCATGGCAAACGCGAAGGACTTCCTCTTCAAGAACATGACCGGCCCCATCGAAAACCGCAGACCGTACAAGGGCTGGTGGTATCCCTATTCTTCTTACGGCTTCGGTATTCTCGAATTCATCGAACTCTGCGAAAAGCTCGGCGTGACCTGCGTTCCCGACTTCAACGGCTGGGAAACCGCGGAAGATATGCGTGACTTCGCACAGTATGCGCTCGGTACCGACGAATCCAACGAATGGGTACAGCTCCGCATGAAGTCCGAACACCCGCAGCCCTACAAGCTCGAATACATCCAGTACGGCAACGAAGAAACCGTTACCGCCGAATTTGCAGACCGCTTCATGGCGGCGTGCGACGCGGTATGGTCGGTTTCCCGTGACATCACGATGGTCATCGGCGACTTCGACTACCACGGTCATCCGTTCGAAGATCCCTACAACATCCCCAATGAATGCGTTCCGGCGGCGTACAATGTGGAAGCAGGTCAGCCTCCGCTCCGCATGAATTCGCTCATCAACCATCAGCACATCCTCGAACACGCGATGGCACAGGGCATGGCAGGCAAGGTATGGATGGACATCCACTGGTGGTGCGAACACGGCGACACTCCGCTTCCGTTCCCGGAATGCACCTGGTCTCTGTACGAGCATTTCGAAAACATCGCGCCGGACAGCGGCATCAAGTTCTGCGTATACGAACTCAACGCGAACCAGCACGACTTCGAACGCGGCATGGCAAACGCTTACGCGATCATCGAAGCGATCAACCACTGCGACGTTCTGCCGTGTATGGGCAGTGCGAACTGCCTGCAGGTGGACGGTCACAACGACAACGGCTGGAACCAGGGGCTCCTGTTCATGAACAACCGTTCCGTATGGTATCAGGCACCCGGCTGCGTGGATATCCTCTACAACCGCGTTCTTCTTGACAAGGCGTTCGAACTCGAAGGCGATTTTGCGGACAATACCTTCAATGCGGCGGCAATGACCGACGGCAAGCGCGTTTCCGTGATCCTTCTCAACCGTGCGGAAGAACCCGTTGACGTCGAAGTGGAACTTCCCGTCGAAGGTGCGTACGAATACGAAAAGACCGTTCTGTCCTACGCAAAGAATACCTGCAACACGGCGGACGCTCCGGAAACCATCAAGGTACCCGATCCGGAACTCTGTGCAGGCGAAGGCAAGCTGACGCTGACTCTCGCGGCGAACAGCATCGTTACCGTAATCACGAAGTAAATAAACCAATGCAGATGCGGGGGACGGACGTCCTCCGCATCTGATATATACGGAAAAGGAGAATCCCATGCCGAATTATCCTGCTTACGTCAACATTGCGGACATCACGGTCACCGACCCGTTTTTCTCCCCGTTCCTTGACCGCATCCGCACCGTTTCCGCACCCGATATTTTAAAGAAATTCCTTGCCGAAGGTGCGATCGGCAACTACGAACGCGTGGCACGCGGCGAAAAAGGCGGTCACGTCGGGCCGCCGTGGTATCACGGGCTGATCTGTGAGTGTATCCGCGGCATTTCCGACCTGCTCGTCGCGCATTATGACAAGTCGCTCGACGATCAGATGGACGCGATCATCGAAAAGATCGCGGCGGCACAGGCGGTCGATCCCGAGGGCTACATCAATCCGTATACGACCCTCATGTGCCCGGAAAAGCGCTGGGGTCTGAACGGCGGCAACATCCGCTGGCAGCATGAAACCTACGATGCGGGTGCGCTCGTCGAAGCGGCGGTGCATCATTTCCGCGCGACGGGGAAGACATCCCTGCTGAAGGTTGCCGTAAAAATGGCGAATTATCTCGCATCCGTGATCGGTCCGGCGCCGAAATGGAACGTCACTGCGGAACATTCGCTTCCCGAAATGGCGCTCGCGGAACTTGAACAGCTCGTGCGTGAATATCCGGACGAACTGGCGTCCGTCGGTGCGGTTCCGGGCGAATATCTCCGTCTGGCGTGCGCGCTGATCGACAACAAGGGGCACAACGAAGACCGCCATATGTTCCCGAAATTCCTGCAGGAATACGCGCAGGACCACCGTCCGGCGAGAGAACAGCGCGAAGCCGTCGGACACGCCGTCCGTGCGACGCTGTTCTATACCGGCATGGCGACGGTCGCACTCGAAACCGGTGACGCGGAACTCGCGCACGCGGCGGATGCGATCTGGCACGACATCGCGGAAACCAAGCTGCACGTCAACGGCTGTGTCGGTGCCAAGCGGGACGACGAACGCTTCGGCCAGCAGTACGAACTGCCGAACAATGCGTATCTCGAAACCTGCGCGGGCGTCGGACTTGCGATGTTCGGCGCGGCACAGTTCCGTCTCCAGCCGGACGCGGCGGTGTGGGATGTGGTCGAAAATACGCTGACGAACCTGATCCCGGCGTCCGTTTCGGAATCCGGGGATCACTATACCTACGAAAATCCGCTCGAGACCCGCGGCGGCATGGAACGCTGGGACTGGCACGGATGCCCGTGCTGTCCGCCGATGCTTCTGAAAATCGCGGGTGCGATGCCGTCGTACGTCTGGGCAAAGGCGGAAGACGACCTCTGGCTGAACCTGTTCATCGGTTCGGAAGCGAAGTTTGACGGCGTGACGGTTTCCTATACGGAAGGAAAGATCGCCGTCCGTGCGGAAAACGCCGTAAAACTGCACGTCCGTATTCCCGAATGGGCGGAAAACTTCGCGCTGTCGGCGGATTATACGACAGAGCGCGGCTATGCGGTCGCCGTACTCCCGGCAGGGGAAAGCGAACTGACCGTGATGATGGACGTGCCGGTGCGGAAGCTGATGGCGCATCCGTGGGTCGGCGCGGACACCGGACGGGTGGCGATCAAGAAGGGCGCGGTTCTGTACTGCGCGGAAAAGGAAATCGAAAAATGGGAAGACCTCGACTTCGAACTCGGGGACGATCCCGTACAGATCAACGCCGACGGCACGCTGACCGTGACCTCCACGGACGGCCGCACGTTCACGCTGATCGAATACCGCCGCTGGAACAACCACGGCGCACTCCCGATGCGGATCTGGTTCCGTCAGAGAGGGCACCACGCAGATGTGTGCGACCTCTCCGGCTGGGAAGGGAAGTTATACCGGGTTTATGAATGAGGGGGATGCGAGTTGGGGCGGAACTTTATTCCGTAATTCAAGCGGAAAATCTTGCTTTTTCTCACGGAGTGTGATATACTGTACAGGATAATTTTGAAAATCCCCACAGGAGAGTCCATGTTCAGCGAAAAACTTAAGGAAATCCGCCGCCGTGACGGAATCACGCAGCTGCAGGCGGCAAAACAGCTCGGCGTCTCGCTCGGTGCGGTCGGCAACTGGGAGAGCGGCAAGCGCACGCCCGATGCGGAAATGCTCGTACAGATCGCGGACACGTTCGGCGTGACGGTCGATTATCTTCTCGGCCGGACCGAGGACAGCGGCAGCACATCCACGGAAACGGACCGCTGCATCGAGCAGCTGCGCAAGCGTCCGGAGCTGGTCAGCCTCGTTTCTCTGACCGCAAAAGCCTCGCCGGAGGACATCGGCCGCGTGATCCGCGTCATTGAAGCGATGATCGTCTGATCTTCCGACATCCGTCGGGGAAAAATATACAGTCCGGACGGAAAATTCGGGGCATTTGTCGTTGAAATGTAAGAAATTCGATAAACCGCAGAAAATTGATATTTCCCTATAGATATTTGCGGAAAAGTGTGCTATAATATATTGCGCGCTGGGATAACGGCTTTTTCCGTCATGCCGCGGCGCATCCGAATTCACCAACCCAATAATTATATATAATACGCGGAGGTACATTTAAAATGTCCAAGAAGTATGTTTACCTGTTCTCCGAAGGTAACGCTACCATGCGTGAACTCCTCGGCGGCAAGGGTGCAAACCTCGCAGAAATGACCAACATCGGTCTTCCCGTACCCCAGGGCTTCACCATCACCACCGAAGCCTGCACCCAGTACTACGAAGACGGCAGAAAGATCAACGATGATATCATGGCTCAGATCATGGAATACATCGGCAAGATGGAAGAAATCGTAGGCAAGAAGTTCGGCGATAAGGAAAACCCCCTTCTCGTTTCCGTTCGTTCCGGCGCACGTGCTTCCATGCCCGGTATGATGGACACCATCCTCAACCTCGGTCTGAACGAAGAAGTTGTTGAAGTTATGGCTAAGAAGTCCGGCAATGCTCGTTGGGCTTACGACTGCTACAGAAGATTTATCCAGATGTACTCCGACGTTGTTATGGAAGTCGGCAAGAAGTACTTCGAAGAACTCATCG
>JAFYOX010000076.1 GCA_017547755.1 Clostridia bacterium | reverse complement strand
GGGTAATCCGCTTGCGGCTGCTGTATTCCAGATCGGTGAACGTTTGTTGGTTTTTCATTTTCGTTTGTCTCCCTGTTTTTGTGATATGAATATTATACCATATCTTTTTCAATGGGGGGAGTTAATCAGTAGTTACTTAAAGAAGAAGTTGCCGCAATGGAGAGGGAGACACGGTTTGTGTCGGAGCAATTTATGGAACATTATTATGCTGCGGCTAAACTTCTGAATAAACTTCAGCGGCATATCAAAGAAAAACAGAGAAAATAATTTAGCTAATATAGGAACGATTGCAAGAATGTGCAGAAAAGAGGTACCCATGTATCCTATTTTACATAAAAAAATACTCAACCCTACCGTCATTCAGATGGACATCCTCGCGCCGCTGGTCGCAAAGAAAGCGCAGGCGGGGCAGTTCATCATCCTCCGCACCGACGCGGACGGCGAACGTATCCCGCTGACCGTTGCGGATTACGACCGTGACGCGGGAACCGTACGCATCATTTTCCAGAAAGTCGGCGCGACCACGGCAAAACTCGCCGCGATGAACGAAGGCGACGCTCTCCATGATTTCGCAGGACCTCTCGGCCGTGCGACCGAAACCGAAGGTCTCCGTAAAGCCGCCGTGATCGGCGGCGGCGTCGGCTGTGCGATCGCGTATCCCGTGGCAAAGAAACTGCATGAATCCGGCTGTGAAGTCCACGCGGTCGTCGGCTTCCGGAACCGCGATCTCGTTATCCTCGAAGACGATTTCCGCGCCGTTTCCGACCGTTATGTCCTGATGTCCGACGACGGCTCCGCCGGCGAAAAAGGGCTTGTCACCGACGCTCTGCGCCGTCTGATCGAATCCGGCGAAAATTACGACGAAGTCATCGCCATCGGTCCGCTCGTCATGATGAAATTCGTGTCCGCACTCACGAAGGAGTACGGCATCAAAACGGTCGTCAGCATGAACCCCGTCATGATCGACGGCACGGGCATGTGCGGCGGCTGCCGTCTGACCGTGGGCGGAAAAACGAAGTTTGCCTGCGTGGACGGTCCCGAATTCGACGGTCACGAAGTCGATTTCGACGAGGCCATGAAGCGCGGTGCGATGTACCGTGAATTCGAACGCCATGCGCATGAAAAAACCTGCAATCTGCTGAAAACGGAGGAGAACTGAGATGCCGAATATGTCTCCGAAAAAGAACGAAATGCCCTCGCAGGCACCGGAGATCCGCCGGAACAATTACGAAGAAGTTGCGCTCGGCTATACGGAAGAGATCGCCGTTGCCGAAGCGGAACGCTGTCTGAACTGCAAAAACGCACTCTGCGTGACCGGCTGTCCGGTCGGGATCCGGATCCCTCATTTTATCGCGAAGATCGCGAACCGCGATTTTGAAGGTGCCTACCGTATCCTTTCCGAATCCACGTCGCTTCCGGCGGTCTGCGGACGTGTCTGTCCGCAGGAATCCCAGTGCGAATCGAAATGCGTGCGCGGACTGAAGGGCGAACCGGTCGGCATCGGCCGTCTCGAACGCTTTGCCGCCGATTATCACAACAAAAATACCACAGAACTTCCTGGAAAACCGCAGTCCAACGGACACCGCGCCGCGGTGATCGGTTCCGGTCCGTCCGGTCTGACCTGCGCAGGGGAACTTGCGAAAAAAGGCTATGACGTGACGGTATTCGAAGCGCTCCATACGCCGGGCGGTGTCCTGGTATACGGGATCCCGGAATTCCGTCTTCCGAAGGCAATCGTGCAGAAGGAGATCGACACACTCCGCGCACTCGGCGTGAAAATCGAGACCAATATGGTCATCGGACGCGTTCTGTCGATCGACGAACTGCTCGACGACGGCTTTGAAGCGGTCTTCATCGGCACGGGTGCGGGACTTCCCAGATTCATGGGCATCCCGGGCGAAAACCTCTGCGGCGTGTACTCCGCGAATGAATTCCTGACGCGGATCAACCTCATGAAGGCATATAAAGACGATTCCGCGACCCCGATCCGGCACGCAAAGAACGTGGCGGTGGTCGGCGGCGGCAACGTTGCCATGGATGCGGCACGGTGCGCGAAGCGTCTCGGTGCGGAAAACGTGTACATTGTTTACCGACGCGGGGAAGAGGAACTTCCCGCACGTGCGGAAGAGATCGAACACGCAAAGGAAGAGGGCATCCTCTTCCGTCTGCTGACCAATCCGACGGAGATCCTCGGCGACGAAAACAGTGCGGTCACGGGGCTTCGCTGTATACAGATGGGACTCGGTGAGCCGGACGAAAGCGGCAGACGCCGTCCCGTCGAGATCGAAGGCTCGGAATTCACGATCGATGCGGACTGTGTCATTATGTCGATCGGTACCAGCCCGAATCCGCTCATCAAATCCACGACGGAAGGACTGGAATGCACGAAGTGGGGCGGCATCGTCACCGACGAAAACGGTCTGACCACGCGTACGGCAGTCTATGCCGGCGGCGACGCGGTCACGGGTGCGGCAACAGTCATCCTCGCAATGGGCGCCGGAAAGGCGGCGGCACGTGCGATGGATGAATACATCCGGAACAAATAAATTCACAGAAAATCCATAAAAACAATACAAAACGTACGGAACTTTTTTCCTCCGGACGTCGTCTAAAGGGTAACAACAGAAATTACCGGACGATGACAGGAGTGACAATGATGAAGAAAAAAGTGATCCGTACGTTTTCCGTTCTCGGCATTACCGCTGCTTCGCTCGTTCTGGCGGGAGTACTTGCGTTTTTTGTCCTGATCGTGGCGGGAGCATCCCCGAAACTGCAGACGATCTGGATCTGTTCCGCGATGCGGACGATGTCGCACAAATACCTTGCGACGGCGTTTTTTCCGGACGATTATATCGCAAAAATCATGGCGGAAAACGAGATCGACGACAGCGGCTACGATTCGGACATCCTCTCGTTCCTCAAAAAGGATCCGCCGAAGAAGGATCCGCACGAAGGACTTGACGCGATCTTAGCCATCGATCCGTCCGATGAGGTTTCGGAGGAAACCGCGCCGGAAACCGAAGAAATTGCGCCGGAAACGGAAGAAACTGCCGGAGAGATCCCCGAAGAACCCGAACCGGCACCGGAAGCCGTCCCTGAAACGGAAGCGCCGTCTGCGACCGAACCGGTCCCCGAGACGGAAAAAATTCCGGAAACGGAAGCTCCCGAACCCGAACCGGAGCCGGAACTGCCTGCGTACATCCGTGAAGGGTATGAAATGCTCGAAGAGGGCATCTATCTGAAGGAAGTGTCCGGTCTGACGTGGCGCGGATACGTGATGCTGATCGAAGATCCGCTGCGGGTGAAGCTGACCGATACATCCCAGCAGTATTCCTGCGGCGAAAACGTCATGACGATGACGAAAAACGCCGGTGCGGTTGCGGGCATCAACGGCGGCGGCTTCCAGGACGGCGCGAATTACGACTCCAACGGCGGCATGCCTGCGGGGCTTCTGATCGAGGACAGCAAACTGGTGTACCCGTACGTGATCGACGAAACGGTGTACAACATGATCGGCATCAACGACGGCGGCGGACTCGTCCTGCGTCACTGCACGGCGCAGTGGGCACTTGACAACAACATCGTGAGCGCGGTTTCGTTCGCACCGTTCCTCGTGGTCAACGGGGAAGGACTCATAAAAAACGGGACCGGCGGCTGGGGCATCGCCCCGCGTACGGCGATCGGACAGCGCGAGACGGGGGAATTTTTGTTCCTCGTCATCGACGGCCGTCAGGCGGACTGGAGCATCGGTTGTGATCTTGACGTTCTGCAGGATGTGATGCTCGCGGAAGGTGCGTACAATGCGGCGATGCTCGACGGCGGCAGCTCCACGGCAATGGTATACGCCGGGGAATACGTCAACCGGCCCAGTCTGGGGCATGAACGCTGGATCAACAACTGCTTTGTCGTGATACCGTGAGTGCGCCGCGGAAAGTGAACGCCCGCACAGCAAATTTCCTTGCACAAATCTCCCTTCTGTGGTATAATCAAGAAAAACCGCAGAAGGGAGAATTTTCATGCGCAAACTTATCACTACCGAAGCAGGCGAACTGATCGATTTTCCGACCGTATTCGAGGAAAGCCTGACGCTCGGCGATACGCCGCCGGCAGACAAGGTCGGCCGGGTCGAAAAGGTCGAGTACACCACCGACGTCTATGAGGACGGCGTGACCTACCCGAAATACTGTCTCGTCTATCTGCCGTACTGCTACGATCCCGAGGACAGGGACCGCCGCTACAACGTCCTCTACTATCAGCACGGCAACACCTGCGAACCCGAAATTTTCGCTTACCCCGAAAATCAGAAATTCTTCGACAATCTCTTTGCTTCCGGCGAGATCGAACCCTGCATCATCGTTTCGACGACCTATTATTTCGATATCGAAAAGGATAAAGAGGAACGCAAGCGCAGCGGCATGGTTCCTGCCGGTGACGGCGGATGGCCGGGCGTGAAGGGCAATTTCTGGCGCGAAGTGATCGAAGACATCCTTCCTGCCGTTGAAATGCGCTACAATACCTATCTGACCGATCCGTCGCCGGAAGGACTGCGTGCCTCCCGTGACCACCGTGCGTTCAGCGGCTATTCCAGAGGAAGCGTTGCGACGTGGCGTGTCTTCCATTACGCATTCGAATATTTCCGCTGGTACGCGCCGATGAGCTGTCACACGACCGCCGACCACGCCATCCGCGAACCCGTTCCGAAGGAAGACGTGATCGAGTATCTGCAGAAGCCCGTACGGGAACATCCGGATCTTCCGTTCTATATCTATGCGTCCAACGGTTATCCGCGCGACATCGGCATCATGACCGAGCAGATGAAGTATATCACCAAGGCGGACGGCTTTTCCTTCGGTACCGACCCGTCGGTCAACAACATTTACTTCTCGATCTCCAATTTCTATCATTCCGATATCCTTGTACCGCAGTATTATTACAATTCGCTGAAAGTCCTGTTCAAACGGTAAACAGAGGAGGTACTCTATGAAAAACGGCGTAAAGCTTTACGACACCGACGGGAACGAGATTCACGCACACGGCGGACATATGCTCTTCCACGACGGTTATTATTACTGGTACGGCGAAGACCGCAGGGACAATATCTACGTCTCCTGCTACCGTTCCGCCGATCTGGAAAACTGGGAATTCCGCTGCCACTCCCTGACCGCCGACAGCCCGGCGGCATATTTCCGTGTCCGCAGTGACCTGTCGCTGTCCCATGAACTTTCCGGAGAACGCGCGGATATCGCCGTTGTCCGGGAAATGGGCGGGAACCGCTGCCGGGTCAACATCGAACGCCCGAAGGTACTGTACAACCGCCTGACCGGAAAATTCGTCATGTGGATGCACTACGAAAACGGGCTGAACTACAACGACGCACGCTGTGCCGTCGCAACGTCCGACACGCCCGACGGCGAATTCACCTACCGCGGCAGCTTCAATCCGTTCGGCTGTATGTCCCGCGACTGCACGCTGTTCGAGGACGGCGATACGGCATACTTCATTTCCGCCGCACGTGACAACGCCGACCTGCATGTGTACCGCCTGAGCGAAGACTACCTCAACGTGGACGAACAGGTGAAATCCCTGTGGCAGGGTGAATACCGCGAAGCACCGGCGGTGTTCAAGCGTGCAGGGAAGTACTATATGCTCAGCTCGTTCTGCACCGGATGGGCGCCGAATCAGGGGAAATGGGCGTCGGCGGACAGCATGGAAGGCCGCTGGTCGATGCTCCGTCTGTTCGGCGACGAAACGACGTTCCGCAGTCAGCCCGCGTTCGTTCTTCCGGTAACGAAGGAAGACGGCGAACATTTCTACTACGTCGGCGACCGCTGGGACGCACGGAATTACTTCAATTCCACGTATATTTTCTTCGAGATCCGGTTTGACGAAAACGGCGGTCCGTACATCGAAGATGCGGACGAATGCGTCCTCGGATAACCGCGGAAAATATTTTCAAAAAAATCGGATTAATTTTCAAAAACCTCTTGACAAACTCCGGATAATGTATTATAATAATCAAGCAACGTGATGAGACGGTCGCGGGGCACGAAAGAGAAATCTTTCGGATACGCTTGATACGGAGAAGTACTCAAGAGGCCGAAGAGGCGCCCCTGCTAAGGGTGTAGGTCGGATTTAACCGGCGCGAGAGTTCAAATCTCTCCTTCTCCGTGAGAATGGCACTGTTCTTTCAAAAAGAACGGTGCTTTTTCTTTTGTTTCACAGAACTTTCTAACATTTTATCCAAAACTATCGGTAGTAAAATTAACATCTGTCTCCTATAATAGAGATATATCGCGGAGGTTCGGCGTGCTGTTTGCCGGGCTTCCTGAATTTTATACAGAAAGAGACTGAATTATGAAAACGGACGTCAAATCCCTTCTGAAAATCGGACTTGCCGCTTTTCTGCTGTATCTGGGGATCCATTACTGGACGGGAATTTCCGGATTCCTGCTGACTGTGGTCGGGGCGGCGTTTCCGCTCACGATCGGCTGCGTTATTGCCTATCTGATCAATATCCTCATGAGCTGGTTCGAACGGCATTATTTCCCGAAGACGACCCGGCCGGCGCTGATCAGGTCCCGGCGGATCGTCTGCATGATCGCCGCGATCATGTCGATGCTTGCGATCGCTGCGCTGATCGTTGCGCTCGTTCTGCCGCAGCTCATCGACTGTATCATGCTCATCGTGAATATTCTTCCCGGCGCGATCGAAAAACTTCTCGCGCAGATCGAAAACCTCCACATCCTGCCGGAGGATATCTTCAATTTCCTCGACAGCATTGATTGGAAATCCCAGATCGGCAAGATCGTCACGGGCGTCACAAGCGGTGTCGGAAGTGTGATGGGAACGGTGGTCAAGGCGGTTTCGTCCGTCTTCTCCGGACTTGTCACCGCGCTTTTAGCGACGATTTTTGCGCTCTATCTTCTCATCGGACGTGACCGCCTCGCCGGACAGTGTACCCGCGTCATGCGTCGCTATCTCCGTCCGCGCTGGTTTGAAAAGATCATGTACTTCCTCGGTATCCTCAACGACAGCTTCCATAAGTTCATCGTCGGACAGTGCATCGAAGCGGTCGTTCTCGGACTTCTCTGTACGCTCGGCATGTTGATCTTCCGCTTCCCGTACGCTACCATGATCGGTGCGCTGATCGCATTTACCGCGCTGATCCCGGTCGCAGGCGCGTACATCGGTGCGGGCGTCGGGGCGTTCATGATCCTGACCGTTTCGCCGATGCAGGCATTGCTGTTCCTCGTGTTCATCGTCGTGCTTCAGCAGATCGAAGGGAATATCATCTATCCCCGAGTCGTCGGTTCGTCCATCGGACTGCCGGGCATCTGGGTTCTCGCGGCCGTCACCATCGGCGGCGGTATCTTCGGCGTGGTGGGTATGCTTCTCGGCGTACCGCTTGCCGCGGCACTCTACCGGATCCTGAGAGAGGATCTGCACAAAGCAGAAGCCTCTGCGGAAATCTCCGCCGCCGGATAACAACGAAATATGAAAAAATACGGGATAATTGCGGAATTGTCCCGTATTTTTCTTGCATTTGCGCGGACGATATGCTATCCTAATACAAAAATACGACATTCTCAGAAAGGCATTCTATGCTCTCGCTTCTTCTTCCCATCATTTATCTTTCCTTCATCAGCCTCGGTCTGCCGGACTCCCTGCTCGGGTCGGCGTGGCCAGTCGTCCGCGCGGAGCTGAACGCACCGCTGTCCACGGCGGGATTCGTCACGATGGTGATCTTCGCCGGAACGATCGTTTCCAGCCTGATGTCCGACCGTCTCACCCGGAAATTCGGCGCCGGACTTGTCACCGCGTGCAGCGTTGCGCTGACCTGTGCCGCGCTGTTCGGCTACTCGACGGCTGGCTCGACAGCCGCGCTCTTCCTGTGGTCGGTGCCGTACGGTCTCGGTGCCGGTGCCGTGGACGCCGCGCTGAACAATTATGTCGCCCTGCATTACAGTGCACGCCACATGAGCTGGCTCCACGCGTTCTGGGGCGTCGGCGCGACTCTCGGTCCGTACATCATGGGCACCTGCCTTGCGGACAACAACAACTGGCGCGGCGGCTATTCGACGGTCTCCCTGCTTCAGCTGATCCTGACTGCCGCACTCTTCCTGTCCCTGCCGGTCTGGAACCGCGTGAAATCCGATGCCGCCGGAGAAACCGGCGTACAGGCAGTTCCGCTGTCCCTGCGTGAAGCGCTCCGGATCCGCGGAGTTCCGTATATGCTCGCCGCATTTTTCGCCTACTGTGCGCTCGAAGGGGTCTGCGGACTCTGGGCAAGCAGTTATCTCGTCGAATACCGCGGCATGGATGCCGAACCTGCGGCGCGCTATGCGTCGCTGTACTGCCTCGGTATGACCGTCGGACGGTTTGCGAACGGCTTCATCGCCGACCGGGTCGGCGACCGCCGTCTCATCCGCATCGGCATTGCCGTCATGCTTGCCGGGATGTGCATGGTCATGATCCCGACGTCGGATATGTTCGCTCTCGTCGGGCTGGTCGTTATCGGCATCGGCTGTGCGCCGGTGTACCCGTCGATCATCCATGCGACGCCGGACAATTTCGGCAGAGAAAATTCGCAGGCGATCGTCGGTATCCAGATGGCGAGCGCGTACGTCGGTACTACGACGATCCCGCCCGTGTTCGGACTGATCGCCAACTACATCCATATCGCGCTGTATCCGTACTTCATGGCACTGTTCGCGCTCCTGATGCTCGTGATGACCGAACGTCTGAACCGGATCTGTGCGAAAAAATAACGGAGGAATTCTGCATATGAAAAAAATTCTGGCGTTTTTTGCTCTGTTTCTGAGCCTGCTCCTTGTATCCTGCGGAAGCGGAACGGATGTTCCTGAGGAAACTGTCTCCGAAACGGAAGCCGTGACCGAGGAAAACGCGGTGTTCCTCATTTCCGCAGAGGACATTGCGAAATACAGCCTCGTACGCTCGGAAAACGCGTCCGACGAACTGATCTCCGCCGCGTCCGGACTCTATAAGGAACTGCGGAACATCAGCTCTGACATCAAATACAAGGACGACTACTACCGCGAAGACCTGCCCGATTACGCGATGGGCGAATACGAGATCCTCGTCGGCGCGACGAACCGTCCGGAAAGCGCGGAATTCATCCGTACCCTGCGGACAAAGGACTACGGTTATACGATGACGGACGGAAAGATCGTGATCGCCGGTGCGACGGACGAATATACGGAAAAAGCGGTGAAAAAGTTCCTGCGCGACATCGCACAGGGCGACCTGTCCGACGGGATTTTCTATTCCGAAGAGGATAATTTCCTTGAAACCGGTTCGTATCCGCTCGATTCGCTGACCGTTGCGGGGGTTCCGGTCGAGGAATACACGATCGTCTATACCGCGGACGGGGAGTGTTCCGAAAAACTCTGCGCGGAACGTCTTTCCGCCGCGATCGCGGATGCGACCGGGTATGTTCTGGAACCCGTGCCGGACGGTACCGCCGTTTCCGACAAGGCGATCCTCGTCGGCATGACCGGTCTGACGCCCGCGTATCCGAATATGGCGGATGATAAGTCCTACATCGGCGTTTCCGGCACGATGATCCAGCTCGGCGGGAACAGTGCGGCGGCTCTGCTGAACGCAGTCGGTGAACTGACCGCCATGTTCGAGCCGAAATCGAAGAATATTTCGCTGGAGCTCACGGGTGACAATTTCTATCCGTTCGACAATTCCGCGCTCACCGCGATGTCGTTCAACATCCTCTACAAAATGGACGACAGGGCACGCATTGAGCGCGTGTATCAGATCATCACAAATTACCTTCCGGATACCTTCGGCGTACAGGAAGCCACGCCGCAGTGGATGAAGATGCTGAAGAAGGAGTTCAGCGGACTGTACGATTTCGTCGGAGAGGGACGCGACGGCGGCGATGCCGGGGAATACAGCGCGATCTTCTACAACAAAACGAAGTTCGAACTTCTCGACAGCGGCACGAAATGGCTGTCGGACACCCCCGACCGGGTGTCGAAGGTACCGGAATCCTCGCTCAACCGCGTGTATACCTACGCTCTGCTGAAGCGGCAGGCGGACGGTCTGGAGATCATGGTCGTCAACACGCATTTCGAACACACGAGCGATACGGCGCGCGAACGGCAGGCGGAAGTCCTGCGGGATTTCCTGCTGGAATATACGGACAGATATCCGGTCGTTCTCACGGGGGACTTCAACACCACGGCAGGCACGAAGGCGTTCAATACTGTCCTCGAAGGCGGCGTGACCGATTCGATGAACATTTCCGAAGAGATCGAGCCCGGCGCGACCTTCACAAGCTTCGGTTCGGCAAACTCGGTCATCGACTTCGTTTTTGTCACGGAGGACAAAATGACCGTCCGGGATTACCGGGTCTGCAACGATAAAATCGACGGGGATTTCCCGTCGGATCACCATCCGGTGCTGATCGAATATATTCCCGTCGGCTGACGCATACTAAAGGAAAACCAACAAACGGAGGTTTTCCTTTTTTTATGTGTACTGCCGTTTCTCTGCATGACCGCGGACATTTTTTCGGACGCACGCTCGATTACCGCCATTCCTTCGGCGAGAGCATCGTTGTCACGCCGCGGAAGTTTTCTTTTCCGTACCGCTGTTTTCCGGCGGACGGGGATCATTACGCCATCCTCGGTACCGCGCGGCTGACGGACGGATATCCGCTGTATTTTGACGCGGTCAATGAAAAAGGCGTCGCCATGGCGGGGCTGAATTTCCCGGATCACGCGGTCTATCATCCGTTCCGGGAAGGAAAGATCAATGTCACGCCGTACGAACTTCTTCCGCTTCTGCTCGGAACGAGCCGGACGGCGGAGGAAGCAAGAGAACTTCTGCCGGACATCTCCCTGCTCGACCGTGCGTTTTCGGAAGAGCTGCCGCTTACGCCGATGCACTGGATCGTATCTGACGGTAAAGACTGCTTTGTGATCGAACCGATGGCGGACGGACTGCAGATCTCCGACGATCCGGCGGGGGTACTGACGAACAGTCCGCCGTTTCCGGAGCAGATCCGGCAGCTGATGGAAACACCGGACGTTCCGGGAGACTGGTCGTCATCGTCGAGATTCGTGCGTGCGGCCTACATGAGAGAAATGTCCGTGCCGGAAGAGACGGCGGCAGGCGAACGGAACCGGCTGTTCCGGATCCTCGGCGCGGTGGAGAGGACGAAAGGCTGTACGGCGGCGGACGATCCGGACACAGTCACGCAGTACACGGTCGGCTATGACGCGGAGCGGGGGATCGGATACTGGACGACGTATGGAAACCGGACGCTCACGGCGGTGGATCTTCACCGGGAAAACACGGACGGAGACGCACCGGTGTCGTATCCGATGATCACGGAGCCGCAGATCCTTCTGCGGAACGGATGATCCGGCAGGGTTTTCCGGTTTTTCCGCAGTAATCGATGACGTGAGCGGTTCCGCGGGAGGTGCCGTCCCAGAACGCGAGAACGAGGTCGGCGGCGTCCGCGATCTGCTGATTTCGCCGGAGAGGGGCACCTCTGCCGTAACGGCGGTAATCGGGGAGGAATTCCGTCAGCGGGATGCCGTGGGATATGGCGTACTCCTTCGCACAGGAATCCACGCCTTTTGCACCGCCGGAGATGATTTCCGTAATGCCGTCCGGCAGGTATTGTCCGAGGTCGGAAACGGTGATATTGCGGGAGCCGATGATGGCGATTTTCATGATGCACCTCGATTGGATATAGAATAGACATGTTTTGTGTTTATATATAACATTATAACACAAAATAAATATAAAATAAAGCCATAATAAATACAGAGTGAGGTTTTTCTATGGCGATCAAAAGCTTATCCATTCGAATTGACGAAGAAATGCTGGATAAACTGCATTGTGTGGCAGATTATGAAGGCAGAAGTGCGAACAGTCAGATTCTGATCCTGATCCGGGACTGTATCGAACACTATGAAGAGAAACATGGGAAGATCGAAGTGAACCGGAAAAAGGGGAAGAAAACGGAAGAATAAATTATGAAAGATGCTCTTCCCAGATACACTCTGCGTGTTCCACAGATTTTACTGGACAAACTCGGTTACATCGCCGAATATGAAGGAAGAACCAAGAACAAAGAACTCGAACAGTTAATGAAAAAGCGCATTGCGGAGTTTGAGAAGGTTCACGGTCCGATCGATGTGAAAGAAATTCGGGCAAAGGAAGAATAAAAGTGCGGCATCCTCCGCACTTTTTTGATGCCGGAAAAGCCGCGCATCCGGTTGACGTATCCGGATGTACATGTTATAATAAAGCCATTATAACAATTACAGAAAACGGAGTTGTCCCATGAACGAAACCATTCACAAGACCCTCACTCCCGACGACATCAAGCGCGTCAAGGGACTCGGATGCCTGCGCGACAAGCGCTATCCCGACGTATTCAACGTCCGCGTCATCACCCGCAACGGAAAGATCACCACCGCCGAACACCGTGCCATCGCGGAAGCGGCGGACCGTTTCGGCAGCGGCGAAGTTGCCATGACGACCCGTCTGACCATGGAGATCCAGGGCGTACAGTACGACAACATCGAACCCATGATCGAATTCCTCGCTTCCCACGGTCTCGAGACCGGCGGCACCGGCACGCTCGTCCGTCCGATCGTATCCTGCAAGGGCACGACCTGCGTCTTCGGGCTGATCGACACGTTCGCGCTGAGCGAAGAGATCCACAAGCGCTTCTACAAGGGCTACCACACCGAAAAACTGCCGCACAAGTTCAAGATCGCCGTCGGCGGATGCCCGAACAACTGCGTCAAGCCCGAACTGAACGACCTCGGCGTGATCGGACGCCGCCTGATGAAGTACGACCTCGACAAATGCCGCGGATGCGGAAAGTGTCAGATCGCGGAAGCCTGCCCGATGAAGGCGGCTGTGGTGCAGGACGGCAAGCTGTATGTGGATATGTCGGTCTGCAATCGCTGCGGACGCTGTCTCGGCAAGTGCCCGTTCGGTGTTGCGGAAGAATCCGTGACCGCCTACCGCGTATACATCGGCGGACGCTGGGGCAAGCGTTCCGCGATCGCACAGCCGCTCGACCGCTACTTCACCGATCCCGAAGAAGTCCTTACCGTCATCGAAAAGTGCATCTGCCTCTTCCGCGATGAAGGCATCGCCGGCGAACGCTTCGCTGACACCATCGCCCGCCTCGGCTTCGACTACGTACAGAGCAAAGTACTGAGTAAATAAAGTTTTTCGGGGAAACCTTT
>JAFYOX010000075.1 GCA_017547755.1 Clostridia bacterium | reverse complement strand
GGTCCGGGGAAACCTTTTTGCAAAAAGGTTTCCCCGGCTCAATTTATCCCAAGTTATTCTGCTTCAGATTCGTCACGGAAGCGGTTGACGGCCCAGATACCGGTCATGATCAGGACGAAGGCGACGGCGCTGATCCAGGAGAATTCGTCGCCCATGATGACGACGCCGGCGAGGACGGAAACGACCGTCGAGAGGTTGCCGAAGATGGTGGAGCGTGCGACGGGGAGCTTGGCGAGGGAGTAGTTCGCAAGCATATAACCGCCGACGGAGGCACCTGCGCCGAGGTAGAGGATCGCGATCAGGAACTTGCCGTGGGTGAGGGCTTCGGTGAACATCGGGAGCGTTTCACCGCCGTACTGGACGAACGCGAGGATTGTGAAGAATACGAAGCCGACGGTGAACATCACGTAGGTCAGTTCGAATGCGCTGAAATTCCGGGAGAATTTGCGCACCATCAGCGAGTAGAACGAGCCGAGGAAGTACGCGAGGAGCAGGCAGATGCAGCCGATCGGGGTATTCTGACCGCCCGTCGAGCCGAGGGACACCATCATAACGCCCGCGATCGAGACAACGATCCCGATCCACTGCTTGAAGTTCGGATGTTCCTTGAGCATCACCGCACCGAGAACCGCCGTGAAGATCGGGCTGATCGAGGAGATCATCCCGGTGAAGGAGGTCGTCGTGTACTTGAGGCCGTAGTTTTCAAAGATGAAGTAGAGCACCGGCTGGAGGATCCCGATCAGGATCGGGCCCGCAAGGCTCTTGCCCTTCAGATTCAGCTTGAGGACACGGGTCACAACGAGGAGATTCAGCACCAGAAGAGTGACCGTGAAGCGGCTTGCAAGCAGGATCATCGGCTCCGTCACTTCCAGAGCCATTTTGGAAAAGAGATAGCTGAAGCCGAAAATGATGTACGCCACCGACGCCGCCAGCATCCCTTTCTGTTCGTTTTTCATGATGTTTCCGTTTGTCGAATTGACAATTCCTTTCAAATGTAGTATACTGGGTCTGCGAGAACTTCTGCATTATAGCATAACCGTCGGTGTTTTTCAAGAAATTTCGAAAAAATCGGAACTTTTTCGCAAAAAAGAACGTCCAATGTACAAAAATAAATCCGGAGGCTGCCATGAAAACCCAAAATAAGATTTTCTCCCTGATCCCAGCGGCGATCCTGCTGTTTTCCGGCTGTACGGATGCAAATCCGGCCGCGGAAACAAAAAAACTCCCCGCTGAATACAGCGAGGGGTATGCGGAAATCCATATGGAACTCCCGGAAGGATGGCTGTCCGAACCCGTGTGGATCGCGGAATCCGAAGATACCGGATACGCACGCGGCGGGCTTGAATTCCGGCCGGAAGAGCTGCCCGACGCACGGATGGGACTGTATTATTATCCCGATCCGTACGGCATCTGCGGCACCGGCGTGACCTTCGAGGAACTGACGTTTTCGTCCGGTCACGAAGCCACACTTGCATGGGAAGAGCTCGAAGACCTGACGTACGTGTACGTGTTCTTCAAGGATACGCCCGGCGAATACCTCTTTGAAGCGCACTACATCCCGACGGATTTCTGGCATGAGGAACGGGAAACGATCCTCTCGATCCTCGATTCCGCCGTTGTCGGAGGAAATGCGCTGAGCGAATCCGAAGCCTTCGCCATCGCCAAAGCGGAATGCACGCGGAACTATCCGCAGAGTTCCCGTTACAGCAGTTTCGACCATCTCACCGGACAGTGGACATTCGAATTCCACGGTGCGCCGGGCGTTGTCCTGCAGACCGTTGTCGTAGGCCCCGACGGGACGATCGCACCGTAATCACAATCCGCATACATAATCCACTCCGTTCTCTGTCCGGACGGGGTGGATTTTTATCTGATACGCCCGTTCCAGGGAACCGCGCGCGAGGATCTCTTCCGGTGTTCCGCAGTCGAGCAGATGTCCTTCACGCAGGACGGCGAGACGGTCCGACAGCTTCAGCGCGAGCGGCAGGTCGTGCAGAACGAGGATCATCGTCTTTCCGGCATCCGCCAGCGAACGGATCGTCTGCGCCAGACGGAGCTGTCCGGCGATGTCGAGAAACGTCGTCGGCTCATCCATGAGGATCGCCGGGGATTCCTGTGCCAGCGCCGCCGCAAGGTATACTTTCTGCCGCATCCCGCCGGACAATGCGGACAGCGGCTGATCCGCCAGAGCCGTGATCCCGAGCGTTTCCATGGCACGTTCCGCCGCATCCGTGTCCGTCTTCCGGTACACACGCGGATAATGCAGATGGGCAAACCGTCCGTGCAGAACGAGCTGCGCAGCGGTCATGTCGGGAATGTTCCGGTTCTGCGGAAGGTATGCGATCTTTTTCGCCAGTTCCGCCGGAGCATATTTCTCCGCGGACACGCCGTCCACGAGGATCTCTCCCGACGTCAGCGGAAGAAGCCGGACGAGCGTTTTCAGAAGCGTGCTCTTGCCGCATCCGTTGATGCCGAGGACCGTCGTCACCGTTCCCGGTGCAAAGGCCAGCGTGATATCATGCAAAATCTCCGTTTTTCCGTAACCGGCGGAGATATGGTTCAGTTCGATCATAATTTCACCAGACAAACGGGATCAGCCGCCAGCGTACGCGCTTGGTATACGTTTCGTATCCGTCGAGACCCACACGGAGAACTTCTTCTTCGTTCCGGATGCGCACGACGATCGCGGCGGGATATCCCAGAAAAATCACAAAAGCGATCCAGGAGCCGAGGATAAGCGGTATGGAAAGAAAAAGAAAAACCGTCGCGGCATACATCGGATGACGGATCACACCGTACAGTCCGGTATCGACGACTTTCTGCCCTTCCTGCACCTCCACGGTGCGCGAAAGATACGCGTTCTCCCGCATGACTTCGGCGTACATGGCATACGACAGCAGCAGGATCACCGACGCCGCAGTCACCAGCCAGTCCGGCACGGCGGTCAGACCGAAGCGGAAATCCAGCCCGGCGGAAACGAACGCCGCGAAAAACAGAAGTCCGGAACCCGCAACAACTTTTTTCTGATCCGTCTGTTTTTCTCTCGCGTTCAGCCGCTTTTCAAGAAGTTCCGGCGCCTTTATGTATAAAACCGCGCCGAGGATCAGCATCGGTACGAAAAGGAGCGCGCAGAACAGCCAGGCATTCCCCCAGAAAAGCGTTCCGGCGGGCAGGAAAAGAAGTCCGCCGACCAGAAGAAGCCCCGCCAGATAGGCGCACAATGCGCGAAGCAGAAGTTTCATGATGATTCCCCTTTCGATCATTCCATGGGATCATTGTTGTGTTTCAGCAGGAGAAGGACGAAAAACGGGCCGCCGATGACCGCCATCAGAATCCCGACCGGCAGTTCGTACGGCGAAAACAGCGTCCGTGCAAGGAGATCGCACAGCGCCACGAATCCGCCGCCGTACAGAATACACGCCGGAAGGAGGAGTCTTCCGGCATTTCCGAGGATCTTCCGGAGAAAATGCGGAACGATCAGTCCGACAAAGCCGAGCAGTCCGGCAAAACTGACGCTGGCTCCCGCAAGAAGTGCCGCCAGAAGAAGAAACAGCGTTTTCGTCCGCCGGACGGACATCCCGAGTCCCTGCGCCGTCTCATCGCCGAGCGTCAGGAGATCGAGTTCGTTGGTCAGGGTCATGAGGATCGCCAGTGCGGCAAGGAGCAGCACCGCCGCCGGGATCAGCCGGACGTGCGAGACCGCCGAAAATCCGCCGACCCGGAATTCCGCCGTAAGAACGGCGGCATCCGGAAACAGAACCGCGACCGATTCCGAAAACGCATTCAGCACCGCGTTGACCGCGACGCCGCCGAGAATGACCGTACTGCGCGACGCCTGCGTCCGGTATGCCGCCAGCGTGATGATCCCGACGGCGGCAAGACTGCCGAGAAATGCGGCGCCGGAAATCATCCAGCCGGACAAAGCACCGGCGGCACAGCAGACCGTCACGCCGAGCCCGGCACCCGCGTTGACCCCGATGATCCCCGGAGATGCAAGCCGGTTCCCGAGAACGCTCTGCAGTACCGCGCCGGACACGGACAGTCCGGCTCCGGCAAGAACCGCCGCAGCTGTCCGCGGCAGACGTACATAGCGGAAGATCGTTCCGCTGACGAGCATCCCGGACGAGCCGAACAGCAGACCGAGCACCGCGGAAAGGAGCAGAAACAGCGCGCCGAGCGCAAGGATCCGCTTATTCCGCGAGGATCGCTTCGAGTTTTTCATAGGCTTCTCCCCAGCGTGCGTTCGGCTTCAGATTGTACAGCCGCTTGTCCATGTAGTAAATCCTGCCTTCCCGGACGGCGGTCAGCTCGTTCCACGCCGGATTTTCCGCAAACATCGCTTCCATGATCGCGCGGGATTCTTCCGTATCGCCGCCCATCGGAACAACAAAGATCCGGTCGGGATCGGCGGTAAGGATGCTCTCCAGACTCAGATTCTCAAGAAGGCTCTCCTCGCTGTCCGCAATGTTCACGCATCCCAGATCCGCGAGCATTTCGCCGAGCACCGTTCCTTCGCTTCCTTTCGCCTTCACGCCGGACGCCGCCGCACGCAGAAGAAGCACCGTCGACGCACCGTTTTCCGCGACGCGCTTTTCCGCGTCCGCGATCGTTTTTTCCACGGTATCACGGACATCCGTCCCGTGTTTTTCGTACAGGTCTTCCCTGCCCGTGATGTCCGTGCAGATCTTCAGCATATGCAGGTAATCGTCAAACGACAGAACGTCAAAATATGCCGCCGTGATCCCTGCCGCATCGAGCGTTTCCTGCCATGCGGCGTCCTGATGGTTTCTCGTTCCGGCGATCACAAAATCGGGCTCAGCCGCAAACAGTCCCTCGAGACTGAGCGTCTTCAGACTGCCGAGATTCACCGTCGTTTCGGGAAGCGCAAGTTCAAAATCTTCCCACGCATCTGCCGCGGAAGCGCAGATCTCACCGCCGGCCAGCGTCCATACATCCGCAAAACTGCCGAGCAGGACCGCCGTCCGTTCGTGCGACGTGACCGTCACCGTCCGTCCGAAGTCGTCGGTGAACGTATAACCTCCGTCAGCCGCCGCATCGTCCGCACATCCCGCAAAACAAAAAACGGCTGCCGCCAGAAGTGAAATTATTTTCTTTATCATATCAATAAAACTCTGTTATCTGTTTCAGTATAAAAAGGTTTTTGGAAGGGGTTCGGGGAAACCTTTTTCCTCAAAAAAGGTTTCCCC
>JAFYOX010000074.1 GCA_017547755.1 Clostridia bacterium | reverse complement strand
GTCCTCCACCGTAGTCCGCAGCCGCATCATGAACGGGGAAGACCTGACCGGATGTGTGCCTGCCGCCGTGATCGAAATTATCGAACGGGAAAATTTGTATAAATTTATTTGAAAACAGTATGATCCTGAAAACTTTAGAAAAAAATCCCCGGCATCTGTCGGAGGAAGATATCCGCGGACTTTCGGAAAAGGTACAGCCGTATCTGACCGGAAAGCGGTATGCCCATACGGTGGCGGTCGCGGAAGAAGCGGAGCGTCTCGGCGGAATTTTCGGCTTTTCCGAAGACGACCGGAACCGTCTCCGTGCGTCCGCGCTGATGCACGACATTACCAAACTTGCGGATTCGAAAAAACAGTTGCAATATTGTGAAGAATTTGGTATAATAATAGAACCGGAAAAGAATGTTTCGGCAAGCGTTTTTCACGGAATCACCGGTGCCGCACTCGCCGCACGCGATTTTGCGGACTATGCGGATGCGGATATCCTCTCTGGGATCCGGTGGCATACGACCGGTCGGTACGGCATGACCGTATTCGAATCCATCATTTATCTTGCCGACTATATCGAACCGACCCGTACCTTTGACGACTGTCTGGCACTGCGTCAGTATTTCTACGACCGCATCGCCGGCTGTGCATCGGAAACGGAGCGGAACGATATTCTCCGTGACACTATGATCTATTCCTTTGATCTGACCATCGGAAATCTGCTGGAGGATCAGCGGATCATCGACAGCGACACGATATGCGCCCGCAATTATTTCATCGCGCTCGCATTGCAGGAATGAAAATCTGGGAAAGGAAACGATTCATTGCGTATGATGCAGAACAACCCCAATCAGGAACCCAACGAAGTCAATGAAGACGTTTCGATGTATTATCCCGACGGCGACGCGGAACACATCGCACGGGATGATCACGACGAAGCGTTTCTGAATGAAACGATAAAGAAAAAGAAAAAGATCCGGCGCAGAAACGGACGGCTGAAGAAGTCCCAGGTTGCAATGATCATGGCGATTTTTGTGATCTACGCACTTGTTCTCGTCGTTGCCGCGTGGATGATCTTCTATAAACCCGCACAGCCGACGGTGGAGGAGCTTCCGTTCGACATCACGCCGATGGAGCCGTCGCAGACGGTGGTCAGCGATCCGAACAATCCGCCGCTGACCAAGGATCCCGATTCTCCGGAGCCGACAGTTCCGGAAAATCCGTCTTCGGAAAACCCGTCAGAAGGAACTCCGGCGGCAAAGGAAGAACAGACGGCGAACGAATATGTAATCAAGGACGGCGTATACAATATTCTTGTTGTCGGACATGACGACGCGGCGCTCCTTGCGGACGTGACGATGCTTGTCAACGTCAATACCACCGAAAACTCCATCACGGTCATGCAGATCCCGCGTGACACGTTTGTTTCTCTGAATGTGCCCACCAATCGTGTCAATGCGGCGTTCAATACCTACTACAACCAGAATTACAGAGGTTCGTACGACAAAACGGTTCCTTACGCGATCGAGGAACTTGAAAAAATGTACGAAAAGAGCCTCTGCATCAATATCCACCACACCGCCGTTCTCAGCCTTGCAGGCTTCCAGAACATTGTCAACATCATGGGCGGCGTCGGCGTGTATGTTCCCGAAGGAATGTATTACTCCGACCCGGAACAGGATCTGTATATCAATATTCCCGCCGGTTATCAGTGGCTCAACGGCGCGCAGGCGGAAGGCTTCATCCGGTTCCGCTCCGGCTACACGCAGGGCGACCTCGGCCGCGTGAGCGCACAGAAGATCTTCCTGATCGCGCTGTTTGAACAGGCAAAATCGACGGTCAAGTCCGCGAATGTTTCCAAGCTGACGGAGGTTGCCACCGAGATCTCGAAATATCTCACGACCAATCTCTCCGTTTCCGACCTGATGTTCTACGCGAAAGCGTTTGTGAACATCGGCATGGAAGACATCCAGCTTCTGACCATTCCCGGAAACATGGAGCGTTCCAACAATTATTATGTAATCAACCGCGCGGCAACGCTCAAAGTGATCAATCAGCACTTCAACATCTACGAAAAGGAAATTTCCGACTCCATTTTTGACCGGAACGGAACTTTCAACCTGTACTATGACGCATGGATCAGCGAAGTATACTACGCCGGTTCCGAATATCTGTACGATAATCATGTATACACCGGCGATTCCATCAGCGAAGAGATCGATATTCCGCGAAACTGAAGCGTCAGCGAGGTGACATTATGAAACCGCACGGCATCGTCATCAACATCGACATCAACTCGGTCACGACTCCGTTCCTCACAAAAGTGACGGAAAACGGTCGTGTTCCGGATATCTCCGAACTCCATCCGTTCGTCGATATCTACCGTGATACCGACGTCACGGATATCGCGTTCTGCACGTTCTGTCAGTATTCCGCGACTCCGTCGGAAGTTTTCAGCGATGCTGCCTTCAAGCGGTATCAGACGACGGAAAACGGCGTAAGCGTCGACTATACCGACCGCTACGGCGCACTCGTTCACCTGTACGAACACGGCATCGACCCGAATAAGGTGTGGTTCGACCGGTGCAGGGAAGCAGGACTGCGCTCGTGGCTCTCCATCCGCATGAACGACTGCCACGAACCGGACGCAGACGCGTCCTTCCTCCGCAGCGAATTTTTCTACGAAGCCCGTGAAAAAGGCTGGACGATCGGTCCCGATTACGGATACTTCCGCTGGTGCTTTGATTACGCGGTTCCCCAAGTCCGTGAAAAAATGCTCGCCTACATTGACGAGCAGCTGCGGATGTATGAGCCGGATGGTCTTGAACTCGACTTCATGCGCGAACCGTACTGCTTCAACTACGGCGACGGCAGGGATCACGCGGCGATCATGACCGGCTTCCTGCGTGAAGTGAAGAACATCGTTACCGACGCCGAAAAACGCCGCGGAGTGAAGATCCCGATCCTCATCCGCGTTCCGCGTGACCCCGAGACCGCGCTTGACTACGGCTTCGATCCCGTGACATGGGAAAAGGAAGGTCTGTGCGATATTCTGAATCCCACGCCGCGCTGGGAAACCTGCGACAGCGACATTCCGGTCGCACGCTGGAAATCCCTTCTCCCGGAAACGGAGATCTATGCGGGGATCGAAATTCTCGTCAGCGGAGCCTGCGGCAGAGACCATGCCGAAGCATCCATGACCCGCGGCTACGCCAGCCAGTATCTGAACGAAGGCGCGGACAAAATCTATCTGTTCAACTATTACGTCAACCCGTTTGCTCCCGACGCGATGATGCAGGAGGTCCACCGTACCTGCGGCACGCCGGAGCATACCGCATCCGCACCGTGCCGGAACATCGTGACCTGGCAGGACATCACGGTCAATCCGGCGCACCGTTATCATCCGCTGCCCATGGCTGTCAGAGCCGGCGAAACGGCGGAACTGACGATCGGTACGGGACGGATTTCCGGAGAAGCATATCTCATTCTCGGCTATGAGGGCGGCGAACCCGCCGTTTCCGTCAATGGAATTCCCGTAACTGCGGGAACCGGATATCTTGACGATCCGTATTATAAAAACGGGAACTGCACCTTTGTGTCCTGCGCATTCCGGCCGGGAGAAACGGTGCGTCACGAGATCGCCGTATCTGCGAAGACGGAAACCACCGTCGTATATGCGGAGATCCGTTATCACTGAACACTGAACCTGAAATACTATCAATTGATTGGAGAAACCTATGGACATCGAAAGAACTTTACTTCCCATCGAAGAAGGTCTGACCAAAGAAGCTCTTGAAAATTCGGAAATGCTTGCGAAATTCATCGTATCTGTGCTCGACTCCAAGAAGGCACGTGACATCAAGCTTCTCCACGTTGAAAAGCAGACCATCATCGCCGACTACTTCGTTATCTGCACCGGTACTTCCCGTACGCAGATCCGCGCTCTCGCCGATGAAATCGAATTCAAACTTCAGCCGTACGGCGTGGAAGCATTCCACACCGAAGGAACGGACACCGGCGTATGGGTTCTTCAGGACTTCGGCAACGTCATCGTCCACCTCTTCAACCGCGAATCCCGCGACTTCTACAAGCTCGAAAAGCTTTACCAGGATACCACCGAACACGACATTTCCGAACTGATCACGGAAGACTGACAGGAATATTTGTTTTCTCGGGGAAACCTTTTTGCAAAAAGGTTTCCCCGAACCCTTTCCAAAAAACTTCAAACGATTGCAGTGACTGAGAAAGTGCAGATTTTTCGGTAAAAAATCCTTTAAAATACCCTTGACGGACATGGGGCGATGTGATATAATAACTCTACACGAAATATTATAAATGCTATGATGGGGATAAACGATCCGGAATCTGTACAGAGAGCTGCCGGTCGGTGCAAGACAGCCGGAGGAACGTTCGATACTCACCCCGAAGCAGCCGTTTGAACGTACGGGCGACCGTACCAGTAGATGCGGACGGAATCCACCGTTACAGGGACAGGGCATCATGAGTGTCCGGGAGAGGGTAGTTTCTACCGAAAAAGAGTGGTAACACGAGGTTTTCGCCGCGTCTCTTTGCAGAGATGGGCGTTTTTTGTTTCTACCCTCCGAAATTCTATGATTATCTATAAGGAAGGCATTATGAAATACGATTTCAGTGCGATTGAACAGAAATGGCAGGATAAGTGGGAAGATGCCGGCATTTTCCACGCTGAAGACAACTGCTCCAAGCCGAAGTTCTACGGCCTGGTAGAATTCCCCTATCCGAGCGGCGCAGGTATGCACGTCGGCCATATCAAGGCATACTCCGGTCTGGAAGTTATCTCCCGCAAGAGACGTATGCAGGGTTACAACGTTCTTTTCCCGATGGGCTTTGACGCGTACGGTCTTCCGACCGAAAACTACGCGATCAAGACCGGGATCCATCCGAGACAGGTAACCGACCAGAACATTGCAAAGTTCACCTCCCAGCTCAAGAGAGTCGGCTTCTCCTTCGACTGGACCCGCGTAGTTGACACCACCGAAGAAGGCTACTACAAGTGGACCCAGTGGATCTTCCGCAAGATGTTCGACGCGGGACTTGTTTTCCGTGCAACTACTCTTGTAAACTACTGCCCGTTCTGCAAAGTCGTTCTCTCCAACGAAGACTCCCAGGGCGGCAAGTGTGACATCTGCCACAACGACATCGTCCAGAAGTCCAAGGACGTATGGTACCTCCGCATCACCGAATATGCGGACAAGCTTCTCCAGGGTCTCGAAAAGGTCGACTACCTCCCGAACGTCAAGCTCCAGCAGGAAAACTGGATCGGCCGTTCCGAAGGTGCTTTCGTCAACTTCGCTCTGACCAACTGCGATGAAACCCTCCGCATCTACACCACCCGCTGTGACACCATGTTCGGTGCGACCTTCATGGTTATCGCTCCCGAACATCCGATCATCGAAAAGTACGCAGACCGCATTTCCAACATCGACGCGCTGAACGCTTATAAGGAAGAATGCGCGAAGAAGACCGAATTCGAACGTACCCAGCTCGTCAAGGACAAGACCGGCGTACGCATCGAAGGCATCGCGGCGATCAACCCTGCAACTGGCCGTGAAATCCCGATCTACATTTCCGACTACGTAATGATGGGCTACGGTACCGGCGCGATCATGGCGGTTCCGGCACACGACGAACGTGACTACGACTTCGCAAAGAAGTTCGGCATCGAAATCATCGAAGTCATCAAGGGCGGCGATATCGAAAAGGAAGCATACACCGGCGACGGCGAAATGATCAATTCCGGATTCCTCAACGGCATCGAAACCAAGAAGGAAGCCATCGCAAAGATGCTCGAATACCTCGGCGAAAAGGGTCTCGGCGAAAAGGGCGTACAGTACAAGATGAAGGACTGGGCGTTCAACCGTCAGCGTTACTGGGGCGAACCGATTCCGATCATCCACTGCCCGAAGTGCGGCATGGTCGGCGTTCCCTACGAAGAACTCCCGCTCAAGCTCCCGAACATGGAAAACTTCGCACCCGGTGAAGGCGGCGAAAGCCCGCTCGCAAAGGTCGAAGAATTCGTAAACTGCACCTGCCCGAAGTGCGGCGGCGCAGCAAAGCGTGAAACCGACACCATGCCTCAGTGGGCAGGTTCTTCCTGGTACTTCCTCCGTTACACCGACGCGCACAACGAAAACGCGTTTGCGGATCCGGAAAAGCTGAAGTACTGGCTCCCCGTTGACTGGTACAACGGCGGTATGGAACACGTAACCCGTCACATGATCTACTCCCGTTTCTGGCACCGCTTCCTCTACGACATCGGTGCGGTTCCGGTGGACGAACCCTACGCAAAGCGTACCGCTCAGGGTCTGATCCTTGGTCCGGACGGCGACAAGATGAGTAAGTCCAAGGGCAACGTTGTTGACCCGAACGATGTTGTCAACGAATACGGCGCAGACGTTCTCCGCGTATACATCCTCTTCATGGGTGACTACGCATCCGCGGCTCCGTGGAACGACAGCAGCGTAAAGGGATGCAAGCGCTTCCTCGACCGTGTAGCGGCACTCACCGACCTCGTAAAGGGTACCGGCGTGACCGCAAAGCTCGAATCTTCTTTCCACAAGACCATCAAGAAGGTTTCCGAAGACATCGAAGAAATGAAGTTCAACACCGCGATCGCGGCAATGATGGCTCTCATCAACACGATTTACGAAGTCGGCAGCCTTACTGCGGACGAACTGAAGACCCTTCTCAAGATCCTCTGCCCGTTCGCACCGCATCTCTGCGAAGAAATGTGGGAAACCCTCGGCGAAAAGAACTTCCTCTCCATGACCGAATGGCCGGCATGGGACGAAGCGAAGACCGTGGACGCAGAAATCGAAATCGCGGTACAGGTCTGCGGCAAGCTCCGCGCGACCATCACCATCGCGGCAGACGCTTCCCAGGCAGACGCTATCGCAGCGGCACGTGCCGACGAACGCATCCAGAATGCGATCGCAGGCAAGAACGTTGTCAAGGAAATCTACATCCCCGGCAAGATCGTCAACATCGTTGCGAAGTAATTGAAGATATTATGATAAGTGGGGGAAACCTTTTTCAAAAAGTTTTCCCCCACGCCCCTTTCCAAAAACTTTTCATCTGTAATAGAAATATTATATTACTATAATTATAGAAATAACGCTTGCCAAATATAGTTGTACGTGGTATAATGTATTATAAATATAGAATTGGAGGGGCGAAAAATGAAACGATGGATTTCTGTAATTCTCATGACGGTTCTGCTGACTTTCGGCGGCTGTACGGAAAAGCCGGCGGAAGAAATCGTCAGAATGGACGATCTCATGAAAATCAGCACATGGGTGATGGATCCGGCACTCGAAGGGAAGGGGGACTGGGCGTATGATGGTAAGAGTTATGGTACCAAGGGGCACTGGGTTCCGAACGAAGGGGAACCTGCCGTGAACGACGAAGACGTCTTCCGCGAAGAACGTCTTGCGGTGGGAGAAACCCGCATCATGGCACCGATCGGCTACAAAGGGGGCAATCTGAACTTCACCATTGACTTTGACGGAATTGTCACGGTGGAAAAGACTGATCCGACCGACCACAGCATCCTGACTTCCTTTGAACCGAACCTGAGCGACCAGTGGATTGAGGAGATGCTCATCACCCGCAACGGTCCATGCAATCTGAACGTCTATCCGGTAGGGAAAAATCTGGTCAACGAAGGGCGAGGTCTTTTGATTCAGCATAATACGATCTCGGAGAGAGAATATTTTCTGACGGTGAAGGGATACGAACTGGACGGTTCTCTGATGGTCACGGCGGAACTGAAGCTGACCACACTGGAAGACGAAGCATTTCCGTATGAAGAGTATATTCAGGAAACATACAGAAGAACCGGCGGCTACGCAGGGTACGGCGAACTGTATGCGGTCGGAGAAAAACGTACCCGTTTCTGCTCGGTGGAACTGGTATCCTACGAATACAGCGATCACTACAAAATGATGGAAATCTTCGGATAAACAAAAAAAGGACAAATTATGTCCTTTTCCCACATCGGAAAGTTTTTGAAGTGGGGGGTGGGGAGAAACTTTTTTCAAAAAGTTTCTCCCCACATTATATTTTTCAGTTTTCCCGCCGTATCACGGCAAACTTTGTTGTTTCGTAGATCTCTTCCACCGAGGATTCCGTCCGGTCGGAGAAGATCAGCGTCCGCAGATTTTCGAACAGAACGATATCGCGCGTGTCCATGACCCGGGAGTCGGACGAAAAGTGCAGGGAAGTCTGCACATCCGTCTCGTTCAGCGCAATGGCATAGGTACCGCGTTCATCCGGAAATCCCGGCCGGCAGAACTCGATGCAGGTGATCTGCCCGAGATGTTCTTCGGTCAGTTCCTGCGCGTTTTCCAGTGCGAAGTAGCCGCAGAGCGCCTCTTCCAGAACCGGACTGGCAATATCCGTGCCTAAATTATCGAAATTCCGCACCTGCACCGCCGACATCAGAGCGAGGTTGAGCAGTGCACCGAGAAGAAGTACCGGAACCGCGCGTGCAATGTTCCGGCGGCGGTCATGACGGGTTTTCATATTGCTGTACCGCCGCAGGATCGCGTTTCCGCTGTGGGACAGCGAAGACAGCATTTCCGTCCCCTGCCAGTCCTCGCGCAGATTCCGCTCTGCCATATTAAGGATCATCGCGATGTACTCGCCGCGCATCCGGTCGCCCGTTTGGTCAAGAACTCCTTCGTCGCAGAGATATTCAAGATCCTCGCAGACCGCACCGCGGATCGTTTTCGAGACCGGCAGGAGACTGTGAAAGGAAGTTACAAACAACGTCAGCAGCTTGGTCAGCGTGTCTCCGTGACGGATGTGCATCAGCTCGTGCATGAAGATCAGCTCCATCCAGAGATCGCTGTACGCCTCCGGACAATCGCCGCCGACATACACGGAAGGGAAGAGAATTCCGCAGGTACAGGGAGAGATCCGCACGTCCGGCTTCATGATCCGCAGCGGAATGTGCCGGCGGATGCCGGCTTTTTTCTTTGCATCCGCGTAGATGCGGAGAAGCCGTTCGTCCCGGCATTCGGCGGAATGACGTGTCAGATACTGCATTCCGTCCAGATAAGACGCCAGTCCGAACGTGAACGATGCGGTCGCGGAGATGAACCACACCAGCAAAGCGGCAAAACAGCCGCCGCGCAGGATCCGCAGGACTCCGTGGGACAGATAGAACTCCGGAATTTCCTCCGGACGCTCCGTGAGATCCGCATCATGGATCTCCACCCGCAGACCGTCCGTATAATCGGTGTACAGCATCAGCTGAACCGGTGATTTTCCGCTGGCTGCGGGAACCGTTCCGATCAGGAACAGCAGACACCAGAACACGGGCAGGATCCGCAGACCGTATTTCGCCCGGAGCCGGAGGATCAGGACGGAGATGCCCGAAAATAAAAAAGAAAGACCGGCAAGTACAAAAAACAGTACAATGATCCTGTTTTCCATACCGCCGTTCCTCCGTGTGATTCCGAAATGATTCTTTAGTTCTTTTCGTTTGCGCTGATGATCTTCTTGATTTCGTCGAGTTCTTCCGCAGTGAGGGTTTCGTCGCTGACGAGAGCGGAGATGAGCCCCATCTTGTCGTTCATATATACCTTTTCAACGAAATCGCCGGAAGCGAATTTTCTGTAATCTGCGCTGTTGATGATGGGAGTATAGCAATTGGAACGTCCGAGCTTTTCGGTGGTGATAAAGCCCTTGGTCTGAAGTCTGGTGATCAGAGTGAGGACGGTCGTGAGCTTGAGTCTGGTGAGAGCGGGGAAGCGCTTCATGATGAGACCGGCGGAAACGTACTTTTCGCCTGCTTCATGGAGTGCCCAGATCGCCTGCATAACTTCAAGCTCGCTTTCGGGGAGCTTGATCATCTTTTTATCTGCCATGGTTCTGCGTGTCTCCTTTGTTCTGCTGAAACTGAAATGATGATATAAAACTGATGCAAATCGTTTACCGATAAATTATACCCTTTTTTACTACACAAGTCAATGCTTTCTTTCAAGATAATTGAAATCCGGAAAAACGACAAAAAAGGATTGGGCTTCCGCAGGAGAAATTGAACAAAACGTGCAGACAAAAAAACGAAAAACATTGCTTGACATATCCTTCGTATAGTGCTAAAATATACATACTATTTTATTTTTGCAATTTTTATATGGCAGGTACAGAATCATGGCAGACAGCATTTTTCGCATTCCTCTCGCCGGAAACGCATTTCTTGAAACGCCGGTATCCGGCGGAAAGATCACGCCCGGTGGTATTTCCGAATGGTCGGATCCGGCGGCAAAATTCGGTATTTACGCCGCTTTCCGCGCAGGCGTGACTTTCCGCGCTGCACTGAAGCTGCGGAATCAGACCGTGACCTCGGATATCCGCTTTGCCGGACTGGGGAATGAAACGAAGATCACGCTCCGTCCGGGCGATGACGAAGTGTCCCTCGGCACCTATACGACCGAAAAGGACGGTTACGTCCGCTTTGAGCTGCAGGGCATTGCAACCGACGGAAAATATTTTGCCTCCCCGATGGAACTGGTTCTGTACGGTGTCAGTGAAAACGATGTCCTTTCCTGCATTACGCCGAAGGATAAGGACAATTACGGCTACTACTGGACAAGACGCGGCCCGAGCGTGCACTGCGGCTATTCCACAAAGGATCACGAACAGGTCGAATGGTTCTACAACGAAGTCACCGTTCCCGAAGGATACGATCCCGTCGGTACCTACGCGATGGCGATCGGTTTCCGCGGCGGCTATTTCGGTATCCAGACCAATTCCAAGAACGAACGCCGTATTCTTTTCTCGATCTGGAGCCCCTATACGACCGACGATCCGTCCGAGATTCCGGAAGATCAGCGCATTGTCTGTCTGAAAAAGCATAAGCGTACCCACGTCGGCGAATTCGGCAACGAAGGTTCCGGCGGACAGAGCTACATGAAGTACTTCTGGAAAACGGGCGAAACCTACCGTTTCCTCATGCGCGTTCAGCCGCAGGGAAACAACACGACCGTATATACCGCATATTTCTTCTTCCCGGAAACCGGAAAATTTGAATGCATCGCCTCCTTCCTCCGTCCGCTGACCGATTCCTGGCTGACCGACGTGCATTCGTTCCTCGAAAACTTCAGCGATACCCGCGGCTACATCACCCGTATGGCATACTACGGAAACCAGTGGGGATGTACTTCGGACGGACAGTGGTTCCGCCCGGAAAAGATCCGCTTCAACGGCGACAACACCGCGCGCCGCCACTGGCGCATTGACTACGACGGCGGTCTGCTCGAAGACGGACGCTTCTATCTGAAAAACGGCGGTTTCTTCGACAGTTCCGCAGAAATCGGCAGAATTTTCGACCGTCCGGAGACCTATATGGTTCATCCCGACATCGACCTCAGTGAAATTCAGTAAGCAGAAGGAGAACCTGCTATGTTATACATTCCCGAAAATTATAAGCCGCGTCTGGCTATGTACGATGTCCAGCGCGCGATCGACTACATCAAACGTACCTTCCAGATGAATCTTGCCATCGAACTGAACCTCCGTCGCGTTTCCGCGCCGCTGTTCGTGCAGGAAGATTCCGGTCTGAACGATAATCTGAGCGGACGCGAACGTCCTGTCGGTTTTGACATTCCCGCGGTCGGCGAAACCGCGCAGGTCGTACAGTCTCTTGCAAAGTGGAAGCGTCTCGCGCTCAAGCGGTACGAATTCTACGTCGGCAAGGGTCTTTACACCGATATGAATGCGATCCGCCGTGACGAAGACGATCTCGACAATCTCCATTCCGTTTACGTGGACCAGTGGGACTGGGAAAAGGTGATCGACAGCAGTATGCGTACCACCGAATACCTCCATCAGACGGTACGTAAGATCATGGCTGCCGTTGTTGCGACCAACAATGCGCTCCGCTACGAATTTTCTCCGCTGGAATGCCATATTACTCCCGAAGTATCCTTTGTTACCACGCAGGAACTGGAGGATATGTATCCCGACAAGACCCCGAAGGAACGGGAAAATCTCTACGTCCGCGAACATCCGACGACTTTCCTTGAAAAGATCGGCGGCAAGCTGAAGAGCGGAAAGCCGCACGACGGCCGTGCGCCCGACTATGACGACTGGGAACTCAACGGCGATATCCTTCTCTGGAACGACGTTCTCGGATGCGCTTTCGAAATCTCTTCGATGGGGATCCGCGTGGACGCACAGTCCCTCGCCGCACAGCTCAAGCTGTCCGGCTGCGAAGACCGCGCCACACTCCCGTATCACAGAATGCTCCTGAACAACGAACTTCCGCTTACCATCGGCGGCGGGATCGGTCAGTCACGTCTCTGCATGCTGATGATGCAGACGGCGCATATCGGGGAAGTTCAGGCATCGATCTGGGACAAGCATACGCTTGAAGCCTGCCAGAACGCGGGCATCACCCTTCTGTAAAAGAAAAAATATAAAAAATCCCGTTTTTTTTCGCGGGCAGGGAACTTTTCGGAACGGACAGACGTCTTAATTCCATGAAAACTCTGCGGACGTGTATCAAAACGGGATTTTTGTCCGTAAAATTACCTGTAATCTTCATGGACATGGAAAGAATTCATATTTTTATGTTGAAAAAATTCCCGGAATAGCGTATAATAAAAGGAATAAAAAAATCGCTTCCGTACCGACTGACGGAAGAAAATGCAAAGGAGGACGTTATGGCATCAGCCCAGAGAGGCGGCGGAGAGAACGGCGGCAGCAAGAATTTCTTTGTCCGGCTTGTACAGACCAGTATTATTCTGACGGCACTCGACCGGTTCTGTGCGTATATCTACCACCTCATCAAAACCGGATTCTTCGGCTATATTTTCAGCAGCTATCGCGGAGATCTGAGAGCACCGCTTTTTGCGCGGCTCCGGAGTCTCAAGACCGTACGGCATTTTGCCGAATTCCGTTATGGGATCTGTCGTCGGCTGGAATCCAGCGTGATCATAAACGGTGTCACGTATTTCGGAAAATACCTGCTGGGATGCCGGCTGCGTGTATACGGAGTCTTTTTCGCGTCCTTCGGTTTTTATACCGCGTTTTCCCTGTATCTGTATTCCATGATCTCCGGAAATATCGCTTCCATCACGGAGCATCCGTACATCCTTCCGGCATTGGTGATGATTTTTGCCTCTGTCCCGCTGGTCTTTTCCAGACGGACACTGTCGCAGTCCCTGTGTGAAACCGTCTTCGGTCATGTGTTGATGCTCGCAACCGGATTCACAGAAGAAGAGCTTACGGATACGCGCGGCAGCGGCGGTCATCAGGGAATCCCGTTCATGCTCGGCATCATCTGCGGTGCCATGACGTATTTTGTTTCCCCGGTATATATTCTGCTCGGACTGGCGCTGTGCCTGTGGCTGTATCTGGTCATGATCCGTCCGGAGCTCGGCGTACTGACGCTTTTCTTCGCCATGCCGATCCTGCCGACGATGCTGCTCGGCGCGGTTACGGCGTATACCGTGCTGTGTTCTTTTATAAAGATCTTCCGCGGAAAGCGGATTCTGAAAATCGAACCCATTGATATCACCGTGGCGGCATTTGCCGTTCTGCTGTTTTTCGGCGGAACCGTCTCCCTTTCGGAGCAGTCACTCAAGCCGGCGCTGCTGATGGTCTGCTTCATTTTCGGTTATTTCGTGACTGTCAGCCTGATCACCACGCGTGCATGGCTGGTGCGCTGCTCGACTGCCTGCATCCTTTCCGCGACGCTGGTATCCCTGTATGGGATCTTCATCTATTTCACCGGAGGCGGCTATTCTTCATCCGCGTGGGTTGACAGCGAAATGTTTTCGACCATCGGACGGCGTGCCGTCGGAACGCTCGAAAATCCGAATATGTTCGGCGAATACCTGATCCTCATTATCCCCATCGCCGTAGGTATGCTGATCGGACGCGGGGAAGGGCTTCGCCGGATCCCGGCATTCTTCTGTATCGGGATCATGGGCGTCTGCCTGATCCTGACCTGGAGCCGCGGTGCATGGCTCGGACTGATTTTTGCGGCACTGCTGTTCCTCTTCATGTGGCACCGCCGTTCCGTATGGGTCATCCTTGCGGGGATTGCCTCCATTCCCATCCTGCCGATGGTGCTTCCGGCGTCCATCGTCTCACGCTTCACGAGTATCGGCAATATGACCGACTCATCTACCTCCTATCGCGTTTATATCTGGCGTGCGACCGTCAACATGATCGAAGACAATCTGACGACCGGGATCGGCATCGGAGAAGGTGCATGGGACCGTCTGTATCCGATGTATTCCTACCTTGGGGTAGAAGCGGCTCCGCATTCGCATAATCTCTATCTCCAGATCTGGCTGGAACTCGGACTTGCGGGACTGCTGGTGTTTGTGGTATTCCTGTTTCTTCTGTACCAGTCGGGACTCACGCTTTTTTCCCGCCTGGCCGGAGACAGCGAACTGTCCACGCCCGATCTGTCCGGCAGTCTGCTGCGTCAGAATCTGAGCGAAGGAACGGATATCACCCGGGAAATGAAGCGCAGCAAGACGCAGCTCCGTCTTTCCGCGGCCGCACCTCTCTGCGGGATCTTTGCCGTTCTTGTGCAGGGTATGACCGACTACGCATGGTACAATTATCGTCTGTACCTCATGTTCTGGCTGATCTGCGGACTGGCATCGGCGTATATCAGAAACGGCAGCGGTCAGATCCGTACAACGTATATCAACACTTCCGAACATTCCTCCGCGGATTTTCCGCTGGATAACGGAAAAAAGAAAATCCGAAAGAAACCCGATGCAGACTCCGGTTTAACGGGAGAGCATGAAGAAAGGAAAGAATCATGAGCAAGAGAAAACTGCGCTTCAACGGCATTGATGCGCTGATTATACTTGTGATTGCCGCCGCAGTATTTGTTCTGCTGTATGTATTTGTGTTCAGCGGACGCGGATCCCAGCAGACCGCGGCAGAAGTCACCTACACCACGATCCACTATGTTGTGGAACTGCAGAACATTGACGAACATCTGGAAGATGCCGTAAAGAAGGATCAGAGGGTCGAAGATGCGGTGGAACGCAAAAAGATCGGTACGGTCAGCGGCGTGCAGGCTGTTCCGTTTGAAAAAGTAACGTTCGACTATCAGAACGGACGGGAAACGTTCTCTTCCGTTGACGGAAAGATCACACTGAAGATCACCATCGAAGCACAGGCGGTGGAAACCGACCGTGCATTCACGGTCGACGGCTGTGAGATCCGTGTCGGACAGCAGTACAGTCTGATTCTTCCCGATCTGTACGGGTACGGATATTGTACGGAAATCATTGCGAACTGACCCATCGGAGGTACTTATGACACAGAATCAACTGTTATACGGGATCGTCGCGCTCATCTGCGCGTCCCTGCTGGCATATGCCATGACGCCGATCGTGCGCGTACTCGCATTCCGTATCGGCGCGGTGGATGTACCGCTGGATAACCGGCGGATCCACAAAAAGCCCATGCCCCGCATCGGCGGGCTGGCGATCTATCTCAGTTTTACGCTCACGACGATCATCTTCTGCCAGCCCACGCAGGAACTGACGACCATCTGGATCGGCGGCGGTATCATTGTGATCCTCGGGATTTTAGACGATATCTATCGTCTCAACGCATGGCTCAAGCTGGTCGTACAGCTTCTCGTTGCGGTATTTGCGGTCTGGAACGGCTGTGTGATCGACCACATCAACCTCGGCGGTGTGTATGTCTCGCTCGGTTTCCTGAGCTGGCCGCTCAGTGTCCTCTGGATCTCCGGACTGACCAACGCGATCAACTTCATTGACGGTCTGGACGGGCTTGCGTGCGGCGTATCGGCGATTTCCGCGCTTTCTCTGCTGTTTGTCGTTATGCTGCAGGGCGATTTCATCAGCGCGACCATCTGTGCGATCCTGTTCGGCTCCTGCCTCGGCTTCCTGCCGTTCAATTTCAACCCCGCACGGATCTTTATGGGCGATACGGGCGCACTGTTCCTCGGATATACCCTGGCGGTGATCTCCGTGTTCGGCGTCTTCAAACTGCACACGGTTCTTGCCTTCCTCGTCCCCTTCGCAATTTTCGCACTTCCCGTATTTGATACCCTGTTTGCGATCTGCCGTCGTGTCCTTTCCGGAAAAAGTCCGTTTGCTCCGGACCGCGGACACATCCATCACCGTCTGATCGACATGGGCTTCACCCAGAAGGAATCCGTCAAGATCCTGTATGCGATCTGCGGCGTGTTCGGACTGGTTGCGGTTTTCTGTACCGAATCCATGTTCCAGACCATGCGTGTGACAAAGTCCATTCTGATCGCTGTGATCGCAACGGGATTGTTCCTTCTGAATTATCTCATTCTCAAAGATCCGAACTGGCGCAAGCATTCCGGGCTGACCGAGGACGATATGACCGTTATCGAATATATCAATGAGCTGGATCCGGAAAAGGCAAGAAAGATCGAAGCGCACAACGGCGGACACGTCAAGAAAGACGAAGAAACCTCCGCTGCGGAAGAAAAGCCGGAGGAATCCGGATCGGCTCCGGAAACAACGGATGAACCGAAATCATAACAAGCAATAAGGAAAATACCATGGAGTCCAGAGAGAAACATACGCCCGGGAAATACCGGGGTACAAAGATCACATCCGGCGTTGTGATTTCCGCCGTCACAGTGCTGATTCTTGTCCTGTTTCTGCTGCTTCTGATGAAGCTCGGTATTCTTCCGACCCCCGCGTATCTGCAGTCCGTTCTCGGAACCGAACCGGTTTCGGAACAGACCGGAGAAGTCCGGAAGAGCGCGATCCCGGATTTTTCCGCGGATGCCGCGGCGGAAGAGGAGAGCTACTATACGTTCCCGCTGGACGCCAGAGAGCTGCTTGCGGGACTGACGGAACCGGAATCCTATGTCCGGGAATTCCGCGTGATCAATTCCTACGGCGGAGCGACGGATATCCAGAAATACACGTATACCGTGGATGGAAACCGTTATCGTCTGGAATCCGATTTCAAGAATGTGATCTGTGACGGCACCACGGTCAGTACCGTGACGGAAACCTACCGCACGATCCTGAACGATACCGTCTTCACGGCGGAGAACGAGGTCGGCATCACGCCGCTTTCCGAAGTCAAAGCCGCCGCCGAAAAGGGAAGTGTAACGTATTCCAGACGGCAGTCCGAGGACAAGACGCTTCTTGTCGTAGCGGAAGACGCGGAGACCGGGATCCTTGCGGAATATGCCGTGTCGATCGAAACGGGGCTGGTAGTCACCGAACGTTCGTATATCCACGGAGAGCTGTACCGCGCCGTCGTAACCGATGCGGTGGATATTTTCGCGGCGAACGACCTTCCCAAAGATTATTTCAAAATTCCCGGAACACCATGACGAATGGAGAATTTCTATGAATCAACCTAAAAAAATGCGCCTCGGCGCGCTGGACGTATTTATCATCGCGGCGATCCTGGTCTGCGCGGTCAGCGTCGGTCTTCGGATATTCATGACGCGCAGCTCCGACCTTGACAAGAACGTACAGCTGGACAACTATATCGTATCCTTCACAGTGGCAGGGATCCGCGATTCTTCGGCGAAGAATTATCTGAAGACGGGTACGAACTTCTACCTTGACGAAAACGACGCTTTCTTCGGAACCCTTCGTGAAGGCGTTACCGTCGGCGATGCCGAAAAATACTACGAAATGCCGGACGGCTCCATTGTTCTGGCATCCAACAACGCATCCGGCGACCTCTACCGCGTGGACGCGGAATGCAGTCTTGACGTGACGGGAAAAACCGACGCAGACGGACGTTTCCTGCTCGGCGGCAACAAGTACATCGGTCCCGGCAAGGAGCTTATGATTTACAGCAAATACCTTTCCATCACTGTTCTTGTGACGGACATCACAAAAGTCCAGTGACCGGTGAAAAGAAAACAGGGAGAAACTTTTAAAAGTTTCTCCCTGAAATTTTTATACGCTAAAATCTTACAGTTCCAGCACAGCGCCGACCGGGTAGTGGTCGGAAACGGTGATACCGTTCACTTCGTCGGTTACCTTGACAGCTTCCGTGGAAGGAAGATTCGAGAAGACATAGTCGATCTTGATCTGTACCTGTTCCGGATTGTTGTTGTGGAAGGTGAAGCCTGCGGGGGCGGTCTTGTCTTCCATCTTTTCGCCGGCACCGGTGAACTTCAGAATGGTCTGGATGATGGGGCTGTCGGGCGTTGCGTTCATGTCGCCGGTCAGGATTACGGGCATCGGCCACTTCTTATAGTCTTCCGCCATACGGTTCAGGATCACGGTGATACCCTGAGCCTGAGCGATCGGACCGACATGGTCGAGGTGAGTGTTGTAGTGACGGAACATCTTGCCGGTTTCACGGCAGCGCAGGGTAGCGGCAACGCAGATGCGCGGGCAGTCGGACTGGTCGGTCACAAAGCGGGTGCCGGGGATACCGGGGGTATCGGACAGCCAGAACATATTCAGATCAAGCAGATCAAACTTGTCTTTCTGGAACATGATCACGTTGCTTTCACCGAGCAGGTTTGCATCACGTCCGAGACCGCAGACCTGATATTCCGGGAAATTGTCGATCAGCCACTGACGCTGTGCAGGCATGGTTTCCTGGAAACCGACGATGTCCGCACCGTAAGCCGGGAACTTTTCCTTGATGATTTCACGGCGTACCGCGAAACACCGCGGCTGTCCGGAAGAAGCTCCGCCGTCTGCGCGGCCGTCCGTCCAGATGTTGAAAGAGAATACACGAAGTTCGCTCATGAGATTCCTCCTGTACAGGATATGAATTTTTGTTAAAAATATTATAGCACGAAATTCCTTCCGAGACAAGGGATTTCGTGCTATTTTTTCATCATTATCGAACCGCGTACAGATTCAGATCCCACATCGGGATGCAGGGGACACGCCGCAGATACAGCCGGTGATCCGGCAGCATTTCATGGACCGTGTTCACGAGCGCATACAGGTCGTCCGTACGGTGATACAGCGATACCGCCATGTCGGGCTGACAGCGGCGGATCGTCTCAGCGGCGCCTCTCAGCGCACTTTCTTCCGCACCTTCCACATCCAGCTTGATCAGATCCACATCCGCACCGGTGCAGAGCGTATCGATCGTCCGCATGGGAACGGTTTTTCCGTCCGCACGGTGATTCTGTCCGTTTTTTCCGGAACCGCGGCTGCCGGAGGAAACATAATCCATCTCGCCGTCGCAGTCGAACAGCGCCGCGTGGACCGGCACAACTTCGGCACGGTCTTCCGCTTCCGCATACGCGGACAGCTTTACGAACGTCTTCGGATCCGCTTCCACAGCAAAAATTTTTGCCGGATGCACACCTTCGATGAATTCCGCCGCGCTGTCCCCCTTGAATGCGCCGCCGTCGAGCATCGTACCGATGTTCCGTCCGGCGAACAGTTCCGAAAGGCTCTGTACGGGATCTCCCGTATCGGTCAGATACTCCGTTTTTCCGGTCAGCCGGAAGTTCACGGCATCGTAAAACAGTTTCCGCGAGATTTCATCCGCAAACAGATCCGCCGTTTTTTCGAGGATATCGCGGTGAGATTCAAAATACGCCATATCAAACAGATCGCCGCCGTACAGCGGAACGTCCGGGATCCGCAGATCATGCTTCCGGTCGAGTTCAAAAATAAACTCCTTTACCGAAGTCAGAGTCGTCCCGAACGCCAGAAGAATGACGATGTCATCCCCGTATTCCGCGGCCACATCCGAGTACGCACGGACATGATAATCGTGGAAATACCGATCGCGGACGAAGCCGTCGGACGCAAATACGCCGGTCAGCGTCACATGATATTTATCGAGAGCCGCAAGAATTTTATCGCCGCCGTTGCCCGTTCCGTACAGGAAAATCGGACGCGTCTCCGCGGCAAGTTCGTCCCAAAGGGAAGTTTCTGCAAATTCCATCATTATTTCCCGAGCTCGTCCGCATACGCGAGGAACCGCATGGCATTGTTCCAGAGAATGTCTTCGCGCTGCTTGTCCGTCAGATCGATGCGGAAGAAGCGTTCCAGTTCTTCCGGCGTGTTCATGACCGGGTAGTCCGTTCCGAACATGACCTGTTCGTGACCGAGCTTTCCGATGATTTCCTTTGCCTTTTCCGGCGTCATCGCCCACAGCGCGGACGATGTGTCGTACCATACGTTTTCACGTCCTGCAAGCAGATCGATCGCGTTGTCCCATGCCTTGTAGCCGCCCAGATGCGCCGCAACGACCACGAGAGAGGGGAAGCGGTCCAGTACATCTGCGAGCTTTGCGGCTTCGGAGAAACGATACTGCGGACGGTCGTCGCCCATGTGCAGGTACAGGCGCAGACCCTTTGCCTGCATGATTTCGTACAGCGGAAGCAGGCGCGGATCGTTGATGTCAACGCCCTGGATGTCCGGATGGATCTTCACGCCGCACAGTCCGAGATCGATGCAGCGGCTGAGTTCGCCTTCGAAATCCGGATAATCCTGATACATTCCGGCGAAACCGTAAGTCTTGAATCCGTGGGAACGGGAGAGCTTCACCAGATCTGCGATGGAGGAGTTGACTTTTTCGACCTGATGGGCATTGGTTGCGACGGAGAAAAGAAGATAACCGCCGACGTTGTTGGCTTCCGCCTGCGATTCGAGATGGGCATAGGTGCCCTTGCCGTAAACGGTAAAGTTGTAGAACTTTCCGAGATTGACGCAGGCCTTTTCGGAGATGGCTTCCGGATAGGTGTGCGTGTGGACATCAAATACTTTGAACATAATTTTATCCTTGATTTTTCTCTGTGAGTGTGGTAGAATATTGAAAAACAAATCGATCAGGAGACTGAACAATGGACTGCATTTTCTGTAAAATCATCGCGGGTGACATCCCGTCCGCCAAGGTGTACGAAGACGACACGATGTACGCTTTCCGCGACATCAATCCCGAAGCTCCGTGCCACGTTCTCGTAATTCCCAAGAAGCACATCGCTTCCATGGACGAGATCAACGCGGAAAACAGCGGCATCGTCGCAAAAATCTACGAAAAGATCCCGGAGATCGCCAGACTCGGCGGTGCGGAAAACGGTTACCGCGTGATCGCAAACTGCGGTCCCGATGCCGGACAGACCGTCTTCCACCTGCATTTCCACATCCTCGGCGGAAAGACGCTTCCCGTACATCTCTGCAATGAATAAAATATTCCGGAAAGGACTGCCCGAAGCGGCAGTCTTTTTCTTTTAATTATTTAATTAATTGAAGGTTTCTGTGGGTACGGGGGAACTTTTTCAATGAAAAGTCCCCCCGTAGCATTATTTACTTTACAAATTCTCTGTAGATCGCGTCCATGGTCTTTTCGAAGTCGCCTTCATCGACACCGATGATGATGTTGAGTTCGGAGGAACCCTGGTCGATCATACGGATGTTGATGCCGGCTTCCGCTGCAGCCTTGAAGACACGTACGGCGGTACCCTTAGCCTTGACCATACCGCGGCCGACAACGGCAACGAGAGCAAGACCTTCTTCGATGGAGATCGCGTCCGGTTCCACGGAGTTGCAGATGCGGTTGACGAGACGTTCACGGCATCCGGTGATTTCCGAACGGTTGAGGACAACGCTCATGGTGTCAATACCGGAGGGGAGATGTTCGAACGAAATGTTTTCGTGTTCGATCGCTTCGAGAACCTTGCGTCCGAAGCCCTTTTCCGCGTTCATCATTGCCTTTTCGATGGTGATAACGCAGAAGCCCTTCTTGCCGGCAATACCGGTGATGATGTTTTCGCTGTCATAAACGTCCGTGTTGGAAACGATCATGGTGCCGGGATCGGACGGATCGTTCGTGTTGCGGATGTTGATCGGAATTCCCGCGAAGCGGACAGGGAAGATGGCGTCTTCGTGAAGAACGCCCGCGCCCATGTAGGAAAGTTCGCGCAGTTCGCGGTAGGTGATGTATTCGATACCCTTCGGGTTTTCGACGATACGCGGGTCAGCCATCAGGAAGCCGTTGACGTCGGTCCAGTTTTCGTACAGATCCGCTTCGACCGCACGGGAAACGATGGAACCGGTGATGTCGGAACCGCCGCGGGAGAAGGTACGGATGGTACCGTTCGGCATGGAGCCGTAGAAGCCGGGGATAACGCCGGTTTCGTGCTTCTTCAGTTCTTCGGACAGAAGATTATTGGTGATTTCCGCATCAAATGCGCCGTCGTCACGGAAACGGATGAACGGAGCGGGGTCGATGAAATCATAACCGAGATAGTTGGCGAGGATCATACCGTTCAGGTATTCGCCGCGGCTTGCCGCGTAGTCACGGCCGGCGTGATGGAGGATCGCCCACTTGATGTGCTGGTATTCATCGGTCAGATCGAAATCCAGACCGAGACCGGAGATGATGAGGTTGTAGCGTTCGCAGACCTTGTCGAAGATCTCGTCGATGCTGCTGCCTGCCGCCGATACATTGTAGCATTCGTAGAGCATATCCGTGACCTTGGTGTCACCGGAGAAACGCTTGCCGGGTGCGGACGGAACAACAAACTTTCTGGCGGAGTCCGCCTTGATGATATTGGCGACCTTCATAAACTGTTCCGCACTTGCGAGGGAACTGCCGCCGAATTTTACAACCTTTATATTATATGCTTCCTTGGTATTCACGTCAAAAACCTCAATGTTCAGAATTGGAAATGGGGTGGGATGTACAATGATACTATACATCACGCTATATTATATGAAATTCGCAGTTTTTTGTCAATGTGTTATTTTTACAGAATAGGCCGGATATTTATTAAAAAATACGGCGGTTTTTATAAATTGCCGGAAACCGTGCGATTCTGCGGCATATACGGGCGGAAAAAAACATTCCTTTGTGCGCTTTGCATGAAAAATACAGTTGACATCCCGCCCGGAAAACGGTATAATAAATCACATCATCCGCAGCAGCACCGCTGCTGTCAAGACAGAAAGTGACAAACGGAATGAATAAATATAAGACAATTTTTCAGCCGGCGGAAATTCTTCTTCCGGCGTACTCCGCCGACGCGGAACGGATGTCCCGCTGGGCGGTTATTGCCTGTGACCAGTACACCTCCGAACCGGATTACTGGGAATCCTGTGTGAATTTTATTGACGGCGCACCGTCCGCATACGATTATATCCTGCCCGAAGCCTATCTCGGCACGGACATGGAAAAATCCCACGGAGATGCCATCGCCTCCAATATGAAGTCCTTTGCCCCGTCCTTCATGCGGACGGTAAGCGGGCTTCTCTACGTTGAACGTACGCTTCCCGACGGAACGGTTCGTCACGGCATCGTCGGTGCCATGGACCTCGAAGCCTACGATTATTCCGTCGGCTCCGCATCGGCCGTACGTGCTACCGAAGCGACCATTCTCACCCGGATCCCGCCGCGCTGCAAGGTCCGTGCATCCGCAGCCATCGAACTGCCGCATATTCTTGTGCTGGTGGACAATATGGACTTCATCCGTGCCGCGTGTGCGGAAAAGGAATCTCTTCCGACCGCGTACGATTTCGATCTCATGGGAAACGGCGGACATATCATCGGCCGGGAGATCACCGGAGAAGCGCTTGACGCGATGATGACCCGCATTGCCGCATACGAAGAGGCGCATCATGGTCTTGTTTACGCGATGGGCGACGGAAACCACTCTCTCGCTGCAGCAAAGGCTCACTGGGAGAACGTCAAAGCTGAAACCGGCGATATGACGCATCCCGCACGGTTCGCTCTCTGCGAGCTGACCGCACTTGAGGATGACTCTCTCGTCTTCCATCCGATCTACCGCATTCTCAAGAACTGCGACCCCGCAGATGTTCTCGCAGCCCTCTCCGCCGTAACAGCGGAAACTTCCGATGAACACGCCGCACAGACCGTCACCGTTCTTGCCGGGGCAGAGAAGCACGTTCTCACGTTTACCGCACCCGATCATGCACTTACGGTCGGTACGCTCCAGAACTTCCTCGACCGTTATCATGCCGCGCATCCGGAAACGGAATGCGACTACATCCACGGCGAAGATTCCGTCGTACGTCTTTCGGAATCCGATGACTGTGTCGGCTTCCTCATGAACGGTATGGACAAGAGCGAACTGTTCCCGTACGTCGAAGCATACGGTACGCTTCCGCGCAAGACCTTCTCCATGGGCGAAGCGGACAGCAAGCGCTACTATCTTGAAGCAAGAAAAATTACAAAATAAATGTAAAACAACCGGATTCCACAAAGGATCCGGTTGTTTCACTTATGGAGGAGAAAAGAAAGAAGAAAGAATCAGCCGATTTTGATGACGCGGATGATACCTTCCATGCTCTGCATGGTGGAGATCATTTCGTCGGTAACGTCTGCGAGAACGTCAACCAGCGTTACCGCATAATCGCCCTTGGAGCGGTTCATGAGGTTTTCGATGTTGATGTTCTGAGCAGCAAGCGTGGAGGAAACATGGGAGATCATGTTGGGGATGTTGCGGTGAAGGATGACCAGGCGGACGCCGTCATGATGCGGCATTTCCACGGACGGATAGTTCACGCTGTTCTTGATGTTCCCGGTTTCGAGGTAATTTACGAGTTCTTCCGCTGCCATGACTGCGCAGTTGTCTTCGCTTTCTTCGGTGGATGCACCGAGGTGGGGGATCGCGATGACGCCGTCCATACCGGCAGTACGTGCGTTCGGGAAGTCGGTGACATAGCGGCGGACCTTGCCGGACTTCAGCGCTTCTTCGATATCATCGTCGTTGACCAGAGCGTCACGTGCGAAGTTGAGAATGATCACGCCGTCCTTCATCATGGAGATGGTGTCCTTGTTGATCATGTACTTGGTGTTGACCTTGGGATCCGCATTGTCGATGAGCGGGGTATGGATGGAGATGAAGTCTGCCTGTGCGAAGATTTCTTCACGGGTATCCACCTTCTTGACTGCGCTGGAGATCTTCCATGCCGCGTCAACGGAGATGTACGGGTCACAGCCGATAACCTTCATGCCCATGGCAACGGCAACGTTTGCGAGAGGGCCGCCGATCGCGCCGAGACCGATGATGCCGAGGGTCTTGCCCGCGATTTCGGTGCCTGCGAACTTGGACTTTTCCTTTTCAACGAGCTTGGCAACGCCCGCGTCGTCCTTTACGGACTTTACCCAGTCGATACCGCCGACAACGTCACGGCAGGCAAGGAGCATACCGCAGACAACGAGTTCCTTAACGCCGTTTGCGTTCGCACCGGGAGTGTTGAATACAACGATCCCCTGTTCCGCGCACTTGTCAAGCGGAATATTGTTGACGCCGGCACCGGCTCTGGCGATGGCCTTGAGGTTGTCACCGAATTCCATATCGTGCATCACAGCGGAACGCACCATGATCGCATCCGGATTTTCTACGGTGTCTGCAACATTATAAAGATCCTTATTGAAAATATCGGTACCGCACTTTGCGATTTTATTTAAAAGCTGAATATTTTTCATTTTTATATACTCCAGATAAACTGTATTTTTGTTTTTTCCATTCCGGCAAAGGTTATGGAAAGCAGAGCGGGGAAACCTTTTTCCTATAAAGGTTTCCCCGCGAAAACTGTATTTCTTACTTAGGATTCTTTTCGGCAAAGTCTTTCATGAATGCTACGAGAGCTTCGACGCCTTCGTAGGGCATTGCATTGTAGATGGACGCTCTCATGCCGCCGACGGAACGGTGACCCTTGAGGTTCATGAGACCAGCCTTTTCGGCTTCCTTGGGGAATTTCTTATCGAGTTCTTCCACGCCGGTCACGAAGGTCACGTTCATCATGGAACGGGAATCCTTTTCGACGGGTGCGATGTAGTAGTCCTGGGAATCGAGGTAATCGTAGAGAAGAGCAGCCTTCTTTTCGTTCAGCTTCTTCATTTCTTCGAGACCGCCGAGACCGAGGATCCATTCGTATACGAGACCTGCAACATAGATCGCGTAGCACGGAGGCGTATTGTACATGGAGTCGTTTTCCGCCATCAGCTGCCAGTCGAGCATGGACGGGGTTTCCGGACGTGCGTTTCCGAGAAGGTCTTCACGGACGATCGCAACGGTCAGACCTGCGGGAGCCATGTTCTTCTGTGCGCCTGCGTAGATCACGCCGAACTTGGAAACGTCCACGGGTTCGGAAATGATGCAGGAAGACATATCGGCTACGAGCGGAATATCGCCGGTATCGGGAATATAATTGAACTTGGTACCGTAAATGGTATTGTTGTAGCAGATGTGAACGTAGTCTGCATCCGGACGGAAGGATTCACGGGTGGTCGCCGGAATCTTTGCGAAGTTGTCGTCCTTGGAGGAAGCAACGGCCTTTGCGTCGCCGTACTTCTGCGCTTCCTTGTACGCCTTGGTGGAGAACTGGCCGGAGAGAATGTAGTCAGCCTTGCCGGTCTTCATCAGGTTCAGCGGGATTGCTGCAAACTGAGTCGACGCACCGCCCTGCAGGAAGAGAACCTTGTAGTTGTCCGGAATATTCATGACGGTACGGAGATCCGCTTCCGCCTTCTTGATGATTGCTTCGTACGCGGGAGATCGGTGGCTCATTTCCATGACGGACATACCGGCGTCACCGTAGCATACGAGTTCGGCTGCGGCTTTTTCCAGTACGGGGAGCGGAAGCATCGACGGACCTGCGGAGAAATTGAAAACTCTGTTCATGGCAAACCTCTTTGTGTATCTTGATGGTATTATGATCGGATTTGAGATGTGCAGGATTTTTCTGCACGGCTTCATGGTCGTTCGAAAAAAACTATAATGTGCTATAGCTAAAACTTAAATCCAGTGGAATTGTCACATATTATACATCACTCCGTGCATATTGTCAATCCCTAAAACTAAATCGAACCATAGCGGAATCAACAAAATATTGATATAAAATATGTCTATATTGGCTGAATGCCTAAAAATTCACATGAAAACTATGTGAAAACGGCATGCAAGTATCATGTGAAAAACTTGCATTTGAGAAAAAATGAAAGATTTCCGGGAAATTTTCAGAAAACACGGAACAAATCCGTGTTCCGGAACGTCTAAGAAAATACCGGAACAACCGTACGAAATAAACCAGGGAGGTATCCTATGAAAACAGGAAAGATCCGCACCATACTGCTCGCACTGCCGCTGATACTCCAGCTGACGTCCTGCGGCACCGCCATGGAAAGCGCCGATATGATGGTGACGAACAAAGTATCCGCACCCGGAGCGGCGGTATTCTACGATGCCGACATCCCCGCGGAAGCCGAATTCGGCTTTGCCGCCGATATTGCCGACACTGTGACGTCTTCTGCCGCCGGAAATGCCGCCCCGGCAAACGATCTGGCAGAGCGCAAGATCATCAGAACCGCGAATATCCGTTTCGAGACCAAAACCTACGATGAATTCCTTGCGGAAATGTCTGCCTGCATCCGTCAGCACGGCGCGTATATCGAATCCGAGGAAAGTTACGGCGGCGGCATCTACGATACGTATTCCACCCGCAGTGCGTATCTGACCGTCCGTGTCTCTCTCGATGCCTACGATTCCTTCATGACACAGGCGTGTACCATCGGCAGCGTCACCTATAAATCCGAGAATTCCAGCGATGTCACGATGGCGTATGTCGATACCGAAAGCCGGATCCGGTCGCTGGAGACCGAATATGACGCGCTTCTCGCGATCCTCGAGAAAGCGACGAAGCTTGAGGACGTCATCTCTCTACAGTCCCGCATTTCCGAAGTTACCTACGAACTCGAGACCTACAAATCCCAGCTCCGCAAATACGATGACCTGATCTCCTACTGCACCGTGCATATCGACGTGAGCGAAGTCGAAAAAGTCACGCCCAACGTCCGGGAAATGACCTTCGGCGAAAAACTCCGTGACGGCCTCGCGGATACGTTCGAGGATATCGCGGACGATGCCTCCGCGTTCGCGCTGTGGTTTGTCACCTCGCTTCCGTATTTTGTCCTCTGGGCAGTCTTCATCACCGCGGCAGTCCTGCTTCTGCGCCGGCTGGTCGAACGGTATAAAAAGCGCAGAATCCGGAAAATGATCGACCGTCAGCTCGGACGGATCCAGCCGACGGCAGAACAGGAGTCCCATGAAACGAACGAACCGACTCAGACGAATTCTTAAAACGCTCTTTCTTCTTTTTCTCACCGCCGTTCTCGGGGTGGGCGCGGTCAATCTCCATATATGCTATGCCGTCCATGACCGCATTGTTCCGCCGGAAAGCGCATACTATACGGACGCGGACTGCATTCTTATCCTCGGCGCCGGTGTACGCGCGGACGGTTCTCCCAGTCATATGCTGGAGGACCGCCTGCTGACCGGCATCGGACTCTGCCGGAACGGAATGATGCGTCCGCTTCTCATGAGCGGCGATCATGGCAGTAAAGAGTACGACGAAGTCAACTGCATGAAGAATTACGCCGCAGCCGCCGGGATCCCGGAAGAAAAGATCTTCATGGATCACGCCGGCTTCTCGACCTACGAATCCCTGTACCGCGCAAAAGATGTGTTCGGGGCAGAGAAGATCGTCATCGTCACGCAGGAATATCACCTGTACCGCGCGCTGTACGTTGCGGAAGCACTCGGACTGGATGCCGTCGGTGTGTCGGCGGATCTGCGTACCTATTACGGTCAGAGCATGCGTGAGACCCGTGAACTTGCGGCGAGAGTGAAGGACTGGCTCTATACGATCCTCAAACCCCTGCCGACCTATCTCGGCGATCCGATCGACCTCACCGGCGACGGGAGGGTCACGAACGGGTGAAAGAAAAAGGAACTGCGGCCGTGCAGTTCCTTTTTCTGGTACGGATATAAATATACAAAATATTTATTTTATATAATCACCCCAAACCCAAAGAGCGGCTGACCCTCACGTCAGCCGCTCATTTTTATCCCAATTTACCCCCGGTTCTGCCGCATGACTTCGTACCCGAGAATCGACGCCGCGGACGCCGCCGACAGGGAACCGCCGAACTCCCGTCCATAGTCGATCCGCACCACCAGATCCGCCGCGTCCAGCAGAGTCCGCGAAATTCCGCGCTTTTCTCCGCCGACGATCAGCAGAAGGGGCTTCTTCAGATCCGCATCAAACGAAGAGACCGAATCCCGGATGCCCGCGCACGCGATCTTATATCCGCGGGATTTGAAAAATTCCGCCGGATTCCCCAATTCGCTTACCAGAAGCGGAAGCATTTCCGACGCACCCGCCGACGAACGGCAGACGACCCCCGCCGCACTCATCCAGTTGCGCGGCGACAGGATCACGCCGTCCACGCCGCACGAATACAGCGACCGCAGGGCATAACCGAAATTGTACGGGTCTTCGATCCCTTCGATCATCACCCAGAATCCGCCGTCGATGGATTCCGTCTGTTCCAGAGAGGGGATCGTCCGCGCGGTGCATTCGAAAATAATGCCGCCGTGCGAATTCCCGACCGTCACGGAATTGATGTATTCCTCGCTCTCGTATTCGATCGCAAATCCGAATTCCTTCGCCTTGTATCCGAGCCACGCCAGTTCCTTCGCACGGCTCTTCTGCTTGTCCCGGTCCACAACGATCCGCAGGATCTTCCGGTCGGAGATCCCGTTTTCCATCGCATGGATCACCGCCCGCAGGGAAGTCATCCCTTCAAACAGATTCGCATCAACAAATCTCGATTCTTCTTTTTTCATCAACCATGCACCCCATGTAATATCTTTTTGATTTGAAAAGGTTTTGGAAAGGGGATCGGCTCCGACTTGCTTTGCAAGTCGGGGAAAACCTTTTCCTCAAAAAGGTTTTCCCCGAAAAGTATCTTATTCTCTTGCGGCGTTCATCTTGAGGTATGCGTTGATGAAGCCGTCGATTTCACCGTCCATGACTGCCTGGATGTTGCCGTCTTCGAAGCCGGTACGGGTGTCCTTGGCAAGGGTGTAGGGCATGAAGACATAGGAACGGATCTGTGCGCCCCATTCGATGTTGGTCTTGTTGCCCTTGATGTCTTCGATCTTGTCCAGCTTTTCGCGCTGCTTGATTTCCATGAGCTTGGACTTCAGCATCTTGAGCGCGGTTTCCTTGTTCTGGAGCTGGCTGCGTTCGGTCTGACAGCCGACAACGATACCGGTCGGAATGTGAACGAT
>JAFYOX010000073.1 GCA_017547755.1 Clostridia bacterium | reverse complement strand
CGCATCCGGATGTGTTCAACATCCTGCTCCAGATCCTCGAGGACGGCATTCTGACCGATGCACAGGGACGGCGCGTCGATTTCAAAAACACCGTGATCATCATGACGTCGAACGCCGGGGTCACCGATCTGGCAAACGCACCGCGCAAGCTCGGTTTTGCGGTGGATGAAGAATCCGCCGTCCGGGACGAACGCGAAAAGACCCGCGCCGCGCTTCTCGAAGCACTCAAGCGGACGTTCAAGCCGGAATTCCTCAACCGTGTGGACGAGACGATCGTCTTCAACAAGCTGACGGACGCAGACATCGAAAAGATCACGGAGATCATGCTCGGAGAAGTGAAAAAGCGCATCACCGCGCTCGATATTTCGATCGAATTCTCCCACGACGTGGTGGCTTCACTGGCGAAGGAAGGCTTTGATCCGGCATACGGCGCACGTCCTCTCCGCCGTGCCATCGTCCGCAGAGTGGAAGACAGCTTCTCCGAAGCGATGCTCCGCGGCGATATCAAGGCAGGCGACCGTGTGACGGCGGTGCTGGAAGACGGTGTCATCCGCTACAGAAGTGCGGAACCGGCGGCCGTATAAACGATAAAACAAGAGAACCGTACATCCCGGAAAGGTGTACGGTTCTTTATGATTATTCAATATTTTCTGTATTTTTATTCTCTTCCGCTTTCGGGGAACGGACGCGGCAGGACAGCCATACGACGACCATGGCGGGGAATCCGATGCACATCAGGAGCCACAGATTGTATTCTCTGGCGGCATAGCACACGAGGAAGAGGAGGCTCCAGATCAGCAGGGAAATGAACCAGAACTGGAGATTCGGACGGCCCCAGAGCGAATTGAAGACGATCAGCAGGATCGCGGTCACGGGGCAGGCGATCACGAAGCTGATGGCGAAGGGGATGCTGCAGAGACGGAGGACGATGTACAGAATGAACGCCAGAAGCCAGACGCCGGCGACGGAAACAAGCGAGACGGCAGCGTGATTGGTGGTGTAGAGCTTCTTTTGCTTTTCCGGTTCCTGTACCGGTTCGGCAGCGGATTTTTCGGGAGCCGGATGATCTTCCGTGAGCATATAGTCGACGGTGACGCCGAACAGATCCGCGATGGCTTTCAGACAGATAACGTCCGGGATGCCGTCCGCGCGTTCCCACTTGGAAACACTTTTGTCGGAATAACCGATCTTCTCGGCAAGACCTGCCTGCGTCATGCCTGCGCTTTTCCGGAGTGCGGTGATATTTTTTGCGATGATCTGCGGAATGTCCATGAATCGATCTCCTCTCTCCCGTTTTCGTCTTACGCTGGATTTCACACCCGGAAGTTCTCTCCACGGAGAGTAGAAATGCGTTTTTTCTCTCTATCACGGGTAGATTCTACCGTCGGGAGACTCTACGCGGCGCGGTCAATGAGCCGTGGAGCGCGGTATACTGTCCGGGGGTGGCATAAAACGGTCATCATGGGTATAATAATATCACAAAGATCCGGAAAACGAAAGGGCAAGAAAATGAAGCGAATATTAATTTTTGGTGACTCCATCATGCGCGGCGTCTATTATTCGGAAGAAGCGGGACGTCACAAACTGTACGGCGAACGGCTCGCCGGACTGAAGGAAGCGGGATACGAAGTGAAAAACTGCTCCATCATGGGAGCGACGGTCGAGACGGGACTGGACCTGATAAAGAAGCGTCTGACCGTTCCGGCGGACGAAACGACAGTGCTGTTCGAGTACGGCGGAAACGACTGTGACTTCCGCTGGGCGGACATTTCCGGCGACCCGACAGGCACGTTTTCGCCGAACACGCCTCTCGAACGGTTCACGGAACTGTACGGAGAAGTGATCCGCTATGCGAAGGATATGGGGGCGTCGGTGAAGCTCTGCAACCTTGTTCCGCTCGATTCCGAACGGTACATGAAGTGGATCACGCGCAATCTTTCCTACGAAAATATCCTCGGCTGGCTGGGCGATTCCAGCATGCTCTACCGCTGGCATGAATATTACAACCGCACCGCGGAAAAGATCGCCGAAAAGTTCGGATGCCCCCTCATCGACATCCGTTCTCCTTTCCTTCTTTCGCATAATTATACAAATCTCCTCTCCCCCGACGGCATCCACCCGAACATAGAAGGCCATCGTCTGATCGACCGTCTGTTGTCTGAAGCCGTGGCGTGATGGGGAGACGATTGGGGAGTGACTTTTTTCAGGGAAGTTTCCTCCAAGCGCATCCGCCAAAAAAATTCCCTTGACAAACCATGCGAACTGTGCTATACTGAACCCGACAAACGCAGGGGTGCTTTATGGCTGAGACGGTTTTTGCCGAACCCTTTAACCTGATACGGATAATGCCGGCGTAGGGAGAATTTGGTGGGTCTGACGAGTTCCGGAGGACCGGATGAAATTCAAAAACGCAATTCAGAGTGGTACGTTTGTGCCGCTCTTTTTGTTTGGCAGGCGTTTGCTGATTTTATTTCCTGTTTCGGAGGTCGTTATGACAAACAACAAAGCGAAGAAAAGGTTTGACACGCACACGCTTGTGGAGTGCTCGATGATGATCGCGCTGGGAACGGTGCTGAGTCTCATCAAGGTCTATGAGGCTCCGTTCGGCGGCTCGGTGACGCTTCTGTCGATGGCGCCGGTGATTTTTGTGTCCTTCCGCCACGGGATCCGCACCGGACTGGTGACCGGATTCGTCCATTCCGTCCTGCAGCTTCTGCTGGGAATCTCCAGCGTGGCGTGGGTACCGGATTTTCTCGGAAAATTCCTCTGCATCCTGCTTGATTATCTGCTCCCGTTCACAATGCTCGGTCTCGGCGGACTGTTCCGCCGGTGCAGATTCCTCCGCGATGAACGCGCAAACGCCATGCTGAATGCGTTTCTCGGAACGCTCGCGGTGACGCTGTTCCGCTTTGCGTGCCACATTCTTTCCGGCGTGGTGATCTGGTACGCGCTCGATCTGGTATGGTACGCGGACGATCCGACGCACATCGTCAATCAGTACTCGTCGTGGATTTTTTCCATTATATATAATGCGGGATTTATGGTGCCGGAAATGCTCGAGACCTGCATCGGTGTTCCGCTGCTGATTCCGGCGCTGATGAGGATTAAGAAGTGAAGCAAAAACGAAACAACGAAAAGTTGAGCGGAAATTGAGAAAACAACCGGACGTCGGTGTATTTAACCATTATTCTGTGATACAATTGAAACAACGAAGAAAAGCGCTTGATTCGTAAATCAATTGGTAAGGGGAATTATTATGGTAAGCATAGGCGAAAACATTGCCGCACTCCGGAAGAAAGCCGGGCTGACGCAGGAGGAACTTTCCGAGAAAATGTGTGTGACCGCGCAGGCGGTCTCGAAATGGGAGAACGATCTGTCCTGTCCCGACATCGAAAACATCCGCAGCATGGCAAAGCTGTTCAGTGTGACCGTGGACGAACTGCTGAACGGCGTGAAGGATGTTCCGGTACTGAAAAGCGATGAACCAGAAAAGATCGCGAAGCGGATTCTGCACATACAGGTAAATACCGGGGAAGATACAAGGATTCATTGCCGGATTCCGACCGCAGTTTTTCTGAAAGCGGCGGAAAACGGGACACTCGATAAACTAATCGGCGAGGAACTGGAGGGCGGACAGCTGGAGATGGTACTGGAAATCATCAAAAGCGGTACCGTCGGTTCGATTGTTTCCGTCGATCAGGGAGATTCCCATGTGGAAATTGCGGTGGAAGACTATGAGGGCTGAACTGCATTGCGACGGAAATGTGGAGCGGATCGAGCTTCCGGAGAGCAGTCTTTACGGAATATCTGTGGTATCTCCGGACGGGCGTATTCATATTGAAGCCGTCAATATCGAAAATCTCGATTCCGATTATCTGGATGAAGCGGATACCGTTCTTCAGAAAATCGAACGGATTATGCCCGACGGGCTTGCTGTCTGTATTTTTTGCTGGTCGGTTCCGGAACTGGCATTTATCTCTGACATGATGGCGATGTGCCCGGGAATGAAATATATTGAAGTTCATAAGGGAACGTTTGCCGTTGAACTTATCTGCTGATCGCTCATATTTGAAAAAAGTCTGTACTTGCAGTACAGGCTTCAGATTACTGACAAAGTATCATCTCGAAAAGCAGTTCGTCATAATAACCAATTTGATACAAAAAACAGCCCTGAATCGATCAAATTCAAGGCTGTTTTTTCGTGATATTCTACGCCCGCATTGGCTATATTCACGATTGTATTTTGGAAGAGTGACTTTGTCAGCAGTCTGAAGTCTGTACTTGCAGTACAGGCTTTTTTGATGCTGTAATTTCCCTCAAAATTTTTTCAAAAAACTTTTTGAAAACCTATTGACATTCTATGATTCTGTGATATAATATAGACAACTTAAAGAGATACAGTCTCGATAAGGATTCAGGGACGACAGACCAGACTGGACGGTGAAAGGATATGACATCCGAACAGCCCAAAACTGTGAAACGGAGAAACACAGTCCAGAAAAAACTCGTGATCGATGCTCTGAAACGTCTGAACTGCCACGCATCGGCGGGAATGATCCTGAAGGAACTTCAGGAAACACACCCCGAGATCGGCAGGGCAACGGTGTTCCGCGTACTCTCCGCGATGGCGGACGACGGGGAGCTCCAGCGCCTCAAGTTCACAGACGATGACGACCGCTTCGACGTGAGCCTTCATCCGCACAGCCACATCATCTGCCGGTGCTGCGGAAAGGTGGACGATGTATGTTTCGATCAGAATCCGGATCTGAAAAACCATGTAAGTGACTCTGCCGGATTCAAAGTCGAAGAGATCACGATCGAGTTCAAAGGACTATGCAGCTCCTGTCGGGAAAAAGCCGACGCCAATTGAAAAGACCGCGTGCCGGTCAGGATAAAATCGCCTGGCCAGCGGACGCGGCTTAACGAAAAAAACATTAATTTAAATTTAATATAACTCAAAGGAGATTAAGAATATGAAAAAGTGGAAGTGCTCTATCTGTGGTGAAGTAGTAGTTGGTGATACCGCTCCCGAAAAGTGCCCTCTGTGCAAGGCACCGGCAAGCAAGTTCGTAGAAGTCGTAGAAACCGAAATG
>JAFYOX010000072.1 GCA_017547755.1 Clostridia bacterium | reverse complement strand
GTCTGCACAAACGCAAAGCACGAACGGCGGCAGCCAAGTGGAGTTACGCAGTAACTCCGGCGGTGTATACCTTTATGCAGCTGAATTCCAAATCGACGCACGATATCACCGTATCTGAAGCCGGCGTGGGAAATCAGGGAGCGAATGCCCTGATTTCCGTCTCCACCCTTCCTCAGAATTTGGATCGCTGCATTTTGTCGGCTGGGATAGTCTATATGGCTGCGCACAAACCCATCAAAAAATCCCTTTTCAAACCCATATCAGCCCCACAAACCGGCTGCTACAGATTGAAGTTTTTGCGGAGCTTTTTTCAAAAAGCGACCGTTTCCCCCGTCTCTCCTTCACGTAAACCCCGCACTTTCTCCCCCTTGACAACCCCGGCAGGAATCCGGTATAATATAGATGAAAAAACTTCCAAAACAGGAGAAAAACATATGAAATACTTTAATCTTGCGGGGATGCAGGCATCCCGGGTCGCACAGGGATGTATGCGGATCGGCGGCATGACGGCCGGACAGGTGGATGCGCTGATCAAGACGGACCTTGAGTGCGGAATCAATTTTTTTGATCATGCGGATATTTACGGTGGCGGCGTGTGCGAAGAGAAGTTCGGTGCGTTCCTTGCGGAAAATCCGTCGTACCGCGAAAAGATGCTGATCCAGACGAAGTGTGCGATCAAGCCCGGATCCTACGATTTTTCGAAGGAATATATCCGTTCCTGCGTGGAAAAGAGCCTTTCCCGACTGAAGACCGACTCGATCGACTTCCTTCTTCTCCATCGCCCGGATACCCTCTGCGAACCCGAAGAAGTAGCGGAAGTTTTCGGACAGCTGTATCAGGAAGGCAAGGTGCGCCATTTCGGTGTGTCCAACCATAATCCGCTCCAGATCGCTCTGCTGAACAAGTACCTCGGCGAAAATACTTCCGTCGTTATCAATCAGCTCCAGTTCAGCCTGACCAATACCACCATGATCGACTCCGGTCTCAATGTGAATATGGAAAACGGCGCGGCCGTCAACCGCGACGACTCCGTCCTCGATTACTGCCGTCTCCACGATATCACCATCCAGCCGTGGTCTCCCTTCCAGTACGGCTTCTTCGAAGGCTGCTTCATCGATAATCCCAAGTTCCCGAAGCTCAACGAAGTCCTCGCCGACGTCGCTTCCCGCTACGGCGTAACGCCCACCGGTATGGCGATCTCCTGGATCCTCCGCCATCCCGCAAAGATGCAGCCCATCGTCGGTTCCGTCAACCTCGACCGCATCCGCCAGATCGCTGCAGCTTCCGACGTCACCATCACCCACGACGAATGGTACGAACTCTACCGCTCCACCGGCAAGACGCTGCCGTAAGGGGGAAATTTAATAACCGGGGAAGAAACTTTTTGAAAAAAGTTTCTTCCCCGGACCCCATCTTCAAAAACTTTTGAACAAAGGGGTAAACAAAGAAAGTGCAGATTTGAAGACACAAAATTTCTGTAAACCATACAGCCGTTTTGCAACTTCAAATTTGCACTTTCTTTATATTTTTTTCATAGTATAAAGTTTTTTGAAAGGGGTGCGGGGAAAACTTTTTTTCAAAAAAGTTTTCCCCGCAAATTATATTTCTTTAAAATCCCAGCTGCATCATATCGTCGTCGGGTTTCTGACGGGTTGGGGATTCGGAGGCGTCTTCGGGACGGAAAATGACGGCGTCGCGGAGAGTGCGGACTTCTCCGGTGAAGCAGAGGACGGCGAGAGGCTCGAAAATTGCCGAGGAAACGACCATTGAGCGGGCGGAATCCACCGTTTCGGAGGAAGTCAGGATCACAGGTGCGGCTTTGGCAAGGTAGGCGGAAAGCGAGAATTCGCCGCCGCGGCGGATGACGTTGCAGCTGCGTGTGAACGACGGCTGTGCAATTACCATGACTTCGGGAGTATCCGAGGTAAGGAAATTGCAGACGAGACCGTCCGCGAGAGACTGTCTGGTCGGATCCACGACGATCTGGCTGCCGATGATGCGTACGCCGGAGCCGGAACGGTATCCCATATTGTCGTCGTTCACGCCGAAGCAGGTGACGGATACGCCGTCCATGCCGGCGCGCATGAGAGAAAGGGCTTCGCAGAGATTGTCGCGTTCTTCGTTCGTGTCGGTCGTGATGAGGATCTTGGTGATCCCGCAGCTTACCAGTTCGCGGATACAGCCGGCGATCGCGATGCTGCGGTCGGTGTTTCCGCAGAGGACGGTGAAGCGCCGCCGTGCCGCAAAGCGTTCGAGGCAGGAACGGCCGGTACGCAGCAGAGCCGGATACGAGGCAAGCATATCCGTGAGCGCCGCTTCATCAAAGGAACCGCCGTTTCCGTACGCGCGCGTCACGCCCGTCATGGAAAGCTGGGTTCCTACACCCGCCGGAAGTTCGAAATCGGTCGGAGAAAAAACGCCGCAGGAAAAAATCCCGCCGACTGCCTCGCGTATTGCCTGTCCGGTATCTCCGGTTCTCCGTCTGTTTTTCGCCATTTCCGGGCCTCCTTATAAGGGGGATGCACAACCCCTTCCAAAAAACTTTAAACTGATATATGGAATCTGGTATGTCAAATCGATTGTATAAAATCAATTATACCACAAAACTTGCGGAATGTCTATAAAATCTGCGGGATTGTGTGAAAATATTACGGTTTCTCCCATTGACCAAAACTCCGGAGAAATGCTATAATTAGGAATATCCATACCTACAGGAGATTTCAATATATTTTATGGAAAAGAAAAATACACCGAAGGGCATTGTCTTTCTCGTGACGGCGGCGGTCGTCTGGGGCTTTGCGTTCGTCGCACAGCGTCTCGGCGCCGACCATGTGGGCGCGTTCACGTTCAACGGCGCACGCTTCCTTCTCGGCACGCTCTCGCTGATCCCTGTGATCCTGCTCTTTGAGAAAAACGAACACGATGACACAAAAATGAAGACCACGCTGATCTCCGGTGCAGTCGCCGGTGTTCTGCTGTGTACCGCGTCGTTCCTTCAGCAGGTCGGCATCGGACTGACCGACTCCGCCGGAAAATCCGGCTTTATTACGGGTCTGTATATGATCCTCGTCCCCATCATCGGCATTTTCGTCGGGCAGAAGACGAACGTGCAGTCGTGGATCGGCGCGGTACTCGGCGTTGCCGGACTTGGTCTGATCTGTCTCGACGGCGGTGCGCTGACGGTTACGGCAGGGGATGCGGTGCTGATCCTGTGCGCGGTCGTATACGCCGTACACATTCTGGTGATCGACCATTTCGGGGACAACATCTACTCGCTCCGCTTCTCGATGACGCAGTTTGCGGTCTGCACGGCGCTCAACTGGATCCTCGCGCTCTTTACGGAAGACATTTCCTTCGCGGCGATCACTTCGGCGGCGATCCCGATCGCGTACTGCGGCTTCATGTCCGTCGGCGTGGCGTACACCTGTCAGGTGCTCGGGCAGAAGTATTCCGAACCGACGTCCGCGTCGATCATTCTTTCGACTGAATCCGTCTTTGCGGCGATCGGCGGCGCACTGATCCTGCACGAACGCATGGCACCGCTCGCGTATGTCGGCTGTGCGCTGATCCTCGCGGGCATCGTCCTGACGCAGATCAAATTCAAGGAGAAAACAGCATGAAAAAACTGATTTCGTGGAATGTCAACGGGTTCCGCGCCGTTCTGGAAAAGGGTTTCGCGGATTTCTTCCGTGCGGAAGACGCGGACATTTTCTCGATCCAGGAGACCAAAATGCAGCCCGGACAGGCGGATTTTGAACATCCCGGGTATTTCGCGTACTATTCCAGCGCCGTGAAGAAGGGATACTCCGGTACCGCCGTTTTCGCAAAGGAAGAACCGGACAATGTCCTGTACGGGATCGGTGCGGACGAAAAATACAGCGACGAAGGACGCCTCATCACGCTCGAATATCCGGCGTTCTATCTTGTCAATTCCTACACGCCGAATGCACAGCGCGAACTGACCCGTCTCGATTACCGCATGGTCTTTGAAGACGACCTGCGCGGATATCTCTCGGATCTCTCCGGAAAGAAGCCGGTCATCCTCTGCGGCGACCTCAACGTCGCGCACAATGAGATCGACCTCAAAAATCCGAAGACCAACGTCGGCAATGCCGGCTTCACGAACGAGGAACGCGGCAAGATGACCGAACTGCTCTCCGCCGGATTCACGGACACGTTCCGGTATCTCTATCCCGACCGGACGGGTGCGTACAGCTGGTGGTCGTATATGTTCAAGTCGCGCGAACGCAATACGGGGTGGCGCATCGACTATTTCATCGTTTCCGACCGTCTGCGGGACAGCCTGCGCGACGCGGTGATCTATGCGGACGTTATGGGAAGCGATCACTGTCCCGTCGGGCTGATGCTGGATATCTGACCGGATATTGCCTGCCGGGAATTTACAGGCTATTCACAAACATTCCGGCAGAATATTATACAATATCCATGGTATATCACTATAAATGAAAAACAAGGAGAACGATTATGAAAAGACTTACCGCAGTTCTTCTGCTGCTTTCGATCCTCGCGGGCACCTTTGCCGGATGCTCCGACAATTCCGCAAACAGCGATGAAACTCCCGCGGATGTGATCACTCCCTCTGCGGAAGAAGTGACCGAAGAGGAAGAAACCGAGCTGACCGACGGTCTGCCGGATACCGACATGAAGGGCTTTGAACTCAACATCCTTCACCACAGCCAGGAATGGCTCGCATGGGCAAACAACGTCCTCGAAGCCGAAGAACAGACTGGCGAGATCCTCAACGACGCGATCTACAACCGTACCGACGTGATCCAGGAACGCTTCAACGCGAAGATCGTGACCGAGACCAGAAGCCAGGTCGGCTCGGACGTGATCTCCCAGCTTGCGATGTCCGGCGACACCAGCTACGACCTCTGCATGATGTATGACCTCTGGATCACCGGCGCGATCCAGTACCTTGCGGATATGCAGTCTCTCCCGTACATCTCCCTTGACGAAGCATGGTGGAACCCCTATGCGTCCTCGATCTTCGTGATCGGCGGACAGCAGTACGCGGCTTCCGGCAACTTCAGCCTTTCCGTTCTTTCCCGTGCGGGCGGCTATGCGTTCAATGCAGATATCGTGAACCAGCTCAACCTGACCTCTCCCTATGAATACGTAAAGAACAACGAATGGACCATCGACAATATGTACGCGATGGCGGACGCCGCAAATCTTGACATCAACGGTGACGGTCAGACCACGAACGACGACCAGTTCGGGATCGAAAGCTCCACCAAGGAACACTTCCTCCGTATGCTGTTCGGTTCCGAAGTGGCACTCATCACGCAGGACGAAAACGGTTTCCCGGTCTTCAATCTTCCTTCCGATGAAGTGGCTGTGACCAGGATGCAGCACATCCTCGACCTCAGCGCAAACGGCGGCTGGTACAATACCACCAGCACCAATGTGGACTCCTCCGACGCGATGGTAGCCGGCACCTTCAAGAACGGCCGCTGCCTGTTCGTGACCAGCAACCCGCACTCTCTCTCCAGCATCCGCGACTACGAATTCAACGTCGGTTTCGTACCGGTTCCGAAGTATGACGAAAATCAGGAAAGATACTACGCACCGTCCTTCGGCGCGGAACTTTCCATCCTGCCGAAGTCCTATGACATGGCAAATGCGGAAAACATCGGTATGCTCCTCGAAGCCATGGCGTTCTATACCCAGCAGAACATCGTTCCGCAGTACACCGAAACGCTTGTAAAGTCCAAGTATGCGCGTGACGCGGAATCCGCGGAAATGCTGTCCATCTGCTTCGACAGCATCTACTTCGACTTCGGTATCAACGCATGGCAGGAACAGGTTGCGGCGAAAGTGCTGAAGGGATCCTTCGTCGGTCTCGCAGGCAACTTCGGTTCCGTCCTGAAGTCCATGCAGAAGAGCGTTGACGCGGAAATCAAGAAGCTCGCAAAGCAGATCGAAAAGGCCGGCTGATCCGATCTTTCCGAATAATTTTCCGGGGAAAACTTTTTGTGCGAAAGGTTTTCCCCGGTCTTTGTTTCCTCTGTCTCCGGCTTTTCGGAAAAAGGTGAAAAAACCTCTTGATTCCCTATCAACATTGTGGTATAATGGGTTAAAACAAAGGACAGGAGGAAACCCTATGCTGATCTCAACGAAAGGGCGCTACGCGCTGCGCGTGATGCTGGAGCTGGCGCAGTATCCGGAAGGGGAATACGTACCGCTGATGGTCGTGGCGGAGAGTCAGGAGATCTCGGAAAAATATCTTGAGAGCATCATTTCGGCGCTCTCCAAATCCGGTTTTGTGGACGGTCTCCGAGGCAAAGGCGGCGGTTACCGTCTGAATCGTCCCGCCGCAGAATACACGGTCGGCAGCATTCTTCGCATTGTGGAAGGCTCGATTGCCCCGGTAGCCTGCCTCGTGGACGACAATACCCAGAAATGCGGACGTTCCGTCTGCTGTCAGACGCTGCCCGTCTGGGAAAAACTCGGTCAGATCATTGATGATTACCTTGACGGCGTCACGCTTGCGGACATGATGCCGGAAAAAACGGAAGAAACCGAATAAAAATAAACGAAAAAACGTACGGAGAAAGATCCGTACGTTTTTTGACATCCGTATGTCCGTAAGCCGTCAGGCTTCGTCGCGGTCGTGGTAGGTGATGGTCACGGAGCCGTTTTCGACGGTGACATCGGCAAAGCGTCCGAAAACAGGGAGACCGGTCAGGGAAGCGGACGCGACATTTGCGGGGAGTTTCGGGTCGGCGGAGATGGTTTTTGTCCGGGCGTCATAGGAAATTCCCATGAGTCCGAAGACAAACGCGCCGATGCAGGTATAGGAGACTTCCGGATACTCGCGGCGCTTCAGTTCCGGAGAAGTGAAGCGGCGGAGCCAGTATTCACCGCGTTCCGGCTGGCCGAAGCGGTAGAAAATTTCGGCGAGGTAGGAGCCGCATTCCGCGCTGATGCCGTTGACGCCGCGTTCGTGCAGGCGGTCGAGGGTGATGGCGCGCTTGCGTTCATCGGAGACACTGTCGAAGTAGAGGACCCATTCCGAGGCGATATGGGAGATATGCCGGAAGGAGCCGTCGGGACGTCTGGTATAGAAGAAGCGGCGGTCGGATTCATCCCACCAGCGGTCGATCTCGGCGATGATGGATTCCGACCATTTCCGGTACGGGGCACCAATCTCGCCGCGGAGTTCGCAGATCTCGGCATAGGCGGCCATGCCTGCGGCTTCGGCTGCGAGGAGGTCGATCATCTGCGCGCTTCCGCCGCCTTCGCCTTCTTCATAGGAAGGGATACCGCGGCGCGTGCCGGATCCTTCGGGGATCCCGTCGCCGTTGGTGTCCCATTTCCGGATATACTGATCGACGGTCAGGCGGTAGAAGTGGAGGAAATCCTCGCTTTCGATATAATCGCGGTCGCCGGTCAGGCGATACATCCGCAGGCACGCCGCGAGCAGGTCGAAATTGGCGGGGAGGTTATACCAGAAATCCTGATCCGAGGTATAGTCCACAGGAGCGGGGCGGTAATTCTTATCGATCTCCCAGAAACAGCAGTAATCGCGGCTTGCGGCGATGGACTGTGCGAACCGGAGCAGCATATTCTTCGTATGGTGCTCCAGCCCGAGTGCGTGTGCCCCGTTCGCCTGATGGCACACGTCCCGGATACAGAACGCTTCTCTCTGCGGCAGTGCGGCTTCATACCACTTTCCCACAAGGTCATCCCCATGATGACTGTACGCTAGTGCCTGCTCCTTTGCCCACGCAAATCCACGGTTCAGTTCGCTGTCGTCCGACGTAAATCCGATGGTTCCGATGTTTTTCATTTTATGTGTGATCCTTTCGTTTTTTCTCCATTATACTACAGGGATTTGGGGATTGCAAGGGTGGCGGGATGGGGAGACGGGGGAAACGGTCGCTTTTTGAAAAAAGCTCCGCAAAAACTTCAATCTGTTATAGCCGGATTGTGGGGGCTGATATGGGGTGTGAGAGGGGATTTTTCTGTAGGAAAAAATAGTTATCTTTTGAATTTTTTAAGGAATTGCAGGAATGCTCTTCATTTTTCAACGGGGATATGATATAATACAACCAAATCAATAAAGTTACATAAAATAAATGGAGGAAAATTATGAAAAAACGCATACTGGCGATGATTCTTGTAATGATGATGCTCGCTTCGTCGGTGCTGACCTCGTGCTCCGAAAGCACACAGAACGCGGAAACGACGGCAGGTGACACGGCGGCGACTCCGGTAGCCGGGGAAGAAGTTGTGGAAGAGATCAGCATCGAAGAGCTTTCTCCCGCCGAACAGCGTGCGCTGATCCCGGACAATCTGCCCGATCAGACCTTTGAAGGTCGTTCCTATATTTTTGCGGTGGAAGAAGCGAAGGCATATGAAATCTTCTCCGAAGAACTCACCGGGGAAGCGACCAACGACGCCGTATATGACCGCAACCTGCGCATCGAGGACCGTTTTGATGTCAAGATCGAGGTCATTCCCACCACGAATCCTTACGACAACGTAAAGAATGTTGTAACTTCCGGTACTTATGCGTACGACGTTGTCGGTTTCTGGAACTACAAGGCGTTCGTGCCGATCACGGCCGGCGTTCTCTACAACTGGTGTGATCTGCCTTACGTTGACCTCACCCAGCCGTGGCACAACCAGCTTGCAAACGATCCCGCAACCATCAACGGCAAGCTCTACGCCATCAACAGTGACCTTTCCATTTCCACGCTGCAGTATACTTACGGGATGTTCTTCAACTACAACATCTGGGAAAACTACGGTGTGACCGGTCAGGATCTTTACGACATGGTCTTTGACGGCTCCTGGACGTCCGAAAAGATGCTTTCCCTTACCAGCGGTATCTGGGAAGACACCAACGGTGACGGCGCACACGACCGCAACGATATCCACGGCTACTCCGTCTGCCTCGGTCTGAACACCACCGACGTGTGGCTCGCGGCGTTTGACCTCGACGTTGCCGCCATCAACGACGACGGTTCCTTCGAAATCACCTTCTTCAACGAAAAGACCGTAACTGCGCTCGAAAAGGCAATCGCCCTTTCCTACGACGAAGTCGGTACTTTCCGCAATACGGACTGGCGTGACGTTCCGAGAGCATTTGCGGAAGGCAAGATTGCCATGTCCCAGCTTTACTTCGGCGAAACCACCGAATCCCTCGGCGATATGGAAGACAAGTACGGTATCCTTCCGCTTCCGAAGTTTGACGAAAATCAGGAAGGCTACTACACCAACGCATGGGACCAGTTCTCCGTCTTCGGTATTCCGCTGACCCTTTCCGATGCGGACAAGGATGTTACCGGTATCATCTTCGAAGCGCTCTGTGCGGAATCCTACAAGACCGTATTCCCGGCGTACTATGACCAGGCGCTCAAGAGCCGTTATTCCGCAGAACCTGCGACCGCAGAGATCATCGACCTCATCATGGCCGGCAGAAAGCTTGAATTCACGTTCCAGTTCGGCGAAAACCTTTCCGCACTCCCGTATATGTTCCGTCAGATGCTCGGCAAGAACTCCACCGACGTTGCTTCCACCTTCAAGAAGCAGCAGAAGGCTCTCAACAAGGTTATGCAGAGACTCATTGACATCTACATGGAAGGTTGATTTTTCCATTGAAAAGACCCCGCAAAAAAACGCGGGGTCTTTCCTTTTTCCGGGAACGGAAGTATTCCACGAAAAACCGGGGGTCTCCGGTTTTATCTTTGTATTAATTTTTATTTCATTTCGTTGACAACGAACGTCCGAATATTGTATAATATAAGGTAAGTATCATAATGGGTTATTAGTCGGCAAGCGGTCTCCGGACGGCCTGCGGACGCAGAAACGGAGAACTGTGTGAAAAAATTTCTTCCATATTTAATGCTTGCGTTTTCTCTCGTTATGACCCTCGGTTCGTGCGGAGAAACGGCTTCCGGAACGGAAAATGTTTCCGGATATGTCATCAACGAAACCAATCTCACGGAATACAAGATCGTACGTTCCGACTATGCGCAGGGCGATCTCGTGCAGTGCGGCATGGATGTCCGCTATGCATTCGAAAATGCCGGATATAATCTCAAGATCACGACGGACTTTTTCCGTGAGGGATATCCCGAATATGCGATGGGCGAATATGAGATCCTCGTCGGCGACACCAACCGCCCCGAGACGATCGAATTTCTGGAAAATCTCCAGATGTGGCAGTACGGCTACGCGCTTGTTGGTCAGAAGATCGTTATTGCCGGACATGACACCGCTTCCACACGGCTGGCGGTCGACGAATTCCGCACCTTCCTTGCGGGACAGGAAAACTTTTCCTTCTCCGAGGCCGACAATTATATTTACGGCGAAGTAAAAAAAGGAACGGGCAAAGTCTACTCCGTTCTGACCTTTGATTTCACGGACAGCGGGGAATCCGCTGTGCTTGCGGAGATCGAAGAATATACTCCCGATTTTGTGATCCTTCAGAATGCGGATTTTGCCGCAGCCGGTACTTTTCTGCCGGAAGGCTACGCGCTCGGCGCGGATTTTGCTCCCGACGGGACGGAAAACGGCAGACGCGAACTGATGTACTACAACACCGACACCTATACCTACTCTTCCGCGGGTCATCTTTCCATGTCGCAGATGCCCATGCTGACGGCCGACGAAAAGGGATGGTTCTCCTACTGTGTGGTACGCTGTGCGGAAACGAAGGAAAAATACGTCTTCTGTGCGGCGGATCTTTCCGATGTGCCGCGTGACGGGGTGAAGGACCGCATGAAGGTCTTCGGGAATTTCGCGGAAAACTGCGGAACGCTTCCCGTTCTGTTCGGCGGCTTCTTTGACGGCGCTGCAGGCAGTACGGCGGGGTCTCTGCTGACGGATTACGGCTATGCCGACGTGATGCGCCTGGCATCCGAAGCGGAAGGCGAATGTACGGACAAGTATCTGTACGCTTCTTACAACAACATCGCGGTGGTCAAGTCCGTGGTGACCGTACACGGTCTCTACACGGAATTCCAGCGCGCCGAATAAATCAAGTAAAATCTCTTACCAAAGGATAGAAGATAGATATGCTGAAAAGTATGACTGCGTTCGGACGTGCGAGAGCCGTTTCGTCCGACGGTGCCCTCGATATCACGGCGGAGATCAAGAGCGTCAACTCCCGTTATCTTGACTGTACCGTGAAGCTGCCGCGTATGTACGGCTTCCTCGAAGAAAAAATCAAGGCGTTCCTCTCCGAAGCGGGCATCGTCCGCGGCAAGGTGGAGGTTTACATCGGCGTCGATGTGATCGAACAGCGCGGTCTGCAGATCTCGCTGGACAAGGAGGCTGCCGGTGCGTATATTGCGGCACTGGAACTGCTCCGCGATACGTTCGGTCTGAAGGATGACATTTCCGTGATGTCCGTTGCGGGAAACCGCGATATCTTCACGGTGAAGAAGCCGGACGACGATATGGAACGTGACTGGATGGAGATCCGTACCGTTCTGGCGTCTGCCGCAAAGGAATTTGTAGCGGCACGTGAACGCGAAGGTGCAAATCTCTGCGCCGATATTCTGAAGAAGGCGGAAGGCGTTCAGGCATCCGCGGCGAAGATCGCCGAAATTTCCGCAAACGACATCGCGGGTTATCCCGCAAAGCTGGAAGCGCGCATCAAGCAGCTTCTCAAGGACTTCGATGTCGAAACGACGGAACAGCGCATCCTGACCGAAGCGGCGATCTATGCGGACAAGGCAGCGATCGACGAAGAGCTCGTACGTCTGTCCTCCCACTTCAAGGCACTCGATGAAATCGTCAATGCCAACGAAGCCTTCGGACGCAAGCTCGACTTCCTCCTGCAGGAAATCAACCGTGAAGTCAACACGATCGGTTCCAAGGCAGGAAATACGGAAATCGCTCACCTCGTTGTGGACATGAAGACGGAACTCGAAAAGATCCGCGAACAGATCCAGAACCTTGAATAAAGGGGAACCCATGAAATTTGTAAACGTAGGATTCAATAATATGATCAACGCGGCGCGGGTGGTGGCAGTGGTTGCTTCCGACTCCGCTCCGGCGAAGCGGCTGATGCAGGACGCCAAGGACAGCGGACGCGCCATCGACTGCACCTGCGGGCGAAAGACCCGCTGTGTGGTCATTATGGACAGCGACCACGTGATCCTGTCGGCTCTGCAGAATGAAACCGTTTCGGCGAGACTGAACGGAGAAAACGCGCGCGGTGATGAAGACGGAGGAGAAGAAAATGAGTAACAAACGCGGAATCGTGATCGTGATTTCCGGACCTTCCGGAAGCGGCAAGGGTACGGTTGTGAAGGAACTGAGACAGATCTGCCCCTCGATGCAGGTCTCCGTTTCGGCAACCACGCGTCAGCCCAGAGCGGGTGAGACCGACGGCGTCGAATACTACTTTAAGACGCGCGAAGAATTCGAAGGTCTCATCGAACGCGGGGAAGTGCTCGAATATACCCAGTACAACGGCAATTACTACGGCACGCTGAAGTCCGAAGCCGAACGCATCATCTCCGCCGGCGACGACCTCATTCTCGAGATCGAAGTGGACGGCGGCGGACAGATCAAGCGGCTGATGGGCGGCGAATGCGTTTCCGTGATGCTCATCGCACCGTCGGCGGCGGAACAGGAAAGCCGTCTGCGCGGCCGCGGCACCGAAGCCGAAGAGGTTATCCAGGGACGTCTCGCACGCGCGAAGGCGGAAATCCGCGAAGCGGTCAACTACGACTATGTTGTTGTCAACGAAAGCGGACGTCAGGCCGAATGCGCGGAGAACATTCTGGGCATTATAAAGGCAGAACATTTCAAGACTGTAAGAATGTCCTCCTACATCGCCGAATATTTTGAATAAGCAGGCAATACTCCATTTATATATAATTTTTACATACCACAGTTTCATAAAGGAAGGTACACAGACATGATTTACCCGTCCATCGGAGAACTTACCAATAACTATCAGATCAACCGTTACACCCTCGTTGTTGCGACCGCAAAGTGCGCGCGCATCATCACCGAAGAATATACCAAGCAGCGCGAATATGCGGAAAAGCTCATTGCAAGCAAGGACGCGGAAAAGGGCAAGAACATCGCCAGCATGATCAAGCGCGAATACCGCGACGAAAAGGCAGTCAAGACCGCAATTTCCGGTCTCTATGACGGCGAATTCAAGATCATCGAACCCGACGGAAAGGTTGAACTGCTCGGCGGTCACACCATCGAAGAATTCGAAGCTCCCGCAGAAGAAAAGACCGCTGAATAAGAATCCGGTTCAGCAGAGAAAGGGATTTCTATGAAAAGTGCGCTTGTGTATGTGCTGGACGTACCGTATTATGCGGACAAGGCGTACAGCTATTATGTGCCGGAAATGCTGGACGAATCCGTCGTGCCGGGTGCGCTTGTCGAGGTCCCGTTCGGGATCGGAAACCGGCGTATGACCGGCATCGTGTTCGAATGCCGGTTTGACGATACGGAAGACGCGCGGATGAAGCCCGTGTTTTCCGTGTTCGGCGACGGTCCCCTGCTTTCGGAAGAGATGCTCGGTCTCTGCCGTTTTGTAAAGGAATATACTCTCTGTACCTTCGGTGACGCGGTGCGGGCGGCTGTCCCGTCGGCCGCCATGTCGAAGGTCGTCCATTCTTATCACGTGATTCCGGAAGAGGAACGCAGCGGCGAACCGTCCTATGCGGAGGCACTGGATGCGCTCGGCGAACGCGGGCGGCTGGTCTATCAGTTTGTAAAAGACCGTCAGCGGTTCACCCGTCAGACACTGGCGGCGGAATTTGAGTTTGACTGCACGCGCATTCTCGCGCAGATGGTCAGGCTCGGACTCTGTGAAAAGTCTTCCGAGATCAAAGGTTCCGCCGCGGTGAAATACCGCCGGATCCTTTCGCTGTCCGATATGCTGTCCGGGGAGAACAACCTCGACCGGACGGGCGCGTATCTTGCCGGAATTGCGGCAAAACTGCGCGGCGAAAATCAGAAAAAACTTTTCGCCGTTCTCGCGGAATCGGAAGCGATGGAGGAAAACGAAGCGTACGCGGCTGCCGGGATCACACCGGCTGCAGGAAAAAGCGCCGCCGCTTCGCTGGAAACCAGAAATTACATCAAAATCGAAAAAGAAGATTTCTTCCGCAACCGCTTTGCCGATGAGGCGTATGCCTTCGCAAAGCAGTGGAAGGACGGAAGAAGATCGGTTCCCGCGCTGTCCGCGCATCAGCAGGAGGCCTGCGATACGATCGTCGATCTGTATGAACAGGGAATTCCCGCGGCGGCTCTTCTGCACGGCGTCACCGGCTCGGGAAAGACGAACGTCATCCTCGCCGCCATCGACTGCGTGCTTGCGGACGGACGCGGCGTGATCATGCTCGTTCCGGAAATCGCGCTGACTCCCCAGACCGTCGGTATTTTTATGGCGCGTTACGGGGATAATATTGCCGTGATCCATTCGGCGCTGTCAAGCGGCGAACGCTACGACGCGTGGCGGCGGATCAAACTCGGCGAAGCCAGGGTCGTTGTCGGAACGCGCTCGGCGATTTTCGCGCCGCTGCCGAACATCGGCATGATCATCATTGACGAGGAACACGAATATACCTACAAATCCGACACCAATCCGAAATACCATGCCCACGATATTGCCCGCTACCGCTGCCGCGATCACAACGCCGTGATGGTTCTTTCCTCCGCGACGCCGTCGGTCACAAGCTATTACAAGGCGGAAACGGGGGCATATACGCTGGTCGAACTGACCGAGCGGTACGGAAACGCACGCCTGCCCGAGGTACAGATCTGCGATATGCGCGGAGAAACGGCGAGCGGCAATCTTTCCCCGGTCGGGGAACTGCTTGCGTCGAAGCTGATGCACGACAAGGCGGAAGGGAATCAGTCGATCCTCTTCCTCAACCGGCGCGGCTACAACAATTACGTTTCCTGCCGGAGCTGCGGCAAGGGGATCCGATGCCCCCACTGCTCCGTCACGCTGACCTACCATTCGAGCGGCAAAAAGTTTGCGAAGGATGCGCTTGACGTCGATACGGCGTCCGACGAATACCTCGAAGACCGCCGCCGCAACGGGCTGCTGGTCTGCCATATGTGCGGATACCGGACCCGGGTGCCGGACAAATGCCCGGACTGCGGAAAGGAACACTTCCTGTTCATGGGATGCGGTACGCAGAAAGCGGAAGACGATATCTGCGCGATGCTGCCCGATCTGCGCGTACTGCGGATGGACCACGATACCACGCAGGCGAAATTTTCGATCGAAGACATTCTGTCGAAATTCCGTGCGGGGGAAGCGGACGTTCTGCTCGGAACGCAGATGGTCACCAAAGGACACGATTTTCCGAAGGTTGCGACCGTCGGGGTACTTAATTCCGACAGTGCGCTGATGGTGGACGATTACCGTGCGGCGGAGCGGACATTTGCGATGCTCACGCAGGTCATCGGACGTGCCGGACGCGCGGATGTTCCCGGAACGGCCGTCATCCAGACGTACAATCCGGATCATGAAGTGCTGCGGTATGCCGCCGCACAGGATTACAAAGGATTTTATAAAGGCGAGATCCGTCTGCGGAGACAGCTGACGTTCCCGCCGTTCTGCGACATCGCGGTCATTACGCTGTCGAGCGCGGACGAGGCATACCTCGGTCTGGTGACGACGCGGATGTATGAACGGATGCTCGAAACACTGAAAACGGAGTTCGGCGATGTGCCGGTGGTTCTCTACGGACCGTTTGAAGCACCGGTGTACCGCGTGCAGAATCTGTGCCGGATGCGCTTTGTACTGAAATGCCGGCTGAACCGCCGTACCAGAGATTTCATCTCCGGTCTGGTATGTGAATTCGGACGGTTTACTCCCACGGCGGACAAGACGAAAAACGTCAGGGAAGCCGGAACGGGTGCAAAGGAACGGACCTCGGCGGCAGTCACGGGTGCGAAAAGCAACCGTCGGCTGACGATCTCGGTCGATCTGAATCCGACGACGGTGTGAGCCGGAACCTGCGGATTCCGCTTGAATGGATTGTTTATCGAACAGATATCTATTATTTTTGCAGGAGATTTTTTGATATGGCATTATTGAATATTGTGAAAGAAGGGGAACCGATCCTCCGGAAGGTGTGCCGTCCGGTGACGGAAATCACGCCCCGCATTCTTCAGCTTCTCGACGATATGGCGGAAACGCTCGATGACGCCAACGGTGCGGGTCTTGCGGCTCCGCAGGTCGGCATTCTCCGCCGGATCGTCCTTGTGGATACCGGTGACGAAGTTCTCGAACTCATCAACCCCGAGATTATCGCGGCGGAAGGCGAACAGCAGGAAGTCGAAGGCTGTCTGTCCGTTCCGGACGTATGGGGCATCACCGACCGTCCGATGAAGGTCACGGTCAAGGCGATGAACCGCCACGGCGAAGAATTCACCGTGACCGGCGAAGGTCTGGTTGCGCGCTGCTTCTGCCATGAACTTGACCACCTCGACGGTCATCTGTTCACGGACAAGGCGATCCATATCCTTGATCCCGAAGAAGTTGCCGAACTGTTTGACGGCGACGACGACTGATTACTGACTATTGAGCACAGAAGACGGAAATACGGAGGTCTGCAGAATGAGAGTACTGTTTATGGGTACCCCGGATCTTGCGGCGGAATGTCTGCGGGCGGTGTACGAAAAAGAAGGCGTGGAGGTCATCGGCGTTGTGACCCAGACGGACAAACCGAAGGGACGCGGCATGAAGATGATCCCGCCGCCGGTCAAGGTGTTCGCGGAAGAACACGGCATTCCGGTCTGGCAGCCGCAGACGCTGAAGGACGGCGCGTTTGCCGATACGCTCGCGGAACTGGATCCCGAAATGATCATCGTTGCGGCGTACGGGAAGCTCCTGCCGCCGTATGTACTGGATTATCCGAAGTACGGCTGCGTCAACGCGCACGGTTCGCTTCTGCCGAAGTACCGCGGTGCGGCGCCCATCCAGCGTGCCATCATCGACGGGGAAACCGTGACCGGCATCACGTCGATGTACATGGCGGAAGGTCTGGATACGGGGGATATGATCCTCAAGCTCGAATGCCCCATCACGGATGACGACAATTTCGGAACCCTGCACGACAAGCTGGCGGCTCTTGCCGGGGAAGCAATGTGCCTGACCATCGACCGGACGCTCGACGGAACGATCATCCGCGAAGTACAGCCGGAGGAAGGTGCGAATTATGCCGCAAAGATCACCAAGGAAGACAGCGTGATCGACTTTGCGAAGTCTCCGCGCGAGGTGTTCAACCAGATCCGCGGACTGTCTCCGATGCCGTACGCAATGACGCGTACGCCGGACGGAAAACTGCTGAAGTTTACGTCTGCGGAAGCACCGTCGGACGAAACTTCCGATGCGGCTCCCGGAACGGTGCTGTCCGTTGACGGCGGAAAGATCCGCATTGCCTGCGGCGGCGGTGTTCTGAACGTGACCGGCGTTGTACCGGAAGGGAAGAAGCCCATGCCGGCCGCCGACTATATCCGCGGCAGAAAAATTGCCGCCGGAGACGTACTGACGTACGAACAGTGAATGAACAAAAGAGAATAACGGAGGAGAAGTTCAGTTATGCCCTACTTCTACGGATTTGACTGGTCGTACATCGTTTACGTGCTGCCTGCGCTGATTCTTGCAATGTGGGCACAGCATAACGTAAGTTCGACCTTCAAAAAATACAGCCGTGTCCCCTCGACGCTGACCGGCGCGGATGCCGCGCGGCTCGTTCTTCAGGGATACGGTCTCGGACACGTCGGGATCGGAAGGATAAACGGTCAGCTGACCGACCATTACGACCCGCGTTCGAATACCATCAGCCTGTCCGATGCGGTGCATGATGTCCGGACAGCCGCTGCGGTCGGTGTTGCCGCGCACGAAGCCGGTCACGCCGCACAGTATGCCGAAAATTACGGCCCGATCAAACTGCGCGCGGCGATCGTTCCGATCACGAACATCGGTTCCAATCTTGCGATGCCGCTTGTGCTTCTCGGACTGGTGCTTTCCTTTGAACCGCTGGCGTATCTCGGCGTGCTCTGCTTCGGCGCAGCCGTGGTATTCCAGCTTATCACGCTGCCCGTCGAATTTGACGCGAGCCGCCGCGCCGTACAGGCACTGACGGATTCCGGATATATGACAGACGAAGGATTGTCCGCCGCGAAAAAAGTGCTGACGGCCGCCGCGCTGACCTATGTTGCCGCACTGGCGGTTGCCATCGGGAATTTCCTGCGGCTGCTGACGATCGTCAACCGATCCAGACGGGACTGAGATCCCGTCCACTGACTATGAATAAAACGACAAACAATACAAAGAAAAAAACAGCCCGTTCGCTGGCGCTCGAATCGCTGATCGCGCTTGAACGGGACGGACGATATTCCAATCTGGAGATCAATTCCGCTCTGGTTGCTTCTTCCCTCGAGGGAGCTGACCGCGGACTGTACACCAGACTGGTTTACGGCGTGACCGAACGGCGGATCACGCTGGACTACATCATCGGGAAATATTCCCGCATCCCGGCGGACGGTCTGGATCCGGATGTCCGCTGTGCACTCCGGATGGGGATCTACCAGCTCGTCTGGATGGACCGCATTCCGGAACACGCCGCTGTCGGTGAATCCGCCGGACTGGTGGCAAGACGCTCGACGGGATTTGTGAACGCGATCCTGCGTTCGTTCCTGCGGGACGGAAAGAAATACGATCTGCCGGATAAAACGGCGGATTTTATGGAATACCTTTCCGTGGCGTACTCGGTTCCGCGGGATCTGTGTGAACTGCTGTACCGGTCGGCAGGCGAAGAGATCGAAGCTCTGCTGGAAGCGATGAACCGGGAGCCGCAGATCGCGCTTCGCGTGAACCGATTGAAAATTTCCGCCGAAGAAGCGGCGGAAAAGGTAAGCGGCACCGTTTCGGCGATCGCACCGGACATTGTGAAGGTACCGTCGCTCGATGAAACCGTGAAGGCGGGCATGGAGGAAGGACTTTGGTTCGTACAGGACGAAGCCTCCCGGATCACATCGGCTTCCGTCGGTGCGAAGCCCGGCGAAGTGATCGCGGATACCTGCGCGTGTCCCGGCGGAAAGAGTTTTTCCATGGCGATCGACATGGAAAACCGCGGAACGTTGCATTCCTTCGACCTGCACAAGAACAAGCTTTCCCTGATCCGCTCGGGAGCGGCGAAACTCGGCATCACGATCATTGAAACCGGCTGCCGGGACGCCAGAGAACCGGCGGAAACGCTGATCGGAAAGGCGGACCGTGTCCTGTGCGACGCGCCGTGCTCCGGTCTCGGCGTCATTGCGAAGAAGCCGGACATCCGCTACAAGGATCTGTCCTCGATCGGACGGCTTCCGGAAGTGCAGTATCCGGTCCTCTGCGGTGCGGCGGCGTACGTGAAGGACGGCGGTGTGCTTGTTTACTCCACCTGTACGATCAACCGGGCGGAAAACGAGGAGATCGTGGAAAAATTCCTCAGCGAACATCCGGAATATGCGCTGAGATCGATGCGGACATTCTGGCCGCACCGGGACGGCTGCGACGGATTCTTCTGCGCGGTCATGGAGAAGAAATAACGAAGAAAATTATTGCTGAAAGCAAGAAAGAATGAGCCTTATGACAGATATCATGTCGATGACCGTGGACGAGCTGAAAGGCTTTGTGAAGTCCATCGGAGAACCGGAATACCGTGCGGCGCAGCTTTTTGCGTGGATGTCGCGCGGCGCGGCGATCGATGAGATGACGAATCTCTCGAAGAAGTTCCGCGACGCACTGAAATCCGAAGCAGACTACCGTCTGCCCGCAATCGAGCGCAAACTCGTTTCGCAGATCGACGGAACGGTCAAATACCTGTTCTCGCTGAACGACGGCGAATGTGTCGAATCGGTCTTCATGAAGTACGACCACGGCACCAGCCTCTGCGTTTCCTCGCAGGCAGGATGCGCGATGGGCTGCAAATTCTGCGCGTCCACGCTGAACGGACGGGTGCGCAATCTGACCGCGTCGGAAATTCTCGGGCAGGCCGCGATGGCTTCCCGCGACACCGGCGAACGTGTCGACGGCATCGTCATGATGGGCATCGGCGAACCGCTCGACAACTATGACAACACGGTTCGCTTCCTCCGGCTCGTGTCGGACGAACGCGGGCTCGGCATCGGACTGCGGCATATCTCGCTGTCCACCTGCGGCGTTGTGCCGCGGATCTATGACCTCGCAAAAGAGGGGCTGCCTGTAACGCTGTCCGTATCGCTTCATGCGTCGGACGACGAAACCAGAAGCGCGCTTATGCCGATCAACCGCAAGTACAACATTGCGGAGCTCATGAAGGCATGCCGGACGTATTTTGAAACGACCGGCCGGCGCGTATCCTTCGAATATACCCTGATCTCCGGAAAGAACGACGCAAAGGAAGATGCCGTGCGTCTGGCGAAAGTGATCCGGAACGGAATGCGTGCAACGGCGCACGTCAATCTGATCATGCTCAACGAGGTTGCCGAAACCGGACTTTCCGCACCGGGACGGCAGCGTGCGAAGGAATTTGCGGAAGAACTGAACCGAAACGGTCTGAATGCGACCATCCGCCGCCGTCTCGGATCGGATATCAATGCGTCCTGCGGTCAGCTTCGATTACAGAAGCTTGCGGGAGAATCGGCGGATAACGCAGAAAAAACGGCACAAGAGTAAAATATTCAAGAAATCCTATAGAAAAATACAGATATTTGCGGTACAATGAAATGAATTACGCAAATACCATCAAAATAAACTGAATTTCATTCGAGAATCCGAGGATGTGTCTTATGTTATTTTATGGAATAACCGATGTCGGCAGAAGACGTGAGATGAATCAGGATGACTTTGCCATCCGGAAGTATTCTTACGATGTGCTTGCCGCCGTGGTATGTGACGGGATGGGCGGTGCAAACGGCGGAAACGTCGCAAGCCGTGTGGCTGTGGAAACCTTCATGGCACAGCTGGACGAATACGAACATGAACATCCGTCCTTCTTCGGCGAAAGCGAAGAGGATATCTTAGACTGCCTTTCTGCGGCTGTGACCGCAGCGAACCGCGCGGTTTACAAAACGGCTGCGGGGGATTCCTCTCTGTCCGGCATGGGAACGACGCTTGTAGCCTGCATTGTTGTCGGCGAAAAGGGCTACGTCGTGAATGTCGGCGACAGCCGTCTCTATCTGATCGCGGACGGCGAGATTGAACAGGTGAGTCATGACCATTCCCTGGTGCAGGATCTGATCGACTTTGGACAGATCACGCTGGAGGAAGCAAAGCATCACAGCCGCCGCAACGTCATCACCCGCGTGGTCGGCACGCAGAAGACGGTGGCAGCGGACCTGTTCTTATGCGAAATGAAGCCCGGTACATACGCCGTACTTTGTTCGGACGGGCTGACCAACCATGTGGAACCCGAAGAGATCTCCGAAATTGTCCGCGGGATCGGCGAAGAACGCAGCATTGACGAAGCCTGCGGCACGCTGATCGACGGCGCAAACGGACGCGGCGGTTATGACAACATCACCGCTGTCATTCTTTCTGTATAAAGAGGAATGATCCGCGTGAAAATCAAAACAACAGACCGGAGGAGTCCGCTGGAATGATGGATATCTATGAGAAGTATGTCGGACTGGTGTTCGATAACCGCTACCGCGTGGAACGCATTGTCGGCATCGGCGGGATGGCGGTCGTTTTCAAGGCGACCGACCTTCTGATGCGCCGGACCGTGGCGATCAAGATCCTCAAGGATGAGATCTCCGCCGACGAACAGGCGGTGCAGCGCTTCAAGCACGAATATCAGGCGGTCGCTATGCTGGCACACCAGAACATCGTGGAAATTCACGATGCGTCCGTCCGGCACAATATCAAATACATTGTCATGGAGTACGTTGAGGGCATTACTCTCAAGAACTACATGCAGCACCGCGAGGTCCTGAACCTGCGCGAGATTATCAGCTACACCACGCAGATTCTCCGCGCACTCGACCACGCGCATAAAAAGGGGATCGTTCACCGCGATATCAAGCCGCAGAACATCATGCTTCTGAAAAACGGTGTGATCAAGGTGATGGATTTCGGCATTGCAAAAATTCCGAACGCGGAGACCGTTACCATGACGGACAAGGCGATCGGAACGGTGTACTATATCAGCCCCGAACAGGTCAGCGGCAGCCCCACGGACGCACGCAGTGACCTGTACGCGCTCGGCGTTATGATGTACGAAATGGCGACCGGTTCGCTTCCGTTCTCGGCGGAAACCCCCGTTTCGACCGCGCTGATGCACGTCAACGAAACGGCGACGTCGGCAAAGGAAGTAAATCCGGCGATTCCGGCAGGGCTGGAACAGATCATCAGCCGTGCGATGGAAAAGGATCCGGATGCGCGGTATCAGAGCGCGGAAGAGATGCTGAATCATCTTCTGAAGCTCCGCGAAAATCCGAAGATTATCTTCAAGGAAAACAAGGTGTCCAAAAAGAAGCAGCAGAAAAATACCGCTTCTGCGGCAAAGCCGAAGCACAAGTCCAGCCATTCGATGTTCCCGATCATCATGGGCGTTACGCTGGCGTTTTTAGTTGTCGCGGGCGTTTCCGGATATTTCGTGCTCGACCGCCTTTTCCTCAACAGTTCCATGAACGCATACGAGGAAGTGCGGATCCCCGATTTTGTCGGCTCGGCCTATACCGAGGAACTGGCACAGTGGTTTGACCACAGTGAATACTATACGCCGCCCGTGATCACCTATGTTTACAGCGAAACGGTGGAAAAAGGGAAGATCATGGAACAGGAACCTCTTGCCGAAGAAAAGCGGAAGGTGCTTCCCGGCAAGCAGGAATGCGAAATGCAGCTTACGGTCAGCCAGGGACCGCGTACCATCGAACTGGCGGACTATTCCGTGCGTGACTACCGTGAAGTGGAAAGCGAACTGCGCAGACTCGGTCTGACGGTCAAGGTGGAAAACGTAGCGAGCGAAGTTTATACGGTCGGCTACGTGATCCGTACCGAACCGGAAGCGGGCACCGTTCTCCGGGAAGATGAACTGGTGACCATTTACGTCAGCAACGGCAGCGACACGGTCAACGTCAGCGTTCCGGATTTCAAGGAACTCAGCGAAGCACGTGCGCTCATCACTCTGATGGAAAACGATCTGACCGTCGGTGAAGTTACCTATGTCAAGAACTGGCGGACGGCGGGAACGGTCTTTGAACAGAGCATCGACCCGTGGCAGCAGGTACCGAAATACTCGGAGATCAGCTTTACGGTCAGCGGCGGTCCTTCCTATGCGGGAGACGGCAAGTCCATTCCGACTGAAGAAGACATGAAGTGGAAGCCTGCGGAAACGGTGACTCCCGAACCTGAACCGGAGCCGGAGCCCGAACCTTCCTGGGAAGATACCTCCGGAATGGATGACACATGGCAGGACAACAGCGGATCGGACGACAACTGGTTGGACGACAGCGGATCGGACGATACCTCCGGCGGAGATGATACCGCAATTGAAGAAGACGATGGATTCGTTTGGGACAACTGGTGGGACTGGATCCGTCCGTAAATGGATAGAAGCAATATGAAAGATACGAAATTTGGGATTATCACCCGCGGGGTCGGCGGTCTGTACGGTGTACGGACGGTCGATCCGGAAAACGGCGGCATTTCGGAAGAAGTGCTCTGCCGTGCGCGCGGCATTTTCCGGCAGAACCACATCACCCCGACGGTAGGGGATGAAGTGAAGATTGAACCGGTGGACGGCAGTGCGAACGAAGACTGGTTTGTTCCGGACGGCGAAGACTGCGGCAGGGATGCAAAAAAGTCCCGCGGCGGAAACGGCGGCGGAAAAAAGCAGGATATACGCGTGGATTTCGTCATTGACGAGATCCTGCCGCGCCGGAACCTTCTGATCCGTCCGCCGACAGCAAATCTGGATTATCTCTTTGCCGTGATCCCGGCAGCCTCTCCGGCGCCGGACCTTCTGACGGCGGACAAGCTGACGGTCATCGCGGAAAACTACGGCATCGAAACGGTCATTATCGTGAACAAGTCCGACCTCGATCCGGAGTCCTCCGCACGGCTGACGGACATTTACCGGACGGCGGGATACACCGTGTTCCCGGTGAGTGCGGAACGCGGCGACGGCATGGACGCTCTCGCAGCGTACATCGCGGAGATCACCGCACCGGAGACCGGAAAAACGCACATCAGCGGCGCCTTTGCCGGCGTATCCGGCGGCGGAAAATCGACGCTGATGACCGCGCTGTTTCCCGATCTGCAGCTCAAGACAGGCGGCGTCAGCCGCAAGACGGAGCGCGGACGTCATACGACGCGGCATGTGGAGATCTATCCGCTGGAGACCGCATCGGGCGGACGTTTCTGGTTGGCGGACACGCCGGGCTTTTCGATGCTCGACTTCACGCGGTTCAATTTCTTCCCGTACGACGAACTGGCGGCGAGCTTCCGCGAATTCGAGGAATGTCTCGGACAGTGCCGGTACACGAAATGCACGCATCGGAAGGAAGAAGGATGCGCGGTGATCGAAAAAATGAACGATGGGCGGATTGCACCGTCCCGTCACGAAAGTTATGTGCGGATCTACGATGAACAAAGGAGTGTTCCCGAATGGAAAAGACGAATGACCTGATTCCGAAGACGGCGCTGGTGATCACGGGCGGCTACTGCAACGTGGAAGCGGCCAGACGTCAGCTTCCCGTGGACGCGGATCTGACCATTGCGGCGGACAGCGGCTACGCGACGGCGGAAAAGCTCGGGGTCACGCCGGACATTACGATGGGGGATTTCGACTCCTACCGCGATGCGCTTCCGACGGGGATGAATGTTCTCCGTGTGGCGTGCGAAAAGGATGTGACGGACACGATGCTCGCGTGCGAATACGCAAAGGAGCAGGGATGCCGGTACATCACGATCCTCGGCGGTACGGGCGGACGCATCGACCATTCGCTGTCGAACGTCCTGTATCTCGAGGGACTGCGCCGGGAAGGGATCCGTGTGAAGCTGACGGACGGCGAGAACACCGTGCAGGTGCTGCTCGACGAAACGGCAACGGTACCGCAGCCGGAGACGGACGGATATTTCTCCGTGTTCGCTCTGGATTCCTGCGTGGTCACGCTGACGGGATGCAAGTACCCGCTCGACTGCGTGCGTCTGGTGCGCCAGATGCCGTACGCGGTGAGCAACGAGGTCGTCGGCGAATACGCGAAGGTTCAGGTGGACGGCGCGGCGATCCTGGTGACGAGTAAGAAGTGAACATAGATAATGTGGGGAAAAACTTTTTGGAAAAAGTTTTTCCCCACACCCTTTTTCAAAAACTTTTGGACTTGATTTGGCATAGAAAATATGATACAATCACAGTAATATCTCAGATGGAAAGAAGGTGTTTGTGAATGGCCAAAAAACAAAATAACAATCCGATGTGCGTTCTGACAATGGCTCTGCTGACGGAACCGTGGCAGGAACATATTCTGGAAAAACGCTTTGCCATTATTGAACACCTGAAAAATCAGCTGATCGCTATGGAACTGCGGAAGCTGAAAAATGTACAGCGAACCAAGGCGTACCGGAACCTGATGGCGGAAATTGAAGAAACGCCGAAGGAAAAACGGAAATCTTTGTACAGCAAACGAACAAAATTACTGCGGGATGCCGGACTCAGCGAATTTGCTTTTAAAAAGGATATGACACGAATGCAGAAGCATTTTGCGGAGCATATTGCTGCGCAGATTGCTCATAAAGCAGCTTCTGATGTTTGGCGATCCTTTGAAAAATATCTGTTTGATTCCGGAAGAGACGTTCATTTTCATAAACGCGGTACTCTTGAAAGTGTTGCCTGCCAGACAATCGGGAACGGAATGAGCTATAAAGACGGTATTTTCGTATGGGGCGGAGGACAGGTGCCGGAAAAGATCACTGTCCGCATTCCTGTGGCAGATCCTTCCACCGATTATGAGCGTGAAATGCTGACCCGTAAAATCAAATATGTTCGCGTTGTCCGGAAATGGATGAAAACACGCTATAAATATTATCTTCAGTTTACTCTGGAGGGAAGTGCAGTTAAGAAAGAACGGAAGATCGCTCACGGGCGTGTGGGACTGGATATCGGACCGCAGACGCTGGCGATTTCTTCCGCGGCTTCTGTGCGTTTGATGGAACTTGCCGAACGTGTGAATGACAATCACCGCAAAAAACTGATGCTTCAGCAGAAAATGGACCGGAGCCGCCGCAGTACCAATCCCGACAATTACAATCCGGACGGAACGATCCGCCGGTCTTTGCCGGGACAGCGGATGAAGTGGGTTTATTCCGGACATTACCGCGAACTGGCGGGGAAAGTCCGTGAACTGGAACGGAAAAACGCGGCGATCCGCAAATATGAGCATACCTGCCTTGCCAACTCTATTCTGGCGCTCGGGGATGAAGTGTATATCGAAACCATGTCGTTCAAGGGACTGCAGAGGCGTGCGAAGGAAACCAAGGTGGATCGGAACGGGCGGTATCAGAAGAAAAAACGCTTCGGGAAATCGCTTGCCAACAAAGCACCTGCTTCGTTTATCATGCTTCTGGAAGCCAAACTGAGCCAGTACGGCGGTGCCCTGTATAAACTTGATACGGCAAGTTTCCGCGCAAGCCAGTACGACCACACCTCCGATTCCTACCGCAAATGCCTTCTCAGCGAACGATGGAAGGTTCTTGCGGACGGAGATTCCGTTCAGCGAGACTTGTATTCCGCCTTTTTGATTATGAACAGCAAATCCACACTCGATCGGTGTGACCGGGAATTATGCAGTCATTCGTTTGAAACTTTTAAATTGCTTCATGATGCGGAAATTGACCGGATGAAGCAGAAGAACCGAAAATATCTCAGCAGTTTCGGGATTTCCTGATTCTGCGAACCCTAAGCAAACAGAAAAAAACAATCCTTTCGCACGTATTAAAACAGAATAAAGAGGGACAGGGCATGTCCCAATCTGTCGGAACGGTGAATTTATCGTTGAATTCATCGGACAGAAAACGATCAGGGAACAAAATCCAGTGCTTTTTCGCCCGTACAGCGATGTATGACCGAAAGGGAGAAGGTTTTCAGTACCGTGATCCGCACAATTGAATAGTGGATTCGCAGTCGCAATCCACGCGCAAGTGTGTGTTGCCAGAATATCCAAAAGTGGGAATCGGCGACCCGTTTCCGTCGCAATCCACGCGCAAGTGTGTGTTGCCAGTGCAGAGCCTTGCCGGGGTCTTCGCCTTCGGCAAGTCGCAATCCACGCGCAAGTGTGTGTTGCCAGCGGTGTCCTTACAGGATCGTATACCGTCGACGTTGTCGCAATCCACGCGCAAGTGTGTGTTGCCAGCCCGGTATGATAGCTGAAACGACATGGAAGATCAGTCGCAATCCACGCGCAAGTGAATATTTTGAATCAAAAGATCTCTTCGCGAGGTCTTTTTTATTACGCACACATTCCCGCACATCCGCATATCCTGTACTGAATCCACAAAACGGGAGTGTGCCTATGAAAGTCGTCGTCTGGAAAAGCCCGAAGTACGCCGTCCCTTTTCTGAAACGGTTTTTCAAATTTAAAAAATAAGTATGCGGGGGAACCGGGAGGCTGCTTCGGCAACCTCCCGGTTCCCGCCGGACCTCTTCAAAAACCTTTTTATAGGATGGAAAAATGGATGTATTGTTTGTTCAATGCGGGGGAAACTAAGTTCATCCTGAGAATTTGAGGTGTAACCCAATGAAAGTTTCCCACACGACCGAAAATACGAACGAGCTGCTCGGGCATATGTACCGCAACGTACAGATGGGCAGTGAGAGCCTGTGCGATGTCCTGCCGAAGATCACGGACCGCTTTTTTGTCACCAATGTGACTTCCCAGATGGAGCGCTATGCCGGGTTCACGTCCCGGACGGCTGCCGAACTGCGGAAGCGGTCCACCGCGCCGCAGGAATTGTCCGGCATGAAAAAAGCGATGGCGAAAGGCGGCATTGCGATAAACACCCTGTTCGACTCCTCCGACCGTCACATCGCGCAGATGATCGAAAAAGGGACCCGCATGGGCGTGGATGAGCTGGAAGGACAGCTTGTCCGTCTGACAAAAGAGGGCTGCGACATGGAGGTCACAGCCCTGTGCAGGGAGATCATCGCCTTTGAACGATCCGAAGCGGACAAGATCAAGGACTTTGAATGAGCGGAAGGGTTTTATCCCTTCCGCCATGTTGTTTTCCGCATCCGGTGGACGACGGCTTTGACGTCGCACTTGCGCGGAAGGTCGATGAAGCGGCCGGTGGTGGTGAAGAATGAGGAGAAAACGGAATCCACGCCGTCCGATTCGATTTTTTGGTAGATGCGGTCGAGTTCGGCGTCGAGATCGACGGTCGGCGTCTTCAGCTGCAGCATCATCTGCCGCAGAATGAACGCGATGCCGTTCCGCTGGGCATCGGACGCGATGTTGAACAGACCGCGGATGTCGATCTGTTCGTCGCCGATCAGAAGGAAGCCCATGTCGGAGACTTCGAGCCGCTCCGTTCCCATGCCTTCCGGATAGGACGAAAAATGTTCCGCCGACAGAGTACGCGTCTGATTCCATGAGACGTCCGGCGGCGTGATCACGATTTCGTCGGGATGATGTTCGCTCTGCCAGATTTCCGATGCGCGCGCGGTCACGTCGTGGATGAGGTAATCTTCCATTAAATATACGCGGTCGCACACGCCGAGGTATTCGCCGCTTCCGCCGATGACGAGGATCGTCGACACGCCGCGGCGGGACAATTCCTGCACGCGGTCGGTGAACGGGGTGATCGGCTCTTTTTTGATGAGGGATTTCATCTTATTGTCGCGGATCATGAAGTTGGTTGCGCTCCGGTCTTCGTCGATCAGGAGAAGGGTCGCGCCGATATCGACGGCTTCCATGATGTTTGCCGCCTGCGAGGTCGAGCCGGAGGCGTGCGCGGTCGAAAAATCGGTCGTGTCGCCGCCGGGGAGCCACTTGATGAACGGGGAAATGTTTGTATTCCTGACGCTCCGTCCGTCTTCCGCGGCGATGCTGATCGCGGTCGGATCGGTCAGGATGAGTTCCCGTCCGTCGCCGATGGTATGGTTGTAGATGCCGGATGCGATCGCATCGAGCAGGGTGGATTTTCCGGAGTAGCCGCCGCCCGTGAGGATCGTGACGCCGCGACGGATGCCCATGCCGGTGACGCCGCAGACGGTGATCTCGTCTTCCGGCGTGGAACGGAAGGGGATCGCGTTCATCATCGGAGATACGCCGTCGGACAGTCGCGGAAGGATGCTTCCGTTGGCGATGAAGGCGGTATAATCGCTTTCACGGAGGTAATCGCGGATCTTCTGCTGACGGTACGCGAGTTCGCAAGCTTCGGCAAGACGTTTGCGGTCGATCTGTGCGGCGAACATATCGACGGCTTCGGGAAGATCCCTGCACAGCATCCGCTGGGCACGTTCGAGCTTCTTGAACGGAAGCTGGATCTGCATCCGGATGCACAGACAGAGCTTCGGCGGACGTTCCACGCCGTCTTCGAGAAGGCGTACGCGGATGCCGCCGAGGTTTTCATAGTCCTTCTGCGGACACAGCGCAAAAAAGGCGGCGTTGTTCGTGTGGATCTCACCGGCGGGACGGTGGAGATAGTATTTGCCGTTTTCCTTATCGGGGCGGCTACGGTTGTACAGTTCCGCGTTGAGCGCGTCGATATACGGTGCGAATTCGCGGAGACAGAAATCGGCGGCGGCATCGCGGATGGCGGCGAACTGTCCGGCGGTCAGCGTTTCTCCGGCGAAGGACAGCGGCTCGATTTTCGGAATGAGGGTATTCTTCCGTCCGGCGACGCTGAGCGTGAGACGGGATTTTTCCTCTTCTTCCCGTACATACTCACGTGCGGCTTCGGAGGTTTTTGCGGTGCCGGGAGTGTCGATCCCCGCACTTTTCCACAGGTCGAGCAGGCGCGGGTCGATCTCATCGGCCGGAACGGTGACGGTGACGGTCGGTTTGTCCTTCGCCATTTTGTTTGACAGTTCGACGGTGTAGGCGTGGCTGTCGTCGTAATAGGTGGAGTCGCGGACGGTTTCGGGCTCGCGGTCGTCGGTCGGGTCGTCGTGCTCCGGATAGCACAGGAGCATATCCCCGTCGTAAAGGGAATGCTGGCGGTTGTCCTCGCCGCGGTAGTTGTAGGTCGCGGTATCACGTTCCATGAGTTTGAAGTAATATTTCAGGCGTTTCATGAGATCACTCTCCTTTGCACATTCGTCGTTGATGAGGTTTTCCACAGGAATTCTGAAGACCACCGTGGGGATGCTTGCGTCACGCTTCCCGGGACGTTCGATCTCGAAAGCGATCCCGTTGCAATAGTAGACGGCGTCGGTGTCGCCGTAGCTGAGGTCGGGCGCGCTCGGGATGATCACAAATATATCGCCCTCGTAGATCGAATCGTACGTGGTCGTGGTATTGGGCAGCTGTTCAAACAATACGTTCAGTCGTTTCATGGCACATCACTCCTTTTTCTGAGTACGGGCGGAGAAAACCAATAAAAAAACACACCCGGCTGACGGATGTGTGAAAAATCGGATGGTGATATCAGTTCCCGAAGCAGGCACAGAACCGCAGCATTTTTTTGTTTTTCATCGGAATCACCTGCTTTCACTGGAAGAATTGTCTGAACTGATTATAACACGCCGGAAATCGGGTGTCAAGGGAAAGAACGGTTGGAATCATTCTTTCTTCTTATGGATTTTTCCGTACAAAACCTCGGAAACGTATTGACGGACGGCGGATTTATTGGTATAATTGTATCAATATTATATCTTCTCACAATAAAGGAGAACTGACATGGCTGATTTTTCCGAACTCATTAAAATGGTTGAAACCGGTAAGGTAAAGGCTGTCAAGGAACTTGTAAACGCGGCGATCGCTGACGGCGTTGAACCGAAGGTTATCCTCGACGAAGGTCTGCTCCCGGGTATGAGCAACATCGGCGAAAAGTTCAAGAACAACGAAGTATACGTTCCCGAAGTTCTGATCGCGGCTCGCGCTATGAACGCAGGCGTTACCATTCTCAAGCCCCTCATGGCTTCCGGCGAAATGGCTGACGCAGGCACCGCTGTCATCGGTACCGTAAAGGGTGACCTCCACGACATCGGCAAGAACCTCGTCAAGATGATGCTCGAAGGCAAGGGCATCAACGTTGTTGACCTCGGCGTAGACGTATCCGCGGAAAAGTTTGTTGACGAAGCAATCGCAAACAACGCGCAGATCATCTGCTGCTCCGCACTTCTCACCACCACCATGAACGAAATGGAAAACGTTGTTAAGGTTGCTACCGAAAAGGGAATCCGTGAAAACGTATTCATCATGGTCGGCGGCGCTCCGATCACCCAGGAATACTGCGACAAGATCGGCGCAGACTGCTACACCACCGACGCGGCTTCCGCATCCGACGAAGCAATCGCATACCTCAAGAAGTAATTTTCCGAAAGAAACAAGGGATCGTACGGATCCCTTGTTTTTGTTTGCGGACGGAAGTTTTCTGCTTCTTGACAAGCTCCGTCCGCCGTTATATAATAAATAATATAAAATAATATAAACAATTCCGAAGTTTTCTGAAAGGGGGCGGGGAAACTTTTTTTGTGAAAAGTTTTCTCCGTGAAATAAATTTACTATGATTCTCACTACCGAAACGCGCGGCGGAATGGTGGAAAACGTCCACTGCGGCACGGTCTGTGTCGTCTCCGAACGCGGCGTGGAATATTCCTGCGGACGCTATACCGACGATTATTTCTTCCGTTCTTCCTCAAAGCCGATCCAGGCGCTGCCCGTTCTTCTGCTGGGTCTTGACAAGAAATACGGTCTTTCTGACGATGAATGCGCCATCATGGCGGGCTCCAACGCCGGCGAGGTTTACTGCACCGACGTTGTACGCTCTCTCATGGAAAAAGCCGGCGTTACGGAAGACGATCTTGTCATGAAGCCGCGGTATTCTTCCCACGAAGGCACCAAGTTCGCCGCTCTTGCGGCGGGTGAAGCACCGAAAAAGATCTGGCACGGCTGCACGCCCAAGCATATCGGCTGCATTCTCGTTCAGAGAGAACTGACCGGCTCCGGCAAGGGATACGAACAGCCCGATTCCGCCGTTCAGCGTCTGATCCGGTATGTCATCTCCATGTTTACCGATACGCCGTACGACAATATCCGCCTCGGATGTGACGGATGCGGGGTTCCTGTGTTCGCCGTCCCCGGTCCGGCTCTTGCGAAGTCCTATCTCCGCATGGCGTGCCCCGAACTGCTCCCCGATGCGTCCATGACGGCGGTGACAGCGCGCATGGTTTCGCTCATGAATCAGTATCCGCAGCTTGTCCGCGGCCGGGATTATATCTGCTCGGTCATGAATTCCTTCCCGAATATCACCGCAAAGGGCGGCGCATCCGGCGTCTATACCTTCGGCCTCAAAAAAGAACGCCTCGGCGTGATGCTCAAAATTTACGACGGCACCGAAACGTCCTGGCAGCCCGTCATTGCCGAAATTCTCCGTCAGGTCTCGCCCGAGATCAACCGTGACCTCATCGAAAAGCTGGAGACCACCGAACTGATCGGCACCACATGCAGAAATATCCGCAATATGACCGGCGCCGTGATCGGCGAAATGACTCCCGTTTTCCGTCTGGAAAAGCATTCCTGATATCTCACATTATCACACGTAAAAATGTTCAACTTGTGCACGTTAAATGATGTGAAATATGTGAAAAAATGCGAAATTTGTGAAGTTCACATGGATTTCGGAGAAAAAGTACTTGACAGGGTATATCATTTATGATATGATATAGTTAGGAAAATTTCAGACTGGCTGCCGGGAACAGCGTCCCGTATCACCGTTGAATCAAATCAGAAAAGTGTAAGCAGGCGGAGCGTAACTTATGGATATGTTTGAATATTACGGCTATTTTGCCGAAGAAACCCGTTCGGATAGATTAATTGAAGCCGAAAATCGTATAATTGACTCCCTTTTCGACCGTTATCTCCCGGGAAGCGGAGATCTTCTTGACTCTTCGGCAGGACTTGGCCGCAATGCCTTCCGTCTTGCGAATCTGGGTTACAATGTAACTGCCGGAGATTTTATCATGGACCATGTGGAAGCGATCCGCAGCAATCCGGAAGCCGATAAGCTGAAGGCGACCTATTGTTCCGCGGCGCACCGTCTGTCCGCTTTCGAAAACGAAAGCTTTGACGCTGTCATCACTCTCGGTTCCATGTATCATATGCGTACAAAGGCGGAACGTGAAGTTCTTGTAAAGGAATCTCTGCGTGTTCTTCGCCCGAACGGCATTTTTGCTTTCTCCTATATGTCTCCCATGGCGATGACCTTTGGTCAGTATTTCAACGCAATGCGTTCCTACAAGACGCAGGATCGTCTGAAGGCGTACCGCAAGCTGGCTAACGTTGAAAAAACGCATGTCTGCGATATGTTCCACGGGATGAGTCTCGAAGAAATGACGGATATTTCCCGCGAATACGGTCTGAAGATCCTGACCGTTGCATCGACCTACGGCCTGCTGTACGATATGGCGGACGAGATCGAAGCAATGTCGGAAGAAGAATACGAAGCGTTCGTAAAATGTCAGATCAACTGCAGCGAAGACCCGGTTGTCGCACGTTACTGCATGCGCGGTCTGTTCATCGCGCAGAAGAGAGAACTCGATATGTTCGACTGATCCGAAAGAAAAATATCCGCAGGGGTGCTTTCCCAAAAAGCACCCTTGTTTTTTTCGTGCAAAAGCGTTATAATGTAGGAAATCCAATGATCGGACGGGATGATTTTATGAATCTTCTTTTAGCGGCGGCAGATGTGTCCGCTGTTCTCAATCTTGTTGCCCAGATCACCGGAATTGCGGGGACGGCCATGTGCTTTTTCATGTTCATCGCGCGCAAACGCCGTACGATCCTGCTCGGAAAATTCACGTGCGATGTCCTGTGGACGATGCACTACGGGCTGATCGGGGCATATTCCGGTGCGGCGCTGAATGTTCTTGCGATGGGCCGCGAGACGGTTTTCTATAACAAAGACAAAAAATGGGCGTCGTCGCGGATCTGGCTCTACCTTTTTGTCGGGCTGACCATTGCATCCAGCCTGCTTACATGGGAAGGATGGCTCAGTCTTCTGCCGATGACCGGTTCGTGCTGTGCGGTGATCAGTTTCTGGTGTACGAAGCCGCTGCACATCCGGCTGCTGGCGATTCCGGCGCAGCTGCTGTGGCTGATCTACGGCATCCTGCATATGTCTCTGCCGAGCATCACCTCCAATATAATCGCGCTGACCGCGATCGGGATCGGGCTGTACGGAGATCTCAAAAAGAAATAAACGGATTACCGTGCCGCTGTGGGACGGGAAAGGAAGGACAATATGATCAAGAATTTAGGCAGAAGCGAACTGGACGAACGGATCGCGCTGAATTACCGCAGACTTGCGGACGATCCGTATTATCAGATCGGGGATGTATTTTCTCCGGCCGGCTACGGCTGGATGGGCGATAAGGAAGGCCGGGCACTGCTGGCGTTTGTATCGCACTATAAAATGACGGGACAGAAGATCCCGTGCATGGAAGAAATGCTTGAAAAAATGCCGTCGATGGTGAACGAACAGAACTATCTCGGAAAATGCGGCGACGGAATGATCCGGGAAGAACAGCTTTCCGGACATTCGTGGCTCCTGCGAGGGCTGTGTGAACATTACGAACAGTTCGGGGATGATTATTCGCTCACGCTGATCCGGGATATCACGAAAAATCTGTATCTCCCGCTGAAAGGCGAGTTTGCCGTTTATCCGGTCGACCGGGAAATTGCGGAAATCGGCGGAGTCAGCGGCTCGGAAGCCGGAACCTGTGGGAAATGGCTGCTGTCCACCGATACCTGCGCGGCGTTCATGTCGATCGACGGACTGTCGCACGTGTACAAGATCCTCCGCGATCCGGCGGTGAAGGAACTCCTTGACGAAATGATCGCGTTCTACTCCGCGCTTGACAAGCGCGCGATGAAGGCGCAGACGCACTGCACGCTGACCGCGGCGCGTGCGATGATGCGGATGTACGGCGTGACCGGGGAAGCATGGTACCGGACGTGCGCGGAAGATATCTGGGATCTGTATGTCAACGGCGGCGGTATGACGTACACTTATCAGAATCTGAACTGGTGGGGACGTCCGGATACATGGACGGAGCCGTGCGCGGTGATCGATTCGCTGATGCTCTCGCTTGAACTGTTCAAGGCAACGTGCCGTCCGGAATATCGGATCACAGCGGCGCGCATCTGGCACAACGGTTTTGCGACGCTGCAGCGTGCCAACGGCGGTGCGGGTACGGACAATGTCGTGACGGCGGAAAGTCCGTGGAACGATCTGGCGGCACAGATGTACGAAGCGCCGTTCTGCTGTACGATGCGTCTGGCGGAAGGACTGTGGTACATCCGGGAAAACAGCGATCTTCTGTGGGCGGAAACGACCGGAACCGTCACCAGAGACGAGCGCGGCGTATACACCGACGGCGATATCGTATACGCGGAAGTCACCGGCGGTGCGGAAGCCTACGCGGAAGAAGCGGTGATCGTCGACGGCCGCCGGTTCACACCGATCGTAAAGTATTACCGTGTTCCGGACGCCGTGATGAAGGCGAGCAGACAGACTGTGATTTTTGAGTGAAAATAGAATTCCTGAGGGAAACTTTTGAGAAAAGTTTCCCTCAATTTTTTATATTGCAAAATAAGACAAAATATGATATAATGAGAAGAATTCATTATTACAGGAGCAACACCATGGACAACACCACTCGCATCCCGATTTCCGAAAAGGGTATTTCCGCTGAAATGTTTGACGCTTACCTCGGCGATTTCGTTACCACGAAGCTGACTTCCAAGGAAGTAAAGCAGGTCGGTAAGGTAAACGGCATTGAATACAAGCTCATGATCCGTCTGACCAGATGGACCGGCAGAACCACTCCCGCACAGATCGTAGTTCTTTCCAGACTGTTCTGGGCAAATTATCCGAAGATGTACGAACGTTTCGGCGCAGCCGGTGAAAGCCCCACCGAAATCACTCTCGATATTGAAAACAAGGGCTACGGCATCGCATGGAACATGGGCAAGCTCGTTCACCTGCACGACGGCTGGCTCGAACGCTGCAAAGAAGACTACGACTGCATCACCCACGAACTGGCTCATGCGATCCAGAACGGCTGGGACGGCGAAACCCTCGAATATGACAGCTTCATCGAACGCTTTGCGGATGCGTGCCGCTTCCTCTATGCGTTCAACAACGGCGAATTCAACGACAAGGACTGGCAGATGCAGGTTCTTGACCGTGAACCCACCCGTGAAGACTCCGTACGCTTCCTTGTATGGTTCGACTACTTCTACTCCACCGCAGACAACGACCTCCTTCTGAACTACTTCAAGGTCTGCCGCGGCGAAAAGTATCCCAAGGCACAGTGGAAGGAAGCATGGGCGGAAATCTTCAAGGGCTCCGCACTCGAAGGCCGCGATGTTGACGACATCTATGCGGAATACGCCGCAAGCGAATTCGCAGGTCTCTCCACCAAGGCAGTTGACGGCATTTCTCCCCTTCTTGCAAAGTATGACGTCCGCAGAAACACCAAGTAATGCGGCTTAGGAAGAACATCCTTTCTTAAATACGATCAGACACATTTTCCGGAAAACGGGAATGTGTCTGATTTTTTTGCGTATTCCGAAGTACGGCTGTTCTCTTGCATAACGGGCGGCAATGTGGTAAAATCAAAACGGAAGAAGAAAATTTCTGAAGAAACGAGGGAAACGGCTATGATTTTCCGATCACACCGGGGCGGCGTGTATTATACGCCCGAGAATACGATGCCCGCATTCCGTGCCGCGCTGGCTCAAAAATTCGAACAGATCGAGACCGATCCGCAGTATACGAAGGACGGCGTCATCGTTCTGATGCACGATTCCACGATCAACCGTACCTGCCGGCACGATGACGGAAGTGTCATCGGACAGCCGATGCGCGTCTGTGACATGACCTATGCCGAACTGCTGAAGTATGATGCGGGGATTCACAAGGGGGTACAGTTCAAGGGCACGCGGGTGCCGAAACTGGAGGAATTGCTTGAACTTCTCGACGGGACGGACGTGCTTCTCGATCTTGACAAAAAAATAACCGCGGAGGAGATTGAATCGATGCTTGATCTCGTGAAGCGGTATAACGTCAAGGTGGAGTTTTCCTGTGCCGATACGGCGCGCATTCAGAAGATCCTCTCGATCCTGCCCGACGCATGGATCAATTACGACGGGAAGAATACCGAAGAGGATCTGAGGGAGATCGCGGCGCTGGTACCGCGGGAACGGCTTTCGGTTTGGGTGTACCTCGACAAGCCGAATTTCGCGTGGCTGACCGACCGCGACAAAGCCTCGCCCGAACTTTGCGCCCGGGTGAAGAAGTACGCCGCGCTCGGGATCGCGAATGTGAACTGTGCCGAGGATGTCCGTGAGGCGATGCTGATGGGAGCGGATATAATTGAGGTGTAGGGGAACGGGGAGTTTTCGAAATTCACAGGTTCACGCGGACAAATTGTGGACAAAAACCAAAATACAGAAAGGACTTCTGAACGAATTCAGGAGTCCTTTTTTATATCAAATGATAAAATTTTCAAGCAGGTATTTAGCGATATGCTCGGAATGATCACAGATCGTTTGATCCGCAAGCTCTTTCAGCGCATCGCAGGCATTGGCGACGGCAAGACCGAGGCCTGCTTGTTCGATCAGGGTGGTATCGTTGTCGCTGTCGCCAACCGCGATCACGTCTGCGATATCAACTCCAAGCTTTTCCGCGAAGGCAACGAGCGTTTTTCCCTTGCCCGCATCGGAGGAATACACCTCAAGGTAGTTTGTGATGGGGCTTACTGCACAAAGCTTTCCGCTGTCTTCAAAAATCTGCTTGCCGGAACGACTCCCTTCATCCAGTTCAAAGAATAAACACATCACTTCCACCTCGTCGGACGAAAGGAGGAAGCTTTCGAAATTCTCTACCGCCTCGGCATACTGACCGATAATAGATCCGTAATATGCATTAACGCCACAGATATCCAAAAATTCAGGATTGTATTTATTCTTATCAAAATAGGTTTTTCCGCCTTCGTGCACAACGATAAACACGTTGTACGGACGAATGGTTTCCAATATGAGGCGCACGGCATCTCCCGGAATATAACGCGCGAGGATATTTTTTCCGAGTTTTTTATCAAAAACCACAGCACCGTTCGAGGTGATGATATACCGAATATCGGGGGAATTTATCAACGAGAGATCGACTTCGTTCATTCCACGGCCTGTGGCTGGCACAAATTCCACACCTAAGCGATTCATTTCCGAGATCGCGTAAAGATTTTCTTCACTCACGGTTTGTTCCTTATTCAGAAGTGTTCCGTCCAGATCGCTTGCGACAATTTTATATTTTCGCTTATTTTCCATCTTGAGTTGTTCCTTATCGTACACAAATAAATTTTATGAAAAATTGTACCATATTCCATGCGTTTTAGCAAGTAGAATTCGAAAAAGTATTTACAAATTATGGTCTGAATACTCGGTGTACCCCTCTTCCAAAGTCAACGAATTGCTCTCTACCATGCGTGATTTTTTCATACTTTCCCCCTAAAAACAATTGGACACATCATACGGGAAAACCCGAAAATGATGTGTCCGTTTTTTATTTGGTTAATGTATCCAATACGCTTCGAATCATATTTGACTATGATAAAAATTCAAAACATCTTTGTCGACATGAATGCTTGAACCGCTGATGGCTTTTGATAAATGCAGACCATTTAAACTTTGACAACGTGACAGAGCAACATATGCCTGTCCGTTTGCGAAACACTGATTAATATCACATACAATATTTTGAAATGTTTGTCCTTGGGATTTGTGGATAGTAATTGCATATGCAGGAACAAGAGGATACTGTACAATTTTCAAAACATCTTCATATTGGATTTTTCCATCTGTATATGTGATTTCCTGTTCCGTAAAATCACATGGTTGGATATTATATGTTCGACCATCAATCGCAACAGATATTGAATCATTTGTCAAATTATTCACAATCCCAAGGGTTCCATTTACCCAGCGGCGTTCAGGGTCATTGGCAACCATCATTATAAGTGCACCCTTTTTCAGGCAGAGTGAATGAGCAACAGGAAATAAAGATTCCAAATTGTGATTTTTATCAGGGTATTTATCGAGAACTATCTTAGCCTCATATGTATAGCCGACTGAATCCAATTGAGCGATACGATACTGATTTATATGTTCAACATCAGCTTTTTTGGGAAGAAGTGTGGTGAATCTATCATAGACAGAGATATCATTGGACACTCTTGTATTGAGAGTAACTATATCTTCAGGGGTTACTTTACCTTCTCTGATACGATTAAGCAGGGAAAAATATTCCGCATCGTCTTTTTGACGATGATTGATTGTGAGCTCCAAAAAACGGAAAGTTCCGGTTTTATAGGCATTGGAAAAGAAAAAATGAACTCCGCCGTATTGATCCAGAAGATACTCTCTTTCCTTTGATTTCGCAACCGGAGGCAATTGAAATAAGTCTCCGAATAATAAAAGTTGTTTACCGCCGAATGGCAAATCATTATTGTTTATGATTTTGAGAATTCTATCGACTTTTTCGAAAATGTCTACCCGTACCATGGAGATTTCATCGATAATAATGGTAGATACACGTTGAAGAATTGAGTATATTTCACTTTTGAGGCGCAAGGTAGCGGAGGAGAGCATGTCAATACTCAAATTTTCAAGATTATAATAACCAAATACAGAATGAAGTGTAACGCCTCCTACATTTAAAGCAGCGATTCCGGTTGGTGCGAGTACAATGTGATTTTTTTCGGTGGTATTTCTGAAAACATCTAGCAAGAAACTTTTACCGGTTCCGGCTTTGCCGGTAATAAAGAAGTTATCCTGTGTATGTTCCATCTCAGAACAAGCAAAAGCCTGTTCTTTATCTAATAGCGATTCCGTTGAGTTAATTTCAAGCTGGTTTTCTGGATATTCCTGCTGTGCTCTTGCTGTTTTAATTTGATGCGTTGCCTGCTCAAGTAAATGTTTTTCAGTTTCAATATCTTGAGCAATATTCAAATTTGCAGAGGCTTCTTCAATATTGCTGTAAAAATCAAGTTTAGCTTGAAGTTCTTCTAATGTTTTAGTTAACAGTTGGATTTCATTAGCATAGGAAACGGTTTGTTTTTTGTAATACTCTCTTTCGTTTTCTGCAATTTTAATTTTATCCGATAACTGTTGTATCTCATTAACATAGGAAATGGCTTGTTTTTTAGAATCATCCCGTTCATGTTCTATAATTTTTACTTTTTCATTCAGATTTTCGATTTGATTCAGATGAGTTCTTATAGTATCTTTAAGTATTAGCTTTTCTTTATGTCTGGTGTATAGAATGATGATTAGTATAATTACTAGAACACCAATAATATATTCCATATGTTACCCCTTTGCTTGAAAACAATTTTTTAATATTGACGTATATATACCAATATTATACACTTATCAATATAAAAACTCAACATAAAAACTCATATTTTGCAGATTCCTCTGCTGACAGCTCACAACCTTCCGAAAAGGTGATTTTTTCCTCTTCACTGTTCACGAAACGTAACTTTCGCATACACAAACCTCCCATAAAAAAAGTTAGACCCATCATGCGGAAAACCGCGAAAATGATGGGTCTAACTCTACTTATGAAGATTTGTTAACCTTCACTAAAAAATCAATTACTTGCTAGCTTCTTCAACTGCAACAGCTACAGCAACGGTCATACCAACCATCGGGTTGTTACCTGCGCCGATCAGACCCATCATTTCTACGTGAGCCGGAACGGAGGAGGAACCTGCGAACTGTGCGTCAGAGTGCATACGGCCCATGGTGTCGGTCATACCGTAGGAAGCGGGACCTGCTGCCATGTTGTCCGGGTGGAGAGTACGGCCGGTGCCGCCACCGGATGCAACGGAGAAGTACTGTCTGCCGTTTTCGTTGCACCACTTCTTGTAGGTACCTGCAACGGGGTGCTGGAATCTGGTCGGGTTGGTGGAGTTACCGGTGATGGAAACGCCAACGTTTTCCATGATCATGATTGCAACGCCTTCGGGTACGCTGTCAGTTCCGTAGCACTTAACGTCAGCGCGGGGACCGTTGGAGTATGCCTTCTCGCTTACTACCTTAACTTCCTCAGTTGCGTGATCAAACTCAGTCTGAACGTATGTAAAGCCGTTGATTCTGGAGATGATCATTGCAGCGTCCTTGCCGAGACCGTTGAGGATAACGCGGAGGGGCTGTGTTCTAACCTTGTTTGCGTTAAGAGCGATCTTGATAGCGCCCTCTGCAGCTGCGAAGGACTCGTGGCCTGCGAGGAAGCAGAAGCACTCTGTCTCCTCAGAAAGGAGCATAGAGCCAAGGTTACCGTGGCCGAGACCAACCTTACGGTTTTCAGCTACGGAGCCGGGAATACAGAAAGCCTGGAGGCCGATACCGATAGCGGCAGCAGCATCAG
>JAFYOX010000071.1 GCA_017547755.1 Clostridia bacterium | reverse complement strand
GCTGACTTCCGCAGAAAGAGTGATGGTCTTCGTTGCATGGTTGATGTCGGTGATCTGAACCGCTTCCGCACCGGAGATCGGAGCATCGGCAGCCGCAGAAGCATAGATATCAACGGAAAGACCTTCAATGAGGGTCGCGGTGCTGTCAACCGTGATCGTCTTGCTGTCGGTCGCCGCACCTGCGGTCTTTGCGAGAAGACCGGAACCGTTGCCGAAGAGCATACGCGCGGAGTTCCATTTGGTGGTTTCGTAGGACGCGTCGATTTCGTCCTTGACCGCGTTCTTCAGAACAGCACTGTTCTGCTGACCGAGTTTGACGGTCTTGTGGGAAATCTTGATGTCACAGTATCCGTCGCGGGTGGTGTACTTGAACTTGCTGTAGATCGGTGCGTTTGCCTTGGGGGTTGCGTGTCCTTCTTCGGACATACCGAAACCGCCGCCTACACCGATACGCGCGCCGAATTCACCCTGCGCCGCGGTAAGGGTACCCTTGCGGATTTTCTCCATGAAAATGGAGGGTTCAACGTTGATGACGTTGTTGAGGAAAGGAAGATATTCGTTCTTCAGAATATCTTCAATGCGAATAAGATTCTGAACAATTTCGGGCATTTCTTACTCCTTCTTGATTAAAAATGTTTGTCGATTGCGGACCAGAGGTCGCGCTTGTTCTGCGGCTTGTGTTCCGGAACGGGCGCGGCATTGCTCATGCCCTGCGATGCGCTGATTCTCGGCAGGTTCGCATTTTTCTGCTGCACGTTCTGCGCACGACGCATTTCCAGTGCTTTCATAGCATCCGGATTCGCCATGACCGCCTGTACCAGTTCATCCGCAGACATCTGGCGGTTCGGATCGTGGCGCAGACCGCGGTTGATGAGACCTGCATACATACGCGCCTTTGCCGCCGGGAGGGTGTTCAGCTCCGGTGTAACATTCAGAATTCGTTCGATTTCTGCATCATGTTCGCGGAAATCGGAGAATTCCGGACGGTTGTACACCATTTCACGCGCCGCCTGCACTTCTGCCGCACGCTGAGCCTGCTGATGTGCCGTGATGACCGGCTCAATCTCCCTGCGGACCGCACCGAGGGTGGATTCCTGCACCGCACGGTGATACTCCGCAAGCGCCGCCTGCTGTTCCTCCGGAGACGCATACTGAAGCGCGGCAAAATCGAGCATCGGGGGAGGAGTTACCTCCGCCGCTTCGTTGACCGCTTCTTCCGCAAGCTGAGACTGCTGCTGTACTGCCTGTCCCTGCTGGGCAAGCGAACTGTGCAGATCGCGCACCATCGCCATCAGCTGTGCGTTCTGAGCGCGGAGATTGGCGATTTCGGTCTGATCGGGCTGCGCAGGAGCCGCAGACGCGGTATCCGGAACATCTGCGGGAACGTCGGAAGATGCGGCACTCTCATTCATCATCGTTGTGGTTTCACCGTCTCCGTCCGCTCCTGCGGTCTGTTCCGTCATTCCTGTGTCCGTCGGGACAGCCTGCGCTTCTCCGCCTGCCTGACCGTCGCCGTATGCCGCCGCGTCCCCTTCGGTACGCGCAAATCCCGCTTCCAGAATGTCGCCGAGCGACATGTTTTCGTTTTCTCCCATGTTCACTTACCCTTTCTGTTGATTTGATTCTGTGCCGCCGTCAGCATCGCCGCCGACTGTGCCTGCGCCATCTGATTCCGCAGAACGGCACGATGCTCGTCGATGTGAGCATCAAACATTCTGATATAGTCCGGCGAACGCTTCTCAAGCAGCCGGTATTCCGCCGACAGAGCATACTTGATGTGCTCGTCGAGGTGTATGTTGTCGTCGTCGTAACGTCCGCGCACGGGAACCACACCGCTTTCGAGGTAGCTGTTCTCGCGGCAGGCGTTCTTCCGTTGGAGTTCCGCCTGAGAATATCTGCCGTCTTCTCCCCGGAGGTCGAACAGTTCCCGTCCGCGTTCGATATATTGGCGTTCCATCTGTCCGTCTTCGCCGACCAGCAGCCCCATGTTGCACGCAATGGTGAAATCCTCGCGCTGCTTGTCGCGGGAGTGGCGCAGTTCGTTTTCCGCCGTATACGCCACATCGAAACTGTTGATGTCATCGGAACACCATGTGTACACCGCCCCGGTTTCGTCGTCCCCGGAAATCTGAATCACGCGGTAGCCGTCGCTGTATTCCTTGTTCAGCTTCAGCCAGACCTTCCCGGTTTTCAGCACCGCACCGCGGTAGCTGTCCGCCGTCAGGGACATTCGCGTCGTGTCGATTTCCTGCCGTGTTTCCAGTGCCTTACCGGACGATGTTGCCGCCGCCGCACCGTAAACCATGAGCTGAGATACCCCCGCCGTGCGGTACATGGCTTCTTCAAGCTCTCTCGACCGCGTTGTCATGATCGCCGGAGGTTCGGGATATTCCACGATATCCGGAATCCCGCGGTCAGGGTTGTACACAATGATCGATCCGGACGAAATGCCGTTCTCTGCCAGTTCATCCGGGTCTTCAATGCTTCCTTCGGGAACCCTCCACGGATTGTTGGCGACCGTATTGATGAAATCCTGTATCTTGTTCTGGATTTCGTTGTAGGAACGCTGCAGGGGGATCAGGTCCTGTATCACAGACTTCCCGAAGAACTGTCCCGCGACCGGCTTTGCCTTCATCGCCACAAGGGGATTGATTCCCGCCGGAAGTTCACCGTAATACACGATTTCATCCCGGATGACGGTGATGAGCTTTCCTCTCGGATGCGCTCTGGACGGGTTTTCGATGTACATAATCACCCGTTCGCAGTTTTCGCGCGTCTCCTTGGCAATGCCGAATGCCGCCGCCGATGTCCCGTGACCGCTCACCGCGTCCGGAAGGGGCGTCAGCACATATCCTTCGATGTCCTGCCCGTCGTACTTCCTGCCGTACAGGTCGTAGATTTCTCCGATATCAAGGACACGCTCGATTATGATGTCGTGCTGGTCGGCGATTTCCTCAATGGTCAGGGAGTGCGGGAACACCTCAAACGAGGACAGCAGACCGAAGTCGATGTTCCCCGACATAATCGGAATCTCGCGTTCCAGCATCATTTTGGTGCGGGGATCAACGATCCCTTCCACGGCATATCCGACCTGTTCGCCGAGATCGGCGTTCCACCACGACAGCGTAAACGATGTTCCGCAAAGCTCCGCCCACGCGATCAGCTTTTCCATCTTCGCGTCGAAATCCGTGACAGACTTGTCGTATTCCAGAAGTTTGGTGGAAATCCGTGCTTTCTCGCAGTCATCCGGTTCCGGAGACCGTGCCTTGACAACCATGTCGTACTGCACCGAACCGAGATTCGCGTGCCGCGTTTCCATCAGGGAGCCGATCTGGTTGTAACACCGGCGTTCCGGTTCCCCCGCCACATCGGGGTCAACGTCCCGGATCACGCGCCGATGAACGTCAATGTCGCAGTTCTGATTACCTTCCTTGAAATTGGCGTTCAATGTCCACTGTAATTCCAGTCCGGCACGTTCGCCGCGTCTGCGTTCCAGTTCGTTTTTGATACCTTCTACGATATCTTCGTAGTAAATCCGTTCTCCGCTGTCGTCGCGGTCAACGGGAATGTTCGGGGGAGCCGGTTTCTCGCGCTTCTTCCCACGGAATCGTTCAATCAGATTCATGCGTCGTCACCTCCCGCCGCGTCTTCCGTCTCCGCAAGGCGTTTCTTCTTGCCGCCCTTGCCATACGGGGAGATCACCCGCGTTTTCCCGCGTTTTCCGCTCTCCGGCGGCATATTGCAGGAGTGTTCGATCAGCCGGGAGATCATCTTTCCTTTGCGGACGTTATCGAGCGACACCATGAGCAGCGCAAACGCCAGCATGATTACCGCAACTTCGATCATTATTCAGCCGCTTTCTGCTTGCTTCTGCCGCCCCTGCCGCCGGTTTTCTTCGGCTGTTCGGGTTCCTTCGGTTCATTCGGTTCTTCGTTCGGTTCATCGGTGACTTCCGGTTCGGGTTCCGCGGGAATTTCCGCCGGTTCTTCAACCTCCGGCACTTCCGGCACGGGCTGAACTTCCGGTTCCTTCGGTTCCACAAGTCCCGCCATTGCGCCGATGGTCTTCGCGCATTCCTCGCAGAGATACAGCGGATCGCGGAACTTGTTGTCGCGTCTGGTGTACAGATCGTGGGTCATGGTATGGCATCCGCCCGCGCACAGATGGCGGCGGGACGTCTTCGTTTTCTTCATGGGCTTCATCAATGGTGCTTTCCCTCCGTTATGTCGTAATTCACCGGACAACCTTCCGCCGTCCGGCTTTCTTGCGGAACACGGCTTCCTTGTGATCCGC
>JAFYOX010000070.1 GCA_017547755.1 Clostridia bacterium | reverse complement strand
CTCAGAACGCGTCTTTTTCAAGCTTTTCGTTGCCGTGGTCGTAAACGGGGAGAAGCTTCGGGGAAACCACATCGGTATCAATACCGGCTTCCTTCGCTTCAGCGGCAAACTTCGCGATGTGATCGAGCGTCAGTGCGCCGACTTCCACAGACTTCGCCTTTTCGGATGCCTGCTGACCTGCATTTCTGCCGAATACGATGATGTCAAGCAGAGAGTTGCCCATCAGTCGGTTTCTGCCGTGGATACCGCCGACAACTTCACCCGCTGCGTACAGGTTTTCCACGCCGGTCATGCCGTCTGCGGAAATGTCGAGACCGCCGTTCTGGTAGTGCAGGGTCGGGTATACGAGGATCGGTTCCTTGCGGATGTCGATGCCGTACTTGCCGAACATACGGAGCATTGCCGGGATTCTCTTTTCGATCGTGCCTTCGCCGCCCTTGATTTCGATCATCGGAGTATCGAGCCACAGACCGAGACCGTCGGAGGTTTCCAGACCGTTGTCGCGTGCCGTGCATTCACGGATGATGGATGCCGCGGATACGTCACGGGTTTCCAGCGGATGCATGAACACTTCGCCGTTCTTGTTGACGAGCTTTGCGCCGAGGGAACGTACCTTTTCGGTTACGAGCGCACCGTAGATCTGTTCCGGGAACGCAGCACCCGTCGGGTGATACTGCAGGGTGTCCGCATACAGGAGCTTTGCACCTGCACGGTAGCCGAGTACGAGACCGTCCGCGGTCGCACCGTAGTGGTTCGAGGTCGGGAAGCCCTGGTAGTGCAGTCTGCCCGCACCGCCGGTTGCGAGGATGACGGTCTTTGCGCGTGCAACGAGCAGTTCCTTCGTTTCCATGTTCATCAGAACTGCGCCTGCGCACTTGCCGTTTTCGTCAAGGATGAGTTCTACTGCGGAAGTGAAGTCGATTACCGGGATCTTGCGGTTCAGTACTTCGTCACGCAGGGTTCTCATGATTTCCGCGCCGGAGTAGTCCTTCGCCGCGTGCATTCTCTTTCTGGAGGTACCGCCGCCGTGGGTCGTTACCATCGTGCCGTCGGGCATCTTGTCGAATTCAACGCCGAGGTCGTTCAGCCACCGGATCGCTTCCGGTGCGTCGCATACCAGCTTCTTCAGAAGTTCCGGCTTTGCCGCAAAGTGACCGCCGCCGAATGCGTCGAGATAGTGGATCGCCGGGCTGTCGTTCGGCTTGTCCGCCGCCTGAATGCCGCCTTCCGCCATCATCGTGTTCGCGTCACCGATGCGGAGCTTGGTTACGATCATAACGTTCGCGCCGTTCTTGTGCGCTTCGATCGCCGCAGATGCACCCGCACCGCCGCCGCCGATGATCAGTACGTCCGTGTCGTAGTCGATCTTGTCAAGGTCAACTTCGTCCGCGCTGATGCGGCTGTTCGCCTGAAGAAGGGACGCCAGTTCCACCGGAACCTTTTCGCCCTTGTTCACACCGATCTCAAGCACGCGGAATTCGCTCTGCTTGTAGTCCGGGTGATACGTTGCAAGGAGGGTCTCCTTTTCTTCCGCAGTCATTCTGCGGGGCTCGAATTCGGTGTTCGCCGCTCTTGCAGCTTCCACCTTCTTCATCGATTCGAGCATTTCTTCGGTATAGATCGCCGTTCTCTTTTCTACCATTGCCGTTCCCTCCTTACTTTTCGATTTCTCTGTTGTTGTAAAGTTCCTTCATTTCGGAAACCGGCTTCTGCATCAGCGCTTCGATCAGTTCTTCGAACGTACCGTCGCTGATCTCCTTCACGCGGTTTTCGAGATGTTCCGTCTTCGGTGCGAGGTACTTGCCGTTGATTCTTCTTGCAAGCATCGCTACCTGCGGATGGGAAATGCCTGCCGGGCATCTGGAGGAACATACGCCGCACATGACGCAGTCGAAGGATTCTTCCGCACATGCTTCAAAATCGCCTCTCTGTGCGTATGCGATGTACTGCATGACGTTCAGTCCCTGCGTGCAGGACTTCGTGCACGCGTTGCAGCCTACGCACGCGTAGATTTCCGGGTACAGCTGCATCATCACCGCTTCGCTCTGCGATACCTTTTCCACATCGTATACCTGCTTTACCAGCGGGAAGAACGGAAGCGTTGCGATGTACATATTGTCTTCCACCTTCGTCTGGCACGCGAGACATACCTTCAGTTCACGGTCACCAGCAATGCGGTAGATCGTTGCGCACGCACCGCAGAATCCGTTACGGCAGCCGCATCCGCGTACGAGCTGATAGCCCGCATATTCCATCGCACCCATGATCGTGAGATTTGCAGGTACGGAATACTTCTTACCAAACAGGAAGATATTTACCATGTTTTCCATATCGGTTTTCTCCATATTTTAACTTTTTATCTGTTCAAAAAGGTTTTGGGATGGGGTTTGGGGAAACCTTTTTCCTTAAAAAAGGTTTCCCCGGGAACTCCCCTTTCCTCAATACTCATCCGGAAGTTCGTCGAGTTCGTCGAAGCGGAAGACGGGACCGTCCTTGCAGACGTACTTGTCGCCGATGTTGCAGCGGCCGCACTTGCCCACGCCGCACTTCATCTTCAGTTCCATCGTCGTGTAGACCTGCGTCTTTTCGAAGCCGAGCTCCATCAGTCCCGCAAGCGTGAACTTGATCATGACCGGCGGGCCACACATCAGTACCGTCTTCTTCAGATCCGGATTCAGCTCCTTCACGAAGTTCGGGATGAAGCCGACATGTCCGTCCCAGCCTTCCTGTTCACGGTCGATCGTGAGATTTACTTCCACACCGTCGTCCGCCATCCATTCGCTGATGATTTCGTTGTAGTCGACAAGGTCGTCCTTCGATCTCGCACCGTATACGATCTGCACGGAGCCGTAGTTTTCACGGTTGTCGCGTACGTAGTTGATGACCGAGCGCAGGGGTGCCAGGCCGATACCGCCCGCGATGAACAGAAGGTCCTTGCCCTTCAGTTCCGTTTCCACCGGGAACGGCTTGCCGTAAGGACCGCGGATCGTGATCTGCTGTCCGATATCCATCGCGTGCAGCCATTCCGTCAGGCAGCCGCACTTCTTGATGGAGAATTCCATATATTCCCTGTTCGTCGGAGAGGACGTGATCGAGAACATCGCTTCGCCCACACCCGGGATCGACAGCATCGCGCACTGACCGGGCATGTGTTCGAACGGCTTGACTCCGTCCGGAGTGAGTACGCGGAAAGTCTTTACGTCCGGCGTGTCGATGCGGATGTCCGTCACCTCGCCGAGATAAGGGATCAGGGTTTCGTTCGTCATTTTCCGCTGTCCTCCTTTGCGAGCTTCTTCATTACTTTTACAATATTCATGCTGATCGGGCACGATGCAAGGCAGCGTCCGCAGCCTACGCAGCCGTATTCCCCGTCATTGTTCGCCGGGAAGTATACCAGCTTGTGCATGAATCTCTGACGGAAGCGTTCCTTCTGCGTCAGTCTCGGGTTGCCGTGTGCCATCTTCGTGAAGTCGGAGAACATGCAGCTGTCCCAGCAGCGGAAACGCTTGATGCCGTGACCGGTGTCGTAGTCCCTGATGTCGTAGCACTGGCAGGTCGGGCATACGAATGTGCACGTGCCGCAGCCGATGCACGCTTCGGAAAGATCCGCCCAGCCCGCCGCGTCGAACAGTTCGTCGAGCTTGTCGCCGCCGAAGCCGTCCGTCGTCAGATTGGAAAGCGGGAGCTTCTTCAGCACTTCGCGGGTCTTTGCCTTTGCTTCTTCCGCCGGAGCCGCGTCACGGTCTTCGAAGATGTCACCGAGGGAAGCGACAAACGCTTCGCCCTTTTCGGTGTTTGCCTTGATATAGTAGCCATTATCGGCTTCCGTGAAGTCCACGTCTGCCATCGGTTCTGCCGCGTCGATGCCGAACGTACCGCAGAAGCAGGTTTCCGCCGGACGGCCGCAGGACAGACCGAGGATCAGTCCGTGTTCACGTCTGTTCTTGTAGTAAGTATCCACCGGATCGGACAGGAATACCTTGTCGAGGATGCCGAAGCTGCGCACGTCGCACGCGCGTACGCCGAATACGGCGTAATCTTCGGTCTCACGGCGCGGGTCGATGATCTCGATCGCCTTGCCGCTCATCTTGAATTCGACAAGATTTTCCGTCTGCGGGAAGAAGAAATCCTTCGCGCTCTTGGTGGTGTGAAGTCCCTTCGATACAACGGTACCGGGCGTCCACTTCCTGTAAGCGGAGCCGTTCGTGTTGTCCACGGGAACGTATACGTTCAGCTTTTCGGACGCCTTTTCGAAGAAAACGTCCAGCTTATCCTTTGCGAGATACAGCATCATTCGTTCCCCCTTTCATGGATCACGGAGGGTTCCGCGTCATCGTAGGTGAAGGAGGTCAGCGGGTGCTTCGATTCGGTATCGTCCCCTGCCTGATAGTCGCCGTACAGTTCGTTGATGTCCTTGATGAACTTGCGGTTCAGCAGGTGGAGCGGGATGTGCTGCGGGCATACTCTCGAGCATTCGCCGCAGTCCGTGCATCGACCCGCTACGTGGAACGCACGGATGATGTGGAACATATTTTCTTCGAAGCTGTCGGCAGCCGCCTTCTGGTCGATGCCGGACTTCGGGTTGTCGAATACGCACTGTTCGCAGGTGCATGCCGGGCATACGTTGCGGCACGCGTTGCAGCGGATGCAGCGGGAAAGTTCGTTTCTCCAGAATTCGAAACGTTCGTCCGCGCTCATCGCTTCGAGCTTTGCAACAAGGTCGAATCTGCCGCTGTTTTCGACGACTTCGCCGTCTTCGCCGATGATCTCATCGTACACGGTCAGCTTCTTCGACTTGCACGCGGCACAACGTTCTGCCAGCGCGTCCGCCCTGGCGATCGTTTCGTCGCCGTAGACGGTCTTCACGATGAACTTGTCGCCGTCGCTTTCGATGCCGGTGATCCCTTCGATGCCGGCTGCCTTGATCTTTTCGACGTCCGCCATGCCGTCACAGCCTACGCCAATGACGTACACGTTTTCACGGACGATCTTGTGTTCCGCGGTCAGCTGGTTGAAGGAATACGTGTCACAGGGCTTGAGGAACACGAGGATCTTCGCGTCTGAAGCCTTCTTCTGTTCGCGCATTACGTACTTCGATACGTTTGCGCCGCAGAAATCGTTGTATACGAAATTGCTTTCGATCTCTTCGGCGGTGGTGAACACTGCCGGAGTCATGTCATAAGAGAATTCGCCGGGCATCCAGCCGATGACCTTGGCTACAGTGCCGTCGGAGAGCAGTTCGATCGCTCTTTTCTTCATTACTTCCTGCATCTCAGGTCCTCCAGTCTGCGATTCGGGCCGAGTTCGGTGATCTGTGCCACGAAATCGTTCATTGTTGCGGCAAACTTTGCGCCTTCCGCCGCGGATACCCATTCCACTCTCGTACGGTTCCGTTCAATGCCGAGATAATCGAGCATCGAGAACAGAAGCGTCGTACGGCGTCTCGCGTAGTAGTTGCCCGTCGTGTAGTGGCAGTCGCCCGGGTGGCAGCCGCAGATGATCACGCCGTCCGCGCCTCTCTGGAACGCGCGCAGGATGAACATCGGGTTGACACGGCAGGAGCAGGGCACGCGGATGATCTTCACGTTCGCGGGATACTGTAAACGGTTCGTTCCCGACAGGTCCGCGCCCGCGTAGGAACACCAGTTGCAGCAGAACGCCACGATGGTGGGTGTGAATTGTTCGTTTACTTGCATATCGCGTCAACCTCCGCCATAATCTGTCTATTCGAGAATCCGTGAAGGTCCATTGCTCCGGACGGGCAGGTGACGGTACATGCGCCGCATCCCTGGCATACCGCCGGGTTGACCGATGCCACGCGGCGGATCTTCTTCGACCGGTCGGGCATTACGAATTCCTTTTCAATGTATGTGATCGCGCCGTACGGGCAGACGTTCGCGCACTGCGAGCATCCGTTGCAGAGCAGTTCGTCCGAGTGTGCCACGCACGGGTTGCAGGTCAGCTTGTTCTTTGCCAGCAGGCCGATGACCTTCGCCGCTGCCGCACCTGCCTGGGATACGGTCTCCGGAATATCCTTCGGGCCCTGGCATGCGCCGGACAGGAAGATCCCTGCCGTCGGGGATTCTACCGGACGGAGCTTCGGATGTGCTTCCGTGAAGAAGTCGTTCGTATCCATGCTTGCGGTCAGCATCGTTGCAAGCGGTCTTGCGGATTTGTCCGGTTCGATCGCCGCCGCGAGGACAACGAGGTCCGCGTCGATGCGGAGCTGTTCGTTCATGATGAGGTCGGACGCCTGTACTTCGAGGGTGCCGTCCGCCTTCGGGGATACCTTGCCGACCATACCCTTGATGTAGTGTACGCCGTATTCTTCGGTCGCGCGGCGGTAGAACTCGTCGAAGTTCTTGCCGGGCGTACGGACGTCAATGTAGAAGACGTATACTTCGGTATCCGGGTACTTTTCGCGGGTCAGCATCGCGTGCTTTGCCGTGTACATGCAGCAGATCTTGGAGCAGTAGCTCTTGCCCTTTTCGGGAGTGCATCTGGAGCCGACGCACTGGATGAACACGATCTTGTGCGGGTGCTTGCCGTCGGACGGACGGAGGAGCTTGCCGGAGGTCGGGCCTGCCGCGTTGGTGAGACGTTCGAATTCAAGGGAAGTGATGACGTCCTTCGACTGACCGTACGCGTATTCGTCGTACTTGTCGACCTTGATCGGGTTGAAGCCGGTCGCAACAACGATCGCGCCGTACTGACGTTCCACGATCTCGTCGGTCTGCTTGTAGTTGATCGCACCTGCGGTACATACCTTCGAGCATACGCCGCATTTGCCGGTCTTCAGCATCGTGCAGTAGTCCGCGTCGATGGTCGCTACCTTCGGCACGGCCTGTGCGAACGGGATGTATACCGCTCTGCGGTTGTCCATTCCGAGGTTGAATTCGTTCGGGACCTTCTTCTGCGGGCACTTTTCGGTACACAGACCGCAGCCGGTACACTTCGTTTCGTCAACGTAGCGTGCCTTCTTGCGGATCTTGACGGAGAAGTTGCCGACGAAGCCGGACACCGCGTCCACTTCGGAGTAGGAATAGATATTGATAAGTTCGTTCTGCGCGCATTCTACCATCTTCGGGGTCAGGATGCAGGCTGCGCAGTCGAGGGTCGGGAAAGTCTTGTCGAGCTGGGTCATCTTGCCGCCGATGGTGGGCTGCTTTTCCACGATGTCCACTTCGAAGCCAGCGTCCGCGATATCAAGCGCGGTCTGGATGCCGGCGATACCGCCGCCGATGACGAGCGCTCTCTTGATGACCGGGGATTCGCCCGCTACCAGAGGTGCGTTGAGCTGTACCTTTGCGATCGCCGCACGTCCGAGGATGATCGCCTTTTCGGTCGCTTCCGCAACGTCCTTGTGGATCCACGAGCACTGTTCGCGGATATTGGCAATTTCAACCATGTACGGGTTCAGACCCGCTGCTGCCGCTGCCTTGCGGAACGTATTTTCGTGCATTCTCGGCGAGCAGGAACATACAACGACGCCCGTCAGCTTGTAATCGCGGATGGCGTCCTTGATCAGGTTCTGACCCGATTCGGAGCACATATACTGATAGTCCACGGAGGTAACGACGGACGGTTCCCGTCCAAGTGCTTCCGCGACGGCTTTTACGTCCACGGTCCCCGCAATGTTGGTACCGCAGTGACATACAAATACACCGATTCTCTGCATTTCTTCGTTATCTCCTTACTTTGCGTATTTTCTCAGTGCCATCATCAGAAGCTGGCCGGGGGTTTCTTCGTCTAAAAGTTCCGGGATCTGATCCGGCTTCAGATGGTTCCTGCCCTGTTCGCGGATCGCTTCCAGACGTACCGCTTCGATCACCTTCGCCGGTTCCACGCCGCGCGGACACCGTTCCACGCACGCGAAGCACGTCAGGCACTTGTAGACCGATTCCGACTTCAGGAGCTTTTCCACGTCGCCCTTTTCCACCATGTACACGAATTCGTGCGGATGGTATTCCATTTCGTCATACGACGGGCAGGTTCCCGAGCATTTGCCGCAGCGCATGCACTTCTGCACCGCCGCGCCGCTCATGCGGAGGATCTGTTCTTTCATTCCGGTCTTGTTTTCCATTCTCAGTCCTCCTTATTCTTCGATCAGACCGAGCGCTTCCGCCAGTACTTCCGTGAAGTACTTCACCGGGATCGGATCGGCTGCGTTCTTCGTGAGATTATACCGGCACAGCGGGCACGCGGTCACCATGTAATCCGCTCCCATATCCTTCGCGGATTCCACAACCGCCGTGCTTCTCTTCTTTGCCTGTGCCTTGTCTTCCAGCGTGATATATCCGCCGCAGCATTCGTTGCGCATGGAGTAGATCACCGGTTCCGCGCCGAGTGCGCGGATGAAGTTTTCCATGATTTCCGGGTTTTCCGGGGAGTCGAAGCCCAGTACATCCGACGGACGGAGAAGCAGGCAGCCGTAATATGCCGCGATCTTCTTGCCGGTCAGAGGCTTCTTTACCGCTGCCTTCAGCTTGTCGAAGCCGATCCCGTCACGGAGGAATTCGAGGAAGTGGATGACTTCCCCTTCGCCGTGGTAGCCGCCTTCTTCGCCCATATAGTTGTTTACACGAAGATCAAAGTCCGCGTTGACCTTGAATTCGTGGTTCGTCTGCTTGAGTACATTGTAGCACGCGGAACATACGGTCAGTACCTTCCCGCCGTTTTCGTATCCGGCCTTCAGTGCGCGTACCGACGGCAGCTTCGTTGCGATCTCGTCCTTCGCGGACGTGTACGCACCGCCGCAGCACTGCCAGTTCTCGATCTCGCTCAGTTCATATCCGAGAACTTCAAGGCTTTCTCTCGCATAGCGGTCGAGTTCCTTCGCCTTGTTCTTCAGCGTGCATCCGGGATAGTAAGCTATTTTCATT
>JAFYOX010000069.1 GCA_017547755.1 Clostridia bacterium | reverse complement strand
TGGATCTGCCCCGACGAAAACAACGAACACCCCGGCAAAAACGTCCGCATCTGGCTCCCGTTCCCGGCGATCTCTCCCGAACAGAGCGATATCCGCCTGATCGAATCGTCCCATCCCGCTTATATCACCGACGGCCCGATCCGCACCGCCTACGCCGAATTCGAATATCAGCCCGGCGACCGCTTCGAGATCACGCTCGAATTCACGAACACTGCCGTTTACCACGATCCGAAGGAATCCGAAGCGACCTCCGATCTTCCGGCAGACGTCCTTCCCTACCTCGCGGAAGTCGAACCCCATATCGTCTTCACCCCGTACCTGAAAAAACTCGCGGCGTATCTCACCGCCAGCACGGACAATCCGCTCACCAAGGCACGCCGCATCTACGATTACGTGACCAGTCACGTCCGCTATTCCTACACCCGCGAATACCGCTTCTTCGACAACATCCCGATGTATGCGGCACTCAACGGACGCGGCGACTGCGGCGTCCAGTCCCTGCTGTTCATCACGCTCTGCCGCATCGCAGGAGTTCCGGCACGCTGGCAGTCCGGCAACGCCGTGCATACCCCGCGGAACGGAAACAGCGGCCGTGTCGGCAGCCACGACTGGGCACTGTTCTACGTTGCTCCGTACGGCTGGATGCACTGCGACCCGTCTTACGGCGGCGGTGCAAAATGCGACGGCGACGACGAAGCATGGAACTGGTACTTCTGCAACCTCGACCCGTACCGCTACATCTGCTGCACCGAATTCCAGCGTCAGCTCGATCCGCCGAAGACCTTCATGCGTCTCGACCCGTACGACAACCAGTCCGGTGAGATCGAATACACCGACGAATGCCTCAGCTATGCCGACGTCAACTGCTCCAAGAAACTCCTTGAAGCAGAACGCCTCATCTGACGATCCGAACTCATACCCCCACAAAGGAGGATTCACCATATGGCAAACTATCTCATCAAAGGCCGCAGTCTGACCCTCTCCGGCAACCCGGATATGTGTACCTACGTCGTTGAGATCGCCGGAAAAACGTGGACCATGACCGAACGTCCGTACGTTCGCTTCACGGACGGCACCACCGTTTACTTCCCGGCACCGGACACCGAAGCTCCCGTAAAGACCGGTACGACCGAAGGGATCTCCGCCGTCTACACGAACTTCGGCGGCCATAAGATCACCGTCCGCACCAAGGCGGAAATCGAAACGATCACCGACGACGTATACTTCACCGTACAGGTCGACGGCGACGAAAAGTGCGAGATCGCCCGCGTCAGCTTCCCGGCACCGTTCGACTTCGGCACCGCGTACGGCGACAAGCCCGACAACACCGCCGCAAATCTCCCGGAATCCTACACCGTTCTCTCCCGTATGCAGGGAACGCTCATTCCGGCAGGCATGAAGATCGGTCTCTCCGGCGGTCAGATCATGGAACGCGACGGCTATATGCCGATCTTCGGTCAGGTCCGCGAAAACACCGGCTACCTCGCCGTTTATGACACCCCGTACGATGTCATCTACGAACTCCGTTACGCGGACGGCGGCGAAAAGGTCGCTCCGCTGTGGATCACCTCGCTCGGTTACATGGCATATCCGCGCCGGATGCTGTACCGCTTCATGGAAAACTGCTCCTACAACGACTTCGCACAGTCCTACCGTGCCTACGTCAAGCAGCGCGGCCGCCTCATCACGCTCCGCGAAAAGATCGCCCGCAACCCGAAGGTAGAAAAGCTCCTCGGCTGCCCGGTCATCCACGAAGGCATCGCCACGCACATTTCCCCCGACTCGGACTACTACAAACCGGACGATCCGGCACACAACGACTACTTCACCTCGTTCCACACCCGCGCGGAACAGATCAAAGCCCTCGCAGCCCGCGGCGTAAAGAAGGCGTACACGCACTTCGACGGCTGGGGCAACCACGGCTACGACAACCTGCATCCCGATCCGTTCCCGCCGCACGAAGCGGCAGGCGGTGTTGACGGCATGCGCGAACTGGCGGACGCAACGACCGGCGCAGGCTTCATCTTCGGTATCCACGACCAGTACCGTGACTACTATTACGACGGCCCGACCTTCTCGCTGGAAAACGCCATCATGTACGCGGACGGAACGCACCCGTTCTGCTCGGTCTGGTACGGCGGCAAGCACTCGTTCCTCTGCTCATCCGTAGCGCGTGACTACGTCCGCCGCAATTACGCGACCTTCGAGGAACTCGGTATCGGCGTGGAAGCGTCCTACCTCGACGTATTCTCCGTCGTCCAGCTCGACGAATGCTTCAACCCTGCCCATCCCGCGACCCGTGAACAGTGCGCACAGTACCGCCGCGAATGCCTCGACGTCCTGACCGACCGCGGCATCATCCCGAGCTCGGAAGAAGTCCTCGACTGCATCCTGCCGTCGCAGGTACTCTGTCACCACGCACCGTTCTTCACCTCCAACCTCGGTTCAAGCACCGCAGACCCTGTAGGCATCCCGATCCCGCTTCTCAACCTCGTCTACCACGACTGCGTGGTCATCCCGTGGATCGGCCGCAAAAACAGCCGCGGCGGATGGGGCATCCCGGGCAATGACAGCGCCTACATCCACGCATGGCTCAACGGCGGACCGGTCTATCTGTCGATCAACGCCGACGAAGCAGCCATCGCCGAAGCACAAGCAGCCTGCGCCAACGCCGAAAAACTCGCGCTCCAGCCCATGCTCAAGCACGAATTCGTCTCCGCAGACCGCCGCACCCAGCGCACCACCTTCGCCGACGGCACCACCGTCACCGTCAACTTCGATACCAATGAAGTTTCTGTGGGATAATTTTCTCGGGGAGGGACTTTTTACAAAAAGTCCCTCCCCGAACCCCTTTTCAAAAACTTTTAAACAAATAAGTATAACAAAGAAAGTGCAAATTTGAAGAAATAAAAATTGCTGTAAAATGTACAGCCGTTTTATCACTTCAAATTTGCACTTTCTCTGTTTCTTTTTTTCGTTTGAAAGTTTTTGAAGAAGGGTCCGGGAAGGAACTTTTTTTAAAAGTTCCTCCCCGGAAACAATATTTCTTAACCAAGTTCCGGAACGTCGACGAATTCGATGACGTTGCGGTCGGAGGAGTCCATTTCGAAGACGACGATTTCGTTTTCGCCGGACTTGAGCATCGGTGCGGGGCAGTAGAGGGTCTTCTGCGGGCCCGCGTCGTTGTAGTAGCGGCCGAGGTTGAAGCCGTTGACAGTCACGAAGCCGTGGTGGAAGCCGTCGAGCTTGATGAAGGTATCACACGGATCGCCTTCGATGGTGAGGGTACCGCGCATGAAGGAAGAAACGTCAACGCCGCCGTCGCACGCTTCGTACTTCACGCCGGAGAGATCCTTCATTTCCATCGGGAACATATCCCAGCCGTAGTGGTTGCGCTGACCGAAGCGGATACCGGTCATACCCTTCTTGTCGCGCATTTCGGGACCGTAGTTGACGCGGCCCATATTTTCAACGAGGATATCGAGCTTGATTTCTTCGCCCTTCTTCACGGAGATGCGGATATCGTCCGCGTGGCGGGAACGTTCGATCCAGCCCTGCTTTTCGCCGTTCACGAATACGATCGCACGGTCGTGTACGCAGTCATAACGGAGAGACAGGCCGCCTTCTTCCGCCATCGGACCCTTGACCGTGGTGGAATACAGCGTGAAGCCGTAGTTCTGACCGATTTCTTCCATATACTTCGGTGCAGCGGAGTGAACCGGCGTGGAGATGGAGTCCACGGTATCAAGAATGAACGACTTTTCGGTAAGAGTTACCTTGCCGTACGCCTTCTTTTCGGAATTCTTGGTGGTGATTTCCGGAACGCTGCCGAAGAATTCTTCGTTGATCTTGCGGACTGCGTAGTATGCGGGAGTCATGTCGCCCGCTTCGCTGAGGAGAGCGTTGTAGTCGTAGCTGGTGATGGTGGGTTCGTACTTGCCGCCGTGGAACATATAGAAGTTGAGGGAAGCGCCCGCTTCGAGCATATCGCGGAACAGACCCGCGAGTTCTTCCGCTTCACGGACGTGGTGATTTTCGTACCAGTGGTCGAACCAGCCGCACCAGTATTCGCCGCACATGGAAGGCTGATTGGGACGGAACTTGCTGAGTTCGGCGAAGTTTTCCTTCGGATGGGAGCCGAAGTTGGCAACGCAGAGGTATTCGGGAAGCGTACCGCCGGAGAGCATCCAGTCGCACGCGCCGTCGGAGGTGAACAGCGTGCAGTCAACGCCGCATTCGCGGTAAATATCGACAACGGCGTTCAGGTATTCCTTGTCGTCGCCGAAGGAGCCGTATTCATTTTCGATCTGCACCATGACGATGTTGCCGCCGTGGGTAGCGAGACGGCCGGTGCCGAGGTGTTCGAACAGTGCGTGATAATAACGTCTTACCTTTTCAAGATAGCGTTCGTCGTTGCAGCGGATCGCGATATTTTCGTAGCTGAGGAGCCACGCCGGCAGACCGCCGAATTCCCATTCGCTGCAGATATACGGACCCGGACGGAGAATCACATTCAGTCCAAGCTTCGCCGCTTCGTCCACGTAAGCCGCAAGATCGAGCATACCGGTAAAGTCAAACTGACCTTCCTTCTGTTCGTGCAGGTTCCAGCAGGTATACGTTTCCACCGTATTGAAGCCGCATTCCTTCAGCTTGGTCAGACGGTCATTCCAGTATTCTCTCGGAATACGGAAGTAGTGCATCGCACCGGACACGATGGTATACTCCTTCCCGTCCAGCAGGAACGACTTATCGTTATACGTAATAATTCCCATAATTTTTTCCTTTCGTGGGTTATTTTTTACTGCTATTAGTTTAGCATAATTTACTGGGAAAATCAAGAGAGTGCGGATTTTTCGGGTGGGGGATACGGTCGCTTTTTGAAAAAAGCTCCGCAAAAACTTCAATCTGTGGCAGCCGGATTGTGTGGTTGATATGGGTTTGTGAAAAAGGATTTTTGAAGGGTCTGTGCGCTGACATTTAGGATATCCCAGCCGACAAAATATGAGCGATCCAAGACCTATGTAGTAGTGGAGACGGAAATCAGGGCATTCGCTCCCTGATTTCCCACGCCGACTTCAGATACAAGGATATCGTGCGTCAATATAGAATTCAGCTACATATTATTGGGCATCCGCACTCCTTGGCTGCCGCCGTTCGTGCTTTGCGTCAGTTAAAACTGTATGTCAGCCGTTCTGACTAACGAAAAGCGCGGACGGCGGTCCAGCCAAGCCGCGCGGAGTATTTCTTATCGTAGAAGTATATCTTCACTTCGCACAAAATCCCGTATATCCTCTCCGGCGAGGGAAATCAGGGAGCGAATGCCCTGATTTCCGTCTCCACTACTACATAGGTCTTGGATGTCTATATTTTGTCAACTGGGACAAACGAAATGTCAGCGCACAGACCCCTCAAAAATTCTTTTTACAAACCCATATCAACTTCAAAAACCGGCTACCACAGATTGAAGTTTTTGCGGAGCTTTTTTCAAAAAGCGACCGTCTCCCCATCCCGTAAACCCGCACTTTCCCCACCCCAATCGTAAATTTTTAATGTCCTTGCAGATACCTATGGATAAACGGAAAGAAATATGATATAATGTAGGATAGAATAAAATGGGGAAATTGTACCGAGCGGAGGTGAGAGGAGAAGTGAAAGTATTCGGAGTGATCCGGAGACGGGACGATCTTCCGTCGATGACGCTGCCGCTGGCGATGCTGATGACGGGTGCGGTGATCCTGTTCGGCTCGATCGGAGGACGGCTGGCGTCGTCCGATTTTGTCGGGACAGCGGCGTCGATGCCTTTTCTGGCGCTGGCCGCCTGTATGTATGCGCTCATTATCCTGCTCTGGCGGAGAGCATTGTCGTTTCTGGTGACGCCGCTCGCGTTCGGCGCCATGCTCTGGTCCGGTACCTCTCTGTTCGCCGCCGTCACGATCTCGCTGTCGCTGCTGTTCACGTCGTACGTGTTCGCCGTGTCCCTGATCGCAAGACAGCCGAAATTCCAGAGACTCGGCTCCCTTTCCCTTTCCATAGCCATCTGCATGATCCTTTCCGCGATCGCGTGGGCAGGATTCCATGCCCCGTCCTTTGACGCGTTCGTCAGCCTCTGCATGGACGCCCTCTCGGCTGTCCTCGCACGTGCCTATACCATGGCGCCTTCGGATTCGTATGTCCGCGAGGCCGCACGCAGCGTTCTCGTGCTTGCGCCCGCACTCCTTTCCGTCGTCTCCGTCGCACTCGCGTGGTTCACCGAGATCCTCGCAAAAAGTATGTTCCGCCTGCTCGGCTGTACCGACCTCTTCATCGGCATCACCCACCGCATTACCCTGCCCCTTCCTTATGCCGTCATCTATGCGTCCGTCTTCGCGCTCACACTCATGACCTCCCCCGAGCAGTCCCCGATGACGTATACCCTGCTGAACAGCCTGATGATCGCAATGATGCTCCCCTGCTCTTCCGTCGGTATGTCCGTCATCCTGCGGAAAATCCGCGCAAGAATGTATTACGCCAGCCAGAAGCGCGCGCTGACCACCATGCTCATGATCATGGCGTTCGCCGCAATGGGAGCCGCCAATACCCTGCTCTTCCTCTCCGTCGCCGGTGCCTATTTCGTGATCGCGGATTTCCTCCGGAAACGGAAAAAACAGCGCGAAAAAGAAAACCGCCGAGATTCACGGTTCTGACATACTGCTGCCGCACATACCGCCGTGCCCGACTCTTCTATTCCGTATTCTACAGTTTTTTGAAAGGGGGATCGGATGCGACTTACCCCGTAAGTCCCGGGAATCTTTCTCAACAAAGATAAAGCTTCCCCCGAACAATACATTCCCATGTCCAAGAATTCCAAACAGAAAAATGACCTGCGTACCTTCCGGCAGGAAACGGTCCTCGTTTTCGGCATCAGTGAACTGGTAAGCATCCTTCTGTTCGCCGCCGGCATCTTCTTAATGAACGAGATCACCACCCGCAAGGTCCTCATCTGCGGGCTGATCTGCCTCGCTCTCCATGCCGCCGCGTCCGGGATCGCCTATTATCTGTTCGAAAAACGAACGAAAACCGGTTCCCTCAATGAGGCCCTCGCTCCCGTCATGGGACGCATCATGTTCGACGCCGTTGTCAAACTGCCGACGCCCGTCTTCCTCTGCGACTCCTCCGAGCGCCTCATCTGGTACAACAATATCACCGAGGAACTCCACTCCAGCAAAAACAAACTCTACGGCGAATCCGTCTCCGAACTCTTCGGCGTCACCCTCGCCGATATCCGTGTCAACAGCGGCGACGAAAATACACGCCTTACCTGCGACGGACGCTCGTTCCGCGCAAAATTCACCCATATCAAGACCGACGACGATGATTATTCCCTCGTCATCACCACCGAAACCACCCAGCTCGACGCGCTCCGTGAAAAAATGGCCGGAGATGAGCTTGTCGTCGCCTACATCATGATCGATAACCTCGGTGAAATGATGCAGTACGACAGCGAACTCTACCGTCCCGCCGCTTCCCAGATCGACGAGATCCTCCGTGACTGGGCTGACGAATACGGCGGCATCCTCAAGGAGTACGAGCGCTACAAATACATCTTCATCACCGAGACCCGCATCCTCGACGAACTCATTCTGCAGAAGTTCGACCTTCTCGACCGCGTCCGCGCCGTCCGTGTCGGCGATACCAACCTTCCCCTCACCATCTCGATGGGCGTCTCCAGCGTCCACGGCACCTACGAGGAAAAGGAACACGCCGCACACGCCGCTCTCGATATGGCACTTCAGCGCGGCGGTGACCAGGCTGCCGTCAAGGGCGACAGCAGCATCGACTTCTACGGCGGCGTCACCAAGACCGTCCAGAAGCGTACCAACGTCCGTGCACGCGTCGTCTCGGGCGAACTCATCTCCGCCATGAAAAAGGCGTCCAATGTCCTCATCATGGGACACCGGTTCGCCGATTTTGACGCCTTCGGCGCGTGCGTCGGTCTTGCGCAGATCGCCATGTACTGCGGCGCACCGGTGAATATCGTCAGCAATATGGCTGACCGCAACCTCGTCGGATGCCGCGCCCTGCTTGCTTCCTCACCGGAATATCAGGGCATCTTCGTCGATACCGCCGACGCGATGGATCTTCTCGAGACGGGGACCCTCGTCATCGTTGCGGACGTCAACAATCTGAAAACCGCAGAACTCCCCGAACTCGCCTACCGCACGGAAATGCTCGCCATCATCGACCATCACCGCAAGACGGCGGAATTCGACCGGGAGCCCGATGTGGAATACATCGAACCGTCTGCATCCGCAACGTGTGAGATCGTCGCGGAAATGCTCGAACAGGTTCTCCCGAACAACGACCTGAGCGCCGCCGAAGCAACGCTCATGCTCGCGGGCATCACACTCGATACCAATCATTTCGCCAAGGATACGGGTACCCGGACCTTCTCCGCCGCCATGTATCTGCGTGACCGCGGCGCCGATCCCGGCGCGGTTCAGGAACTCTTCCGCGAAAATTACAGCGATTATATCCGCGAAGTCCGGTTCCGCTCCAACGTGGAAATCTACCGCGGAATCACCGCCATCACCGTCGTCGAAGATGGGGAAGCCGACGCGTCCGACCGCATCATCGCCGCAAAAGCCGCAGACAACCTGCTGAAGGTCAACGGCATCGAAGCATCCTTTGCTGCCGTACGTCTCGGCGATGCCCTGCATATTTCCGCACGATCCGCCGGAAAGATCAACGTCCAGCTCATCATGGAAGAACTGGGCGGCGGCGGTCACTTTGAAGGCGCGGGCGCACAGATGAAAGACAAATCGGCGGCAGAAATGCTTACCGCACTGAAAGCCGCCATTGACAAGCATCTCAATTAATTCACGGGATGCCTGTAAAATATAAAAAACAAATAAAAAACAACCAACCCGGAGGTAACACCACAATGAAAGTCGTATTATTACAGGATGTAAAAGGCCAGGGCAAGAAAGACCAGATCGTCGAAGTATCCGACGGTTACGCACGCAACTTCCTCTTCCCGAAGAAGCTCGCAGCAGTCGCTGACGCCAAGGTCATGAACGATATCAAGAACAAGGAAGCCGCACGCGAATATAAGATCGAACAGGAAAAGAAGGCAGCCCGCGAAACCGCGGAAAAGCTCCAGACCATCACTGTCAAGGTCAAGATCCAGCAGGGTGCGGACGGCAGACTCTACGGCTCCGTCACCACCAAGGACATCGGCGAAGCTCTTGCCGCTCAGCATAAGATCGAAATCGACCGCCGCAAGATCGTCCTCGACAATCCCATCAAAGCCTACGGTACATACTCCGTCGACGTCAAACTCTACCCCGAAATCACCGGCAAAATCAACCTCGTCGTCGCAGCAAACTGAATAGATGAAGATTATCGGGGAGAAACTTTTTGAAAAAAGTTTCTCCCCGAACCCCTTTTCAAAAACTTTTAAACAAAAAAGACAGACAAAGTTTGTGCAGATTTTTCGGACAAACTTCCCGTCAGCCAACAAAGTATAAATTTCCACCCCCGGCGGTCAGCCAGAATCAACTTCCCATACGGACAAAATTACCGTTTCGTCCGTATTACCTCTCCCTGCAGCTGATCTTCGCCCGAGGAGTCCAGAGGACACTTCCTCTGGCGCGGGAGATTCATAAGAGGCTTCGCGCGAAAGCCTCTTATGCGCCGCCACGCGCAGTGGCATAAAACTGAAAAATGACCTCCGGTCATTTTTCTTCCTTCCGCACCGAAGGTGCGCCCTCACCAAACCGGCTGTTAAGCCAAAAATCCCGAGGTATTCCATGAACAACGATATCCTCTCCGAACGGCGAATGCCGTTCTCCCTCGAAGCCGAGCAGTCTCTCCTCGGCTCCATCCTCATCAATCCCGTCTGCCTCGATGACATCGCGCCGCTCCTCGCATCCGGGGACTTCTATATGCCCGAGCACAGCGAGATCTACGCCGCGATGCAGTCGATGTACCTCAAAAGCAAGAACATCGACGTCGTCACCCTCATCGAAGAACTCGTCCAGAGCGGTACCTACGACGAAGCCGGCGGACGCGAGTATCTCAAACTCATCGCCGAAGCCGTTCCTGCCGCTGTCAACGCCAAGGACTACGCAAAGATCGTCCGCGACAAAGCCATTCTCCGCCAGCTCATCGGTGCCAGCGAAGATATCTCCGAAGCCGCGTACGCCGGCGACGATGAAGCCGAAAGCCTCGTCGAATACGCCGAATCCAAGATCTTCCGCATCGCGGAAGGACGCGAAAACAAGAATTTCGTCCATATCCGCGACGCTCTCCTGCAGGTATACGAACGCCTGACCAAACTTTCCGAAAATCCCGACGAACTGCGCGGTACCCCCACCGGCTACGATGACCTCGACAACGTCATCGTCGGCATGGGCAACAGCGACCTTGTCCTCATCGGCGCACGTCCCGGGATGGGGAAAACCAGCTTTGCGATGAACATCGCCACCTCCGCCGCGCTGAAAACCAAAAAGGCGGTCTGCGTCTTCTCTCTCGAAATGTCCGCCGAACAGCTTGCCAACCGTATGCTCTCCAGCGAAGCGCAGGTCGACAGCTACAAAATGCGTTCCGGCAACCTCGATCCCGAGGACTGGAAAGCCGTCGCCTATGCCTCCAGCAAGCTCTCCGAAGCCGAAATTTACATCGACGATACCCCCGGCGTCACCGTCACGGCGATGAAATCCAAGCTCCGCCGCGTGAAAGACCTCGGTCTTGTCGTCATCGACTACCTCCAGCTCATGCAGGGCGACCACCACAGCGACAACCGCGTCCAGGAAGTCGCGGACATCTCCCGCGGTCTCAAGCTCCTTGCGAAGGAACTCAACGTCCCGGTTATCTGCTGCGCACAGCTCTCCCGCGGTCCCGAAAACCGTCCCGACAAACGCCCGATGCTGTCCGACCTCCGCGACTCCGGTGCGATCGAACAGGACGCCGACATCGTCATGTTCCTCTACCGTGACGAATACTACAAGGAAGAAACCGTCGAACAGAGCGTTGCCGAAGTCATCGTCGCAAAAAACCGTCACGGCTCCCTTGAAAAGGTCAAGCTCGGCTGGATCGGACGGTATACCAAGTTTACGACGCTTGCGAAAGAAATGATGGCAGAATAATATGCTATGAACACTTCCTATCTACCGAATATCCACTCTCCCGCCGACCTGAAACCGCTTTCCGACCGCGAAATTCCCGCGCTCGCCGCGGAGATCCGGCAGGAGATCATCGCCGCACTGTCCGAAAACGGCGGGCATCTCGCCTCCAATCTCGGCATGGTCGAAGCCACGCTGGCTCTGCACCGGACGTTCTCCTGCACCGCGGAAGAACGCTCCGACACCATCATTTTCGACGTCGGACACCAGTGCTACACGCACAAACTGCTCACCGGACGGTTTGAACGCTTCCGTACCATCCGGAAGGACGGAGGCATCTCCGGTTTCACCAACCGGAAGGAAAGCCCGTACGACGCCATGACCTGCGGTCACAGCGGATCGTCCGTTTCCGCCGCCATGGGAGTCGCCGAAGCCAACCGCCTGCAGTACGGCACCGGAAAAGACGCCCCGTGGACGATCGCCGTCGTCGGCGACGGATCGTTCACCAACGGGATGATCTTTGAGGCGCTCAACTCCCTCGCCGGACGACAGCTCAACCTCATCATCCTGCTGAACGACAACGAAATGTCCATCTCAAAAAACGTCGGCGGACTTTCGAAATATCTCGCCTACATCCGCACCAGCGAAAGCTATTTCACGTTCAAACTCGTGCTGAAGCGGCTGTTTTCCGCCATTCCGCTCGTCGGAAACGGTCTTGTCCGTACGGCGCGCGCCGTCCGCGATTTTCTCAAGCGCGTCACCAATTCCGAAAGTTTCTTCGAAAATCTCGGTCTGAAGTACATCGGCCCCGCCGACGGCAACGATTACCGCCGCATGGTCCATGTTCTGGAGGAAGCAAGATCCAGATCCGGTCCCGTCATCGTCCACATGAAGACGAAAAAGGGCATGGGATACACGCCTGCCGAAGAGCATCCCGAACGGTTCCACAGCGCCGCGCCGTTCGATACCGCAGACGGTACGCCTCTCAAAAAATCCAAATCCGGCACGACGTTCACGAAAATCTTCTCGGAAGAGCTCTGTTCCCTCGCCGCCGGAAACGACCGCATCTGCGCCATCACCGCCGCCATGACGGACGGCTGCGGACTTGCGGAATTCTCGGACAGGTTCCCCGCCCGCTTCTTTGACGTCGGGATCGCCGAGGAACACGCCGCCGCACTTGCCGGCGGTCTTGCCATGGCAGACATGATCCCCGTCTATGTGCTCTACTCCACCTTTGCCCAGCGCATCTACGACCAGCTCTGGCACGATGTACGCCTTCAGAACGCCCATGTCGTCCTTGTACTGAGCCACTGCGGATTCGTTCCCGGCGACGGCGTGACCCATCAGGGACTGTACGACGTCGCTCTGTTCCGCTCTATCCCGGGCATCACGGTCTATTCCCCGTCCACTGCCGACGACCTCCGCCGCGACCTCGACCGCGCCGTACACGGACAGGGTCTGTGCATCGTCCGGTATCCGAAAGATACCGTCAGAGAATGGCAGACTCCTTTCACCGAGAAAAACGACATCTATAAGCGGCTCCGCATCGGCACAGCGGACAGACTCCTCGTCCTCACCTGCGGACGCATCGCTCACGACACCGCCGCCGTCCTCACGGAAGAAAACATCCCCGCCGAACTGATCGTCCTCGACCGGATCCTTCCGCTTCCTGCGGAAAAACTGCGGGAAATGACGGAAAATGCCGGATTCACCGCCGCGGTCGTCGTCGAGGAAGGCGTCACCTCCGGCGGCATCGGCGAAGCAATCGCGGCCGTTCTTCCGCTGAAGACGCATATTTTCGCCGTGGATGACCCGCTGATCCCGCACGGATCGCTGGATTCCATCCAAAAAAATGCCGGACTCGACCGCGAAACCCTCGCGGCGAAATTCCGTGCGATTCTGTAAAATTCCGCAAAATCCCTGCCGTTCTCTTGACGGCATACCTCATTTTATAGTATAATGTAAGGTACGAAATAGAATTTGCCATCCATATTAAAACAAACTCTATTCTTAAATATCAGTTCAAAAAGGTTTTGAAAGGAGCGCAGGAAACACTTTCCACGGAAGTTTTTCTTCCAGAGTTTCCCTGCACATATCCAGAAAATGAAAAAGTTACTCCTCGGAAACGAAGCCGTTGCGCGCGGTCTCTATGAAGCCGGCGTACGTTTCGTTTCAAGCTATCCCGGAACTCCCAGCACCGAAATCACCGAATACGCGGCAGAATACGATGAAATCTACGCAGAATGGGCACCGAACGAAAAGGTTGCTGCGGAAGCGGCTCTCGGCGCATCCATCGGCGGCGGACGTTCCTTCTGCGCAATGAAGCACGTCGGTCTGAACGTGGCTGCGGACCCGCTCTTCGTTATGGCACAGACCGGTGTATCCGGCGGTCTCGTGATCGGCGTTGCCGATGACCCGGGCATGCACTCTTCCCAGAACGAACAGGACAGCCGTCACTACGCCATTGCAGCAAAGCTGCCCATGGTCGAACCGGCATCCTCTGCGGAATGCAAGGAATACACCAAGATCGCATACGATCTTTCCGAACAGTTTGACACCGCGGTTCTTCTCCGCCTGACTACCCGCGTCAGCCACAGCCGTTCTCCGGTAGAACTCTGTGACCGCACCGAATACGAAGTCAAGCCCTACGAAAAGAACCCTGCAAAGCACGTTATGATGCCCGCAAACGCGAAGAAGCGCCACGTTGTTGTGGAAGAACACCTCGCGGCTCTCGCGGAATATGCGGAAAACTGCCCGCTCAACACCATCGAAGACAACGGCGCATCCGTCGGTATCATCACCGCCGGCAACTGCTGGAACTACGCCAAGGAAACCTTCGGCAAGGAAGCGGACTACCTCAAGCTCGGTCTTCTCAATCCCCTTCCGAAGCAGATGATCGTTGACTTCGCGGCAAAGCACGAAAACGTCATCGTTATCGAAGAACTCGATCCGGTCATCGAAAACCACTGCCGCTCGCTCGGCATCAACGTCGTCGGCAAGGATGTTCTCCCGATCTGCGGCGAATTCTCCGAAGAACTTCTCAAGGAAAAGCTCCTCGGCATCGAAGCGGACTACTGTGAAATCGGCGCGCAGATCCCGATGCGTCCTCCGGTTCTCTGCCCCGGCTGCCCGCACCGCGGCGTATTCTACACCCTTTCCAAGCTGAAGCTGCGCGTTTCCGGTGACATCGGCTGCTACACGCTCGGCGCCGTTGCTCCTCTGAACGCGATCGACACCGTATACTGCATGGGTGCGTCCATCTCCTCTCTCCACGGTACCGTCAAGGTCCGCGGCGAAGAAGACAAGTACGTTTCCGTCATCGGCGACTCCACCTTCATGCACAGCGGTCTGACCGGCCTCGTAAACGTGGTTTACAACGGCGGCAACACGACCACCCTCATTCTCGACAACAGCATCACCGGTATGACCGGCCACCAGGAAAACCCGCTGACCGGCAAGACCCTCAAGGGCGAACCGACCCCGAATCTCTGCCTCGAAGACATCTGTGCGTCCCTCGGCGTATCCCGCGATCACATCCGCGCCGTTGACCCGAACGATCTCCCGGCTCTCGAAGCGATCCTCAAGGAAGAAACCGCTGCAAAGTGCGCTTCCGTCATCATCTGCCGCCGTCCGTGCGCGCTCCTGAAGTCCGTAAAGCGTCAGCCCGCTCTCGTCGTCGACGAATCCAAGTGCGTAGGCTGCAAGGCGTGCATGAAGATCGGCTGCCCCTGCATCTCCGTTACCGACAAGAAGGCAAAGATCGACGCCTCCATGTGCGTAGGCTGCGACCTCTGCAAGCAGATGTGCAAGTTCGGTGCGCTGTAAGATGGGATACGTTGGGGAAACCTTTTTGCAAAAAGGTTTCCCCAAACCCCATCCAAAAAATCTTAAACGATTGTGGTGACAAAGTTTGTGCAGATTTGAAGGAACTGAATTTTGTCAGCTGACAAAACGGTTTTGTATTCCAGATTTGCACCCAACTTTGTCAATTCAATCGGTTGAAAAGGTTTTCGGAGGGGTCCGGGGAACCCTTTTCCTCAAAAAGGGTTCCCCGGAAAAACACACTGAAAGGAAAAATAACTATGAATATCATGATTGTTGGCGTTGGCGGACAGGGTTCTCTGCTGGCGTCGAAGATTCTCGGCAAGGCGGCGATGGACAGCGGCTGCGACGTTAAGGTATCCGAAGTACACGGGATGTCCCAGCGCGGCGGCTCCGTTGTGACCTACGTCCGTTTCGGCGAAGAAGTATACTCTCCCGTGATCGGCAAGGGTGATGCAGACGTTATCCTCAGTTTCGAGCTTCTGGAAGCGGCACGCTGGCTCCCGAACCTCAAGAACGGCGGCACGATCGTCACCTCCACGCAGCAGATCAACCCGATGCCCGTCATCACCGGTGCTGCGGAATATCCGAACGAAATCGTGGAAGACATCAAGGCGCTCGGCGTAGACATCCGCGCCGTTGACGCACCCGCGATCGCACGCGAAGTCGGCAACGAACGCGCGTCCAACGTAGCTCTCATCGGTCTCGCCGCAAACGTTCTCGGCTTCGACCACGAAGTGCTCCGCAATGCCGTAGCCTCCTGCGTTCCCGCAAAGGCGCTCGACATCAACATGGCAGCTTTCGACAAGGGATACGAACTCAGCAAATGAGGTTATCGGGGAGGGACTTTTTGAAAAAAGTTCCTCCCCGAACCCCACTTCAAAAACTTTTAAACGAGATGGATCGATGAAGTTTGGGTGCAGAGTCGGGAATACCGGACCGTCTGTACAACTTACATCCCTCCATATAGTTTAAATTTTTTTGAAAAGGGACGAGACTTTTTCCAAAAGTCTCCCAGGAACTTTATTTCACCATGGTAGAACTTCTTGATTTACAGAAAAAATTCATTCTTGCGCACCTCGGTGAAGGCGACACCGCCGTTGACTTTACGATGGGCAACGGGTACGACACGGTTTTCCTCTCCAAAACCGTCGGACCGACCGGACGCGTATACGCGTTTGACATCCAGGAAAAGGCGCTCACCTCCACGGAGCAGAATCTCCGGAAAAACGACTGTCCGGACAACTGGCGGCTGATCTGCGCATCGCACGACCGTGCGAACGAATTCGTGACGGGCAAGATCAAGGCTGGGATGTTCAATCTCGGCTATCTGCCGGGCGCCGGCAACAAGCAGCTGACGACGAAGCGTTCCACGACCCTTCCGGCCGTGCAGAAGGCGATGGAAATGCTCGGCGAAAACGCGGTACTTCTCGTTGCGGTCTACCCGGGACATCCGGAAGGCGCGGCGGAAGGCCGTGAACTCACCGAATATTTCTCCACGATCTCCCGCTTCAAGTACAGCATTTCCCAGTTCCGCATGCTCAACTCGCCCGAAAGTCCGTTTTTCATGGTTATTGAAACGAAATGAGGAACGCCATGAACAATACACCTCCTCCGAACCGTCCGCAGAACCGGCCAGGAGCAGGCAATCCCCGAAATCCCGGACCACCGCGGAACCCGCGGAATCCGCGGAATCCGCAGAATCCGCGTCCGAACCTGCAGAACCGCGGGAATCGTCCGCCGAATCCGTCCGCAGGCAATGCCAACACCCGGAACCGGCAGGTTCCTCCGCAGCAGCGGCCCTACGGCGCGCCTCAGGGGCAGAGAACGCCGGATCCGGAATATCAGGCATACATGCGCCGCCGTCAGGAAATCGAGCGCAGACAGGCGGAAGCGCGCCGTCAGGCGATGCGCGACCGCGAACGGCGCGAAAAGATGCGCCGCAAAGAAGAGCGGAACCGCCGGATCAAGCGGGGACTGCAGATCCTCGGCGGACGTCTGCTTGTTTTCGCGGCGATCCTGCTGATTCTGTGTGCGGTCACGGGAATCCTGTTCCTGCTGTTCTTCAACCACGCACCGGACGAAGCGGACACCTCCGGCAGCATGACCTACTACTACGGCGGCAGTGAAACGCGGAAGATCCCGTATGAAGAGGCAGTCATCGACGATGTGGTCTACATCTGCTTCAACGATCTTGCGGCCTATCTCGGCATGATGGAAAGCGGCACCGCGGAAGCGATGAAATTCATTCTTCCGATGTCCGATGAGATCCCGGCAACGTCCGGCGGCACCGGTACCGAAGAATCGATCACGTTCCGCACCGGCGAGGTCAACGTGAGCATCAACGGGCAGTCCGCGCAGCTTCGGATCCCGAACATTCTCCGCGGCACCGAAGTCTGGGTCTCCGCCGACATCATCACCGACTACATGCTCAACCTCTCCTTCGAATACAACACCCGCAAGTCCGACATCCTCATCTCCCGTCTCCTCGACGAAGAAAACTCCAGCGAGGAAGAACAAAAATTCGTCTACCTCCCCGTTTCCTTCAAACTCAAAAACTCCGATGCGCTCTCACCTCTCTCCGAAGAAGATGTTCTCGGCGCGCTGGACTGACGCTCTCCCTGACCTCCAGAATCCGTATGGGTTCCGGAGGTTTTTTGTTTGTCTAAGGGTGGCGTTTAGGGGGAACGGTCGCTTTTTGAAAAAAGCTCCGCAAAAACTTCGATCTGTTGCAGCCGGTTTGTGAGGCTGATATGGGTTTGTGAAAAAGGATTTTTGATGGGTCTGTGCGCTGACATTTAGACTATCCCAGTTGACAAAATATAGACATCCAAACCCTATGTAGTAGTGGAGACGGAAATCAGGGCATTCGCTCCCTGATTTCCCACGCCGTATGGGATATACGTGATATTGTGCAAGCGATAGATATCCTTCTACATTTTGTCATCTTCCGCGCGGCTTGGCTAGTCCGCCGTCCGCGCTTTATGTTACACAGATGAAAAGTTTTTGCGGAACTTTTTTCAAAAAGCGACCGTAACCCCGTCTCTCCTTCCCTATCACCCTGCACAAACAAAAAAACAAGGGGAACCGAAAACGGTTCCCCTTGAAAGGAGCAGGGATATTAGTCCGCAGTAAGACCGGAACGTTCGATACCCTGAACGATGTATCTCTGACCGAAGAGGTAGAGAACGATCAGCGGAGCCATGATCAGGATACCGCAAGTATTGTTGATTGCGGAGGTGTAGAGAGCCTGACCAGCATAGTTGGTATCGAGGGATTTCGGAACCTTGATGATGTCGGGGAGGAGCTTCGCACCGGCGGTCGTGTAGAAGAGCTCGGTGTAGAAGTTGTCCGTCCACTGCCAGCAGAACGCGAACATGAATACGGTGATCATCATGGTGCTGGAGAGCGGGATGATGATACCGAAGAAGGTACGGTATACGCCGGAACCATCGAGGTAAGCGGATTCTTCCAGTTCGTCCGGAATACCACGGTAGAACTGACGCATCAGGAAGATGTACAGACCGTTCTTGTACGCCAGACCGGTAACGGAGAGGATGTACAGCGGCCAGTTGGAGTTAATGAAGTTGATGGAGGTTGTACCGCCTGTCACGTTCAACGCGTCGATAACGCCGCCGCCGAGGAGGTTGACGATACCGAGGATGTCGAAGTAACGGAACTTCATGAACAGAGAGAGCTGAAGGGTTGCGTGGGGAACGATCATGGTGAAGATTACGCAGAGGAAGAGCAGGCCATTACCCTTGAACTTGAACTTTGCGAAACCGTAACCGATGAGACAGCAGATAAACATCTGAATCAGCGCGCAGGCGAGAGACAGGATGAAGGTGTTCGTCAGAGCTTCAAAATATTTGTTGTCTGTAATGATCGCCTTGTAGGTGTCGAGCGTCGGATGCTTGGGGATGAGTCGAACCGTTACGTCAACGAAGTCTTCCGGAGCCATGAAGGAAGAGGAGATCTTCGAGAAGAACGGGAACAGGATAACGTAAGAGACACCGAGCATGAGCAGGAATCGGAACAGATACCATACAACCTTCTTAACGGTGTACAGGTTAATGAGCTTCGCCTTCATTCTTTCCCAGAACGGAGTGCGGTCAAACTCAACCCGAATGGTGTTCTTGGTCTCCTTCTTGATAGCAGGAGCAGATTGTGCTTTATTCATAGATCAGTACCTCCTTTCTTAGTCCTTTCTCTGGTAGAATACGAACGAGCTGAGGACACCGGCAACAGCAGCAAGGATCAGGATAACTACAAGGAAGTACATCCAGGACATTGCGGAGCTGAGAACGTTACCGTCTGCCTGTTCGTATACGGATGCGATGTAAGACATAACCTGGTTGTCATTCGATGTGAACGCGTCAATGATCGTGTAGATCGAGTTAACGAGAATCATCGGGCTGACCATCGGAAGAGTGATCTTCCAGAAGGTTTCCCAACCGGACGCACCGTCGATGGAGCAGGATTCATAGATCGCCGGGGAGATCGACTGGAGGCCGGAGAGGAAGATCAGCATCTGTACACCACAACGGTTTACGATGTTGAAGATGTTGTTTACCATGCTTACAACGTATTCAACGATTTCCGTACCAACCATCATGTTATCGAACAGTCTTTCAACGTCCATAACGGAGATGATTTCGGTAGCGGTGGAAGTCTGACCGGAACCGTCGTCGATACCGCCGGATTCTTCCATGTACGAAGACAGGGAGTTCGCTGCGTCGATATCGCTGATAAGACCGGTGGACAGGATAACCGGGATAAAGAAGATTGCACGGAACGCTGCACGACCTGCGATTCTCGTGTTGAGAATGATCGCAATGAACAGCGAGAAGAGAACGATGGAGGGAATGTCGAGGACGAGCTGCTTCAGACCGGATACCAGAGTCGTTACATAAGAAGTATCAACGAGGATCGCGTCGGAGTAGTTCTTCCAGCCGACGAAGGTAAGCTCGTAACCACCACCGACAAGAATGTCGATTTCGTTAAAGCTGTACTTGATGGAGTCGAAAATGATCGGGAGATAAATCAGTACAAAACCGAGGATGAAGGGGAGAACGAAAACCCATCCCGCTCTCGCCTTCTTGATGTCCAGGGAAGCACCGCGCTTTCTCTTTTTGCCGGGAGCATCGACTTGAATCTTCTGCTTCTTTCCGCCCTTGCCGGCGTCAATGTTTAAATTCATTTAAGCACTCCCCTTTCTTTAGTCTATACGTACGAAGTCAAGACCTGCGATTTCGTAAGTCTGGCCGTCGTACTCAACAGTGATGGCGTAGGAGTTGTAGTTGAGGATGAAGTTTACGCCGCCTTCGTATTCAACACGTACAACGGAACCGCTGACGGTCTTATACTTATCCGGAACAACATATTCTTCTTCTTCTTCAACGAGTTCTTCTTCGCCGAATTCGTTAACGTTTTCAGCAGTTTCTTCGGTTGCTTCTTCAGCTGCCGGTTCTTCTGCTGCGGGTTCTTCTTCTACAACTTCGCCAGCCTGAGCTGCGAGACGCTTTTCAAGGCGTGCTGCACGTTCTTCTGCTTCGAGAGCTGCTGCTTCTTCTTCTGCAAGGAGAGCTGCTGCTGCTTCTTCAGCGAGACGGTCAGCTTCAAGTTCGTCAGCGTCCGGTACACGTTCGCCATCGAGGAATTCGTGGTCAACGATGTAGGAGGTCTGGAGATCCTTGATTGCATTGTTGAGAGTGTTGTAGTAGGAAGCAATGTCATCCTTCCAGATATCGTAGGAAACAGAGTAGTACTTGCTGAGCTGGAAGTCTTCCTTCAGTTCGCTGGTGTTCTGGTAGGAAAGGATGAAGTACATGGATGCACCGTTTTCGATTGCATGGAGGATCGCTTCGTTGATGTCACCTTCCATGTTGGTAGCGGAACCGGTGAATACCTTGGAGCCGTGGTATACCATACCGAGGAACGGGATGGATTCGCTTGCCTTAACGTACTTGGAGGAAGTAAGGGAAGCATTGAGGATAACGTCTGCATACTTAACTGCGTATGCGTTACCGCCTTCGATCATAACGCTTTCGTAGTCAGCGTCGAGTCTTTCAAGCAGTTCGATGGTGTACTGCTTGCCGTCTTCGCGGTGGTACGGTTCGTCTTCGTCAAAGTCGGAGTTCAGGTCGGTACCGAGAGTGGAAACGGAGATTGCATCGTTGCCGTAGCTCAGGTAGGTGGGACCGAACTTGTCATACAGATATTCGTATACAGAGGGAGAGATTGCGATCGCGAAGGAGCGGTCGAAGCTCTGGGTAGCTGCGTCGTATGCACGTCTGGAAGTGTAACGGTCGTCGATGGTACGAACCGCGTGCTTCTTCAGGCTTACGCCGTCGAATACTTCCTGATTGCGGATGTATGCGAAGTCGAAGTCAGGATATACGTTGAATCCGTTGTCCGCTGCATACTTTGCGAGGTCGGTGAAGCCTTCTGCGCCGCCGACAACCTTGGTCCATTCAAGACGGTAAGGAACGGTAGCGTCAAGACCGCCGTTTGCATAACCGTTGAGCTTGAAGTTGATGTTGCCAACGCCAAGTTCGGTAAGTTCTGCGTGCATGGTCTTGATGTCTTCGAAGGTGGTAAGGGGAGTGTCAACTTCTACCGGGAAGGTCAGGACACGTTCCGTGGTTTCAATGGAACCGAAGGTTTCAATGAAGAGCGGGATGTTTTCCTTGGTGTTTTCCAGCTTGGTGAGTTCGCCCTTGTTGATGAGGTAGTCACGGTAAGCGGTAGCCATACCGGTCCATTCTGCTTCGTAGTAATCCTTAAGGCCGTTTTCTTCTGCAAGAGCTTCGTCCTTGAGGAAGATGTACTGGATGCGGTAGCTGTCGGTGTACTTTCTCTTGGAAGTTACGGTCCAGGTAGCGTTGCCGCTGACAGAGATGGAGTCTGCGAGGTTGTATTCGTCGGACGGACGAGGAGTGAACTTAGCGTAAACAGTGTTGTACGGGTGGAGAGTACCGCCGCATACTGCCATAAGGGATGCGAGGGAGTCACCTTCCGTGATGATTGCGAGGAAGCCGTTGGAGTAGAAGAGGCCTTCTGCCGGAGTGGTATCGGTAGCCTTTACGAGTTCCTTATCGTAGTTGGTAACAACGCCGAAGTAAGGCATTCTCATGGGTTCTGCGTGCTGACCGGAGATTTCATGGTAAGCATAGTCGGAACCGTACATCAGACCTGCGATGTTGACCGGCTTGCCCTTGAATTCTTCAAAGCGGATCAGCGCACCGGAACCGTCAGGCATTACGGAGTAACCGGTAAATTCATTGGAGCCTGCACCGAAGAACGGGAGGAGAGAAACTTCCTGGAACTGGTAAGCGGATTCGTCGAAGGACAGACCGTTCGCCGGAAGTCTTACTTCAAGACCGTTATCGTTAAGGGTGTATTCGAGAGCCATACGGAATCTCGGCGGAGCTGCGTCGTCACCGGTGTAGTTGGTGAGGTCGTGGTCATAGTCGAGTTCTTCGTAGGTGTATTCGGGACAGAAAGACTTGATGATGGTTTCAAGTTCGCGGAGCTCGCGGGCCTTGATTTCCGGGTCACATACGTAAACCGCCATTTCAAGGGTGATCGGGAACTTCGCCTGCATTTCTGCTACCCCACGTTCGGTGAGGTTCGGGTCGTTCGCATCCTTCGGGGTGTAGAAGGAGTTGAGCTTGTTGTACTGCCATTCATCTTCGATGTTGGCGAGGATCAGTTCTTCGAAACGGTCCATCTTGATCATACGGGGAACGAGACGGATGGTCTGTTCTTCACCGAGGACGTATTCAACACGGATACCGTTCTTGATGTTCTTCTTGACGATCTGACCGCGGAGAGCAGCTTCTCTGTAGCTGTGCATGGTCTTCTGAACGTCATTTTCAAGGAAGGTGATGGTGAGCTGGGAAAGGAGCTGTTCCTTTACCGCATCGGAAATCGTCTGGTAACCGGAAGCAACGTCCCACGGGTTGGAGAATGTTACCTGACCGGTAGAGAGGTCAACAACGGCGATTTCACCTGTGAATTCTTCGAACCACAGCTGGAAACCGTTCTGTTCTTTGACCATGATCATGTCAGCGAGCTTCGCTTCGGGGGAGGTGTAAGCGTCTGCAAGATAATTGATGATCGGTTCACCGTCTTCATTTACCTTGTCTGCCCAGGCAGCATCGACACCAACAGCGAGTGTACCGATGAGCATAACCAGAGTCAAGAATGCCGATATAAGTCTTTTACTATTCATATCTTATTTCTCCTATCTCTGTTTACAACCGGTATGAGATTTCTTCAATAATATTGGTAACGAAGCTTACGATTTTTGCCATAAGGCTGGAGAAGAGGATACCAAGGAACATCAGGAATGCCATACCAACGATGGTGGAGATGCAAGTCAGGAGGTTCTTGGCAACCGAGTAGTCGTGGGTAACCTGCATTGCGAGAACGAGGAGGATGCCCAGCCAGATGTATGCGAAGGAGGAGAGCATCGTGATGAGGCCGCCTTCATTCGCGGTGAGGAAGTTGGAAGCGATCGTAACGGGAAGGACGAGGAGCGGGAGAGGAGTGAGACAGTAGCAGCAAGCTGTAAAGATGTCACTCATGCTGCCTTCACCTTCGAACAGGGTGGTGAGACACCAGTTAGCAACAACCCAGAGGAGAAGCGGTACCACAACTGCGGTGATCGCACCCATGATGTTCATCGCGGTGGACGGACGCGGGTTGAAGATGTAGCCCTGACCAATACTGTTGTAGAAGTATACAACGACTGTAATAAGAAGGATAACGAACGCACTTCTTACGGAACCGCGCTTTTCATGCTTGAGGTCCCAGAAGCCGTCAAACGGATGGAAAATAACGTGGAACGCGTAGAGGAGTTCTTCCTTGAGGCTCTTGCGGCCAACCTTGAGCGCGGTTCTCTTGTTTACCTTGCCGGCAAAACCGAAGAACTTTGCAACGAGGAGACATGCAACAACGATGACGATCGGGATCATCCAGAAGAACTTGTTCGCCCATTCCTTACGAACTTCCTTGTATGCTTCGGAGTAGTTCGCAGTTTCGTAAGCGGACTTGTAGTATTCCATAGCTTCTTCGTATTCACCCTGACGGTAAAGAGCCTTACCGATCTGGATGTACGCTGCGTCGAAGTTATTGTTTCTCTTCAGGATTTCGGTCCAGTCTTCGATGGTAGCATCATACTGTCTGTTGTTGTCGTGTTCGAGAGCGGTGAGAAGGAGGTCACCGTATTCGGTACGACGGAAGGTGATGATGTTATCGTTGGTCTTGTCGAGGATGAGGATCTTGGAGCCCTGATATGCGATAGCTTCGATGGAGTCGATGTTACCGGTCTGAGTACCCTTGTCACCGAAGGTGAAGAGGAGGTTACCGTTATCATCGTAGGTAAATACCTTGGAACGCTTTTCGTCGATGATGGACCAGGTGCCTTCCGGACCAACTGCTGCGTCGATGATCTTGGACGCACCGGTGATGGACGCGGTGGACATGTTGGTGATACGGACTTCACCGGACGGCGGGTAGAAGCCGTTACGCTTCATAACGTCCGCGCCGGACGCGTTGAGCTTCTTGACCGGAGCGTAGTCAGATGCCTTGGACTTGGAGTTGATAGCACCCTGCTGGTCGCTTTCGGCGATGGAAGAAGTGGTTACGTAGATGAAGTTATCACCGTCGATGGTGATGTTGTTGAATTCGGTGGAAACGTATTCTTCAGACTGCGCGCGCTGTTCTTCGGTCTGGATCTTTCTCCAGATGATTTCGAGAGCGGAGATCGCAACCTTCTGAGCACCGATGAAACCGAAGAAGTCACCGTTGTCGTTAAGAACGATGATACCCTGGTAAGTGGTGGAGGAAACAACGAAGATACGACCGTAGTCGTCAACCGCGCAGGCTACCGGCTTGTAGATGGAGCCTTCTTCGAAGAGGTTGGAGACGGGCTTGCCGACGATCTTGACGTAGTTACCTTCAAGGTCGAACATTACGATACGGTTGTTGTCGGTATCGCAGACGTAGATGTACTTGTCATTTACGAAAACGCCGGACGGATTCAGGAAGGTATCCGGAACACCGTGTTCGTTCGTAAAGGACTTGATTTCGAATAAGAATTTGTAGTAGCGGTCGAGTACCTTAACGCTTGCGGAAGCAGCGTCAACGATATATACTCTCTCATCGGGACCTACGAGGAGGTCGCGGGGGTCATCAATGGTGCCATTGAGGCCCATGTATGCTGCGTCTACAACGGTATCCGGAACGTACGCTGCGGGAGAGGTCAGAACCTGACCGCCTGCGGAGTAGGTATAGGTTGCATACGGAGTAGCAGCAGATACAACGGACGGGAGAATCATAAATACAGCGACAGCGATAAGGAGAACCTTAAATAATTTTTTCATGTTTTCCTCCTTAGTCCTTCATGCCGCTCGAACCCATGGTTTCGATGATGTTCGACTGAGAAATAACGAATACGAGAATCGGTACGAGCATCATGACAACGGTAGCAGCTGCGGATGCACCGGAACGGGCGATACCGCCTGCGGTGATCTGGCTGATTGCGTAGTTAAGGGTCTTGAGCTGTTCGGAGTAGATGAACGAAGAAGCACCGGAGTTCCAAAGTCCCTGGAAGGAGTATACGATAAGGGTAAGCCAACCGGGCTTAACCATCGGCATCGCGATAGACCAGAAGGTACGAAGTTCGCTTGCACCGTCGAGACGGGAAGATTCAAGAACTTCGGTGGTAACGTTGGATTCCATGAACTGCTTCATGAGGTAAAGGCCGAGCGTGGAGCACCATGCGGGAACGATGATTGCGAGGTAGGTGTCGATCCAGCCGAGCATGGAAAGGGTAATGAAGTTTACGATACCGGTAACGGTAGCGGTAAACATCAGGGACTTCTGAATGAGCCAGAAGCACTGCTTTGCACCCGGGAAGTCGATCTTTGCAAGGGCGTAAGCACAGATGGAAGCGAGAACAAGGTTACCGAAGGTACCGCCGACGGAAATGAGGACGGTATTGAAGATGTAACGGGAGAACGGAACCCAGGAGTCGCTCATCAGGTTGAAGAGGTCCTTGAAGTTATCGAAGGTCGGGTGGATAACGTAGAAGCGGGGCGGGAAGTAGAAGAGTTCGTTCAGCGGCTTGAGCGACTGAATTACAGTATAGTACATGGGAAGGAACATGAACAGACCGAAGATGGTGAGGATTACGGTAATCCCCATGTCACCGCCGACGGAACGGTTCAGTACGACCTCATGCTTTCTTGTTCTTAATTTTTTTGCCATATCATTCACCCAACTTAGAAATCAGTTTCGAGATGAGTACGTTACAGCCGATCATGATCAGGAAGAGAATGAAGGAAATCGCGGAAGCATAACCAACTTCCCAACGGTTGCCCTGATATTCTTCGAGGTGGTGAGTCAGAGTGTATGCAACGTAGTCAACGGACGGGTTGCCGGCGAGGGCGGTTACGATACCACCGAAACCGAAGGAACCGGTAATGGAGAGGATCGCACCGAACATCAGCTGCGGCTTCATGGACGGGAGAGTGATGTACCAGAGTTCCTGCCATCTGTTCTTTACACCGTCGATCGCACCGGCTTCGTAAAGGGACTTGTTGATACCCTGAAGACCTGCGATGAAGGAGAGGAACGAAGTACCGAGGGAGGTCCAGAGTGCAACCATGATGATAAGGGGCATAACGTAGTCAGCGTTCTGGAACCAGAGGATCGGGGAGTCGATAACACCCATATCGAGGAGGAAACCGTTTACCCAACCGTATGCGTCACCGGAGAAGAGAGTACCCCAGATGAGGTATACGTTACCGGCGATGGACGGAGCGTAGAAGATAAGGGTTACGATCGCACGAACCTTCGGAGGAAGTTCATTGATGAACCATGCAACGATGTAGGAAATGAGGTAGGATGCGGGACCGGTGACCGCAGCGAAGATGAAGGTGTTCTTCAGTGCAGTTACGAAGAGGTCGTCGTCAAGGAACAGCGTAATGTAGTTGTCCATGAAAATGAACTTAGGCCATTCGAGCATGTTGAACGACGTGAAGCTCAGCACGAGAGACAGAGCGACGGGGATGATCGTGAAGATGAAGAACAGGATCATGAACGGTGCGATCATGAAGTACGCCGTCTTATTTCTCTTCACAAGGAACCATGTCCATTCCGCGTTCGTCATCTCTTTGCGAGTCTTGACTTGCTTATCAGTATTTTTAGACATGTGCTCTCTCCTTTGTTAGATTTTCGTCTTATAATGATTCACTTTGGAAATCAGTTGAGATAAGATTCAAGAGCGTTTGCAGCATCGGTGAGGTAGCCTGCTACTTCCGGCATGGAAGCTGCGAGACCGTCAGCTGCTGCACGGATTGCTGCGATATCGTTTTCACTTGCGATCGCTTCGATAGCTGCTGCTACAGGAGCAGAAGACTTCGTGCCGTCATCAAGTTCATCGATAGCTGCTGCAGCCTGATCAAGACGCTTGGAAGCAAGGGTCTGACCGATTTCGAGGGTTTCGAGATCAAACTCGGTTCTCTTTCTCGTGATTTCCTTGTTGATGGTGTTGATGTAGCTAAGGAGCGAGTCAACCGGGTCTGCGTGGTTGTTGTATGCGTCGAGGAATGCGAAGTTGGTGTAACGAGCAAGGATGTAGGAACCCGGGTATGCAACGATTGCTGCAGTGTGGTCCATCTGCTTCATCAGCTGTTCGTATTCGTGAGAGGTCCACGGAAGTTCTTCGAGAGCTGCCATGTTTGCGGTAGCGTTCTTAGCAGCCGGGCCGAGGATCGCAACGAGTTCGTTGGAGTAGTCAACCTGGAACTTGGTGTCGGTGTACCAGCTCATGAAGGTCCATGCTTCCTTGATGTTTTCAGCACCTGCCATCATAACGAGAGCAGAAGTACCGGACATTGCGGTATTGTCGATGGTGCCGTCTTCTCTTTCGAAGCCCGGGATCGGACCGAAGTCCCAAAGACCCGCGATTTCGGTAGCGAAGATGATGATGTTGTTGTAGGAAGTGTAGGGCTGGATGCAGATCGGCATTTCACCGGTTCTGAAACGGTTAGCAAAGTCGTAGGATACGGGGAGAGAATACTGGGTGAACATGTTGCACATGGTTTCGAAGGATTCGAGGGAGAGGTTGGAATCGAGGTTGATTCTCATACCGTCGTCTGCCCAGAGTTCTTCGCCCATCTGGTACATGTACATCTGATAGTCCTGGGACATACCGATTTCCATGTTGTTGAACTGGAGAACCGGAATCATAGCAAGGAGGTCATCCCAGGTTTCCGGAATGTCGAGACCAAGTTCAGCAATGATGTCGGTACGATAGAACATCATGTTCCAGGTCTGGGTATCCGGGAGACCGTAGGTCTTGCCGTAAAGGGTGATCGGGATCATCGCAGCTTCGGTGAATCTGGACTTGACAGTATCGAAGTCAGCGAATGCTTCACGCATCTTTGCGTTGTATGCCTTGGTGTCTTCGTCATCGCCTTCCTGATCGGCGTAAGCGTCGGGGTTCAGCGCAAGAACTGCGGAACGGATCGCGTACTGGATCGGGTCAACGCCGGTACCCGGGAGTGCAACTTCCGGACCAACGCCTGCAAGAACGGACGGGAGGAGAGTACCGCCGGCAACGAGCTTCAGGGTCGCGTTGATACCGTACTGAGGACCGAAGTCGTTGTCCATGAGGTTACGGATGATCTGCGCCTGGTCACGACCGGTGGAAACCCATACGTCAACTTCAACCGCATTGTCCATAGCTTCGCCGGAAGAACCGAGGGAGTTATAGTCGGTGAAGAAGGAAGCAACGAAGCTCTTGATTTCGAACCACATTGCGCTGAAGATGTTTGCGTTTGCCTTCGGCTTTGCAGCGGAAGCGGGCTGGATGTTGATGTAGTCGATTTCGATCGGCTGCTTCTTTACATCGTTGATCCATTCACCGAGAGTACCTACCTGAGACTTGAGTTCGCCGAGGTTCTTGGCGATTTCGTCTTCGTCAGTACCCATCTTGAGAAGGAGACGGGAGATGGTGTCCAGAGTTGCGGAGCTCTGGGACTTGATGTTTGCCATGCCTTCGACGTAGCCGATGACTTCTTCGAGGGCGAGGTGCTGGATAACAAGGTCTTCAACAACGTCCGGGAGCACGCGGCCGAAACCGTAGTCACGGTAAGAGTCGGGGCTGGAACCGGTGAGCTTGAGGATTTCAAGGTAGTCGCTGTTGACAGAGGTCATGATATCGGAAACCTGACGAACGACGTCACCCATTTCACCGAGGGTAACTTCGAGCTTCAGGGTGTGCTTACCGGGTTCAAGATAGAACTGGAAGGTATCTGCGCCGTTGTTAGCAGCTTCAACCTGCCATTCGGTATTGTAGTTGAACTTCGCGTAGTTTGCTTCTTCGAAAGGAATTTCACCGTCGATGTAAATCTTTCTGGAAGTGTACATACCGGGAAGTTCGTTCTGTCTGTAACGGAATACGATTTCATAGAGGCCTGCGGAAGCTACTTCGAATTCGTATTCAACCCACTGACCGGGAGTTACCCATTTTTCACTACCGATCGTGTTGAGCATGATCTTTGCTGCATCCTGGGGTTCTGTGATAGGAGATTTACGGTCATAAATCGGATATACAGTGTAGTCGGATGTAGCCGAGGGAGTTTCCGCGTGAATGTGGATCGGGTCAGCCGCAGCTTCGGACTTGCCGCTCACATATTCTTCGTAGGAGATGTTGTCTTCGTACGGATAGATGCGGATTTCGCTCACTACCATATCTTCGCGGACTGCTTCAAGAGACAGGGTGTTGGTGCCCTTCTGGAAGTAGAACTCGAAAGGATTTGCGTAATAAGTATTGGAGTCAATGAATTCGTAGGTCTTCCATTCGTGATCAACGTAGGAAGTCGGACGAAGTTCGTTGCCGTTGCCGTCGAGTTCGAAACGGAGTTCTCCGGTTTCGGCGTTCTGGGTGTAGTTGTTCCGCCAGGTCTTCTTCATGAGAAGGTATCTTGCTTCGGAACACGGAACCGCGCCGTTGATATAGAGAGTACGTTCGATCGAGTTGGTCTTATCGGATACGGAGCAGTAGTCGATCGCTACCGCGTACATACCTTCCTTGGGAACTTCAAATTCCCAGGTAACCTTGCCTGCGTCCGGAATCTTCAGAGCTTTTCCGCTTTTGCCCTGATAGTCGGATACGACTTCAACAGCTGCGTCGGTATCGTCAGCCTTGTAGTCGACAGCAGAGATCGTTACCGTGCTGGTACCTCTCGCCACGTCTGCGTATTTTTCCTTATACTCAGCGTAGGAGATGAATTTGAAGGATTCGCTGATTTCCTGAAGTGCCGTCTTCTCAGTCTTTTCAGCAGTTTCAGCCGCAGATATCAGCGACGGAAACGTGCTGGAACACATAAGAAGCGACAGAGCGAGGCACGTCAGCTTTTTGCATGTGGTTTTTCTCATATAACCTTCCTCCTGCTAATTTTTGAGCCGGACCGGCCGCTGACCGACGGCGGACAGGCTCCACCCGATTCGGGGAATCTTATGTCCTCATGACAGCTTTAGACGCACAGTCACATTGGTTTGCGAAGTGCGTCAAAGAGTCAAAAAAACATATATACGGAGACCGCAGAGGTGTTTTCCCCCGCAAAAATCTCCCGGGAAACGCCAAATATACACGAATCCCGATATTTATATGACATTATAATATCATATGCGTACAAAAATGTCAAGCACGACGTCAGAGCGCACGGGAATAATCTTCCGGCGAAAAAAGTCAACTTTTCCAACGTCTCCTGTGGAAAAACTTTGGATTTCCCTGTGGAAACCTTATCCTCCTGTTTTTGTCACTTTCCGCCTCCGATGTACGTAAATTATATTTACTGTTTTCTGTGATTTTTTATACTTTCAAAAGTATAAAAATCTATTATTCGTAATTATATGAGTGCATTTATGAATAATCTGTATTGAAGTAATTATCATTTACCGTTACATATGTAACGGCGGCAAGAACAGAGTGACGTACGGGTGACGGACAGACATTGCTTTTTGTGCAAGTACCACAAAAATAACCTTTCTTTTTCTACACATAAGCACAATGCACAAATTTTCAGAAAATTAGGATTTTTCCTCCCAAAACCGGGAAAATCGCGGAAAACCGCGCCTTACATATGTAAAAACAGGATTTTCACCGGTCGCCGGAACTCATCCTTCGCGCGCCAGAGCCACGCATTCGCGGACGACCGCAGCGATCCTCACGGCGTCTTCCGCGGAGGTAAAACGGCCGATGGAGATGCGGACCGCAGAGGAACGGAACTCCTCCGGAACGCCCATCGCTTCCAGAACATGGGAAGGAGTATCGGTTCCGGCATGGCAGGCGGAGCCTGCGGAAAGGCAGACGCCGCGCAGGTCGCAGAGCAGCATAAGGCTCTCGGCATACGTTCCGGCGAACGCGATATTGAGGATCCCCGGCAGGGTCTCCCCTGCCCCGATCCGCAGACTTCCGGGAAGGGCAAGCAGTTCCTCCGCCATCGCGTCACGCAGACGACGGACGCGCGCATCTTCCTCGTGCATGACTTCCGCGGCTTCGGCACAGGCCTCGCCGAACGCGGCAATCAGCGGAACGGGAAGCGTTCCGCTGCGAAGACCGCCCTGCTGACCGCCGCCGTAAAGAAGAGGCGGAACCTGTCCGGCAAGGCGTTTGCGGATATACAGCGCACCGATGCCTTTCGGCGCATGGAACTTGTGTCCGGAGACGGAGAGAAGATCGCAGTCCAGCTCGCGCACGGTCGGCATACAGTGCCCCGCACCCTGCACGGCGTCGCAGTGGAAGAGCGCACCGGCAGCATGAGCGGCATCGGCGGCTTCCCGGACGGGCTGGATGACGCCGGTCTCGTTGTTGGCGTACATCAGGGAAACGAGCGCGGTCTCCGGCACTTCCCGCAGGAGATCGGCGATCGTGCCGGCGGACACACGTCCGTCCGCACCGGGATCCGCAAGATGGAGCCGGGATGCCGCATTCCACGCGGCATTGAGGACGGCGGGATGTTCAATGGAAGACGTAAGGACAGTTTTTCCTTCGGCAAAGCGAAGCGCATGGTTGTCCGACTCGGTGCCGCCGGAAGTGAAAACGATCTCATCGGGACTGCATCCGAGAAGTGCGGCGGTCTGTTCACGTGCGCGGTCAACGAGCGCGGCAGCGGCACGTCCGGCGGAATGTGCGGACGAGGGATTGCCGAAGGTATCCCGCGATACCCGGCAGAGGGTCTCGTACACCCGCTCCGACAGGGGGGACGTCGCGGCGTAATCGGCGTAGATCACGAAAAAACACTTCCTTTTTATTATATATAATATGGGACACGTTATTTTACTACATTCTGCCGGAAATTGCAAGGGGAAAGTTCCTGCAGAGAATGAAAAAAGCACCGGTAAGGTGCCATTTTCTTCCTGATGCAAAAATATTATCAAATTCCGCTACCACTGTTGACAAAAACCCCTGTTTTCATATATAATAGTAACAAAACGGCGGAAATCGCCGAAAAAACGAAATTTCTGTAAAGGCAGGATCCATTATGTATTACATTGGCGTAGACCTCGGCGGTACCAACATTGCGATCGGTATCGTAAACGAAGAATTTGAAATCGTAAAGAAGGGCAGCACCCCCACCAAGCCCGAACGCGGCGCAGACGCGATCGTTGCAGACATGGCAGCTCTCTCCCGCAAGCTTCTCGAAGAAATGGGACTCACCCTTGACGACGTTGCATCCGCAGGCGTTGCTACTCCCGGTACCGCAAACAACGAAACCGGCGTAGTTGAATACGCAAACAACATCCCCTTCCTGCAGTACCCCCTCGCAGACAAGCTTTCCGCACTTCTCGACGGCAAGCCGGTCTACATTGAAAACGACGCAAACGCAGCAGCCAAGGCTGAAGCTATGGCAGGCGTTGCAAAGGGCGCACCCTACTCCGTTATGATCACCCTCGGTACCGGTCTCGGCGGCGGTATCGTTATCAACGGTAAGGTTTACTCCGGCTTCAACTTCGCAGGCGCGGAACTCGGCCACATCGTTATCGAAAAGGACGGCCGTCAGTGCTCCTGCGGCAGAAAGGGCTGCTGGGAAGCTTACTCCTCCGCTACCGGTCTCGTTAACATGACCAAGGACGCGATCATCGCTGCACGTGAATCCGGCCGCGAAACCGCTATGGAAGAAATGATCGGCGGCGACCTCGACAAGGTTTCCGCTCGTACCGCATTCAACGCGCAGAAGGCCGGCGACGCTCTCGGCGCTGAAGTTGTAGACGAATATATCAGCTACCTCGCTACCGGTATCGTCAACATCATCAACATCTTCCAGCCCAACGTCCTCTCCATCGGCGGCGGCGTATGCAACGAAGGTGAAAACCTCATGAAGCCCCTTCTCGACAAAGTATGGTCCGAAACCTACTCCCGTGAAGGTACTCCCAAGACCCAGATCATGATCGCCAAGCTCGGCAACGACGCCGGCATCATCGGTGCTGCTGTTCTCGGTCAGTAAGCCAATCAAATAACGTATGTTTCCTGAGGGGAACCTTTTCAGAGGAAAGGTTCCCCTCGACTTTCGGAGAAAGTCGCAGAAACTCCCCTTCAAACCTCTTCAGGCGGCTATCAAGGTTAGATAGTGCGGATTTATGGTTTGAGGGGATTTTTTTGCAAACCCATATCAACCACACAATCCGGCTACCACAGATTGAAGTTTTTGCGGAGCTTTTTTCAAAAAGCGACCGTATCCCCCCGTCTACATCACATACACCCCGCCGTCGGGAGAGACTTCCCTTCCTAAGCGGAATCGTTTTTCGACATCCCAGGCGGACTCGGACTCGTCGGGGACGTAGATGCGGATCATGTTGTCGGAGCGCCGGAAGGAAGGGTCGTCAACGGGGACAATGGAGGAAACGCATCTGACGGTCTCCATGCCGACGACTGCGGAGGCGATGGCGAGTTCGGCAACCAGATTCAGGGCATCGCCGTCGGTGCGCGCCTGAATGTCCGTCACACGGACGGAGGTTTTTCCGGCAAGACATACGTGATCCGCCGTTTTGTCCGTCACGGCTTCGCATTCGTAACGGTAGGGGAGCGTCAGTTCTTCCAGAACCGCTTCGCCGTTCCCGGCTTCCACTATGGAGAGAACCGCGTTCCCCGTCAGAATCATGCGGCCGTTCGCCGTTTCCAGACGATCCGCCGTGCCGCGGCCCCACGCGCAGACATACGCCATCCCCGGCTTGAGCTTCGCCGTGGTCTGGACCGTCAGCCGGCCGTTCACCGTCCCTGCCGGATATACCGAATCGTATGCCGCCATTTCCGCCGCATCCGCACAGCCCGCCAGATACGCATCCGTCACCACCGACGCCTCGCTTCCCTTCAGAACCGCGCAGTCCACATCGTACTCCATCCGCCACGTCAGTACACCGTCTTCCGCCGCGCTCATTTCCAGAAGCACCACTTCTCCGAACGCCGCCGCATGACAGCTTCCGTCCCGCAGTACTTCCCCGAGCGTGATCTCTTCCTCCACCGGAACCCGCGACTTTGCCGTCACGTACGTGCCTTCCGGCGAAAGCAGGACCGCCGTCACATATGCGTCTCCCTTGATCCCGGCTGTTCCGCCCGTTATGCGTACGTCGGACAGACACAGTTCCCCCGACGCGCAGATCAGCCGCATTCCTTCCTTTTCCCGGATCTCGCCCGAACATTCCCCCGTCTGACGGTATTCCGCCATCGCGCCGCATTTCCGTACCTCCGTTTTCTTCCGTACCGGATGATCCCCTTCCGCCTTCATCGTCACGTCCGCCGGCTTCTGCGACAGGATCTTCATCCGCACCTTCGACGACAGCGTGATCTTCCGCGGCGCCGTCACCCGGCAGTTCACATTCTCCGCCGTGCACGTCATCACAATGTCCTGCGGCGTGAAGCGGTCGTCCTCCGCTTTCAGCGGAACGTGCCCCGTGTAGGATGACGTCTGCGACGTCATGCAGATCGCACCGTCTCCGCCGACGTACATCACATTGTACGTGACGCCGCCGTCCGTCTCCAGCTCGTCGCCCGAAAGATACTTTCCGTCCGCCGAGACCGTCGTCCGTACCCCGATCACCCGCCGTACCTCCGGTATGTAATCCGGCAGGACAAAATCTTCCGTCACGTCGCAGACCGCCGACGTGTCAAACCGCTTTACGTAAATCGTCTGGTTCATTTTTCAGCCTCCATTGGTTTCAAAAACGCTTCTTCACCGTATCCTATGCACACGTCCCGCGGATCATTCACTTTTTTACCCCGTATGCCGCCAGTTTCTTCTCCATCGCCTCCACCGTCTTCCGCGAAAGATGATGCTCGATCCGCTCTGCTTCCTCAAAACAGTCGCCGTCTCCGCGCAGCCATCCGAGAAAGTCCTGAACGATCCGGTGCCGCCGCATCAGATATTCCCCCGTCTCCGCACCTTCCGCCGTCAGCATGATGAATCCGTACCGCCGGAAATCCACAAATCCCCGCATCGCCATCGTCTGTGCCATCCGCGACGCCGACGACGGCGAAACGTGCAGCTTTTCCGCCAGCTCACCGATCCGCACCGGACGCAGAGCGCCGTTTTCCCCCGCCTCGTCCGAATGCGCCAGACGGCAGATCATCTCCAGATAATCCTCCGCGGCCGGCGTGATCCCGCCGTTTTTCCGTGCCTCTCCCGCATATCCGCTGTCCGTCAGAAACTCCTTCTCCGCCATGTGTCACACTCTCCCTTTCCCGTCATATCCTTATACCAGAGCAAACATTGTTGCCTCTGTACAAATTTTATGCCGGATGCACCCGCATCATTCCAGGAGAGACTTTCATGAATACCAGATCCATCAAAAAACTGTCCGATCTCCTCCCCGGAGAAACCGCCGCCGTCCGTTTTCTCACCGATCCCGCGCATGACCTCGCCGGACGCCTGTCCGATCTCGGGCTGACCGCCGGTTCCCGCGTCACCTGCACCATGAAAAGTCCGCTCGGCGATCCGTGCGCCTACCTCATCCGCGGAGCCGTCATCGCTCTGCGCCGCGCGGACGCATCCATCGTCGCCGTCGGGGAGGTCATCGGATGAGCGGATACGAAAAAATTATCACCGCCACCCTCGCCGGGAATCCGAACGTCGGCAAAAGCACCGTCTTCAACGCCCTCACCGGACTGCATCAGCATACCGGCAACTGGGCGGGCAAAACGGTCGGCATCGCCGAAGGTATATTTTCCGCGGACGGCAGAACCGTCACCGTCACCGACCTGCCGGGCATTTATTCGCTCGCCAGCCATTCGCCGGAAGAGGATGCCGCGCGGGATTTTCTCATAAACGAACGCCCCGACACCGTCGTCTGCGTCTGCGACGCCTGCTGTCTCGAGCGGAGCCTGATCCTCGCCATGCAGATCTGCGATCTCGCGGACGATGTGATCCTCTGCGTCAATCTCGCCGACGAAGCGGCGAAAAAAGGGATCTCCGTCGACTGCGGAAAACTCGGATCCATGACCGGATGTCCCGTCGTCCTCACGGCGGCACGACAGAACACCGGACTCTGCGAACTGAAGTCCGCCGTCGTGAACCATCATCCGCGAAAGCCGTCCGGACTCACCGGAACCCCGGCGGAACGTGCGGCGGAAATTGCCGGAGTCTGCGTATCGGTCCAAAACGGGCGGGATCCGACCGTGCGCGACCGGAAGATCGACCGCATCCTCTGCGGACGGTTCACTGCCGTGCCCTTTCTGCTCCTTCTGCTCGCTGCCGTGTTCTGGCTGACCCTCTCTGGAAGCGGCGTCCTTTCCGCCGCGCTCGATACGGGTCTGACCTTCCTCGCCGGACACCTCCGCACCGCGCTGACCGCGATTTTTCCGGAGCCGCTCGCACTTCTTTTCTGCGACGGCGTCATCGCAACGGTCTTCCGCGTGATCGCCGTGATGCTCCCGCCGATGGCGATCTTCTTCCCGCTGTTCACCATTCTTGAGGACCTCGGCTACCTCCCGCGCGCGGCGTTTTCCCTCGACCGATGCTTTGCCTGCTGCGGTTCCTGCGGCAAGCAGTCGCTCACGATGCTCATGGGACTCGGGTGCAGTGCCGCCGGCGTCACGGGATGCCGCATCATCGATTCCCCGCGCGAGCGGAAGATCGCCATCCTCACCAATTCCTTCGTTCCCTGCAACGGACGTTTCCCCGCGATCCTCGCCATGCTCGCCTGCCTCGGTCTCGGTAGGGGCTGGTCTACCGCCGCCATGGTCGGCGTGCTTCTTCTTTCGCTCGGCATGACCCTGCTGGTATCGAAACTCCTCTCCGTCACCGTCCTGCGCGGAACGCCTTCGTCGTTCACGCTCGAACTGCCGCCGTACCGGATGCCGCAGATCGGCCGCGTGATCGTCCGTTCCGTCCTCGACCGCACGATCTTCGTCCTCGGACGCGCGGTATCGGCGGCGGCTCCCGCAGGTGCGCTGATCTGGCTCGCCGCCAACGTGACCGTCGGGGGATCGAGCATCTACGCCCATCTCACACGCCTGCTCGACCCGGTCGGACGCTTCGCTGGAATGGATGGCACGTGGATGCTTGCCTTCCTGTTCGCACTTCCGGCGGCGGAGCTGATCCTTCCGCTTGCCCTCGCCGGAGGAAACGCGGTCAGCCTCGCGGACACGTTCGACATTCCGTCGGCATTTGCGGCGTGCGGATGGGACAGTACAACGGCAGTGTGCGTGCTCGTATTCACGCTGTTCCACTTCCCCTGCGCGACCACGCTGATGACGATCCGCAAAGAAACCGGCAGTCTGAAGGATACCATCCTCGCGGCAGTCCTGCCGACGGTGATCGGATATGGGATGTGCGTGATTGCGAGGATGATGTTCAGATGAACGCATAGAATCTTCTATTGACAATATCTACAAGCCATGCTATAATAAAACCATAAAAAACCAACGCGGAGGTTTTCTATGGTTTACAGCATACGACGCTTCGTTTATAACACAGTCTGTGTTCTCGTCCTCCTCTGCGCCGCCGGACTTGCGTACCGTCACCTGTTTCACGGTCGGGTCGTTCCCCTCCTGATCGCCGCCGGTCTGCTGACCCTCTACGGTCTTACATCGGGAATCAGCGCATGGGGCATGACGGAAATGAAAAAATACGAAATGATTCAGAATGCCCGCGGAATCCTTCCCGAAGACCATCCGAAACTCCTTCTCTGCGCACTGACGATCCCTCTGCCTCTCCATTTCTGCACGCTTCTTGCGTCTCTCATCCCGATCACGACGTGGGAAGTCTGGTTCATCACAATTTTTCCGTGTATATTCCTGACGTTCCAGCCGATCCGCGCAGTCGCCGATGTCTACGACCTGTATACACGAAAAAAGCATCTGTTCTGGAGCATTCAAATTCTGCTCGTTCTGACCATCACGCTCTCCATGCAGACGATTGTGCAGACATTCCTGTAAAAAAGGCAAGGGAGATTCCCCATAAGCGGGAAGTCCTGTATTTTGATTGACAACATCAACGAAATATGTTATAATCAATATATAATATCCAAAAAAAGGAAATATATCATGGTAAAACGCATCTTTGTCAATTCCCTTGTCAATTTCGGACGCCTTCTTGCCACACTTGCCCTCTCCATGCTGCTTGTCATCATCGTCTTCGGGCTGGTGCTGTTCGTTCTCGGGGATACCGGACTTGCCGTTGTGCGTACCCTGCTGTTCTGCGCGATCTCCTGCGGCGGTCTGTTTTACATGAACTATCAGTCCGCGTACAAAAACGGCGCACCGGTGCTCACGGAAAGCATTTTTGCCGGAATCCTCATGAGCATCTATCAGATCCTGCTCGCAAAACTGCTGAAATTCGTCATGTACACCTCCGGCGCGGCGTATTTTGCCATTCAGTCATATTATCTTCTCACAGATCAGCCGATCCCGGATATGTATACCGTTTCCGACATCGCTTACATCCTTCCGATGCTGTTCTTCGACATTTTCTATGTCGCGGCGATCATTTTTGGCGGGAAGTACGGTGCGAAGAAGCGCGAAAAAGACCGCAGTGAACTTCTGCGGAATCCGAATTATTCCTGAATCAGAAAACGCACACCGGTCGGAATCTCCAACGGATGTGCGTTTTTCAATCCATCCGGTTGCTTGACATTTCCGCCGGAATATAGTAAAATAGAATCACCACAAATGTAATTCCACAGAAAGGAGGCATCCATGATCCGCGAACTTCTTCGTCAGCTTCTCCGGAAACTTCCGAAACCGCCGCGCCGTGTCCGGGATTTTCTCTCCCACGCCGGACTGACGTTTGTTTACGTCACCTTCATCGGCGCGCTGTCCAACCTCACCGTCCTGATCGCCGGCTATATCATCACGCTTCCCCATCTGTTCGAATTCATCCTCGGCTACTATATGGAATACGACAATCAGAAGCTCTGGCTGATCTACCTCACCGTGTCCCAGCTCTTCTGCATCGCCGGATGCGGCTGGTTCCTCGCCATGACCGGCTCCAACGCCGCCAGATACCGCTTCTGGTACGGACTTCACGCCGACCGCCCGGATCTCCCCGTCATGTTCGCCGGCATCGGTACGGGCACGGCGGTCCACGGTCTGCTCTGCGCGCTCGTCACCCGTGTGAATATGGCGTACCTCTTTTTCGCCGGTCCCGTCCAGTACATCGCACGCTTCATCGCACGCGGCGACCGTTCCCTGTTCGTGGACGTCGCGTTCTATTTTCCCCGATCCATCACCATCCTCGCCATCGTGATCTACTGTACCCTGGTCTTCGCGGCCGGATGTGCCGGATACCTCCTCGGCTACCGGAAACAGTACCGCGATTCCGTCGAAGAAGCCGAAGAACGTCTGCGCGGCGAAGGTGCTGACAAAACCTGGTCGGACGAAGACGCAAAACAGGCACCGTCCGTGTTCCGGGACAAATAATACCCACCGATCAAAAAAGATCACAGCCCAAAAAGCTGTGATCTTTCCGCATTTTATGATGTTTTATTCCGGGATCTCCGCGATGACGTTCTTATAGATCCGGATATAGAAGAACAGGCTCACGATGATCGACATGATCTCCGCGATCGGGAACGCGAACCATACCAGATTCAGGTTTCCCGTCAGCGAGAACAGGTACGCCGCCGGAAGAAGTACCACGATCTGACGCGCCAGCGATACATACATCGAGTACGTGCCGCGGCCGAGTGCCTGGAAGACCGAACCGAGCGCGATGCAGACCCCGGCGAAAATGAAGCTTAGGCTGATCGTCCGCAGAGCGGGAACCGCCATCGCCAGCATTTCTTCGCTTGCGTCGAACAGCATGAGCGCCTGCGACGGGAAGACCTGCATGATCAGAAGTCCCAGCGCCATGAATCCGCTTGCCGTGATGCACGCGATCCTGACCGCGCCGGTCATACGCTTCCGCTTCTTCGCGCCGTAGTTGTACGCAACGACCGGAATGACGCCGTTGTTCAGACCGAAGACCGGCATGAACACGAAGCTCTGCAGCTTGAAATACACGCCGAAGACCGACGCCGCAAGGTCGGAGAAGGAGTTGAGGATCTTGTTCATCCCCGTCGTCATGACCGAACCGACGCACATCATCAGGATCGACGGCACGCCGACCGCGTAAATGCGTCCGATGACGAACTTGTCCGGCTTGAACGCGGACTTCGTCAGTTTGACATCGTGGTTGTACTTATGATTGAGGATCACCGCAAGGATGAACGCGGCGATCTGCCCGATGACCGGCGCCAGAGCCGCACCGGCGGCACCCATCTGCGGAACGCCGAAATACCCGAAAATGAAGATCGGGTCGAGAAGGATATTGATGATCGCGCCGAGACCCTACGTGAACATCGTCAGAAGCGTCCGTCCGGTCGCCTGCATGAGACGTTCGAACGTGATCTCCCCGAAGATCCCGAACGACAGCGCACAGCAGATCGTGAGATACTGCCGTCCGTGTTCAATGACCGCGGGAGTCGCCGTCTGGAACGAAATGAACAGCTCCGACATCGTCAGACCGAAAATGAGGAACACGACCGAGCTGACCGCCGCGAGGAAAATACCGTTTCCCGCCGTCCGGTTGGCGCGGTCAAAATCCTTTTCGCCGAGCGAGCGGGACAGCAGAGCGTTGATACCGACGCCCGTACCGGTCGCCACGCCGATCATAAGGTTCTGCGCCGGGAAGGCGTAGGATACGGCGGCGAGAGCATCCTCGCTGAATCTTGCAATAAAAATACTGTCGATGATGTTGTAGCACGCCTGTACCAGCATGGACAGGATCATCGGCAGCGACATGGAAAGAATGAGCCTGCCCAGCGGCATGGTGCCCATCTTGTTTTCGCGAACTTCCTGCATGGAATCTACCCTTTCAAGTGACAAAAAAATCGTTTTTCTACCCATATATTATAGAGAAAACCGCTTCGCTTGTAAATTGGGAGAATCCATAATTTCCTCACCCGCGCCGGACGAATCCTTTCACGAACTCCCAAAAGTGATTGAATAAAAAATCCATGGCACCGGTTTTCCCTCCGGTACCATGGATCTTCTTCATTCAAAAAAATTCCGGATCTTCTCCGCACATTCCATCGAATCGTCCGACGTATCGACGATCACGTCATACGCGCTGTCTTCTTTCGGCGTAATGTGCTCTTCCTGCCACCGCGCCTTGCCGGGCGTACGGTCACCGCGCGCGATCTCCCGGCGTTCCAGTTCTTCAAGCGGCAGTTTCACCCGCACCATCGTCACCGGACAGTCCTTCATGATCTCCGCGGACAGGGCGCAGATATCCTCGCAGTCGAACAGGCAGTTGTCGATCACGACATCCCGTCCGGAACGGCAGATCGCCGCCGCCGACTCGTACATCACCGCGAGAAAATCCCGCACGGTATCCATACCGCCGTAATCCCGTCCGGTCACCCCGAACGGAGCCATGTACCAGTCCACGGAATCGTACGACAGATAATACAGCGGACGATCCCAGATCTTCTGCAGGTTCCGCGAAAGCGTGGTCTTCCCCGCGCTCGACGGCCCGTTCAGGACAATGATCTTTCCGTAATTTTTTCCGTTTTCAGCAGACATAAAATTTTGCAGAATCCTTTCAGAACAGGATTTTTTGTTATTCTTCAAACAGGGAGGAATCGGCTTCTCCGCAGAGTTTGCCGGTAAGCGGATCGAGCAGATACGCACCCTCTTCCGTCAATACGGCAATTTTTCCGCCGATCAGTTCTTCGTGATACATATCAAGATATTCGTACTCCGAAATCATCCGGTCCGCACCGATGGAGAAGAAGGCGTATTTCTTTTCGGTGAAAGAGTAAATTCCGACGGCTTCCGGTTTCCCGTCACCGAGCAGGAGATACAGCTTATCTGAATCCGGAATTTCATCCCAGCCGACCGGCGTTTCCGTTCCGTCCGCAATGTCGTACAGAAACCACGATCTGTCCCAGATCAGCATGGAACCGCCGATGATGTAATCGGCAATTTGGATGGAATCAAACCCTTTGTGCGAATAGGTCTGTACCAGCGTCCGGTCGTCATATTCTTCCGCCACTTTGTCCGGAGCGTCATGGGTCAGATGATAGGACGTTTCGCCCGTCCACGTCGGATAGGTGTATATGTACAGTTTCGGCGTTACAACCCCTGCACATCCTGCCAGACAAAGAAGTATCAGCAGCAAACATAATTTTTTCACCAAACTCAATCCTCCTTTCACAGTCTAAAGTTTTTTGGAAAGGGTTCGGGAAAACCTTTTTTTCAAAAAAGGTTTTCCCGAGAAACTTTAAATTCTGACTTCCACACATTCGCCGAGTGCGCCTGCAGCGAGGAGCTTGCCGTCGCTGCGGACGACCTTGTAGCCGTCCTTTTCGACGAAGACGTCAAATACGCCGCCGTGTGCGCGGATGCCGGTCATGTAGAGGTGATCGAGCGTTGCCGGGAGGCTCGGCTTGATGGTGAAGGTGGACAGACCGGTCGGGGTCATGTCAAGGATACCTTCGGAGATGACCTTGCAGAACAGCGCGGATTCGCCGGACAGATGACGCTTGCCGCCTTCCGGATATGCTTCGACTGCGTAAGGTACACGTTCGCCGAGGAGTCGGTTCGTCGCGTAGGTCATGAGGAGTTCCGCACCCTTTGCGGTATCGCCTGCCGCGAAAATGCCGCGCAGAGCGTAGAGCGTGGAGCGGTCCCAGATGGTCGGGCAGCCTTCCGCAGTCAGCATGCCTTCCGGCATCATCAGGTATTCGGAGGAAAGTGCCTTTACGGTTTCCGCCGCACGGTCGTAAATGCCGACGCAGAGAGGCATGCAGATCCAGGAACGGAGGATTTCGCAGGTTTCGTAATACTTGTAGGTATCCATACCGTGGATGTTCGCGCCGAAGTAGGTTTCGATGTTTGCACGGAGGCTCTTTGCGATTTCTTCGTATTCCGCTGCCTTGTCTTCACTGCCGATCGCACGTTCGAGGGATGCCGCACAGAGGTAGCCGCTGTATGCCAGCGTGGAGGTGCAGAGGTTTGCCTTGCCGGACGGGAAACGTCCTTCGAGTTCGTCGCTGTCGGATGCGATAACGCCGAATTCGTTGATCTTGCGCTTGCAGTATTCCGCGCACCATTCGATCGCCGGAAGAAGTTCTTCCGCGTAATCCATGCGGCCGGTCGTCAGTGCGAAACGGGACGCACCGTAGAGATACATCGCCGCATCCCCGCGGTCACCCGCGCCGTTCCAGTAGTCGATGCCTTCCGCGATGACAGAGGACGGGATGGGTTCGTAGCGATTGCTCATGAAGGGCATGTACATCCGGTATGCGTTCATGGACGCTTCGAGAAGATCGTCATCGCCGGTATACGCGAAGTACGGGCCTGCATATTCTACCTGGTCGTTGCACCAGGTTGCCGCGTAGTAGCTGAAGCCCCCCGGACCGTGCATCAGACCGTACATGGTGTCATATACGGATTCGCCGGCGCGGAGCTTTGCGAAACGGAACATGGTGTCGAGGGTCGCGTTGCCGGTGTCGAGCTTCATCGGGGTAACAAGACGTTCGATGTTGCGGATTCTCGAACGGTATTCGTCTGCCGGGCAGAGATTTACCGGCTGTTCGTTTGCCAGACGGCCTGCCATCACGATGTAATAGGTGTATTCTTCGCCGGATGCAAGAACGGTGTCTTCAAAATCCGTGAAAACTTCGGCAATGTTGATGCCCATCGGGCCGATCTTCTGCGCAACTTCGCCGCCGTAAGTGGTCGCGGTCAGTTTTACGGCATCCGCGCCGTTGTTCCTGACGGTAACGGCTTCGTAAGCTGCACGTGCTTCCGTGGAAGGATAGCAGATGTGGGTGACTGCAAGATCTCCCGCGGTGCATTCGAGAATCAGGGTGCCGTCGATTTCCACGCGGTTCAGGGTTTCCGCGATCTTTTCGCCGTCAGCGATCAGACGGGGCATGAATGCGTCGTCGATGTCGAGCTGATAGGATGCATGGGTGTTGTTCGGACGGGTACGAAGGGTCGGGAATACGGGGTGATGCAGAAGCACGAAGCCTTCTTCGGTCATACCGTACTTGACGATGTCGGCACAGCCGAAGCCCGCCATTTCGATGTCGTCGGTGTGGAGGTCGGTGACGAGCCATTCAATGGCGTTTCCGTCACGGGTGATGTTCCATCTCATAATGATGTTCTCCTTAAATTTATTGAAATACAGGGTTAATGACTAATGGTGAATGGTGAATGACTAAGGTGAATTTTTATGTCTGTCGGCTGACGAAAAGTCTGGGTACAGCCATTCACTCTTAGTCCTTAACTCTTAGTTTTTTCAGATTCCCGCGCGTTCCCAGAGAGCGCGGATCTCGTTCATGTAGCCTTCGTGGTCACGCAGGAAAGCGAGTCCGTGATCCGCTTCCTCGGATGTGAACAGGACAGCTCCCTCTCCGCAGGACCGGAAATTCTCCAGACTCATTTCGTACGGGACGAATCCGTCCTTTTTTCCGTGCGCCATCAGAAGGGGCAGCTTGTTCTGCTTCAGGCAGTCCGCCGCCGAGACTTCGTCGAGGGAGTAGCCCGCAAACAGCTTCACGAACAGGTTGGCAATGTAATAGATCGGGAACGGCGGCAGGTGAAACCACCGTTTCAGCGTGCGTTTGCAGATGGCCGCCGGCGAGGTGTAGCCGCAGTCACAGACAAGCGCGCGGACATTATCCGGATACCCGCTGCCGCAGCCCATCATGATCGTCGCGCCGCCCATCGACACGCCGTCGAGAACGACGGGCTGTCCCGGGAAGCGCTCCTTCAGATATTCGCTCCACGCCGCAAGGTCATGGCGTTCCAGTACGCCGAATCCGATGTACTTCCCTTCGCTCAGTCCGCTGGCGCGGTTGTCGGGCAGAAGGCAGGAAAATCCTTCGTCCATCAGAAGCTTTACGACGCAGGAAAAGTCGTAGATCGAATGCGACCGGTAGCCGTGTACGAGAATATACAGACCCCGGCAGGGTTTGTCCGTCGGGAAGAACCGTCCGCCGAGCCGCAGTCCGTCGTGCGAGGTCGTATAGACCGTTTCGTACGGATACCGCTTGAGCCAGCCGGCGTTCCGGTTCATTTTTTCGTAGTCCTCACGGGAAAGCGTTTTGTTGGTATCCCACAGCGGAACATCGGGATCCCAGTAATTCTTATGCGGATCTTTCCGCGCGACGGCAAAGCGGAACATATAATATCCCGCACCGAACGCCGCCAGAACAAGGGCGAAAAAGATCACAAGGGTGATGACGATTGCCTTGGTCATTGCCGTTACCCGTTCGCCATCTTCAATAAGTCTTCTTCCGAAATGACCGTGACACCGAGTTCGTTTGCCTTGGTCAGCTTCGATCCCGCCGCTTCTCCGGCGACCACATAGGTCGTTTTCTTCGAAACGGAGCCGGATGCCTTGCCGCCGTGCCGCTTGATAAGGTCGGTCGCCTCGGTGCGGGTCATCGTGGTCAGCGTTCCGGTGAGAACGAAGGTCATTCCGGCGAATTTTTCGTCGGTATCCGATGCCGCCGCATCCGTTTCGGGAAGTGCGGTGACCACACCGGCTTCCTTCAGCTTATCGATAAGAGTGCGCGTTTCCGGAAGACGGAAATAGGCGGCAATCGTTTCGCTGGTGACTTCACCGATGTCCTCGATCTCGGACAGTTCTTCCGGCTTTGCGTCAAACAGTGCGTCGATCGAACGTACCTTGGCAATCACGCCTTCGGAAGCGGCTTCGCCGGTATGGCGGATGCCGAGTGCCCACAGAAGCTTCGCCGGACCGCGCGTTTTGGACGCTTCCAGCGCATTTTTCAGGTTTTCCGCCGATTTTTTGCCCATGCGCGGCAGTTCCGCGACTTTTTCAACGTCCAGCGTGTACAGATCGGCGGCATCGCGGATGTATCCTTCGTCGATCAGCAGACGGACGAGCGCGGGACCGAGCCCGTCGATGTTCATCGCACCGCGGGAAGCGAAGTGGATGATGCGCCGTTCGAGCTGTGCGGGACACGCGGGATTTTCGCACCGGAGGATCCCGCCGTCAGCCCCATCCTCTTCGTTGTCCTTATCGTAAATCAGCACTTCACCGCAGGACGGACAGCGTTCGGGGAAGCGGAATTCCGTTTCGGTCCCGTCACGTTTCGCGGGCACGGAACCGATGATCTCGGGGATGATATCCCCCGCTTTCTGGACGATGACCGTGTCGCCGATGCGGATATCGCGGGCACGGATGATGTCGATGTTGTGAAGGGTCGCTCTGGAAACGGTAGTTCCGGCAAGCTGAACGGGTTCGAGCAGAGCAAGCGGCGTCAGTACGCCGGTGCGTCCGACGTTGACTTCAATGGAAAGGAGCTTCGTTTCCTTCTGTTCGGGCGGATACTTGAACGCCGCCGCCCATTTCGGCGTACTCGGGTTCTCGCCGAGGATTGTGCGCTGATCGAGAACGTTGATCTTCACGACCGCGCCGTCGATGTCGTAGGGCAGTCCCACGCGCATTCCGCCGATCTCACGCACCGCTTCGACCACTTCGTCGGGCGTACGCGCAAGTTTCTGGATCCGGATCGCGTGGAAACCGAGTTCTGCGATGCGTCCGATGGTTTCCGCGTGGGTCTCGGGAGCATGACCGTCCTCATAGAGGGAGCCGGTCTGGTAGTTGAAGACGAAAATGTCGAGTTTTGCTGCCGCACATTCCGCCGCATCGAGACGGCGGAGAGATCCTGCCGCCGCATTGCGCGGATTGGCGAAGGTCTTTTCCCCGGCATCCTCTTTTTCGCGGTTGAGTTCATAGAACACTTCGCGCGGCATATAGACTTCCCCTCGGACGCAGAGATCGAGCGGTTCGGAAAGTCTGTGCGGGATCCCCGCGATGGTGCGGATATTTTCGGTGACGTTTTCGCCGACGGTGCCGTCCCCGCGGGTCGCGCCGAGCGTCAGCACGCCGCGCTCGTAAGTCAGCGAAACGGACAGACCGTCGATCTTCGGTTCCACGGAGAAGACGATTTCTTCCGCCGGAACGCCGTTTTCGAGCAGGACATCGATCGATTTCTGCACGAATGCGGACAGTTCCTCTTCGGAGAAGACGTCGGACAGGCTTCCCATCTTCACGGGATGCGTAACTTTTTCGAATTTTTCGAGCGCCCGTCCGCCGACCTTGTGGGTCGGGGAAGACGGATCGTCGAGTTCGGGATATTTTGCTTCCAGCTGCCGCAGTTCTTCGAACAGTGCGTCATACTCGAAGTCGGAGATTTCGGGAGCGTCGTTTTCGTAGTAGAGCTTTGCCGCACGTTCGATCCGGCGGCGCAGCTCGGCAATACGAAGGGAGACAGATTCGATATTTTCCATGTTTATTCCATATTATCTTTGATCAGGCATCCGCCCTGTTCGTCCCAGACGATGCCCTGTTTGGTAAATCCGAGGCGCATGACGTTCGACTGCGCGATGATGCAGTCGGAATTGCGGACAACAATGCCGTATGCGGGGCTCTTCGTACCGCCGCCGCCGTCGTTTTCGCCGAGTTTGAGCGTGTTCCCCGTAACGGTCACATTGACCGCACGTGCAAGGTAGACATGGGAGCTTTCGTATTCGTACTTGAACGGTGCTCTGTCCGGACAGCCGCCGCGGTAGAAGATGTTGCCGGTAACGGTCGTGTCGCGGAAGGTGCCGCCGTCTTCTTCGCCGAGCCAGAGCGCGGGACCGAAGGTACGGTCGAAATAGTTGCCGGTGACGTTGACATGGCTGCCGGCACCGAACTTGAAGCCGGCCTGCGTGTTCCATTCCACGCGGTTACCGGTCGCGGTCACGGATGCAAGGCAGGGACCGCCGAGAATACCGGACTTCTTGTTTGCCGTGAACCAGTTGTCGATGAGGAAGCCGTCCCATCCGTCGATATAAAGCCCGGAACCGCCGTTGCGGTGGAGCATGGAGTGACGGACGGAGAAGCACCAGATGTGTTCGAGGTGGACGCCGTCGCCGGAGAAGCATCCGATGCGGCAGTCTTCAATGGTGGGAGTATCTTCTTCCGCGCCGCCGTTATACTTTTCCCAGTACAGGTAGACACCGTGGATGTTTTCGCCGAGATGCGCACCGTCCATGGAAACGCCCATCACGGTCGCGCCGAACGCGCCGGTGATATCGAGCAGGCATTTTGCATTGGCGTCATTGAGGCGGAACGTGGACAGACCGTCGGAGCGGAAGCTCCACGCGGACTTGCCTTCGAGACGGGTATGCGCGCGCATTTTCAGTTCGCCGGTGAGATAGATTCCCGGGGGAACGGTAACACAGCCGCAGACTTCGCCCGCACGGTCGAGTGCGGTCTGGATCGCGGCGGTACAGTCGGTCTTGCCGTCGCCGACGGCACCGAAAGCGGTGATGTCAAAAACGTTCGTCATAAGAATTCCTCCGTATTGTATACAGAATTTGATGAATTTATTATACCATTGACGGGGTCACAAATCAAGAGGAAGAAAAACGACCTGACGGGCGTTTTTCCACCTTCCCCGACCGAAGGTCGGCTCCGAAGTCGTGCCCCCACCAAAGCCCACTCAAGTTTTACACAGGCTGTGGAAAAGTATTTTGAAAACTCCCCGGAAACTGCGGATATTCCCTCTCTCCACGTGGGAAATCTTGTTGGAAACGAAAAATTTCCCGCATTTTTCTCCAAAGCCACACAAAGTACACCCGAATTCCGCGAAACCCCGACGGACATTGCGCTTTTTTTCAACATTTTCCCAAAAGTTTTCAACAGAAAATCTGACATCTTCCGACATAATCCTTTGGAAAAGTCCGCTTCCTCCATTTTCCGCGGATTTCTACCTATGATATAATTCGTCTCAACCGATTCGAAAACGCTTCCATTGACGGTTCCGCAATTCTGTGATATCCTATAACCGTAAGGTTCGAACCGCACAATTCCACAAAATATACCGGAGGTATTTATGAATATTGCCGAAACTATTGTTTCCCTGCGCAAAGCGCACGGTCTCACCCAGGGAGCCGTCGCCCACGCACTCGACGTTTCCATTGCCGCCGTCTCCAAGTGGGAATGCGGCAACGCCTATCCTGATATCGTACTTCTCCCGAAAATCGCCGCTCTCTTTGACGTATCCGTCGATTATCTGCTCAATTATCGCCGCACTGCCCGCACAACCGTGGAAGAACATATTGCCCATGCTTATGAACTCGTCCGGAATCGTCAGAACCGTGACGCCGACGAGTATATGACCGACGTCCTGAACCGCTATCCCGAAAATAACCTCGTCAAAATCGAATCCGCACGCATCAAGCGCATCCGCACCTGCGGTACGAACGAATCTCCTCTTGCAAAAGAACTTCTCCTTCATGCGGAAACCATCCTGAAATCCGTAAATCTCCGTGAACTCACGCGCCGCGAAACCGATCAATACTACACCACTCTCGCGGACGTATACCGGATCGGCAAACGATTCGATGATGCCGCGGCGGCCCTGGATGAAGTCATGCCTGCGGAAAAATTCTTCCCGGAACAGCAGAAATATATGCTCGAACTCGATCGCGGCAATACGGAAGACGCCATCGAGGGAATGCAGAAGCTGACCTTCCGCGCAGTCCACGATATCATTGTTATGTCCAGCTGGTACTATACCGCGTATGCGGACGATCCTGCGAAGGTAATCGCGCAGAATCTCCTTGTCGTCCGACTGCTGGAAGCCGTCACCGGCGGAGAAGCCTCCCCGTTCGACCGCGATCTGTGCTATACCTGCGAATGCATCAGCTATATGTACGCGAAGCTCGGCGACGCGGAAAATTCCGTCGAATATTTCCGCCGCGCAATGAACTATGCGGCTCGGTTCGACGGAATCGAAACCATGACGTACACTCATCTCCCGCCGTTTTCTCTTCTCGATGAAACAGGACTGGATTTCTATCCGCACGGCGCGGGCAGTCTTGCGGAACTCACCGCGGACATCGTGAAAAATGCCGGCGAAGAACGCCGTGAATACGTTCTTATCCGCAATGACAAACGTGTGAAAGAAATCTTCGCGGATTTCACTTGATCCCGCAAAAAAGAGCAGTCTTCCGGCTGCTCTTTCTCCGTTTATTCGTTTTCAACAGCGATCTGACACATCTTCATCGCCGCCAGCGCGTTCCGGTGCGATTCCGGCGTGACGCCTGCACAGCAGGACGCGTCCACCGTCACCGGCACTTCCGGAAGGAACGCCTTGACGATCATCGCGTTCGAGATCACGCAGATGTCCGTGCAGAGACCGACCAGCGTGACGCCGGAAATCGGGTCAGCCGCGTTCATTTTCTGCAGAATCCCGCCGAGTTCCGACGACCCGAAGGTCACCTTGTCGATGACTTCCCCGTTCACGTACGGCAGAAGCGCATCACAGATCTCCCAGCCGTGCGTTCCGCGGATGCAGTGCGGCACGGGCAGATTTCTGCCTTCCTGCGTTTCCATATAGGCTTCCTCATGCGTATCTCTGGTAAAAATCACCGTTCCGGCGAAATTCTTCACCTTTGCGGCGACGTTTTCCACGATCGAAACCGCTTCCGCCGTCCCGAGCGCACCGTCGATGAAGTCGTTCTGCATATCGATCACAAGCAGAATATCCCGCATAACCGTCCCTCCTTATTCGATCCGTACCTGCTTCACCGGCGGCGTGATCCGTTCGGCGTTGGCATGGTACACATTTTCGCGGATTTCGTCCGGCAGACCGAGGCTTTCGATAAAATTGTACATCCGGCTGTCGTAATAGTCGCGCGCGAAAATGAACTTTTCCGGATGCGCGAGGATCAGCTTTTTCGTATATTCCGGGTCACGGGAAAGCGCGGTCAGGCAGGAGCCCGCGGACATATCGCAGTAGAGGTTGCCGTATTTTTCGAGAAGCTGTTCGACCCGTCCGCCGGGGATGACGGGGCCGGTCGGATACGCGGTGGTTTCTCCGAGGTTATCGTTGGAGATATGGCACCAGAATCCGGGCGCATGGCCGAGGAAATTGGTTTCGGGGCAGAGTTTGAGTACGCGTTCAAGGGTATCGATGTCGCCGCCGTACCACCACGAGCGTCTGGGGAATTCTCTGCCGGTCTTCTGCGCGCCGGCGTTGTCGAAGTGAAGGGTGACGGGAACACCGTTTTCGCCGCAGAAGCGGAAGAGATCGATGGCGTCGGGATTATCGTACATCATGCGCAGTTTGACTTCGCCGCAGATCTGGACGTTATACGTTGCAATGGCGGCGCGCATCCGCTGGACGGCGTCGGCCTTTCTCGGGTCGGGCGCATAGCCGAGGATGAAGCGGTCGGGTGCCTTCTGCTTATATTCCCAGCAGAGGCGGAAGGAATTCGGGTTGGAGTCATCGATCGGCAGGGCCATACAGTATTTTGTTTCGGGGGCATATTCGTCCTCAGGCGTTTCCCACGCGAGGAGCCAGGTCTGGGCGATGCCGTTGCGGTCCATATTTTCGATCATCCGGTCGAAGTTATGACCGTGGAAATCGGGGTGGTTATGGGCGTCGATAATTTTCATTTTCTGTTCCTCCTATCAAATATAGGATACCAAATTGTTTGTGTGGGGCACCCTACGGGTGCAAGGTGGAAAAACTCCCTGCGGTCGTTTTTCTTGAATAATGCGCCTGCGCGGCGCAGCGCATAAAGGGGCTCAGGCGCCGCCCCTTTATGAATACCGGCTGGGAGACCCAAAGGGTCTCCGGAAGCCCTTCGGGCAGATTGCTATATTTCGTTGTGGGGTATGGAATACAAACGAGACGTTTATACTGTCCGTATGGGAAGTAGATTCTGGCTGACCGCCGGGGGCTGGGGGTGGCGGTTACTGCTTTATCTGAAGGTAAATCTGAAGGTAACGTCCACTGCTGTTTCTACTGAACGTGCGATTTGGACAGCTCTGCACCCAACTCCGTAACTTCCAAACGTTTTGCCGCGTGAAAACCGCTGTCTGTCCGAGCGCTCAAGCGCGAGTCACACAAACGTCGGGGTATCCAAAGGGGTGTCCCCTTTGGTCGTGGAGATTCCTAAGAGGATCGCGACCGATCCTCTTAGGCGCCTGTCCCGCGCAGGGACATTAATCCAGAAAAACGACCTGGAGGTCGTTTTTCTTCCTTCCGCACCGTAGGTGCGCTATTCATTCGTTGCTGGTTCCATGCCACCGTCCGCCCTGCGCACGTTCGGCATCGTCGAAAATTTCCATATGGTTTTCGATGACCTTGCGGAAGGCTTCCGCATAGCGTTCGATCCATTCCTTGTCGAAATGCTTGAACCACGGCACGGAGAAGCACCACATTTCTTCCGACGGCTTGCAGAGATCGTCTTCTTCTCTCGCGTCACGGTCGCTGTAGGCAATACGGCTCGGCTTGCCGATGTTGTACAGGTCAAACGTCTTGAAGAATTTGTGCGTGTGCAGGCAGAAGTTGCCGCCCGGCCAGCACTTGTCGCCGATTTCCGCACGTACCGCTTCACAGAACTTGTTGACCGACAGTCCGTTCAGTTCTTCCGGATGGTATGCGCCGTGCGGACAGTACCAGCCTGCCATGTTCGATCCGGTCGATTCGTCCACGCGGATCGGACGGATGCCCGGCAGTCCGTCAAGAAGATCCCAGAAATAGTTCATCGCCTTGCGGATCTCTGCACAGCGTTCGTCGTAATACTTGAGCTGACCGAGCGCAAGTGCGGAACAGAGCTGATTTGCGCGTCCCTTTGCGCCGCCGAGCGCGATATGGTAGTAATCCTTCAGGTCTTCACATTCCGTGATATAGTTTGCATTGTTGCGTTCGTAATGCGCGAACGCCATGGCGCGTTCATAGAGTTTGCGGTCGTCCGTGACGAGAACACCGAGTTCCCCTGCCGCAAACGATTTGCCGCTCATGAGGGACATCGCCGCGATATCGCCGAACGTACCGACTTTTTTGCCCTTGTACAGGCCGCCCTGTGCGTGGGAAACGTCTTCGATGACGTACAGGTTATACTTTCTTGCGATCTCCATGATCGGATCCATATCCGCGGGGTAGCCGAAGTAGTGAACGACCATGATCGCCTTCGTCTTCGGCGTAATGCAGCGTTCGATGTCGGCGGGATCCATGCTGAGCATTTCGTTGATGTTGCAGAACACGGCGGTCGCGCCGAAGTTGATCGCCTGGGACACGCTGCCCCAGTACGTCTTCGTCGGGCAGATGATCTCGTCGCCCATGCCGAGTCCGATCGCAAACATCGCGGACGTCAGGGACATCGTACCGTTGCAGTAAGCGATGGCATACTTGCGTCCCTGCCACTTTGCAAACTGACGCTGGAACTCTTCGGTAATATCGGTGCCCGAGAATTTATTTTCACGTACGACTCTCAGGACCGCCGCTTCGTCCTCTTCGGTAAGGATCGGCCACTTGAACAGAGATTCCGGCGGGGAATCCGGTACGGCGCGCGCGGCACCATTAATGGCAAGTTTCGGGTTTTCCATAAAATTTCCTCCGTTTCGTCTGGTTGGCTTCTGTATCATATGTCCATAGTTTATTATAAAACGGAAGTTTTGTCAATATATTTTGGACAAAAATCATGAATTGCAAGGGTGGAGTGAAGGGGTTACGGTCGCTTTTTGAAAAAAGCTCCGCAAAAACTTTTGGACGGGGCAGGATTGGGTCTGTGCGCTGACATTTGGTTTGTCCCGGTTGACAGGGGTGGAGTGATCCAAATTCTGAGAAAGGGTAGAGCGACTTCTCAAAACTTCGTTTTGTTCAGCGCTCGGCCTTTCCGTCTCCGGAATGAAGTGCGCCCTTTCAGAATTCAGCTACGGATACGTCAGTCTCCGCACTCCTTGGCTGCCGCCGTTCGTGCTTTGCGTCAGTTAAATCCGTATGTCAGCCGCTCTTTTTAACGCAAAGCGCGGACGGCGGTATAGCCAAGCCGCGCGGATGTTGAACAAAATGCAGAAGGATTTCAATCGATTGCACGAAATCCCGGTTATCCCATACGGCGTGGGAAGTCAGGGTCTCGGTGGTCCCTGACTTCCGTCTCCACCCTTCCTCAGGCTTTGGATGTCTATATTTTGTCAACTGGGATATCCTATATGGCTACGCACAAACCCATCAAAAAATCCCCTTTCACAAACCCATATCAGCCATCCAAACCGGCTGCAACAGTATAAAGTTTTTGCGGAGCTTTTTTCAAAAAGCGACCGTCTCCCCTATCCTAACGCCCCGCACCTCCCCCATTTCACCGCAAAAGGCCACCGCCAAAAAGCGATGACCTTTGATTTTTTTATTGCCCCAGATATTCCTGAAGATCGGATTTGATTCCTGCGACATGGGGGCCGTAGACGATCTGAACACCGGAGCCTTTCCGGATAACGCCTGCCGCCCCGGTTGATTTCAGGGCCGCGTCGTTTACCGCAGACGGATCTTTTACGGTGCAGCGCAGGCGAGTTGCACAGCAGTCGATGTCGGCGATGTTGTCACGGCCGCCGAGAGCTGCCGTGATCGCTTCGCTGAGGTTTTCCTTTGCCGCACGATCACGTGCCTGAACGTCCGCCTTGGTGTACAGCTTCGTTTCCGCGTCGTCGTCCTCGCGGCCGGGCGTTTTGAAATCGAAGCGGCGGATGAGGAAACAGAAAATGAAGTAGTACAGCAGGAAATAGACGATCCCTGCCGGAATCACGCGGAGCCAGTTTGTCTTCGCGTTCCCCTGCAGGATCCCGAACAGGAAAAAGTCGAGGAAACCGCCCGAGAACGTCAGACCTACCGCGATGTCAAGCATATGCGCCACCATATACGCGCTTCCGGCAAGGATCACCTGCACGATGAACAGCGCCGGCGCCACGAACAGGAACGAGAACTCGATCGGCTCCGTGATCCCCGTCAGAATACAGGTCAGTGCCGCGGAAAGAAGAAGTCCTCCCGCCGCCTTTTTCTTCTCCGGCTTCGCACACCGGTACATCGCCAGAGCCGCGCCCGGCAGACCGAAAATCATGAAGATGAATTCCCCCGAGAAGTAGCGCGCCGCGTCCGAGCTGAACTTCGCGATCGATCCGGCGTTCGCCAGTTCCGCGAAGAAAATGTTCTGTCCGCCTTCCACGATCTGTCCCGCCACTTCCGCCGTGCCGCCGAGCGCGGTGTGCCAGAACGGCGTATAGAATACGTGGTGCAGTCCGAACGGGATCAGCGCACGTTTGATGAGACCGAAAATGAGCGTTCCGGCATAGCCGCTGCCCGTGACAAGACCGCCGAGCGCGTAGATCCCGCGCTGTGCGAACGGCCAGAGGAAATACAGCGCGATCCCGACAAACATATAGACCACCGTGGAGATGATCGGGACAAAGCGCGTGCCGCTGAAAAATGCCAGCGCATTCGGGAGTTTTGTCTTATAGAACCGGTTGTGCAGCGCCGCCGTCCCAAGCCCCACGATGATCCCGCCGAATACCCCCGTCTGCAGCGTCGGGATCCCGCACGCGGACGCGATGGTGCCTTCGATAGCATCCCCGATCACTTCCCCGCTGTCGGATACCGTGCCGGACAGGACAAGAAGCGCGAAGATCGCGGTGTTCATGACCAGATACGCGATCACGGACGAGATCGCCGCAACTTCCTTTTCCGCTTTCGCCATGCCGATCGCCACACCGACCGCAAATAAGAGCGCCAGGTTGTCGAAGATCACGCTGCCGACCTTTGCCATGATGACGAGCAGTCCGTGCAGGAACGTGCCGTCCCCGAGAAGTCCGGTCAGATGGTAGGTCTCGATCGTCGTCGGATTGGTGAACGAACTGCCGATCCCGAGAAGGAGTCCGGCAACGGGAAGAACGGCGATCGGAAGCATGAAGCTCCGCCCGACCCGCTGCAGTACGCCGAAAAATTTGTTGTTCATAGAAATAATCCCACACTTTTCTGGAAGATGTGGGATTATTGTACCCTTTACGGGAAGAAATATTCAGTTTTCCGGAATCAATACACGCCGATAAACGACAGGATCGGGCAGACGCGGGAATCCTCGATGCGGATGCGGATCTCGTCCGTGGAAACGGGAGCAAACCGTGCGATCTTCTGATAGCCGACCGTCGTGCCGGAAGCAACTTCCGCATACGAGCCGTCCGCCTGCTTTGCGTCAATGGCAAAGTGTTCGATGCGCTGGCTCATCGGGATGTGTTCCTTGATGACCACATGGCTCACGTCGTGGATACCGTCGAGCTTCACGGTCAGCGTGACCGCGTTTTCGCCGTCGAACGGCTTGTAGTAAGCGTCGTAATTGTTGACCTTCACGTTTTCGGGGAGATGATAGCCGTCGTCGGAGGACGCCGTGATCACTGCGTTTTCCGCGAGGTTGTCCGCAAAGGTCTTACGGATGTATTCGCCCATTTCGCGCAGGCGCTGTACGTCCACTTCGTGGAACAGACCGCGTCTGTCCGGCGGAATGTTCAGAAGAAGGAGCGAGTTGCCGCCGACAGTGCGGTACCAGATGTCGAGCAGGGTTTCCGTGGAACGGACGCGGCCGTCTTCGGAGGCATGGTAGAACCAGCCCGGACGGATGGACGTGTCGGTCTCGGACGGTCTCCACGCGAATCCGGTCGCGTTTTCGATAAATCCGCGGCTGCCGAGATCCTTTTCCATGGCGTCGATCTTCTTTTCGCGGAATTCCTTGCTGTCGGACGTCTGGCTCTTTGCCGCCACTTCTTCGGGAGAAAGGAATCCGGTGGGAAGTACGGACCATTCGCTTTCTCTGGTGTCGCCGGCTTCGTTGCCGCACCAGCGGATGTCGGGTCCGCAGATGGAAAGGCACGCGTTCGGCTGAAGTTCGCGGACGAGCGCATAATAGCGGTTCCAGTCGTAGACCTGCTTTTTGCCGTTCGGGCCTTCGCCGCACGCACCGTCGAACCATACGGAAAAGAGCTCGCCGTAATTCGTGCAGAGTTCGGTCAGCTGACGGCAGAAGAAATCATCGTACGCTTCGCCCTGTCCGTAAACAGCCGCATTGCGGTCCCACGGAGAGAGATATACGCCGAATTTCAGTCCGCCTCTCCGGCAGGCGTCGCTGACTTCGCGGACAACGTCGCCGTTTCCGCCGCGGAAGGGACTGTTTTTGACACTGTGTTCCGTCACCGCGCTCGGCCAGAGACAGAACCCGTCGTGGTGCTTGCAGGTGAGGATCAGCCCTTTCACTCCGGCGGATCTCAGCGCGTCCACCCACTGATCCGCGTCAAACGCGGTAGGATTGAACACGGATTCCGGTTCGGTGCCGTCGCCCCATTCCTGATCGGTAAAGGTGTTGACCGTAAAATGCGCGAACGCGTAGAACTCCATCTGCTCCACAGCAAGCTGTCTCGCCGACGGACAGCACTTCACCGCCATCCGGTCACTTTCAAAATACGGATACATAGAAAACCTCCTCATATCCCATAAAATTTGCCCCAGTATAACAAAAAATACGGGAGTTGTCAAGGTTTCGGAGGGGAGACGCGCTTGGAGGAAACTTTTGAAAAAAGTTTCCTCCAAACCACCTTCAAAACCTTTTGAACGATCAGGACAAATATAGTTTGTGCAGATCCGGTGCATCAAATATAGTCATACAAACTATAAGAAGACCGTTCGCGACCTCGCACGCTCGGCACAGCGGGAAGTTTGGGTGAAATTATAAGTAAAAGTTTGCTGATCCTTCAAAAAGAGGGATTTTTACGTATAATTCAAACCCAACATCCCACTATACCGAGGTAACGAGGTCGCGAACGGTCTTCTCGGGACTTGTACATCCAAATTTGATGCACCGGAATTGCACAGACTCCACCCAAGCCTCCGTTTAAAAGGTTTTGAAGGGAGTTTGAGGGGAACTTTTCTCAAAAGTTCCCCTCAAGAAAAAACTCAAACCTCACTCTTCCCCGCCAAACACACCTTCGCTTATCATGGTTGAGCCGAGGACCAGGGCTGCGCCGAGGATTCCGGTGAGGGTGAGGGGTTCGTGCAGGACGAGGGCGGAGAGAAGGACGGCGACGACGGGGTCGATGTAGCTGAGGAGAGCGGCTGTCTGTACGGGCAGGCGGCCGATGGAGCCGAAGTACATGACGTAGGTCACGCCTGTGTGAACGATGCTGACGATCAGGAGGAGGAGCAGACCTTTTGCGGAAAGCGCGGCGATGTCACCGATGCCGCCGGTTCTGAGAACGTACGGCAGAAGCACGGCGGCGGACAGTCCGAGCTGGAATACGGTTCTCTCCAGCGCGGTCAGTCCGGTGATCTTCTTGTTCAGCAGAATGACCGACGCATAGAAAACCGCCGCCGCTGTTCCGCAGAGGATGCCGATCCCGTGAGAGGAAGACGCTTCCGCGTTTCCGGAAAAAATCCCCGATACCAGGACCACCCCCGCCAGCGAGACTGCCGCGCAGATCCCTTTTTTCCGCGTGATCCGCTCGCCGAGCAGAAGGGGCGACGCCAGGATCACGAATACCGGCGCGAGATAGTAGCAGACCGTCGCGGCGGCAACCGTCGTATAGCGGTATGCCTCAAACAGCAGGATCCAGTTGATCCCGATCGCCGCGCCCGATGCGGCCAGAAGAGGCAGATTCCGGCGTACCGCCGAAAAATCCACCGCTTTCCGCCGTACCGCCATCACCGCCGCAAGAAATGCCGCCCCGATGATGCCGCGTACCAGCGCGATCACCGCCGATGGCAGGGCAATGCCGCGCACAAAAAGTCCGATGGTCCCGAACAGGAACATCGAAGTAAAACATTGCAGCTTCGCTTTGTTTGCCGTGCGTTTATCCATGAAGAAATTCCCCTTCAAGAAATTTTCTCCATTATAGCACATCCGGAAAATCCGCACAATCCCCTGCCCGGGATTCGTCTCGGTTATCCGGAACGTTCCTTCTAAAACTCCGTCTCCACGGTCCGGCGGCATTCTTCCGGAGAATAGCGCCAGCGTTCCATGTGGCGGACGGCATCGGTGTCAACGAAATAGCGGCACGGGGTCACGTCGGCTTTTCCGCAGAGATCGATCATGACGAGCTTGATCTTCATCCGCTCCGGAAGCAGGCTTTTGATGTAGACCGAGCAGGCGTCGCCCGGACAGGCGCCGTCAAACGGTTCCGCCAGTCCCGCAAGGTTCGGCGCAAGCTCCACGAACACGCCGTAATCCTCCACGGAGCGCACGATCCCCGTCACCGTCTGACCGGGCGCGAACGCGGCGGCGTTTTCTTCCCATGTTCCGAGCAGTTCCCGGTGGGTAAGGTAGATGCGTCCGTCCTCTTCCACCGACTGTACCACCGCGTGGATGTATTCTCCGCATCGGAAGCGGTCGGACGGATGCGAGATCCGCGAGACCGAGACCCGGTCGACCGTCAGCAGGGAAACGATCCCGCCGCCGATGTCGCAGAACGCGCCGAACGGTTCCAGATGCGTCACCCTCGCCGGGATCACATCCCCCGGAACCAGCCGCGATACGTACTGCTCACAGCATTCCCGCTGAGCCGCGCGTCGGGACAGCATCGCCGTCACCGTGCCGCGTTCGTCCTCGTAGATCTCCGTGATCTTGAACTGTACCGGCTTGCCGACGCGCGTGATGATCGCAATGTCCCGGACTTCGCTGCCGTCACAGGTCCAGCCCGCTTCTTCCCGCGGAAGAATCCCGCGGATACCGTCCGGCAGATCGACCGTGAGCTGCATCGTCGTGCAGTCGCAGAGAACGCACATCGCCTCCACGGTCGTGCCGCGTCTGGCCGCTTCCTCCACTGCCGCACGGTTCCGGAGAACGTTTTTCTTCATCAGCGCGCCTTCCGGCACATACGGACGTACATCTCCCGGTGCCGGAACCAGCACCGGAGCCGCCGTTTCATAGGACGAATAATATGTTTTTCCTGCCATTTTGTCTACCCCATTTCCGATTTATGGTACATCATATGAGGCACGGCGGAAAAGTATGTACGGGAATAATCCTCCGCCGGGGAAACTTTTTTGGGGAGAAATTTTTCATCCGCTGTTGCAAATGCAATGTCACCGGCGTATTATGGATGTCCGGACACAGAAAACATAAAATCCAAACAAAAGGAGGTGCGCCGATGGAGGAAGCCAAGCGCGTACTTGAAACTTACGGTACCGTTGTGTACCGCGTCTGCCTCGTGAAGCTGGCGGGATTCGATCCGACCCTCGCGGACGACGCCTATCAGAATACCTTTCTCACATGGATGGAGCATCCGCCGAAAACCGAACCCGGTTCGGAGCACGAACGCGCGTGGTTCATCCGGTGCGCCGTGCACCGCTGTACCGACCTTATCCGGCGGAACAGACCCTGCGGGGAAATTCCGGAATCCCTTGCCGTATGCGAGGAATCCGGAACCACCGAGATCATGGACGCTCTGCTTGCCCTGCCGGAAAATTACCGGATGCCGCTCTATCTCTGCGCGGTCTGCGGCTATTCCGCGGACGAGGCGGCACGGATGCTCGATCTGACTCCCGCCAATCTGCGTATCCGCCTGACACGTGCCAGACGCACGCTCGCCAAAAACCTGAATTTAACGGAATATCTTCCGAAAAAGGAGGACAGCAAATGAAAAACGACTGCAATCTTCCCGAAATCCGCGACCTGACCGCCGTTCCGTCCGAAGAACTGAACCGCCGCACTCTCGCGGCGATGGAAGAGGCAGGACAGCGGAAAACAAAGAAAAAAATCCTTCCCGTACGCCGGATCGCCGTCTGCGCGGCACTGTTCTGTGCGGCACTGGTGCTGATGGGCGCGGGGGTACGGATTTATGAATATCTTACGTTCGTCCCCGGAATGGGGGTTGTCACGGCAAAACAGGAGGAAGTCTTCACCCTCATAACCACCGTACAGGCAGGCAGTGACCGCATCGAAGCCGCATCCATGATTCCCGCAGAAGACAGGGAACATAAGGGAATGTGGGAAGTCACCGTCCTGACCAACCGCGATGTTCCGCATAATTTCTTCGAAAATCCCGACTGTATGCCGAAAATGACCCTGTACGGTATGGATAATGAACCGTACACCCTCACCTGTACCGGCGGAAGTGTCGTCGGCGCACGGTACACGGGTTACGCCGTGATTGACCCCGACGCGGAAATCCACAACTACACTCTTGAATGGAGCGGCGCGGACTGCACGCTCTCCATGAAATCGATGGAAAACTCCGTCTGGGCAAACTATGCCTATCCGGTCAGCGACGGTTTGACGGTGATCGCGTTCCCTCTCGCGGAGAACAGCCGGTATCTGGTGTTTGACGTAATCCTCGACCCGCAGAGCGAAAATATGGAATATTGGGCAACGCATTGCGAATCCATCCGGTATAATTCCGGCATCGTATCCGTCACCGATACGGAAGGAAACGCATACAACGTCTTCGGGCAGAGCGGACACAGCGTTTCTATTCCCGAATCAGAACGGGAATACGGAGTAAATAATCTGATTTCCTACAAAATGGAGTACATTCTCACAATGGACGAACCTCTTGCGTCGGACATCGCAACCATTGATCTCACGGATATCACTGTCATTTTCGATATGCTCGAAGATGACGCACGTTATCTTGTCGAAATCCCGGCACTTGACGAAATCGTTCCGGCAGAAGACCTCCCGAACGGAGGACTTTTCTGCGACCGCTACGGCATTTGCTTTGCATTCGACGATATGACGACCCGTATCGACGAATTGAACAACACCTACGACATCCTGTTCCGCCGAAACTCCGCCGTGGAATTTGATTTCGAAGAAAATGTGCAGTATGTGCAGGTCCTCCTCGGTTGGATCGAGCCGGAGCGTGTTGCTTCTGCCGAACGGTGGGACTACCGCGGCGGCGGACAGTCCAGTGAACGCGGAAACACCAGCGTCGACATCGAATATTCGATGCCCTTCCACGGCGCGGGCGACCTCAAAAACAAAGGACTCGACCTCACGTTCGGAGACGAAGTCCTGATGCGGCTCAACAGCATCAGCCTCACCATCGACGGCGACTGGCACATCGACTTCACCGCAGAAAAAGCGGACTGAAAGAAAACAGGGACGATTCAAAAAATCGTCCCTGTTTTTCGTTATACTTCAATATCCGCCCAGATCGGACAGTGGTCGCTTGCCACGATCTGCGGGATGTCCGCCGCGAGAATGTTCACATTCTTCGACGTGTAGATATAGTCGATCTTGATGGACGGCTTGTCCGACGGGAAGCTCTTCTTTCCGTCAAGCAGCGGATCGACGCTGTTGTATGCCTTATGCAGCGGCTGCATGAGCCTGTTGTCCGGCTCCATGTTGAAGTCGCCCATCAGGATGAACGGGAGTGCTTCCGCCGAAAGGGTCGTGATCGCCGTGGAAACCGCGTGCTCCTGTTCGGCTTCGGACAGACCGAAGTGCGAGGAATACACCGCGACGTTCACAACAGGGCCTTCGTAGGTGCCCGCTTCGCCGTCGGCAGGGACTTCGACCACGCAGCGGCAGAGCGAACGGGGCTCAAAATGCCGGCACGCGGACGGATCGACCGGATTCGGGATTCTGATGACCGACGCTTCGATGATCGGATACTTCGACAGGACCGCGTTGCCGTAGGGATTCGTTCCGCCGATCATGATGGAGCGTCCGAAATAGCAGTGGTAGCCGAGGTACGCCGCCATCGTTTCGACCTGCGCGGTATAGTCCTTGTTCGTACCGCGTCCGCGCACTTCGTTCAGTCCGATGATGTCGGGATCGTATTCCCTGATCACGTCGCAGACCTTCGTCAGGTCAATGTATTTGTCCAGATGAACGTGTCCATGCTGGATATTGTAGGTCATGATACGGAGTTTTTTCATATGGAAACTACTATTTTCCGGGGAAAACTTTTTTCCGAAAAAGTTTCCCCGACCAGCTCCGATGGTCGGAGCCGGACTCCTTTCAAAAAACTTTATACCGGGAAAAAATATTGTTATGTCTGAAATTCAAGAAAGTGCTTCGAGAAGGGCCTTCTTGTTGTCGATGAACTTTGCTACGTCGTATTCGACTTCCCTGAACGAACGGAAGACGTTTCCGCAGAGTTCGTCGGCCTTTGCACGGTCGGTCTTTGCGAGTTCGCAGAGGAGTTCGTATTCTTCCGCGCTTTCTCTCTGGGTTTCCAGACGGATCGACAGCCACGGTTCGCCCTTGCCGGGGTACATGAGGTGCGTGTCGCCTGCCGGGAGGTAGCAGACCGCGTCGGTGTTGTGGTGTTCGGGACAGTTCTGCACGAACGGGTCCTGACCGGGCTGATAGTGGTTTGCCGCCCAGTGGAGATAACCGGTGAGGTTGTACTTGTAGTTGCCCCAGTGCAGATAGCGCGTGGACAGGAGCGGATAGTCCATGAAACGGTTGATGTAGCCGGGTTCACGCGGACCGCAGCAGACGTAATGCCAGATCTCGTCCCCTGCCGCACGGAGGGATTCGAGTTCCTTCTGGTGTCTGTCGTATTCGGCGTTCAGCGGTACCCAGATGTCGAGCGCACCGTGGAGATTGCCGTAGGACATCGCGTCGATCAGGCGGATCTCCGGCACGATCTTGCGGATGAGACCGCAGAGCGCACGGAATTCGGTGCAGTTTGCATTGTTCGGCTCATCGGCAACGCCCATGACGAAGCGGTCGAGCCAACCGTGTTCCTTCAGCACGTCGCGGAGCGCCGGGAGGTACTGCGTCAGATAGCAGTAGCCTTCGTAGGACATCGACGGAATATTGCCGTTGACAAAAATCGTGGATTCGCTCCAGCTCTTGCGCCAGCCGACGGACGGTGCGTTGAAGTACTTCATGCCCGCCTTGTCAAAGCGCTTGACCTGCGCGATGAATTCGGTGAAGTCGAATTCCCACTTGTTGTCGCCGACAAGGGTCTTCTTGATGCCGCCGTAGACGTACATCATATTCTGGTGCAGACGGCGGAGCATGGCGAGATATTTTTCTTCGATCGCAAAATATTCGTCGGAACCGTATTCGACGCCGTGGTACTTCGCGCAGGTGCCTGCCGCGTAGCCGTGGATCATCGTCAGGGTTTCTGCCGGCAGAACGGCGCGGTAGATCTTCAGATTCAGCGGGATATCCGTGCCGTCGACGGTCATGACGGTTTCGTAATCCCCGGGTTCGGCGTCACGGTCGATCCTGATGGAAACGTACAGACCGCCGATGCCGTCGGTCAGGTCGAGCGTTCCGTCGAAGGTGCGCAGGCAGTCGTACAGCCAGTACGGCGCGATCCGTTCGGGATAATGCGGCTGTCTCTGTTCGGGTTCGATGCCGTGGTTGCGTTCGACCTGTACGGGAGTCAGCGTGTAAACTTCGGGAACAGCTCCGTCGGGGAGCTTGCCGAAGGAAACGGATACAGCGGCATCCGTACGGTCGCCGAGCAGGATCTGGAAGGATGCATAGCTGCCGCGTGCGGCAAAGGTATCGATCACCTGTGAAGCCGACGGATAATCCCAGATATCCGGATACGTGAATTCCGCAGAGGAAACAACATTGTATTTCATAATAACCTCCTGTGTGGTATTTTTCTGACAGTTGTCCTTGTGGTCATTTTAGCAAAACCGACGGGCAATGTCAATGTTTTTTTGGAGAAATCCGCCATAAATCTTGCATTGCCGGACGGGATACAGTATAATAAAAGAAAAAAACGACACGGAGGAACAGGCAATGGCAGACAGAATCACAGTGGACGGAACCGTCTACAAGCTCACATTCGAGGACAATTTCGAAGGGGATACCCTCGACACGACCAAATGGGAACTGTGTCCGGAACAGCCCCGTCAGGATCTGCGCGCATACTGGCGCGACGCCCTGACGGAAGTAAAGGACGGCAATCTGATTCTCTGGGCGAAGATCGACGACGACGGCAAGCCGGTTTCGAGCGGCATCCGCACCACCGGAAAATTCACGCAGGCATACGGCTATTTCGAATGCCGGATGAAGTGGCACGCCACGACCGGTTTCTGGGGTGCGTTCTGGATGATGTGCGGAAACGTCGGCAAAGTGGACGGCTCGGCGGTCTCCGGCGCGGAGATCGACATCGTGGAATCCGGCGAACGTGCAAGAAACGGCGTGAACCATGCGATCCACTGGGACGGCTACGGCGACCATCACAAGGGCCTCTCGAAGGTCATCCCGGACTGCGGTCTTTACGACGGTGACTGGCATACCTATGCTCTCCGCTGGACGACGGACGAGTACATTTTCTACATCGACGGCAAAGAAACCTGGCGCACGTCCGAACCGGGCATCTGCAGCCAGCCGGGTTATCTGAAGCTCACCACCGAATTCGGTTCCTGGGCACAGCCCATCGTTCCGGAAGAACTGCCCGACTGCGTCCGCGTGGACTGGGTCAGAGTATACGAAGAAGCCTGAGTTTCAGGCTACGAAAAAAAGCACCGTTCGGGTGCTTTTTTCTTTTCAGGTGTAACCCAAAAGGTCAATTGTCGATAATATTGCCGAAATCCCACTCGGACATGATGTATACCACATAATCCGGCACGGTCTTCTTGATCTGTGCAATGTTGTACGTGTACGAGAAGGTCGGATTGAACGTGATCTTGTCGCTGCGTTCGAGAATGAGATCGTAGATGCCGGCACCGTAGGAATTGCGGTAAACGTAAAGGTCGGGCAGCTTGTCGCGGCCGCTGTTGTACGTCTTTCCGGAGACAATCTCGTCACTGTACGAACGATAGGCAAGAGAACTTCCGTCCGTGTAGCGGATGAGCCCCTTCACCGACGCGATCGGATCAAAATTCATCTTCCGGAGGTACGTGTATTCGTAAATCGCGCCGCCGTGGTCGATGTCGAAATAATACGGAATATCCCCTCCCGTATAGTATCCCCATTCCCACGTGAATTCATTGAACTTCCGCGGAGCCGCATCCGGATACCGGTCGGAAATATAGTCGAACAGTTCAACATATGCCAGATAGGAACCGTAGTCCGCCCAGTGGCTGTCGTAGCGGTAGTACAGCGGAAGCGCATCGTTTTTGTGTGCCGCAAACGTCTCACGGACATCGATGACCGTCACACCCGCTTCGGTCAGAACCTTCGCAAGCTGGTCAAACCGGCTTTCTCCTTCCCCGGGAAGCGCAACTTCCGCGGGAACCAGCTCCGGATACACCGTCATCGCCGACGGGATCAGCAGAACGATCATTTCACAGCCGTCGCCGACCGATTTCAGTGCTTCCGTACGGCTGGCATACCGGGTGCGGATGCTGTCAAGCGTCGCCGTATCGAGGAGATTCGTATGGGTAAAGTCGGGAATCATCTTGTGGAAAAATCCCTGATTGTCTCCGCCGAGCCATACGCCCCAGTCCCCGCCGTAATCCGGCTGCTGAACGCTTCCCTGCCATACCACGGCATCGCCGATCTGCGTTCCGTTCGCAGACTGCGTAATTTCGAGAGATGCGGTTTTCGCGGGATTTTTCACGCGCGCGGCAAAATTGCCGCCGAACGACTGAACGGTGAACGTTCCCTGATCGTTCTTCACGGAAACAAGCGCACCTGCCGCGCATTCGCCGTAAACGGCGATATACTCGCCGTCGGAGACCGCCGCGCCGAAGACCTTCAGCGCACGGTTTTCCGCCGCCGGGTCGTAAACTTCCGGCGTTTTTGCGGGAGCGGCGTATTCATCGGGATTTTCCAGCGGTACTTCCTCAACGGCAGGCTTGGATTCCGCCGGCTTTGCCGCCGTCTGTTCGGCGATTGCCTTGTTCGCGGCGATCTGTTCCTTTTTGAGCGCGTCTTTTTTTGCTTCCGCCTGCGCCGCCGACGCCTGAAGATTTGTCAGCGCCTGTTCCTTGTCAACGGACAGTCCTTTTTTTCCGCAGGAAAGCATGGACGGAAGAAGACAGAGCAGCGCCAGAGCGAGCGCGGAGAATCGATGGGTGGATTTCATGGAAAATATCCATCCTTTCTGTTATTTGATGGCCGCCAAAATATTGTTTTCAATAAGATTTGCCCGGTTCCAGACGATCAGCACGCGGTCACAGCCGTATTCCTCGACGTATTCCGTCAGGTCGGTCATGCGCCCGGCGAGGTTGACGATCACGAGGTCGAAATGCTGTGCGAGGAACGGAACCATCGTATTGGCGAAGGAGTCCTTCGCAATCAGCAATCGAGGACGTCCGGTTTCCGTATTATGGAAGACGGTCTGTTCGTTGTGCGTGCCGTCGAGAAAGGCGGCATATTTGTCTTTTCTGGTGAGATACTCGCGGTTGAGCCAGCCGGAGAAGGATTTTGACACTTCCCTGACGACAGTCGGCTTGCCGTCCTCCCCCTTGACCTGTTTTTCGGTATAACAGGTGGTCGTGAAGTCGTCCTCATTGCCGGGGCTCCAGATCTCAAGGGTATCCGGTCCGACAAATTTATAGCCCGCGCGCGACCATGTGGTTCCGTAGAAATTTTCGATTTTTTCCACGGTGAAGGCTTCCGGCGGAAGGATCCCGTCTTCCATTCCCCATTCGTGCATCAGCAGAATGTACGCATGATACGCACCGTACGTCGTCCAGTGATGGTCGGTGCGGAAATAGACGTATTCGCCGTGGGAGTACAGGTCTTCCATACGTTTCCGCAGATCGGCGATGTACCCCGCTTCGGGAACGATCGTTTCCGCAAGCTGTACATCGAGCGCGTCGCTGATCTCCGTCGGATAATCAGACACGGACGACGTAATATCGACCGTACGCGGCGGAAACATCGTCGTCACGGGAACGTCGGAGGACTGCGCAAACGCATTCAGCGCATCCACGGAAACGGCGATGTTTTCCGTATAATAGTAGTCCATGTCTGGCGTGCGTTCGAGACGGCTTTTGTAGGCGTCAAACAGCCGTACGGCAAGCTGACCGCCCTCTCCGAGCAGAACGCCGTTGTTTTCGCCTTTCAGAAGGAGCGTTTCCGTTACGCCCTTGATCCCGACGAGCATATCCCGCGCAGGAAACTGATCGGCGAAATATTCGTTGATGTCCGAGGAAAACGACCCGTCAAGCAGGCGCTCCCACGTGAATTTCGGGAAAGTCGTCAGACTGCGGTTTTCCTCTTCCGAGAAATCCGCATCCGGAGTAAGGACGAATGCGGCAGTAAAAATCAGCAGAAACGCCGCAAACAGCGCAGAGGTCAAGATATTGATGATGTTTTTCATTTTCCGGACCTCCTCAGAAAATAAAGTACAGGAACGGGCTGAACGTCGAATCCACAAGATACGCCGTACAGACCGTGAGAAGCCCGAGCGTTCCGGCCGTTGTCAGAACGGCGAAAATCTTCCCGCGGACGGACAGCGCGGATTTCTCCATCCGGATCGGTTCCTCGATCCCGTTTCCGCGGATCGCACCGATCCCTGTCCAGTCAACGGTGCAGAACTTATCCCACAGCTTTTTCGGCAGCGGCGTTGCACCGACGGCACCGATGATGAGCAGGGGAAGTGCGCGGACGATCTGATATCCGACCGTGGGCGTGCAGAACGTACCCGTTCCGATGCCGAACAAAGAGGCAAAACAGGACAGTCCGGCAGATGCGTCCGTGAAGGAGAAGATGATCCAGCCGAAGCCGATCAGAAGAAGAGCGTAGAGATGCCGGACGAATGCGGGAAGTTTTTTCAGGACTCCGAGCAGGAAAGTCTTTTCCGCCATGAGGATCAGCCCGAAGTAGACGCCCCAGAGGATGTAATTCCAGTTCGCACCGTGCCAGAAGCCGGTCAGAAGCCAGACTACAGCAATGTTGCGGTACTGCTTCCATTTTCCGGCGCGGTTGCCGCCGAGCGGAATATAAACGTATTCCTTGAACCACGTTCCGAGGGACATATGCCACCGCCGCCAGAATTCCGTGATGCTCTCTGCAATGTAGGGATAATCGAAATTTTCGAGGAAGCGGAAACCGATCATGCGGCCAAGCCCGATCGCCATGTCGGAATAGCCGGAGAAGTCATAGTAAATGTGGAGCGTGTAAAAGATCATGACCATCCACGCACCGGCGGTCGAATCGGCGAAGGCATCGCTCGCCTTGAAATATTCGTAACAGGCTGCCGCCGCGTCGCCGAGCAGGACTTTTTTGGAAAGTCCGACCGTGAACCGGCGGACACCGGAGGCGAAGAGGTCAAACGTTTCCGTGCGCGTCATGAGCTGGTCGTCAACATCGCGGTAGCGGACGATCGGACCGGCGATGAGCTGCGGAAACAGGGTGACATACGTTCCGAACGCGACGAAATTTTTCTGTACATCCGTCTGTCTGCGGTAAAGATCGATGGTGTAGGACATGATCTGGAACGTGTAGAACGAGATCCCGATGGGGAGCTTCAATCCCTCGACCGGCGCGATCACGTCGGTGAGAAACGGGATCAGACGCAGATTTTCAATAAAGAAATTGGCATATTTGAAGAACAGGAGCGCGGCGAGGTTCATCCCGAGCGAGAGAACCAGATACAATCGCGCGCGTCCGGGGTTCGCATCCCGATGCCTGGCGATGAAGAAGCCGAACACGTACGCTTCCGTGATCGACGCAAGCATGACGAGAATGTACAGCGGTTCGCCCCAGCCGTAGAACAGCAGGCTGACGATGAACAGAACCCAGTTCCGGTACCGGGTATTCGGGATCAGATAATACAGCGCCAGCGTCACGGGCAGGTAGGCGAACAGAAACAGAAGCGAGGAAAATACCATAACTTACTTTCCGAACGCCGCTTCGATGTCGGCGGTGATGGCGTCAACCTCAGCGGATACGACGTAATAGACGTAATCACCGGTGATTTCAAACACGGCGGCTTCGAGCGTGGGAACATCGCGGGTCGGATACTGATCGGCTTCGGCGATCTTGTCGGAAACACGGACCTTCAGATACTGCAGGAATGTTTCGGCATACGCCGGATCCGCCATCCGGAAAATCCCGACGTCCGTATAGACGTCCGGGTCGGATTCGTCAATATAGACACAATATTCCGAAATTTTTGTGAAATCCGGCACATCCACGGCGTCGCCGTAATAGCCGAGGATCATATCCGCGTCGAGGTATTCGCCGGGTTCGGCGGAAGAAGAGGTAAATACAAAGCCTTCGGTCAGACCGTAGTCTGCGACAATGGCGTTCACGGTTTCGGCCGCATTGACCGTTACGGGAACCTGTGCGGCTTCTTCGCCGCCGCAGGAGATCAGAAGCGCGGAAAGAGCAAGAGTCAGGGCAAGAAGTTTTTTCATAGGAACCTCCACAATTTTGGATAAGTCGGATAAAATCCATGATTTTATTATACAGGAAATTAGAAAATTTGTCAATCATAAAACGCCGCCCGTTTTGTCTCAGGCGGCGTACGCATTTTTATTCAGGATTCATCTCATGCCAGTGCTTGTCCACCACATACGACAGCAGACGGTCACAGACGGACGGAATAATCCTTTTTGAAGCCGTGTGCGCCGAAGATCTGCCATTCGCCGACACCCAGACGCTGCAGTACCGCCGTCCGTTCCTCGGCGCATAATTTGGGATCGGTATCCACGGAGGTCATCAGGATCGGGGCATACTGATTGTATTTTGCCTGTTCCGGCGTGAGGCCGCGGATGTTGATGTAAATATCGCCGGTAACGGCGATGTGATTTTCATAATCCACCAGCACGATCTCTCCGGGCAGATGACCGCCCTTCCCTTCGTATACCTCAAAATTCAGCTCCCCGAATGTAAAGAATCCGATCTGGGTCAGCGGCTTTCCGGCGGATGCCGGACTCTTCCACATCTTCGTGATCTTCTGCGGATCCACCGGCTGATATCCGGTCAGGATCTTGCAGATGCTGATGTACGGCTTGTGCAGGAAATTCTCTTCCCGGTATCCGTTGCGGCCGTTGTATTCGTTTTCCAGGCATTCCGCCGTTTTTTCATTCGCAAGGATCTCGTCAAATTCCGACAGAAGTCCGCAGTGGTCGACGTCGGCGTGCGTGATGAGGATCTTCTTTTTCATGCTCCGGAAGCCGGGGATGAGTTTTTCGAAAATCGCCAGCATCTCCGGACGGTAGCAGGCATAGCCGCTGTCGATGAACAGATATTCCCCGCAGCTCTTGATGATCATCGTATTGCTTCCGCACGGAGGTTCGATCAGAAGGATCTCGGTGGATTCAGAAATTTTGTGGGTGCTGATGCGCGGAGAGAAATTTTCTCCGCGGGAGATGCTTAACAGCTCGGCAAACTTGCTGATGCTGTCGAACGTCCGGTACGGGGACAGCCCCTCTTCGTCCAGCGTCTGCATCGCCAGATTGACGTTGATGAGCAGCTTCTGATGGTCTTCGGCGGACAGCTCCATCCGCTGCGCCAGACCATGCACATACGTACTGTAGAAAATGCTGTTGTCATACACCTTTTCCGAACGGTTGTAGTCGATCACCCGGACCTGACACAGTTCCTGCGCGCGGTCCAGAAAACATGAAATCTTGTCCGCGTCGTCCACAAACAGCCCCATTTTGAAATACTGGTAGTCCGTCCCGTTTTCCTGCGAACTGATATAGGAAATATTGAAATTGAACTCGCTGATCAGGGTCAGAACATCGGTCACGCTTCCGGGAACGTCCTTCAGACAGAATTCCAGCAGGACGATGCTGGTCTTTCCGGGCTCGTCGGTCCGCAGATACCCGATCTTTTCAAGCTCCTCGTCCGCTTTCCGCAGCTGCTCGGCCGTTCCTTCGGCATCGATGAACAGCGTGTGGGAATCCACGGCCTTGTTATAGCTGACGCGGGTAATGTTGATCCCCAGAGCGGAAAAGCATCTGCTTGCTTTCAGGAAAGCACCGATATGATCCGGCATGGAGGTGATGTATGTTTTTTTCATGGCAGTCTCCCGGTTATGATTATGTCTTCAAGTCTTCATGTCTTCGCCCGATTTGCGATGCAAGAATTTTAGCACATCTTTTTTGAAGAATCAATAGAAATCCGCCCGAATTTCTTCGGACGGATCGGAATTTTACCGGTACAGACGGTCTTCGAGATGGATGTATTCTTCGCCGTTGACCCGCAGACGGCGGTTGCCGTCCAGGGATTCCCGGTATTCGTCGGAATAATTGCCGTTCATGCACACGCTGACCCACGTTTCGTACCAGCGGAGCAGGATGCAGCGATCGTCGCGGGTGATGAATTTTTCGGTCACGTAGCCGTTCAGCACTTCGATCACGCCGACGGCTTCGTATACGCTTCCGCCGATCTTCACAGCATACACACCGGTGGTATAGCGGAAGAACGGCTTTTCAAGGAAGAGTTCGTCCGGCTTGTCCGACGATGCGTCATGATCCGCCGGACGTTCGCGGATCACGAGCGGATTGCCGCGCACGGGGTCTTCCGCGTTGACGATCTTATTGTAGCCTTCGTCAAGGAACGTGTGCAGGACGAGCATATCCTCATAGGTGGTTTCGCTTTCGGGGATGTAGTCGTCGCCGTACATGAAGCCGAGATACCGGAGGTATTCGTCCGTCATCTGCACAAACGAGGTCTGCGCGTTGCGGGTGTAATAGTCCAGCTTCGGGGAGTACATATCCTCGCAGACCTTGACCCCTTCCGCTCCGTGGATGCTGCACAGGCGCTCCGCACGGAAATGGGAAACGAGCGTGAGCTTTTTCGCGGGATAGCGGTACGTCCCTTCATACGAGCGTCTGCCGACCTCCGGCACGATCACGCCGATGTCCTTCACTTCAAAAAACGGCACGTCCTTTTTTGTGATCACGAGTTCCGGCAGTTCCGCGGAAAAGCCGGCGGTATAGTCAATGGTTTTTTCTTTCATGAGCGAACCTCTCTTTTCGTACATACTGCGGATATGAGGCGGACAGGCGGTGCGGAACCGCTCTCTTGCGTAATGCAGACGGCTTTTGACCGTCCCGACGGGGATGCCGAGCCGTGCCGCGATGTCCGCCTGCGGCATTTCTTCGACGTAGTACAGGACGAGGATCGTCCGTGCATCCTCGGGAAGCGCGTCGAGAATTTCCCGTGAAATACCGCCGCGCACGCCCGTTTTCGCGGCAATCTCGCCGAGCGCATCGAGCGATACGGTCTCCGTCCGGTATTTCCGGCGGTAGTACATCCGGCATTCGTTCTTCGCAATGGCTAAAAGCCATGCCCGGAACGCCGCCGGATCGCGCAGGGTGCCGAAATTCCGGAATGCCGCGAGAAACGTGTTCTGCACCACGTCGTCCGCATCTGCGGAACACGGCATCCGGCAGTGAATATACCGCTCGACCGGCTCGCGGTACTGTTCCAGCAGGGCTTCAAACCGGGCGTTTTCCATAACGTCCGCCTCCTTTCTTCGGTTATTGAAATTCTATCAGATCCGGATCTGTATGTACAGATGTTCCGGAAAAACAAAAGGTTCAGCAGTGCGGAATTTTTAAGACTTTTTAAAAATAAAATTTTCCTCAGAAATTTTAATAATTCCGCACCAATCCACATATTGGGATTGACAAACACCTTCTTCATCTTATATAATATACGGGTACAGTCACAACAACAACCGAAGAAAAAAGAAAGGATATCTCCCTATGAATTATCGTGAATTCGGCAAGACCGGCGAAAAAATTTCCGCACTCGGCTTCGGCTGCATGCGTTTTCCGGAATACAAGCAGGACGAAAAGAATTTCGTGGATCAGGACAAGACCGACGAAATGATCGCGCACGCTTTCGAAAACGGCGTCAACTATTTCGATACCGCTCCCTACTACTGCAACTCCAACAGCGAAGCGGCTCTCGGCCACGCGGTCAAGAACTTCCGCGACAAGATCCTCATCTCCACCAAGTGTTCCATGGGCGACATCAAGGAACCGGGCGACTACCGCCGCTGCCTCGAACGCAGCCTGTCCCGTCTCGGCACCGACCACGTCGACTTCTATCACTTCTGGAGCATGAACAAGGGCTCCTACGACGATGTTCTGCTCAAAAACAACCTTCTGGAAGAAGCGGCAAAGGCAAAGGAAGAAGGTCTGATCCGTCACATTTCCTTCTCCTTCCACGACAGCCCGGAAGTAATCAAGTACATCATCGACACATCCGAAGCACGCGGCGTAAAGATGGAATCCATGCTCTGCCAGTACAACCTTCTCGACCGCTCCAACGAAGAAATGCTCGCATACGCGCACGAAAAGGGACTCGGCACCGTAGCAATGGGCCCGGTCGGCGGCGGACGTCTCGCAGCTCCCACCGATCTGTACGCAAAGCTCACCGGCAAGCCGTCCATCGCGACCTACGAACTGGCGTTCAAGTTCTGCCTCGGCAACCCGAACCTGAACTGTGCCCTCTCCGGTATGCAGAACCTTGACATGGTTCAGAAGAACATCAAGGTTTCCTCCGACGACACCGCGTTCTCCACGGAAGAATGGGAACAGCTCGGCGCTGCCATGGAAGAAATCAAGAAGTTCTCCGAACTGTACTGCACCGGCTGCAAGTACTGCCAGCCCTGCCCGGTGGAAATCAACATCCCGCGCATCTTCGAAATCTGGACCTACTACAACGTATACGGCCTGAAGGATCACGCGAAGAACATGATGAAGGATTACCTCAATCACGGCGGCAAGACCTTCGCGGACTGCAAGCAGTGCGGCGTCTGCGAAAAGAAGTGCCCGCAGCATCTCGCGATCCGCGAACACCTCGAAAAGGTCTGCAAGATCCTCTGCGAATAAGACCTTTCCCGCAGTTACAGCGGCTTATCCTGTGCATCCCGCACAATGATCCGCATATTTCATTAGATATTTGTACCAAAAAACAGGGTCGTGCGCAATTTTTCCGCGAAAACCATTGACATCACCGTGTTAAAGTAATATAATACATACCATCAAATGCGTTGATCAGAAACCAGTAGGTCGGAAAGAACCTGGAGAGAGTTGCCGGTTGGTGCGAGGCAAAGGGGGCGTCCTTCTCGAATTCATTCTGTTAGCAGTGCGCTGAATCGGAGAGATCCGTAGTAGGATGCAACGGGAGTTCCCGTCACAGAACTAAGGTATGTCAGTACCTGATAAGGCCGCTGTCGTGAGACTGCGGCGAACTGAGGTGGTACCACGGGATTTGCAATTTCTCGTCCTCTGTATTCTTCATTGGAGTGCAGAGGACTTTTCTGTTTTTTGCACTGCAAAATCTACTCCAGGCGGTACGACACCGCCATGACTTTATTTTGCAGAAAGGATCTATCTCAAAATGGAACAGAATTACTATCAGAGAGAAATCGAAACCATGTCCGCAGAGGATATGAAAAAACTTCAGTCGGAAAAGCTGGTCAAGCAGGTCAAGCACGTTTATGAAAACGTTCCCTACTACAAGAACCTCATGGACGAAAAGGGTGTAACTCCCGACGATATCCGGAGCATCGACGACCTGCACAAGCTCCCCTTCCTCACCAAATCCGACCTCCGTGACGCATACCCCTACGGCCTTCTCGCAAAGCCGCTGGAAGACTGCGTAAGAATCCACTCCACCTCCGGCACCACCGGCCGCCGCGTCGTTGCGTTCTACACCCAGCATGACGTTGATCTCTGGGAAGACTGCTGCGCACGTGCGATCACCGCAGTCGGCGGAACCAAAAAGGATGTATGCCAGGTTGCCTACGGCTACGGTCTGTTCACCGGCGGTTTCGGTCTGAACGGCGGTTCCCATAAGGTCGGCTGCCTGACCCTTCCCATGTCCTCCGGCAACACCGAACGTCAGGTACAGTTCATGATGGACCTCAGCGCGACCATCCTCTGCTGCACGCCTTCCTATGCCGCATACCTCGGCGAAAGCCTGAAGGAACAGGGCTACAAGCCCGAAGATATTCCGCTGAAGGCCGGCATTTTCGGTGCGGAACCGTGGACCGAAGAAATGCGTCATCAGATCGAAGAGACCCTCGGCATCAAGGCATACGACATTTACGGTCTGACCGAGACCACCGGCCCCGGCGTTGCATTCGAATGCAGCGAACAGACCGGTATGCACGTCAACGAAGACCACTTCTACGCCGAAATCATCGACCCCGATACCGGCGAAGTTCTTCCCGAAGGCTCCAAGGGTGAACTCGTATTCACCTCTCTCGACAAGGAAGCATTCCCGCTTCTCCGTTACCGTACCCGTGACATCTGCGTACTCTCCCGCAAGAAGTGCTCCTGCGGACGTACCCTCGTCAAGATGGCAAAGCCCATGGGCAGAACCGACGATATGCTCATCATCCGCGGCGTCAACGTATTCCCGAGCCAGATCGAAACCGTTCTTCTGACCGAAGGCTACGAACCGAACTACCAGATCGTGGTCGACCGCGTAAACAATAACGATACCTTCGAAGTCAACGTCGAAATGACAGCCGCACACTTCACCGACAAGGTCAGCGAGATCCTCGCAATGGAAAAATCCCTCGCAAACGCAATGAAGACCATGCTCGGCATCAACCCGACCGTTCACCTTGTTGCACCCAAGTCCATCGCCCGCAGCGAAGGCAAGGCCGTCCGCGTGATCGATAAGAGAAAACTCATCTAAGTTTTGAAAGGAGTACAGTTATGGCAATCAGACAGTTAACCGTATTTGTTGAAAACAAGCAGGGAACCATCGTTTCCGTCACTGACATTCTCGCAAAGAACAACGTCAACATCCGCGCGCTTTCCATTGCGGAAACGGAAGATTTCGGCATCCTCCGCCTGATCGTAAACAATGAAGCGACCGCAGTAAAAACGCTGGAAGAAGCGGGCTTCCTTCTCAAGATCACCGAAGTTATCGGCGTCAAGATCGGCGACGCTCCCGGCAAGCTGACCGCCGCACTCAAGGTACTTGACGACGCGAACGTAAACGTCGAATATCTCTACGCATTTATGGCACGCACGGAAAAGCACGCTTACGTGGTACTTCGCGTGGAAGAAAACGCCGAAGCAGAAAACATTCTCGTCAATGCCGGCTTCCATCTGATCACGGACGCGGACATCGACAAACTGTAAACAGCTATCCGGATATTCACAGCATTCTTTACGGAGGAAACCGCTATGAAACTCATAATGGGCAGATATTTCTTTCCCTTCGGCGCAGCCTATTATTTCGGCTATGCCTGCTTTGACGCGGAAAAATGCCTGTGAGATTGCGGAGTATCCCATAAAATAAAACCGATACATTCTCCTGAAACCTCACTTGCATCCGCTGTGCGAGTGAGGTTTTCTGCCGAAAGGACAAGATAACTATGGCGAGCAAACTGGAAGAAGCAAGAAAGATCATCAATGAAGTGGACGCGCAGATGGCACAGCTGTTCGTAAAGCGGATGCACGCCGCCGAAATGGTCTACGAACACAAAAAGGAATTCGGTCTGCCGATCCTCGACCAGAAGCGCGAGGATGCGGTGATCGAGAAAAATTCGGCATACATTGAAGACGACGTCCTCAAAGGCTACTATATCGACTATCTGAAGCATCTCATGTCGGTATCCCGCGCCTACCAGTACCGGATGCAGAGCGGACTCAAGATCGCGTACAGCGGCGTCGAAGGCGCGTTTGCCCATATCGCGGCGGGACGGATCTTCCCGGGAAGCAGCCGGATCTCCCATACGGACTTCCAGGCGGCGTATGACGCGGTCGTGAACGGCGAATGCGACGCGGCAGTCCTTCCCATCGAAAACAGCTATGCCGGCGAAGTCGGACAGACCATCGACCTGATCTTCTCGGGCGGACTGTTCATCAACGGCATCTATGAACTGGAAGTCCGCCAGAATCTTCTCGGAATTCCCGGTGCGTCCGCGGAAGACATCCGGACAGTGACCAGCCATCCGCAGGCACTCAGCCAGTGTCACGACTACATCGAAATGCGCGGCTTCAAGACGGAAGAATCCTCCAATACCGCGCTCTCCGCAAAAATGGTCGCAGAAGCAAACGACAGAACCCTCGGCGCCATTGCCAGCGCGGAAACAGCGGAGCTCTACGGTCTGAAGGTACTGGCAGCCAACATCAACAAGAACGGTGAAAACACCACACGCTTCGCGGTCCTTTCGAAAGTCCGCGCAAAATCCCCGTCACTGACCAGCTCGATCCTGATGTTCACGGTCAAGAACGAAGCGGGGTCTCTCGCCAATGCGCTCAGCATCCTCGGAAAATACGGATACAATATGACCGCACTCCGCAGCAGACCTCTCCGGAAGCACTCCTGGCAGTACTATTTCTACATCGAGATCGACGGTACGACCGACAGCGAAAACGGTCAGAAGATGCTTGAAGAACTCGGAAAAATGTGCGATCAGCTGAAAGTGGCAGGCACCTTCGCACCCCATACAGAAATATAAGGAAACGAACATGACAATTCACATGAATTTGGGCGGGGACAGCTACGATATCCTCGTACAGCGGGGGATCCTTTCCTCCGCCGGTCAGCATCTGAACCTGAACCGCCGGGTCCTCGTGGTCACCGACTCGGGTGTTCCGGCGGAATACGCGGAAACGGTCGCCGCGCAGTGCAGAAACGGCATCGTCTGCACCGTGGAAAGCGGAGAAGCCTCCAAGAGTCTGGACGGCTTCGGAAAACTGCTCCAGACCATGCTGGATCACGGATTCTCCAGAAAAGACTGCGTCGTCGCGGTCGGCGGCGGTGTGGTCGGCGACCTTTCCGGATTCGCTGCATCCGCTTACATGCGGGGCATCGATTTCTACAACATCCCCACGACCCTGCTCTCCCAGATCGATTCCTCGATCGGCGGAAAAACCGCAATCAATTTCGGAAACGTCAAAAACATCGTCGGCGCGTTCTATCAGCCGAAAAAGGTACTGATCGACCCCGATCTTCTGAAAACGCTTCCGCCGCGCCAGATCTCCAACGGACTTGCGGAAGCCGTCAAAATGTCCCTGACCTCCGACCGGGAGCTGTTCGAACTTTTTGAAACCGGCGATATCGAAAAAAATCTCGACGAAATCATCATCCGTTCGCTGAACATCAAGAAAAACGTGGTCGAACAGGACGAAAAGGAAACCGGGCTCCGGAAAATCCTCAATTTCGGTCACACCGTCGGTCACGGAATCGAAAGCAGCGAGGGCATGAGCGAACTCTATCACGGCGAATGCGTCGCGCTCGGCATGATCCCGATGTGCGGCGAAAACATCCGTCCGCGCGTCATTGACGTCCTGAAAAAATGCGGACTTTACCGGGTCCTGCAGTACGACTGGGACGCCGTCACCGATGCGGCATTCCACGACAAAAAAGCGGACGGCGATACCGTCACCGTCACGCTCGTCAGCGAACCCGGATGTTTCGAACTGCGCACGATGAAATGTCTTGACGTCATCGAAGCGGCAAAGAAGGCTCTGGAAGGGTTGAAGGATTAACGGAATGAAAAACACATTCGGAAACAGCGTGGCAGTCACCCTGTTCGGGGAAAGCCACGGAGAATACATCGGTGCCGTCCTCGACGGACTGGCACCGGGACTTGAAATCAACAGCGAATACATCGCACATATGCTGACTCTCCGCCGTCCGGACGGAAAAATATCGACGCCGCGCAAGGAAAAGGACGAATTCAGAATCGTCAGCGGCGCGGTCGGCGGCAGAACCACGGGAACGCCGCTGACCATTCTCATCCCGAACGAAAACGTGCAGAGCGGCGATTATTCCCGGATGAAAACGGTCGCACGTCCCTCTCACGCGGACTACACCGCCGAATGCAAGTACCACGGGTATCAGGATTCCCGCGGCGGCGGACATTTCAGCGGACGGATCACGGCGGCACTCGTTGCCGCAGGTGCGGTCTGCAAGTACGCGCTGGAACAAAAAGGGATCCGGATCGGTACCCACGTCAAACGGTGCGCGGGAATCCCGGACCGGGAGTTTGAGAATCTGGATGCAGACATCCGGGAACTGAACGAAAAAACCTTCGCGGTGCTCGATGAAGAGCGCGGCGAAAATATGCGCGAAGCGATCCTTGCGGCGGCAGCCGAAGGCGACAGCGTCGGCGGAATTCTGGAAACGGCCATCGTCGGGATGCCCGCAGGAGTGGGCGAACCGTGGTTCGATACCGTGGAAAGCATGCTTTCGCACATGATGTTCGCCATTCCCGCCGTTAAGGGCATTGAATTCGGCGCGGGATTCGCCATTGCCGATCTGCGCGGCAGTGCGGCAAACGATCCGATGCGGATCAAAGACGGAAACGTCGTCACCGTCACGAACAACAACGGCGGTCTGGGCGGCGGCATCACCAACGGTATGCCCATCGTCTTCCGCACCGCCATCAAGCCGACGCCGACCATTTTCAAGGCACAGGATACCATCGATTTCCGGAGTCTGACCGAAACAGTTCTGGAACCGAAGGGCAGACACGACCCCGCCATCGTTCACAGAGCAAGGATCGTGCAGGATGCGGCATCCGCCATCGTCCTGTGCGACGCGCTGGCAATGCGGTTCGGCACGGACTGGCTGAAGACGGCGTCTTCGGGAGAAAAATAAGATGAAAAAATACGGATGCATCGGCAAAAAACTGACGCACAGCTTCTCGAAAGAGATCCACGCGGAACTTGCCGACTATGAATACGAGCTGATCGAACTGACCGAAGAAGAGATCCCCGCTTTCTTTGAAAAGAAGGAATTTGCGGCGATCAATGTCACGATCCCCTACAAGCAGACGGTCATTTCCTATCTTGATTCGGTCAGCGGCATTGCACAGCGCATCGGCGCGGTCAACACCATCGTCAATCATGACGGAAAACTGTACGGCTACAACACCGACTATTACGGCATGAAGGCGCTGATCGAACGGGTCGGACTTGACCTGAACGGAAAAAAAGTGCTCGTCCTCGGAACGGGCGGCACGAGCAAAACGGCGCGCGTGGTCGCGGCGGACATGGGCGCGTCCCAAATCCTGACCGTCAGCCGCCGGAAAACGGACGAATTCATCGACTACACGGATGCGGTCGCGCTTCACGCGGACGCACAGATCATCATCAACACCACCCCGGCCGGAATGTATCCCGACTGTGAATCCAGACCGATCGATATTGCATCGTTTGCGAAGCTTGAAGGCGTGATCGACGCGGTTTACAACCCTCTCTGCACCAATCTCGTTCTGGACGCAAGAGAACGCGGCGTCAGAGCCGAAGGCGGTCTGTTCATGCTGGTCATGCAGGCGGTCGTTGCCGTGGAAAAATTCCTTGACACAACGATCGAAAAGGAAGCGGCGGATCGGGTATTTGCCTCCGTTTTCGCCGCCAAGGAAAACATCGTCCTGACGGGCATGCCCGGAAGCGGAAAAAGCACGGTCGGCAGACTGCTGAACCTCGACGGATTCGAATTCGTCGACACCGACGCGGAAATCGAAAAGCGCTGCGGCTGTACCATCAAAGAGCTGATCGCCGAACGGGGTGAAACATACTTCCGCGATCTGGAATCCGAAGTGATCCGGGATGTGTCCGCGGAAAGCTGCCGCATCATTTCCACGGGCGGCGGCGCGATCCTCCGTCCGGAAAACGTCCGCTGTCTCAGGCGGAACGGCAGGATCTTCTTCCTCAACGCGGATCTCAGCCGTCTTCAGGCAACGGACGACCGTCCGCTGTCCGATACCTACGAAAAACTGGCGAAACTGTACGCCGAACGGATGGAAATTTACCGTTCCACCGCGGATGTCATCGTTCCCGACATGGAAACGCCCGAAGCGGAAGCGGAATACATTCTGTCCGCAGGCATCTGACGCATCCGAACAAACGGAGAGGATATAAAATCATGAAAATTCTTGTTATCAACGGCCCGAATCTGAATATGCTCGGGATCCGGGAACCGGCTCATTACGGCAGAGAAACTTACGCCGACCTTGTGAAAAAAATCCAGAACCACTGTGAGGAAAAAGGAATCGGCGTCACGCTGTACCAGTCCAATCACGAAGGCGATCTCGTCGACAAGATCCAGGAAGCCTACGGTACCGCCGACGGGATCGTCATCAATCCCGGGGCGTACACGCATACCAGCATCGCCCTTCTGGACGCGGTAAAATCCGTGAACATCCCCACCGTGGAAGTACATATCTCGAAAGTGGAGGAACGCGAGGACTTCCGGCAGATCAGTTATATCCGCCTTGCCTGCGTGAAGACCATCACCGGTCACGGAACCGACGGATATCTCGAAGCCATTGATTTCTTATCTGAGGAATACGGACATGACGGCGACCTTTCAGCCCTGTAAATTGCGCGGAACCATCGACGCGCCGCCGTCCAAAAGCATGGCGCACCGCTACCTCATCGGGGCGGCGCTGTCCGGGCAGGTATGCACGCTGTCCGGCGTGGATTACAGCGAAGATATTCTGGCGAGCATCGATTGTCTGCGTTCCCTCGGCGCAGAAATCTCCGCGGACGGCGATCGTGTGACCGTCGATCCCGCCGGATTTATGAAGCCGGAAAATGCGTCCGTTCTCGAATGCCGGGAAAGCGGAAGCACCCTCCGCTTCTTCCTGCCGCTGGCACTGTGTTTTGGAAAACCCGTCACTCTGCGCGGCAGTGAACGGCTTTTCGAACGTCCGCTCGGCGTTTACGAAGACCTCTGCCGCGAAAACGGCTTCGATTTCCTGAAAGGAAGCAATTCCGTGACCGTCTGCGGCAACCTGAAAAGCGGAACGTACCGGCTCCGCGGAGACATCAGCAGTCAGTTCATCACGGGGCTCCTCTTCGCGCTCGTCCTGCTGGGAGACGACGCTTCCGTCGAAATTCTTCCGCCGTTCGAAAGCCGATCGTACATCGATCTGACCATCTCGGCGCTCCGATCGTTCGGCGCGGACGTATCCTTCACCGGGGAATATACACTTTCCGTACGGCGATCCCCGATGCACGCCTTCTCCGGCAGGATCGAAGGCGATTATTCCAACGCGGCGTTCCTCGATGCGTTCAATCACATCGGTTCGGACGTCACCATCGGCAATCTGAATCCGGACAGCCTGCAGGGCGACCGGGTCTATGCCGACTATTTCCGAAAAATTTCCGCCGGCACTCCCACGCTGGATATTTCCGACTGCCCTGACCTCGGTCCCGTTCTCTTCGCCCTCGCCGCCATGAAAAACGGCGCGGTCTTCACGGGAACGGATCGTCTCAAGGCAAAGGAAAGCGACCGCGGTGCGGCAATGCACGCAGAACTTGCAAAACTCGGCGGCGGTCTGCTCTTCGGCGACAATACCATCACCGTACCGAAGCAGGAGCTGCGGTGCACTTCCCTTCCGTTAAGCGGTCACAACGATCACCGGATCGTCATGGCACTGTCGGTTATTCTTTCACAAACCGGCGGCTCCGTGGATGACACACATGCAGTACGGAAAAGCTATCCCGGATTTTTTGAAGATCTGAAACAACTCGGCGCAGAAGTGACCATCCGGTAAGGCGCCGTTTCCCAAAATCAGGAGGACAACACCCATGAATATGGATTTCAAACGTAAATTACCCATTCCGCAGGACATCAAAGCACAGTTTCCCCTCACATCCGGACTGGATGCAGTCGTGGAACGCCGTGCGGAAGAGATCAAAGCGATTTTCGAAGGCAGAGACGACCGTTTCATCCTGATCATCGGTCCCTGCTCCGCCGACCATGACGACAGTGTGATCGATTACATCTCCCGTCTGAGAACCGTTCAGGAAAAGGTTTCCGACAAGCTGTACATCATCCCCCGCATCTACACCAACAAGCCCAGAACGACCGGCGACGGCTACAAGGGAATGCTCCATCAGCCCGACCCGAGCAAGGGTTCCGATATGCTGGGCGGTCTCATCGCCATCCGCAATCTGCACATCCGTGCCATCGCCGAAACCGGCTTCACCTGCGCGGACGAAATGCTGTACCCGGAAAATTACCGTTACCTCTCCGACCTGCTCGGTTACGTTGCGATCGGTGCAAGATCGGTGGAAAACCAGAAGCATCGTCTGACCGCCAGCGGTCTGGACATCCCGGTCGGCATGAAGAATCCGACGGCCGGCGACATCTCCGTTATGATGAACTCCATCACCGCCGCACAGCACGCGCACACCTTCATCTACCGCGGCTGGGAAGTGGAAAGCCACGGCAACCCGCTTGCCCACGCCATTCTGCGAGGCTATGTCAACAAGCACGGGCAGTCGATGCCGAACTATCACTACGAAGACCTCATCCATCTCGCGGAAATCTACGAAACGTCCGGTCTGTCCAATCCCACGGTGATCGTGGACACCAACCACGCAAACTCCGGCAAAAAGTGGATGGAACAGCCCCGTATCGCCAAGGAAGTTCTGCACTCCTGCCGTCATTCCGCGGCCGTCAAGAAGCTCGTGAAAGGTCTCATGATCGAAAGCTACCTCGAAGACGGCACCCAGAAGCCGGAAGAAGGCGTCTACGGCAAGTCCATCACCGATCCGTGTCTCGGCTGGGAAAAGACCGAAAAGCTGATCTATGATCTTGCAGACATCCTGTAAGACCTCCGGAGAAATATCGTATGTTTGGGGTTATTGTTAATGTTATTACCGTAATCTTCGGCTCGTGCATCGGCCTGCTGTTCAAAAAGGGGATCCCCGAAAGAGTCAGCAGTGCCGCCATGACCGGGCTCGGTGCCTGTACGCTGTACATCGGCATTTCCGGCAGCCTCTGCGGAGAAAATGTACTGATCCTGATCGCTTCGGTCGTGCTCGGTGCCATTGTCGGAACGCTTCTGAACATCGACGGCGCCATCAACGCGTTTGCGGGAAAAATCGAAGCACGGTTCAGGAAATCCGGCGAAAACGTCTCGCTTGCGGAAGGACTTGTCTCGGCGACCCTCTTATTCTGCGTCGGCTCCATGACGGTGACCGGCTCCATTCAGGCAGGGCTGACGGGCGACAATTCCGTCCTCATCACCAAAGCCATGCTGGACCTGGTGTCCTCCATGATGCTCGCCTCCAGTCTGGGCGTGGGAGTCCTTCTGTCCTCGGTCTCGGTATTTGTCATCCAGGGCGGACTCGTTCTGCTTGCCGGACTGCTCTCGCCGCTCATGAGTACGGGTGCCGTCAATGAAATGACCTGTGCCGGTTCCCTGCTGATCATCATGATCGGTACCAACCTGATGGGGATCACAAAAATCAAGGTTGCGGATTTTCTTCCTGCGATCGTGTTCGCGCCGGTGATCTATAATCTCCTTCCCCTGTTTGAAAAACTCGGACAGATCTTTGCATAAGCAAAAACGCCCCTGCATCGTACGATGCAGGGGCATTTTCTATAAATCATGTCATCAGCCGGACATCCGTGCCGCTCCCAAAGGAAGCGGCTTTGCCCGGAATATCGACTTGAAATTACTTGTTGGAGATAGCAGCCTGAGCAGCCGCAAGGCGAGCGATCGGCACACGGAAGGGAGAGCAGGATACATAGTCGAGACCGATCTTGTGGCAGAATTCAACAGAGGTCGGGTCGCCGCCATGTTCGCCGCAGATACCTACGTGGAGGTTCGGATTTACAGGCTTACCAAGGGTAAGAGCCATGTTCATCAGCTTGCCAACACCGGTCTGGTCGAGCTTAGCAAAGGGATCGTTTTCGAAGATCTTGGTATCGTAGTATGCGTTCAGGAACTTACCAGCGTCGTCACGGGAGAAGCCGTAGGTCATCTGAGTAAGGTCGTTGGTGCCGAAGCAGAAGAAGTCAGCGTTTGCAGCGATTTCGTCTGCGGTGAGGCATGCACGCGGGATTTCGATCATGGTACCAACTTCGTATTCGAGTTCAACACCAGCAGCTGCGATTTCAGCGTCTGCGGTTGCAACTACAACGGCCTTAACGAACTTAAGTTCCTTAACGTCGCCTACGAGCGGGATCATGATTTCCGGCTTAACGTTCCAGTCAGCGTGGTTCTTCTGAACGTTGATAGCAGCGCGGATAACAGCAGCGGTCTGCATCTTTGCGATTTCCGGATAGGTAACAGCAAGACGGCAGCCACGGTGACCCATCATCGGGTTGAATTCGTGGAGAGAAGCGATGATAGCCTTGATGGTTTCAACAGACTTGCCCTGAGCAGCAGCGAGAGCAGCGATGTCAGCTTCTTCGGTGGGAACGAATTCGTGGAGCGGCGGGTCAAGGAAACGGATGCAAACGGGAGTACCTTCGAGAGCTTCGTAGAGAGCTTCGAAGTCAGCCTGCTGCATGGGAAGGATCTTAGCGAGAGCTACTTCGCGTTCTTCAACGGTTTCGGAGCAGATCATTTCGCGGAATGCGTCGATTCTGCCTTCGCCGAAGAACATGTGTTCGGTACGGCAGAGACCGATACCTTCTGCGCCGAGTTCGCGAGCCTTCTTAGCGTCGGTGGGAGTATCTGCGTTGGTACGAACCTTGAGGGTACGATACTTGTCAGCCCAGCCCATGATGGTGCCGAAGTTGCCGGAGATTTCAGCGTCAACAGTCTTGATGATGCCGTCGTAGATCTTACCGGTGGAACCGTCGATGGAGATGAAGTCGCCTTCGTTGTAGGTCTTACCAGCGAGTTCGAACTTCTTGTTTTCTTCGTCCATCTTGATTTCGCCGCAGCCGGATACGCAGCACTTACCCATACCACGAGCAACAACTGCTGCGTGAGAGGTCATACCGCCGCGAACGGTGAGGATACCCTGAGCTGCCTTCATACCTTCGATGTCTTCGGGAGAGGTTTCGAGACGAACGAGAACTACCTTTTCGCCGCGAGCTGCCCATTCCTTAGCGTCTTCTGCAGAGAATACGCACTTACCGCAAGCTGCACCGGGAGATGCGCCGAGACCCTTACCAGCTACGTTAGCAGCCTTGAGAGCCTTTACGTCGAACTGCGGGTGGAGAAGAGTGTCGAGGTTTCTGGGGTCGATCATGAGAACTGCTTCCTGTTCGGTCTTGTGGCCTTCAGCAACGAGGTCAACAGCGATCTGGAGAGCAGCCTGAGCGGTTCTCTTACCGTTTCTGGTCTGGAGCATGTAGAGCTTTTCGTTTTCAACGGTAAATTCCATGTCCTGCATGTCGTGGTAGTGGTTTTCGAGGATTTCGCAAACCTTTACGAACTGTTCGAATGCAGCCGGGAACTTGTTAGCCATTTCAGCGATCGGCATGGGAGTACGAACGCCTGCTACAACGTCTTCGCCCTGTGCGTTGGTGAGGAATTCACCCATGAGCTTCTTTTCGCCGGTTGCAGGGTCACGAGTGAACGCAACACCGGTACCGCAGTCGTCGCCCATGTTACCGAATGCCATTGCCTGTACGTTTACAGCGGTACCCCAGGAGTACGGGATATCGTTGTCACGACGGTATACGTTTGCTCTCGGGTTGTCCCAGGAGCGGAATACTGCCTTAACTGCGCCGAGGAGCTG
>JAFYOX010000011.1 GCA_017547755.1 Clostridia bacterium | reverse complement strand
CCGTCGGTGGATTCGATGGAAACGCGAACAGAGGATGCGGTGGCTTTTGAGTCAAGCACGCGTACGCGGTAGTCGGTCAGGTGCATATTCTGGATTGCCGGATAGAATCTCGTGAGCGCGCGTCTGAGAGCTTCGTCGATGGCGTTGACAGGACCGTTTCCTTCTCCCGCCGTCAGATATTCCTTTCCGTTTACCGAGATTTTTATCACGGCAGATGCCGAAAAGTCAGCGTCAGAAGGATTGTCGGCCGAAATCGCCTGCGCTGCCGCCGTTTCATCAACGATCACCTTCAGCGAAATCAGCTCGAAGAAGCGCTTGCGGCGTCCGAGGGACTGATCGATGAGAAGAGCGAGAGAAGCGCCGGCGCTTTCGTAGTCGTATCCTGCCGCCTCGCGCTGACGGATGATTTCCGCCGTGCGGATGACTGCGGGATCGGATTTTGTGAAGCCTTCCTCCGGCATATATGCCTGCATCTTGTCGAGGATTGCCGCGCGTCCGCTGAGACCGCTGACTACAATGTTTCTCGCGTTGCCCACGGTTTCGGGAGAGATGTGTTCGAAGGATCTGGGCGCTTTTTTCACACCGTCGATGTGAGCGCCTGCCTTGTGGGTGAAAGCGTATCCGCCGACGAAGGGTTCGTTTTCGTCAAATGCACGGTTTGCGGATTCCGCTACAAGCCTTGCGGTCTGGGTGAGCCTTGCAAGACGTTCGCCGATGCAGTCGAAGCCCAGCTTCAGCTGAAGTACCGGGATCAGTGTGTTGAGATTGGCGTTTCCGCACCGTTCTCCCACACCGGAGACAGTGCCGTGTACCTGCATGGCTCCCGAAAGAACTGCGGAAACCGAGCAGGATACCGCCATTCCCATGTCATTGTGGCAGTGGATGCCGATATTTCCGTGTTTTTCCCGTACTGCCGTGACGATCAGCCCGATAACGTCGGGAAGATTGCCTCCGTTTGTGTCGCAGAGGATAACCCGCGCCGCGCCCGCTTCGAAGGCCTCGTCAACCACGCGCATGGCGTAGGCGGGATTGTCGGAATATCCGTCGAAAAAGTGCTCGGCATCGAAGATGACTTCCTTTCCGGAATCGGCAAGGAGCTTTATGCTGTCGCGGATCATGCGCAGATTTTCTTCCGCCGTGGTGTGAAGTACGTCCGTCACCTGATAGAGCCACGCTTTTCCGTAGAGAACCGCCGCCGGTACGGGAGCTTTCGCAGCCATGGAAAGAAGGGGATGCTCCGATGCTTTTTCGCCTGCCTTGCAGGTCTGGGTGAATACGGCGAGCTTTGCGTTTTCCAGCCTGATGCCGGAGAGAGAATCAAAGAACTCCGCAGAGGAAGCGTCGGTGATCATTCCTGCTTCGATATAGGATACGCCGAGGGAATCAAGGGCGTGAATCACCCTCATTTTGTCGTCGTTTGAAAATTCCACTCCCGTGCCCTGTGTTCCGTCGCGCAGAGTGGTGTCGAATATTTCAATTTTCATGAAATCCTCCATGCCGTCCGGCGGCATAATCAGATTTTGATAGATTAAGTGGAAAATATTATTTTCCGAACTCCATTACGGAGCAGCGGTCGTTTCCGCCGTAGTCCTTGATGCACCGGCAGGACAGCCCGTTTTCTTCGGCTATGCGTTTTACGGCATCTGCCTGGGATGCGCCGTGTTCGATGAGCATAACGCCGTCCCGGACAAGGTGACGCGAATAGATCCGCACGATGGCTTCGATGATGGAAAGACCGTCGCCGCCGTCGGTGAGAGCGTGGGACGGCTCGGCATCAAGCTCGGGCTCGAGGGAGTTCATTTCGTCCGCTGTCACATAGGGCGGATTGGCGGTGATGACGTCAAATTTTTCGTCATCCGGGAAAAGATCGGTACACGCATCGCCCGTTATGACACGGCAGCGGTCTGCGAGTCCGAGATTTTTTATGTTCTTTTCGGCAAGAGCGGCGGTTTCGGGATACAGCTCCACGGCTATGCCGACTGTGTTCTTTCCTGCGTGAAGCACGGCGGCGGCAATACATCCCGAACCCGTGCAGAGATCGAGGAGTTTTCCGTTCGGCTTCAGAAGCCTGATTGCTTCTTCGCAGAGGATTTCCGTGTCGGGACGGGGAATCAGACAGTTTTCGTTTACTTCAAACTCAAGTCCGAAGAATTCCCATTTCCCGATGATGTACTGAAGAGGATATCTTGTGCACCGCTTTTCTACGGCTTTTTCAAGCGCAGGGGAGGAATAATCCTTTGTCCGTCCGTCGGCGAGAAGAACCGCGCGGCTGATATTCATGAAGTGACACACAAGAAGCGCCGCTTCGCAGCCGTGATCTTCAATTCCGGCGAGAGACAGCTTTTTGGCGATTTCGGACAGTGTCATGCGTTATCTTCGGAGGCTTTTTCGGATTTGTCTTCAACGGGAACGGTTTTTCCGCCGATGGTGCCGTCTTCGATTTTGCCGGAGGGCTGTACGATTCCGCCGAATTCTTCGGGAATTGCGTTCTTCAGCGCGCAGAGAGCGATTTCAAGCTGGCTGTCATCGGGCTCAAGCGTGGTGATTCTCTGCATCCACAGACCCGGAGCGGAGACGATCTTTGTGAAGATATTTTCGTGCGCGCCGGCATAACGGATGAATTCAAAGCCGAGACCTACGATGAGGGGAAGCATGAGAATTTTTGATCCGAAGCGGAGCCAGACATT
>JAFYOX010000068.1 GCA_017547755.1 Clostridia bacterium | reverse complement strand
GCTCGGTGCCGATGCCGCAAAGCTCATCCGCACTGCGGAACGGAATCTGACCCTCACGATGGTTTATTACGCGCTCTACCTGCTCGTTCTGGCGGCAAGCCCCATTCTGGGCGGCGCCACGCAGTACGTCAGCACGATCGTATATCTCTACCATATCGTCTGCATCCTGCTGAATCTCGTTCTGATCTACAAATGCTTCGGTATTCTCTGTCCCGCAGAGGAAGACGAAAACGAAAAAAAGCGTTCCCGCTTTGCCTTTATCAATAAAATCAGCGACAAGGTGGACGCCATCGATGAAGAACGTGTCCGCTACCGTGAAGAATCCGTGAAACTTGCGATGGCGGAAGCCGACCGCCGTGTCGCCGAAAAGAAGAAAAATGGAAAAAACGGGAAGCATTCACACAAAAAGAAGAAGTAAATAATCTGTAAAAATACTTGACGGACGTAATTTCTTCCGTTATACTTATTACATATTCCAGCAAAATACATCAAAACAAGGAGAGGACTATGGGATTTGGATTGGTGATCGCCGGTTTTGCGCTGTTGTTCAACCCGGTGATCCATGTTGTGGATTTGGTACCCGATGCACTCGGTTTTCTGCTGATCGTGATGGGACTGACGAAAATGTCCTTTTTCATCGGCAAGATCGAACAGGCACGCAGCCTGTTCATCAAACTCGCCCTCGCAGAGGCAGTAAAAAGTTTCATGATCCTCACGGTTCCGTATGCGTCCGGCTCGGATATTGTCCTCCAGACGTTCGTTTTCGGTCTTGTGGAAGCGTTCCTCTTCGTTCCGGCGGTCAATTATCTCTTTGAAGGTCTGTCGTTTGCCGGACTCTGGTACGGCGCGACGGTCATGTACGAAAAAAAGACGTTCAAGCGCCCGCTTGCCAAGCTGATGGTGAAGATTTCCGAATGGGAACCCGCTGCACGCCTGATCGAACGTGTCACCGGCAAGAAATATAAAAAGCGCACCTACGCTCACAAGGTGGAATGGATCACCTATGTGCGGGATCAGGTCCTGTTCTTCTATATTTTCCGTGTCTGCGCAACGCTCGTTCCCGAACTGACCGAACTGCAGCTGTACGACAACCTCGGGGAAGTTTCGGCGTTCTCCCGCAGTTTCGCTTATTACAAGCCGTTCCTCTACGTCATCCTCGGTGTGACCGTTCTCGTTCTCGGGATCAAGCATATCCGTACGGTATCCGCTTTCTTCAAGGCAGTCGCAAAGGATACGCTTTTTCTCAAAAATATGGACGACAAGTACCGTCTTGACGTCCTGCCGCACGATACGTTCTTCATCGCGCGCGGCATGAAGCAGTCGCTTGTCTGCTTTACCAGCGCGGTCTTTACGTCGATGGTGGTCACTATTGACGATGTGAATGTTCTCGTCGGTGTTATTTCTGCCTCGTTCCTGATCGGTGCGGCGGTGATTCTGAAGCGCTACATCCCGTCGGCGAAGATCATCATTCCGTTTGCCGCCGTACGCGGTGTGCTCTCTCTCGTGAATCTCGTCCTGCAGTACAATTACTACGCCGAATACGATGAACTCGCCGTGGAATTTGTGACCGAAGCGGCGGAACAGTATTACCGTATGGCGTCGTTCGAATGCGTCGAAGCAGCATTTGCGGCGGTCGGGATCCTCATGTATATGTTCTTCCTCCTTCGTGCCATCAAAAAGCATCTGGAGATCTGCGGGATCCAGCACGAGACCGTCATGTACAGCAAGCTCAGCCGCGATATCGAAACTTACAACACCTCCGGCGGTATGCTCCTGCTCAGCTCGATCCTTACCGTTATCAATTTCATCCTCGCCGGCGCGTACCATTTCATCATGGTCGATATGACCCTGATCGTGATCATCAACACCGCTGTAACGCTGATCTGGGCGGTCTACACCTGGCACAGCGTCAACGTCATCAACGCCATGCTGTACGATAAGGAAATCCAGATTTTTTAAGTTTATAGGAAACAGGGAGTGACTGTAAAAAGTCACTCCCTGAATTTTTTTATGGAAACAGATCGTTTAAAGTTTTTCCTCAGACCGTTCCGCCGGAGGTGCGTTCGATGATCATGTCCTGCCATTCCTTGTTGAGGGTGATGAAGCGGGCATTCCAGCCGGAAACGCGGACGGAAAGGGTCTTATACTGTTCGGGATGTTCGCGGGCATCCTTCAGCACTTCCGCGTCGATGACGTCGGTCTGCATGAAGAAGCCGCCCAGCTGAACGAAGGTTTTCTGCATGGCGACAAGTGCCGCAATGCCGTTTTCGCCGGAGACTGCGCTCGGGTGCAGCTTGATGTCAAGCGCAGCGCCGCACGCCTGCTTCCGGAGATTTGCCTTGCAGTAGGATTTGATGACCGCTGTTGCGCCTTCGGTATCCGTACCGGGAGTCGGCGAGTCGTTGCCGGAGAGGATCGCGTCCTGTTTGGTGCCCATCGGAGAGGGAACGCGGATGTGCATCCAATCGATCTGACGTCCGAACGTCGAAACGCCCGGGATGAATTTCACGGGACATTCGTTGCAGTGGCTTAGAACGAGATCCGCGAAGGTGTCGAGGATCCGTACGACGTAGGAGTCCGCTTCTTCGTCGTCGTTGCCGTAGTAGGTGATCCGGTTGAGAGCGTACTGGCGCAGTTCTTCGTGACCTTCCCAGTTGTCCTGCAGGATCTTCATCAGTTCCGGGAACGTGACGAGCTTTTCCTTGAAGACGAGAACATCGATGGCGTGGAGGCTGTTGCCAGCGTCCGGTGCACCGCCGATGTGCGGCGATACGACCGTGTAGCGCGGACCGCCGCGGTGATACTGACGGCCGTTTTTCGCGCAGTCTTCGATGAACAGCGAGATGACTTCGCACGGCGGACCGGACTGACGCCATTTCCAGTCGCCGGCCTCGTAGTGACGGTTCCGGTCACGCTGGACGTTGTCGAAGCTGACGTCGACGTGTTCCTTCAGGCGCGCGAAGTAGGCTTCCCAGAGTTCTTCCATCGAGTCAAACGTGCGCGGATTGTCCGGCAGACCGATGACATCCTTCATCAGCATGGAATAGCCGTCGAACGGCTGATAGATAAAGTAGGTCTGTCCGGGGATCTGGATCTCCCAGCAGCCGTCGTTGGCGAATTTCCGGGCTTCGATGGGATCGTAGCCGATGTCATCGAGGGACTGCAGGATCAGGTCTTCGTTATAGACCGCGAGAACGCCGCCGCCGTACCGGGTGACTTCCGCAATGCGGCGCATGAGTTTTTCATCCGAATTTTTCGAGAGACGGACGGTCACCGGGAAATCGGAAATGCCGAGTTCCTCGATGATATCGAGAACGAGGTAGGTCACTTCGTTCGTGACTTCGTTTCCTTCGGTATCGATTCCGGCGAGGACGATATTCTGGTAATGCTGGGCGTCGCCGGTGCCGACCGGAGTATCCTTCTGGATCCATTCGCATCCCTTGATGAAGAAGTGCGCGAGGATCTCGCGTGCTTCGTCGAGCGTGATCGTACCGTCGGCGAGATCTTTCTTCAGATACGGACCGAGCATTTCGTCGATGCGTCCGATGCCCGACCAGTTGCCGCAGAGGCGCGTGAAAGCGAAGCAGAACCACAGACTCTGGACCGCTTCATGGAAGGTCCGTGCCGGCTGGAACGGTACACGGAGCAGCAGATTGTGGCATTCCGGGTTCTTTTCCGCAGAAGCCGCAACATAACGGGCGTGCCAGATGCGGAAATGATGGATAACGCGCAGGAGATATTCGTTGTACGGACGGTCGTTGTAGTGGAAAAGTTCCTGTTCCATGCCCTGAAGACCGAGTTTCAGCACACGGTCGAAGCCGAGCGTTACATGGCTGACGGAGCCGAACGCATAATAACGGCCGCGTACCGCCGGAACCACATGCTTGATCGCCGCGCCGAGGGTTGCCGCACCGATCACACGTTCGCCGTCGATCAGGCGGAGCGGGCATTCGCGCACGATCTTATCGATGCAGTACGTGTAGCGGTCGTAGTCCACCATATCGTCGAATCCGGGGATATCGTCCACATAGACAAACGGTGTTTTCATGGCTTCATCGCCGTATTTTCCGCGCAGACTTTCGTCGGCGAAGCGGCGGGTCGCTTCACATAAGCGGACGGGGCGTTTGAATCCGGTACCGCAGAAAAATTCCATAGTTCCTCCTTTGGTGAAATTCTACCAAAAAACATTCAAGATTTTCTGAGACCATTATACAGTATCATTCGGAATTTATCAAGTACCGGGAATTATTTTTTGAAAATTCTAAAAAGTATGGAAAAAACGAATGTGTTGTGATACAATAGCAATACTAGGAATTGTACGGAACAAATTTATTTTTACATAAAAGGAGAAACACCATGGCAAGCAACACCATCAAGATCCCGAACAAGGGCAATACGAAGTTTGTCGCACACCGCGGCTGCAGCGGTCTCGAAACGGAAAACACCGCAGCGGCGTTCATCGCAGCGGGCAACCGTACCTATTACGGTACCGAAACTGACATCTGGAGAACTGCGGATGCAAGCTACATCTGCAACCACGACGGCCGCAGCGGACGTATCTGCGACGTTGACCTGGTAATGGAAGAGTCCTCTCTCTTCGAACTCCGTGCGCTCACTCTCCGTGACAAGGACGGCGCGACCGACCGCCGCGAAATCATGCTCTGCACGCCGTACGAATACAAGAAGATCTGCCAGAAGTACGAAAAGATCTGCGTACCGGAACTCAAGTCCAACTTCACGCAGGAAGAAATCAAGGATATCCTCGAAATTTTCGACGGTTATCTTGAAAATACCTGCTTCATCGCGTTCAATATTGCCAACCTTGACCTCGTGAAGAACATCCTTCCCGATCAGCACTGCCAGTTCCTTTCCAGCAAGTGGGACGACAGCTATCCGGAAATGCTCAAGGCACGCGGCATGGGTCTCGATATCCATTACGCACAGCTGACTGAAGAACGCATCAAGGCATGCCACGACGCCGGCGTTGAAGTCAACGCATGGACCGTCGACAATCCCGAAGACGCCGAAAAGCTCATCTCCTGGGGCATTGACTATATCACGACGAACATTCTTGAATAATAGGATTTCGCGGGGAAAAACTTTTTGGAAAGAGTTTTTCCCCGCATCTTTGTTCCGCGGCTTAGGAAGTGCGGACAGGGAAGTTAGCATTGAAAAATGAAAGGTATGACGATGGAAAGGAATAAAGATGTAAAAAGATACTTCGAAGCGGCGGTACAGGGAGATGCGGAAGCGGCGTATTCTCTGGGAGAATGCTACAGGTGGGGAAACGGCGTGGAATGTGATGAAACGGAAGCGATCCGGTGGTACCGCGAAGCGGCCGATATGGGCCATATGGAAGCGGCGTATTCTCTGGGAGAATGCTACAGGTGGGGAAACGGCGTGGAATGTGATGAAACGGAAGCGATCCGGTGGTACCGCGAAGCGGCCGATATGGGCCATATGGAAGCGGCATATACCCTCGCCAAGTGTTATGATTATGGCAGAGGAGCAGAAAAGGACAAGGAAGAAGCGATTCGATGGTACCTGAAAGCGGCAGAAATGGGGCATGTGCAGGCAATGTTCGATTTGGGAATCTATTATTTCAATGATATATCCTGTCCGTGGTATGAGAAAGCAACAGATCCCATATATATGAAATCGTGGAAAACGGCTGACTCAGCGGAAGCACTCACATGGTATGAGAAGGGAATCCGTGCGGAGCCTGACGATGAAGCGGCTGTGGAGTGTTATCGGAAAGCTGCCGGGATGGGATTTCCGAAAGCGATGCAAAAGCTGGCAAAATATTACAATGATGCGGGGCTCCAGTGGTTCCGGAAAGCCGCAGAGCAGGGCAGTACAGAAGCACAGTGTGTTCTTGGCGATTGTTATCTGGAGGGAAACGGCGTGCCGATGGATAAAGAGGAGGCAATCCGATGGTACCGCAAAGCTGCCGAACAGGGGGATGACGAAGCGGAGTATAAACTTGAGCGGCTCCTCTGAAGACTTCCATGGAAAAAGACCGTTCTCTGATGTGAAATCGGAGAAACGGTCTTTTTTTGCTTGGCTTACATATCCGCCGACTCAAACTGACTGCCCCACAGGTTTGCGTAGAAGCCGCCGTTTTTTAAGAGTTCGTCGTGCGTGCCGGATTCGATGATCTTTCCGGCTTTCATAACGAGGATGGTGTCCGCTTCCTTGATGGTTGACAGACGGTGCGCGACGATGAAGCTCGTGCGTCCCTTCATGAGGGTCTGGAACGCCTGCTGGATCTTCAGTTCCGTACGGGTGTCGATCGAGGACGTTGCTTCGTCGAGGATGAGCATCGGCGGGATCTCGAGCATCACGCGCGCGATGCACAGCAGCTGACGCTGGCCTGCGGACAATGCGCCGCCGTCGTCGCTGATGACGGTATCGTATCCCTTCGGCAGACGGCGGATGAAGCTGTGTGCGTGTGCCGCTTTTGCCGCCGCGATGACTTCGTCGTCCGTTGCTTCACGTCCCATTTTGATGTTGTCGCGGATGGTCCCGTGCAGGAGCCAGGTGTCCTGCAGCACCATACCATACGAGCCGCAGAGGGACTTGCGGGTTACATCGCGGATTTCCTGCCCGTCGATTCTGATCGTACCGCCGTTTACGTCGTAGAAACGCATGAGCAGGTTGATGATCGTGGTCTTGCCGCAGCCGGTCGGGCCGACGATGGCGATGCGCTGACCCTTTTTCGCGTGGAGATTCAGTCCCTTGATGAGTTCACGATCGGGCGTATAGGAGAATTCCACGTTGTCGAGATCGATATTGCCTTCCACATCGGTGAGTGCGGGGGCATTTTCCTTGTCGGGCGTGTAGCGCGGTTCATCGATCAGTTCGAAAATGCGTCCGGCACAGGCAAGTGCGTTCTGCAGCTCGGTGACAACGCCGGAAATTTCGTTGAACGGCTTCGTATACTGGTTTGCGTACGCAAGGAAGCTCGTCAGACCGCCGACGGTCATGGAGCCGGCAACCGCCGCAAGTGCGCCGGTGAGACCGACCGCCGCGTAGACGATGTTGTTCACGAAGCGGGTCGCCGGATTGGTGATCGAGGAGAAGAAAATCGCGCGGAGCGAATATTTCTTCAGACGGTCGTTGATTTCATCAAAATGGGCGAGGGTTTCGTCTTCCTGCGAGAACGCACGGATGACCTGCTGACCGCCGACCGTTTCGTTGATGAACGCGGTCAGCTCACCGTTCGTTTCGGAGCGGAGTTTGAACATCGTGAAGGTCTTCTTTGCAATGAACGACGCCACGAACAGGGACAGCGGGGTCAGGAGAACGACGATCAGCGCGATCAGCGGGTGGATCATCACCATGAAGACGAGGGTGATGAGGATCGTCATCACGCCGGAGAAGAGCTGTGTGAAGCCGAGAAGAAGACCGTCGGCGAACTGGTCCACGTCGGAGATGACACGGCTGACGGTACCGCCGTGCGGGTGGCTGTCGATGTAGGAGAGGGGAAGTTCGGTGATCGTGTCGAACGCGTCGCGGCGTACGTCGCAGACCACGGAGTAGGTGATCTTGTTGTTGACGGTGTTCATGATCCACTGCAGGACGCCGCAAGCCAGCGCGCAGAACGCGATCTGCAGGAGATTGTTCGCAATGCCGTCAAAATCCACGTCTCCGGCACCGATCATGCAGTCGATCGCACGGCCGCAGAGGATCGGGATGTAGAGGGTGAAGAACACGACCGCCGCCGCAAGGACGATGGTGAGAAGGATCAGCGCGGTATATTTTTTTAGATAGGCACCGAGACGGAGCCAGGTTTTCTTTTCGATTTTTGTTTTCTTCTTGTCAGCCATGACTCACGCCTCCTGACGGGACTTGTTCCCGGTATTGTACTGGGATTCGTAGATTTCGCGGTAAACATCGCAGGTTTCCAGCAGACGACTGTGGGTGCCGATGCCGACTACCTTGCCGTCGTCCAGAACGATGATCTGATCCGCGTCCATGATCGAAGCGGTACGCTGGGATACGATCAGCGTGGTCGGACGTTCGGGAAGACTACGGATGGTCCTGCGGAGTGCCGCGTCGGTCGCAAAGTCGAGCGCGGAAGCGCTGTCGTCGAGGATGAGGATCTCCGGTTTGCGGACGAGTGCGCGGGCGATCGTGAGTCTCTGACGCTGACCGCCGGAGAAATTGCGTCCGCCCTGTTCGACCACGGAATCCAGACCGTTTTCCTTTGCCGCGAGAACATCGGAGCCCTGTGCGAAAGCGATGGCTTCGGTCATGTCGGCATCGGTTGCGGAGGCGGTGCCGTAAAGGAGGTTGCTGCGGATGGTACCCTTGAAGAGGAGCGCCTTCTGCAGGACGTAGCCGACCTTGTCGCGGAGCTTGTCCGCCGGGTATTCGCGTACGTTCACGCCGTTCACGAGGATTTCGCCTGCGGAAACGTCATAGAAGCGCGGGATCAGCGAAACGAGCGTCGATTTGCCGCAGCCGGTACCGCCGATGATGCCGACGGTCTGACCGCGTTCGATGCGGAACGAAACGTCCGAAAGGGCAGGATCACTGCCTTCCGTATACTGAACGGAGACGGAACGGAATTCGATCGCCGGAGCGGATGCGGTTTCTGCCGGAATGGTTTCCGGGAAGGTCATTTCCGGTTCGGTGTGGATCACCGCGTCGATGCGCTGCATACAGGTGATCGCCTTGGTGATGGTGATGATCAGGTTCGCGAACTTGACGAGTTCAACGAGGATCTGCGTCATGTAGTTGTAGAGCGCAACGACTTCCCCGGTCAGGAGCGCGCCCGTCATGACCCGGTTTCCGCCGGACTGCAGCAGGGCGATGATGCCGAGATTGAGGATGACGAACGTCATCGGATTCATCAGCGCGGAGATTTTTCCGGCGAACTGCTGACGCTGTTTCAGCGAGGTGTTGTGCTTGGCGAAGGTCTCGCTTTCGCTGTCTTCCATGCCGAACGCGCGGATCACGCGGGCACCGGACAGGCTTTCACGGGTTGTGCCGGTCAGGGCATCCAGTTCGGACTGCACTTTTTTGTAGGCCGGAACGGAGCCGAGGATGATGCCGAAGACGATCACGGACAGAACGGCGATGACCGCGAGGAAGATCAGGGCGGCTTTCGCATCGAGCGTGAACGCCATGATCATGGCGCCGAAAACGACAAACGGGGAACGCAGGAGCAGACGGAGTGCAAGGTTGATGCCGTTCTGCACCTGATTGACGTCGCCGGTCAGACGGGTGATGAGCGTCGGGATCCCGGCACGGTCGATATCGGAGAAGGAGAGCTTCTGGATATGCTCATACAGGGAACGGCGGATGCTGCACGACGTTCCGACGGCGGCACGTGCCGCGAAATACTGTGCGGTCAGCGAGCAGACCAGCCCGATAACGCCGAGCGCGACCAGAATGAGGGAACGTCCGATGATGTAGGACTTGTCCCCGGCGGCGATCCCGCGGTCGATGATGTCCGCGACGACGAGCGGCACGAACAGTTCGAACATGGCCTCGAGCAGCTTGAACAGCGGTCCGAGAATCGCTTCCAGCGTGTAGGATTTCAGATAATGAAAGAGATTTTTCAAAGGAGAATGTCCGATCCTTTCTTGAAGTTGTGGATTACTGACAAAACCGCCGTGGGAAGTTTGGCGTCTTTGCTCATTTCAATCCATGCGAAAATAAGTTATAATTTCCTTAACGGATTATACCATATTCACACAGAAACTGCAAGGGAGAAACCTATGTATAACATCAAAAAGCTCGCATACGAACTGGAAATTGACGGCGCGAAGATCAATGTGATCCTCGACGGATGTACTGTTGCCGGACTGGACGTACGTTCGGCGGTGCATCAGACGTCCGACGATCTGAAAACCATCCGCGACGAAGAACCCGAAATCCCCGCACTCGTCTCCGCGGAAGAAGTGAACGGCAATATGCTCTTCACGTGGAAGAACAAGAGCGCACTCTGGAAAGAAAAGACGTATACCCTCGAATGCACGCCTCTCCGCTTCATTTATAAGGTCAGCGTAAAGGGACAGGGCAGAGTCGACGGCATCGAATACTTCACCGGCAACTGCGCCGCTCCCGGTCACGGCAGCGATTACGAATTCCAGTGGGGCTTCAACCCGTGCATTTCGTGGTACAATGAAGAAGATTATTATTTCAAGGCGTCCCAGAAGTGCTACCGCTGGTCGGTGCTGATGGTTCCGCCCATGTTCTGCTATGCGTTCCGCTGTGAAGGTCTTGCGCGTCAGCTCGCACTCGGTCTGGCGGCTGAACGCGGTGAACACAATTTCAACTCGTTCACCTACAATCCCGTTCCGCAGCATAACTGGGGCACCACGTTCTTCCTCTCTACCGACCAGGACGGTCACACCGTGGTGGGAACCAACACAGTGGACGGCGAATGGACGGCTCCGCACATCGTCGGCTACGGCGCGGACGACGAATTCGACGCGATGAAGAAGTATACGGACTACTATTTCGGTTCCGGTATCGCAAAGGTGAAGAAAGCGGAACTTCCGCCGAAGTTCTGGCACGGTCCGATCGCCTGCGGCTGGATCGAACAGTTTGCACGGTACTACGACAAGAACATCAATCCGATGGATCTCGCGTGCGAAGAAGTTTACGAAGACTATCTGAAGCGGATGCACGAAGCCGGACTCTATCCGCGCTGCCTCATCATCGACGACAAGTGGCAGAAGAACTACGCCATTGACATTGCCGATCCCGACAAATTCCCGGATCTGCGCGCATTCGTTGACCGCCGTCATGCCGAAGGCATCCACACGATGCTGTGGTTCAAGATTTTCGACCCGGACGGACTCGACTGCGACGAAGCCTGCGTGACCACCGAACGCAGCGGCAAGCGCATTGACGTTTCCCATCCGTATTTCCTCAAGGTACTCGACGACGCACTCTACCGTATCTTCTCGTCCGACGAAGGATGCTATGACTGCGACGGTATCAAGATTGACTACGCGTTCCAGATCCCGATCGGCCGCGAAATGAAGACCTATTCCGGCAAGTACGGCGTGGAACTGCTGTACGAATTCATGGAACACATCTACACGTTTGCGAAGAAGATCAAGCCGCACGCGATCATCAACTGCAGCCCGTGCCATCCGTACTTCGCACACATCTGTGACCACGGACGTCTCCATGACTACGATGGACGCAACCGCTTCTGCGGCGAAGACCTCGAATTCCGTGCGAAGATGTACCGTATTGCGATGCCCGGCACGCTGCTCGACACCGACAACGCCGGCTTCAACACCCGCCGCGATACGATGCGCTGGATGCTCAAGCAGCCGCAGACCGGTATCCCGGATATTTACTGCGTAACGCCTCTGCCGTCGTTCGGCTTCAACAAGGACGACCTCGCGGCTCTGGCGCAGGTATGGAAGGAATACACCGACCGCATTGACGCGATGTACGGCGACAAAGAATAAAGAAAGACGAAGGCAGGAAGGGGGCAAAGGATGCGATGAGGTATCGGATCGATCATGATTTTCATATTCACACGCATCTGTCGATCTGTTCTGGCGATCCCGGACAGACGCCGGAAGCGATCTTAAATCATGCGAAATCTGCGGGATGGAACACGATTTGTCTGACCGACCATTACTGGGACCGTACGGTCCCCTGCAATACGGTGGTCAACTGGTGGTACGAACGGCAGAATTTCGATTATATCGCACAGTCCCTTCCTCTGCCGCAGGAATCGGGGATCCGGTTCCTGTTCGGCTGTGAAGCGGATCTGGACAGCGACAACAGGATCGGCGTACCGCCTTCCCGCTGGGACGATTTCGGCTTCATGATCCTGTCAACGACGCATTTCAACCATATGACGGGGCCGAAGTGGGAAGACCGGAGCGTCGGTGCGCTGGCGGCACACTGGGCGGAACGTCTGGAAGCCGTTCTGGAAGCGGATCTGCCGTTTCGGAAAATGGGGATCGCGCATCTTGCCTGCCGGCTGATCAATCCGACGTCCCGCGGCGCCTATCTGGAAACGCTGGAGCGGATCTCTTCCGATACGATGGAACGCCTGTTTGCAAAAGCGGCGGAACGCGGCATCGGCATTGAACTGAATTCCAACGACATGAATTTTGCGGAACCGGAAGCGGACACGGTCCTGCGGATGTTCCGGATCGCAAAAGCCTGCGGATGCCGGTTTTATCTCGGCGGAGACGCGCATGACCGTCAAAAACTGAAGCAGAATCATGAGATTTTCGAACGTGCCGTCCGTCTGCTGGATCTGAAGGAAAGCGACAAATTCCGGATCCCGTGAATCCGGACTCCACAGAGCGGAAAAGGAGGAGTTTTATGTACACCATGAACGGCTATATGGCAGGATGCAACCTCGGTCACTGGATCTCCCAGTACGGTAAAAAGGGTGCGGAACACTGGGATACCTATATTACCGAACCCGATTTTGCGAGAATGGCAGAATGGGGCGTGGATCACGTCCGGCTGCCGGTGGACTATTTCATCTTTGAAAAAGACGACAATCCCGGTGTTTATCTTGAATCCGGGATGAAGTATGTGGACAATACGATCGCGTGGGCGAAGAAATACGGCATCAACGTCGTGCTCGACCTGCATCACGCGCCCGGATTTTTCTTCGGGAACGGAGAAAAGAACGACCTGTTCACGAATACCGAAAGCAAGACGCGCTACATCAATATCTGGAAAAATTTCGCGCACCGTTATGCGGACGAAGGGGAAAACCTCCGTTTTGAACTGCTGAACGAGCTGGTGTGGGACAATTCCGATCCGTGGAACGCGCTCTGGCAGGAAACGGTGTCGGCGATCCACGCGGTCACGCCGGAACGTAAGATCATCGTCGGCGGGAACAAGTGGAATTCCGTCTGGGAACTGAAAAATCTGTACGTGACGGACAATCCGAACATCGTGTACACCTTCCATATGTACGAACCCTTTATCTTCTCGCATCAGAGAGCGTCGTGGATCCCGAATCATGTGGCGTACACGAAGCCGGTCACGTATCCCTTTGCGGCGGACGATCATCTGGAATATTACGGCGGACATCTTCCCGCACAGATGGAACGCGGCGGTATGGTCGATAAGGAATACCTCCGCAAAATTTTCGCTCCGGCGGCGGAATTCATCGCAAAGAACAACCGTCCGCTGTACCTCGGCGAATACGGCGCGATTGCGAACTGCGACGACGATTCGGCGGTGCGCTGGTACAATGACGTCGCTGATCTGTGCCTCGAATACGGCATCGGACGTGCAGTCTGGAGCTACCGCGGATTTGCGAAGATCACGGATGCGCGGAATGAGGTACACGATATCCGCATGGTCGAAGCGATTGCAAGAAAATAATGACAAAAAATCACCGTTTGCAAAGACGGTGATTTTTTCGTTCCTGTTCACAGACTTATGACATTTTCTACATCTGCAAGCGGAGTAATATCCGCAATGGATGCGATACCGGCAAGATTTTCCGTAATTGATTTGGCGGGACTCCATTCGCGCAGGATACGGGTGGAAGGATACCAGTCCAGCCATTCGCTGATACGGGTGATTCCCAGCGTGCGTGCTTTCTCAAACATTGCGTCCATTCGGTCGTGATCCGTCTGACCAAGCAGCGCGGCTTGAGCGACGGCGGCATATTCGATGGAAAGTGCAGCTTTTTCTACATAAACCCGTTCGGAGAAGGTCAGCGTTTTTTTCAGTGCGGCGGATAGCAGTTTCTGCGCTTCTGCAAGGGTTTCCGGATCCAGATAACCCACAAAGGGGAAATCGTAGATACCGAAATGGATATTTCCTTCGGTTACACGCTTTTCAAGCAGTTTGATGTAGGCGCGTATTTCTGCGGCGGCGGAACCGTAAACCGCTTCGGTGAACTCGAAAATCCCCTGTTCTACATCAAAATCGGGATTCCAGAGAAGTTTTGCCAGAAGCCATGTCCGCATTTCGGTCATATCCGGACTGACGGAATGTCCGTTTCCTTCTTCAAACACACCCTTGACGCCGTTTGCCGCGAAGAAACGCATATTGGGACCGATTACATGGAAATTCGGGAAGGGAAGCCAGTAGTGGGCATAGTTTGTAACATAGTCCCAGATGTAGATGCGGTCACAGATTTTGCTCCAGCCGATCAGATCTTCCTGAAAGGTTTGTTCGGAGGTTTTTGCGACTTTCGCAAAACTTGCCGTATGACGACACGTTTCCATCGGATGACCGAAACAGCATTCGATGCTGCACAGCCGGACACAGACGTTATGACGGGGTTTGATGACTTTCGGCGGAGTCCGGGTATACTGATACGCCAGTGTGTCCACGATCACATGAGGGAATTCCTCTTCGATGCCTGCCGCGACGGCATTGACAAAATGGAGCAGGGAACCGGCGTGACTGCCGTTTTCTGCGTCGATCTTTGCACATTCCGGGCATTCACAGGGGTTATAGCAGTCGTTCTGCGACACGGAAATCAACGTTGCATCCGGATTCTGCCGCAGATATTGTTTCGCACGCTCTGTGGCAATCGCAATCACTTCCGGATTGGTCAGACAGAGCTGGGAACGGTGCTTTACCCGCTGACCGTTTACCATAGAAAAATATTCGGGATGGGTATCGAAATACTGATCCGGATTCACAAGCCAGTTGAAGGAATGGACAAATAGAGCATACGTTTTGCTGCCGCCGAACATCCCGGGAATACCGGCGTTCATACCGTTACGGACGCGCCATTCGGGAGGCATATTGTAATCACAGTAACGATATTCAAATACGGGGGATTCTGTAATTTCCATTTCGTCCAGAATGAGTTCCGGACATTGGGGGACTTTCGTTATATCGTGCGTGTAAAAACGTACGCCAAGAACGTTTTCCAGAAAGCCGAAGACGCCGTAGTTGACGCCGCGTCCGCTTCCGCCGGTGATGGTCAGTCCGGTACTGTCACAGCGGATGCGATACGTTTCTTCAGAAAGAGAAGGATCGACGGCGATCCGGATGGCTGGATTGTCATCTGTAGTACGGACAGAAAACTCTGCACCGGTGATGCGCCGGAGAAAATGGGAAAGCTCTTTGGAGGCGGTCTGGACAGCAATGTCCGCCTGTTCCGCAATGCAGATGGGGAGATGCGCAGTTCCTCCGGAAGCTATGGTCAATTGGTTCATAGTGTGTTCTCCTGTCGGATTCGTTTACTTCGCTTCATACCAGCTCGTGCCCATGCCGCCGTCGGCGGTCAGCGGAACGGTGGTCTTCACGGCGTTTTCCATTTCGCGTACGAGGATCTCCGACGCCTGATCCGCGCAGCTTTCGTGCGCTTCCACGATCAGTTCGTCGTGTACCTGCATGATCAGTCGGGCGTCGATCCCGGCTTCGCGCAGGGCTTTGTCCACGCGGATCATCGCGATTTTGATGACGTCCGCCGCCGTTCCCTGGATCGGGCTGTTCATCGCCACACGTTCGCCGAACGCGCGCAGATTCCGGTTGGTGGATTTCAGCTCCGGAATGTACCGACGTCTGCCGAAGAGGGTGGTCGTGTATCCCTGTTCCTTCGCCGTTTCGATGGTCTGCTTGAGGTAGGCGTCGACGCCGTAATACGTGCGGAGGTAATTGTCGATGTACTCCTTCGCCTGACGGCGGGTGATGCCGAGGTCTTTCGAGAGGGAGAATTCCCCGATGCCGTAGACGATGCCGAAATTGACCGCCTTTGCACGGCGGCGCAGTTCGGGCGTTACTTCGTCTTCGTCCACGCCGAACACCTGTGCCGCGACGGCGGTGTGGATGTCGCAGCCGTTGATAAAGGCTTCGCTCATTGCTTCGTCGCCGGAAAGAGCGGCGAGAAGACGCAGTTCGATCTGGGAATAGTCCGCGTCGATGAGGACACAGCCGTCGTCCGCGATGAAGTATTTCCGCAGTTCGCGTCCCATTTCCGCGCGGACGGGGATGTTCTGCAGGTTCGGGTCGCTCGATGCGAGACGTCCGGTCGCCGTACCGACCTGATTGAGTTTCGTATGGATGCGTCCGTTTTCGTCCGCGAAGGCGATCAGCGGATCCCCATAGGTGCCGCGCAGCTTGGCGGTCTGACGGTAGAGAAGAATATCGCCGATGATGCTGTGGTACGGACGGAGGTCTTCGAGGGTTTCCGCGTCGGTGGAGTAGCCGGTCTTGGTCTTCTTGCCGGACGGAAGTCCGATCTCTTCGAACAGGACTTCGCCGAGCTGTTTCGGAGAGTTGATATTGAACTGGTGTCCCGCCTGTGCCCAGATGGCATCGGCCAGCGCGTTTTCCGCGACGAACAGGTCGTCCGCGTACTGTTTGATGCCGATCGGATTGATCTTGAAACCGGTTTCTTCCATGGAGGCAAGAACCTTCGACAGCGGGATCTCGATGTCGTGCATGAGGGAGGTCATACCGGTTTCCTCAAGCAGGGGAGAGGTCGTTTCATACAGGCGATAGACGGTATACGCTGCACTGTCCGGTTTGATCTCGCTCATTTTGAGGTATTGTTCCGCGATGACGTTCAGACCGAACTTGCCGCCGCCGGAGTTGAGCAGGTACGCTGCCAGCATGGTGTCGTACACGCAGTCAACGGCATGGCCGTCGATATGCAGGGAACGGAGAAGTCCCTTGAAATCGTGGCAGATGATCCGGTTTCCGCGCAGGAATGCGGCCGCATCGTCGGGATCGGCATTCCGGCAGACGATCGTTTCGGTGCCCGTGCAGAGCGTGATCTGGTTGTTTTCCGCATCGTAAACGAGGGCGGCCGGTGCATCAAAGTGCAGTCCGCCGACGGAAGCGGCTTCGGTGAGCGGGATTTCCGCCGTTTCCTCTGCGGTTTCTTCCTCGAGTCCGAAGCGCTTGGTCATGCCGGTGAATTCAAGTTCACCGAACAGATCGATGAGTGCGGTCTTGTCCGTCGGACGGGTACGGAAGAGTTCGTCTTTCGAAAGGATCGGCGCGTCGCGGCGGATCCGTGCGAGATCACGGGAAAGATACGCGCTTTCTTCGCCGGCTTCCAGTTTTTTGACGGTACCGGCGGTCTGCTTGAAATAATTGTTTTCGCGGTCGCCGTAGAGGGCGTCGAGAGAACCGGCGGTCTGGATGAGCTTCAGTGCGGTTTTTTCACCGATGCCCGCAACGCCGGGGATATTGTCGGACGAGTCGCCCATGAGAGCCTTGACGTCCACAAACTGACCGGGCGTGATGCCGTATTCTTCGGCGAATTTTTCTTCGGTGAAGAGGACGTCTTCCTTGGTTTTAGCGAGAATGACCGTGGTGGTCGGGTCGATCAGCTGGAGGGAGTCGCGGTCCCCGGTGAGGATGTAGGTTTCGATGCCGCCGTGGTCGCGTGCCATCTGTGCGGCGGTGCCGATGACGTCGTCCGCTTCCCATCCGGGACATTCGATCACTTCAAAGCCGAGTCCGGCGACGGCGCGCTTTGCGTAGGGCATCTGTGCCTTGAGCTCGTCCGGCATCCCCTTGCGGTTTCCCTTGTAATCCGCATAGGTAAGGTGGCGGAAGGTCGGCTGATGCACGTCGAAGGCGCAGGCGATATAATCCGGTTCCAGCGCGTCGAGATGTTTTTTCAGGATCGTCAGCAGGCCGTATACGGCGTTGGTGGGCAGTCCGTCTTTCGTGGAAAGCGGACGGATCCCGTAAAACGCGCGGTTGACGATGCTGTTTCCGTCGATAATGAGGAATTTTTTCATGAGAAATAAAGTTTCTCGGGGAAAACCTTTTTGAGGAAAAGATTTTCCCCGAACCCCTTTCCAAAACCTTTTAATACTATTTAAATTATAGCATAATGCGATGGCAAAGAAAACAGAATTTTAAGAATATTTGCTTTTTTTATCTTGCAATAGCGGAAAATCTATTGTATAATATTTGTAGAACAAAAATGAGGAGGATGCATATGAAACGAAATTTTGGAATTCTGCTGGCAGCGCTGTTTGCCGTACTTCTCCTGACCGGTTGCGCGTCGGACTATTTTCTTGACGACATCATTCCGGAACTGATCGACATTTCAACGCAGTATCCGCACGTGGAAAAGGTGACGGTGCAGAACGGAGCGACCGGTGAGTCGATCGAATATACCGATCCGAAGATGCAGGACAATATCCGTATGATCTTTGAAGGTGTACAGTGTACCCGCAAGAAGGGAAGCGGTGTACCGGCGGACGGCGTACTGTTCACGGTCACGTTCCACGCACTCGACGGCGACACGGTGATCTACGTACTTTCCGGTTCGTCCTATGTGATCGGGGAATATACGTACAAGGCGATCACGTTCGGCGTGGACACGGTTTATCTCGAAAATCTGTTTGCGGAATAATTTTATTTCATGATTATATGCGGCAAAAACGACGGTTTTCTGCCGCATATTTTTGCAGATTGCAACAAAAATAAATCAACAGCATTTAAATTTAAAAATATCTTGACAAAATGAAATTTTACAGGTACAATGATATCATGTGAATTTTTGCACAGATTGGAGAATTATCATGAAATACAGAAAGATGGGCAAACTCGGCATCGAAGTATCCGCATTCGGTATGGGATGCATGCGTTTCCCGATGATCAAGCTCGAAGACGGTACGGAAGTTGTCGATGAATCCATTTCCACTCCCGTGATCCGCCATGCGATCGACAGCGGCGTAAACTACATGGATACCGCGTACGTATATTCCGGTCAGAAGAACGAAATGATGCTCGCACACGCGCTCCGTGACGGCTACCGCGAAAAGGTATATGTTGCGACCAAGCTCCCGACCTGGGCGTGCAACACCCGCGAAGACATGGACCGTCTTCTCGGCGAACAGCTTGCAAATCTTGAAACCGATTACATCGACTTCTATCTCGTTCACGCGCTGAACAAGGGCAGCTGGGAAAAGATCCGCGATCTCGGCATCCGCGAATTCCTCGACAAGGCAAAGGCGGAAGGCAAGATCAAGTATGCGTGCTTCTCCTTCCACGACGGTTACGACACCTTCATCGATATCATCGATTCCTACGACTGGGATATGTGCCAGATCCAGATGAACTACATGGATATCGACAATCAGGCGACCCTCAAGGGCATGAAGTATGCCGGCGAAAAGGGTATTCCGGTCGTTATCATGGAAGGTCTTCTCGGCGGCAAGCTGGCAAAGGCTCCGGACAATGTACAGGCTCTGTACGACGCATTCCCGGTGAAGCGTTCTCCCGTGGAATGGGCGTTCCGCTGGCTCTGCAGCCAGCCGGAAGTTGCAACGGTTCTTTCCGGCATCACCAACATGGAACAGTGCGACGACAACCTCGCAATTTTCGATCGCTGTGAAATCGGCTGCATGACCGCGGAAGAAGAAGAACTCATCGCAAAGGTACGCGACGCGTACAACAGCCGTACCAAGATCGGCTGTACCGGCTGCCGTTACTGCATGCCGTGCCCGAACGACGTTGACATCCCGCGCATCTTCTCCATCTGGAACGACCTGAACCTCTACGGCTCCAAGCTGAAGGAAAACGGCCGCTACAAGAAGGTCATCGCAGATGAACACGCAGCGGACAAGTGCATCGAATGCGGTGCCTGCGAAGGTGTCTGCCCGCAGCAGCTCCCGATCATCGAAAAGCTGAAGCAGGCTGACGAAGAAATGAGATGAATTGGTAAATGAACTTTTTCGGGGAAACCTTTTTTGAGGAAAAAGGTTTCCCCGAACCCTTTCCCAAAACCTTTTCAGACAAGAGGATTTTTATGAATAACTTTTTTCGCTGGTTCGGGCTTCCCGGATCGTTTGTTCTGACTGTTCTGATGTCGCTGCTGGCGCTGGTGCTTGCGCTCTGTTTCCGGACGAAGGACCGCTGGTGGTGTCTCGCGGCGATGATCATGTCGAGCCTCGGGGACATCGTTCTGATGAACTTCCGCGGGATCGGGAACAAGATGCCCGTACCGTATTTTTTCGTCGGCGCCGGATTCTTCATCATCGCGCATTTTCTGTACACGGGCGGCTATCTCACGCTCATCCGTGAACACGGATTCAAGTACATCAATCCCGGCTTCTGGACGGCGGCCGGCGTGATCCTTCTGGCGGGGCTGATCGTTACCGTTCTCTCTCTCCGGGACAAAAACGCAAGCATCGCCATGTACGTCCTCTGCCTGTCGTATATGTGCATCATCGGTCTTGCCTGCGCAACGATCTTCTCCTACTCATGGTCGATCCGCAGCTGGCGTTCCCTCGCGGCACTCGGTGCGCTGTCGTTCTTCATCTCCGACTACATCATCGGCATCGACCGCCTGATGGGCTACACCACACCGGCTCTGCAGGACGCCATCTGGTGGTTCTACCCGATCGGTCAGATCTTTATTATTATCTGCGGGTGAGGTTCTCGGGAAAACCTTTTTGCAAAAAGGTTTTCCCGAACCCTTTCCAAAAAACTTCAGACAATAACTACAACAAAGAAAGTGCAGATTTGAAGAAATAAAATTTCTGTAAGCTATACAGCTGTTTTATTCCTTCAGATTTGCACTTGCTTTGTCTATACTTATCGTTTGAAAGTTTTTGAAAAGGGTGTCCGGCTCCGACTTGCAAAGCAAGTCGGGGAAAAACTTTTTTCAAAAAGTTTTTCCCCGGAAAAAATTCAATTGATCGAATATCTCCCCTCCATGGCTCGGCGGAGGGTGACTTCGTCGGCGTATTCGAGGTCACCGCCGACGGGAACGCCGTTGGCGATACGGGTGACTTTGACGCCGAGCGGAGAGGCGAGACGTGCGATGTACATGGCGGTCGCTTCGCCTTCCACGGTGGGATTGGTTGCGAGGATGAGTTCGCTGACAGCGGAATTGTTCAGGCGTGCGAGGAGTTCGCGGATGGTGAGTTTATCCGGCGTAACGCCGCGCATCGGAGAGATGGTTCCGTGCAGGACGTGGTAGACGCCGTTGTACTGACGGGTTTTTTCGATGGCCATCACCGCACGCGGGTCTTCCACCACACAGACGATCGAATGATCGCGGGCAGGGGATTCGCAGATTTTGCACTTTTCGCCGGTCGTGATATTGCAGCAGACCGAGCATTTACGGATCTCCGTTTTTGCCGCGAGGATCGCTTCCGCGAAATCGCGTGCTTCCTGTTCGGAGAAGTTCAGAACACAGAACGCATACCGCGCCGCCGACTTTTTGCCGACGCCGTCCAGCTTACGGAACATATCCGTCAGTCTCTCGAGAGGTTCAAGCGTTTCAGCCATGGGAGTCTCCTTTTTATGAAAATCGGGGAAAAACTTTTTGAAGGTTTTTCCCCGAACAAACAGAATCTATAAACTATAAATTAAAGCAGACCGCTGAGGCCGGGGACGTTGAGACCGCCGGTGATCTTGCCCATTTCGGTGCTGTTGATTTCGCTGACCTTCTTGATTGCTTCGTTTACAGCAGCAACGAGAATGTCGGACATGGTTTCGATGTCATCGGGATCAACAACTTCCGGCTTGATGTCGATGGAGAGGATTTCCATCTTGCCGTTGATCTTCACGGTAACAACACCGCCGCCTGCGTTTACTTCGTATTCGCGTGCGTCGAGGTCTTCCTGAAGATTGGTCATGTCTTCCTGCATCTTCTGAGCCTGCTTGATCATGCTCTGCATATTGGGCTGGCCGGCGCCGACACCCTTGGGTAATCTTGCTTTCATGGATTTATACCGCCTTTGTTTTGATTATATATAAATTATTGGATTGCCTGAATTAAATGTCTGTGAGTTCGTCCATCGGAGGACGTTTTTTCTGTACCGCACCGACTTCCACGATCACTTCCGCACCTACGCCCGAAATACCGCAGGCATGAAGGGCAGCACGCAGAGACTGCATGGAGGAGTCTCGCGTCAGTACCGTTTTTGCGAAATCACCGCCGGTACGGATGATCACTTTCATCCGGTCGGGCGTTGTGAAGCAGTCGCATTCCGCAAGGAATCCCGAACACATCGGATTCTGCATACCGATCCGCTCGATGACGTCGCCGAGATCGGGAACGGGGAGCAGCTCATCCGCCGCTTTCTGAGGTACGGATGCTTCCGCTTCCGGAGCAGTTTCCGCCGTTTCACGGACTGTCGCATCTAATGCAGCAGATGCAACCGGAGCCTTGGAGACCGGGAGGTCTGCGGGAGATGCGGGAACAGCGATCGGTACCGGAGAGGATTCGATCAGACTGATTTTTTCCTCCAGTGCCGCGATCCGTGCGAGAAGTGCATCGGTGCCGGAATTCAGCGAAGCGTCGCTCATTTTTGTCAGCGTCAGTTCCGCCGTGATCCGCTTGGTCTGCGGGAGCCGTGTCATTTCCCGCAGGGCGTTGTCCAGAAGCTCAAAGTGCCAGGACAGCGTTTCTTTTGTGAACCGTCGTGCGGCATCGTTCAGGACGCGCAGTTCCGGTTCTGTAAGGTCAAGATAAGAGACTTTTTCGTCGTCGCCGAGGAATTTGCACACCAGCATATCCCGCCAGAATTCCGTCAGTTCCGACCAGTACACCGCGATGTCCTTCGACGACGCGCTGACGGTCTGAATGATATTGAAAATTGCACGGGCATCCGATCGTGCCACGGCAACTGCCGTTTTGTACAGGAGTTCCGTGCCGGTCAGACCGAGAATGTCGGAAGCACGTTCTGCAGTGACATCGTATCCGCCGGAGGCACACAGCTCGAACAGGCTGATCGCGTCGCGCATACCGCCCTGCGACTGCTTGGCGATGATCTTCGCCGCGTCAGGGGTGAGCGCGATGTTTTCCCATTCCGCGATCTGCAGGAGACGAGACGCAATGACATCCGTTTTGATCCGGCGGAAGTCGAACCGCTGACAGCGCGAAATGATCGTTGCGGGCAGTTTGTGGAGTTCCGTCGTTGCAAGGATGAAGACAACGTGTTCCGGAGGTTCCTCGAGGGTCTTCAAAAGCGCGTTGAATGCACTCACGGAGAGCATATGTACTTCGTCGATGATGTAGACGCGCCGGTTGAGAGCGGCGGGCGTGTAGGTGACTTCATCGCGGATATCGCGGATGTATTCGACACCGTTGTTCGACGCCGCGTCCATTTCCAGGACGTCCGTTGCTGTTCCGTTGTCAATGGAGGTACACGCAAAGCACTTTCCGCACGGATTTCCGTTTTCGGGAGATTCGCAGTTCAGTGCCTTTGCAAGAATTTTTGCGCAGGTCGTTTTGCCGGTACCGCGCGGACCGCAGAAAAGGTAGGCATGGGAAAATTTCGCCATTTTTGCCTCATACCGCAGGACCGAGGTAATATGTTCTTCACCGCACACGTCATCAAAACTGCGCGGTCTGTATTTCCGATACAGCGCCTGATGCAATTTGCACACTCCTTTGATAAAGAAGATTCCGGATTCAATATGACAAGATAAGAATAACCCGCAAATCAAGACCATACACCCGAACTTCGACCTGAGGATCACGCACGACATTGTAGTTTCCGCTCAGAACAGGCTGCCCTGCGGCACATGGACCAACACTGCTTAATGCTGCTTGGTTCCCCACCTGACATGGTTCACAGCTGCCCATCGCGCAGGACCCATTCGTCAACACGGTCCGTACAATACAGACTACGCAAGCTCAAGCCTCGGAACGGGAATCCACCCTCGCTGTAGCGGACTTCGAGTACAGGGACCCGCTGCTCCCCCGGCTGGTATGGCCTTGATTCACGAGTTATTCTTGCTTGTTCATACCCCGGTATTATATCACAAACCGTTTCCCAATGCAAGAGCTCTGCGCATTTATTAACGGTTTATTTAAAATTTTTGCAGAAAAATTTTCAGATCTCTGCCGGGATCCTGCCGGAAATGCCGTTGTTTTTGAAAATTCCCATTTCAAAGACCGCATCGCCGCCGAGTTCGCTTTCGATTTTCAGCAGACGGTTGTATTTTGCGGTACGTTCGGCACGGCACGGTGCGCCGGTTTTGATGAATCCGGTGTTCAGCGCGACGGAAATATCCGCGACGGCGGTATCCGCCGTTTCGCCGGAACGGTGGGAGAGGATCGTCCGGTAACCTGCCGCCTTGGCAAGGCAGACGACTTCGATGGTCTCGGTCAGCGTACCGATCTGGTTCGGCTTTACAAGGATCGTATTGCCGCATCCGTGTTCGATGCCGTCCGCGAGACGTTTCGGATTGGTGACGAAATAGTCGTCCCCGACCAGCATGATTTTTCCGCCCAGCGTGTCCGTCATGTGCTTCCATCCGTCGTGGTCGTCCTCGCCGAGCCCGTCCTCGATGGAAACGATCGGATAGCGGCTGCACAGACGTTCCCATTCCTTCACCAGTTCGGCAGAGGAATATGCCGTGCCGGTTTTCGGCAGATGATAGGAGCTGCCGTCCGAAATCCATTCGCTGGATGCCGCATCGACGGCAATCTTCACCTGATCGGTCGTGTAACCGGCTTTTTCGATGGCACGGACGATATAATCGAAGGCTTCGTCCGCGGAACGCAGATCCGGTGCGAATCCGCCTTCGTCACCGACGAGCGTCGTGTGACCGTCCGCTTTCAGCAGGGAACCGAGTTTGTGGTAGATTTCCACACCGGCGCGAAGCGATTCGGAATACGTGCCGAATTCCGCCGGAACGATCATGAATTCCTGAATATCGAGATTGTTGGAAGCGTGTGCGCCGCCGTTGAGGATGTTCATCAGCGGATGCGGCAGTTTTTTTGCGGAAATCCCGCCGATATAGCGGTACAGCGGCATTTTTGCGTACGATGCGCCGGCACGTGCGGCGGCGAGGGAAACGGCGAGCATGGCGTTGGCGCCGAGCATTTTTTTGTTGTCCGTGCCGTCCATACGGATCATAGAGGCGTCGATCTGCGCGGGATCACAGCGGCAGCCTTTCAGTTCGCGGCAGATTTTTCCGTTGATGTTTTCGACTGCCTTCAGAACGCCTTTGCCGCCGTAGCGTCTGTTGTCGCCGTCGCGCAGTTCGTGCGCTTCGTATTTGCCGGTGGATGCGCCGGAAGGGACGGACGCGGTGCCGAAAGAACCGTCTTCGAGAAGCACGGTGGCTTCCACGGTCGGATTTCCGCGGGAATCGAGGATCTCTCTGGCACGGATCGTTTCGATGATATTTTTTGTACTCATAATAACCTCCTGCTGGTATTCGGAATAACCTAAGATATTATAACCTTTCCGGAGGAAGTTTACACGGTATTTTTCGAAAATAAATGGAAAATTTTTTTGCGAAAATTTTTTTGTTCCGGTTCAGACATTGTTTTTTTGCATATACTGGAATATCCTTCAGGTAAAGTGAGGTTTTTATGACGATTCATACGGTGCAGAGCGGCGACAGCATTTATTCGGTCGCCAGAGAATACGGTGTACCGCCGTCACGGATCATTACGGACAATCTGCTCGACAATCCCGGCAGGCTTGCGGTCGGGCAGGATCTGGTGATCCTGTTCCCGACGGTGACCCATACGGTGCGCGGCGGAGAAAATCTGTCCGGCATTGCGGCGATGTACGGAACGACGGTACAGGAGCTTTACCGGAACAATCCCATTCTCGGCGGAAAGCCGGCGGTCTATCCGGGGCAGGTCCTGAATATTGCGTACGATCCGCCGCCGCTCGGTGAGATTTCGCTGAACGGCTATGCGTATACCTCCATTGACCGGGATGTTCTGCGGCGGACACTGCCGTATCTGACCTATCTCTCGGTCTTTTCGTACGGTATCACGGAAGACGGTGAACTGCTTCCTCCGGCAGGAGATGATGCGGAACTGGTGGCGCTGGCACGCGAATACGGTGCGGTGCCTCTGCTTGTGCTGACATCCGTCACGGAACGCGGAACCTTTTCGAGTGAGCGTGCGGCGGCGATCCTGAGCGATCCGGAACGGCGTGCGGCACTGGCACAGAATGCGGCTGCCGTCGTCCGTGAAAAGGGATACGGCGGGATCGACGTGGATTTCGAATACATTCCCGCGGAAAATGCGGCGGATTACGCGGCGTTTGTCGGGGAGGTACGTGCGGCGGTCGGGGAAGGAACTCCGGTATTTGCCGCACTTGCGCCGAAATACAGCGCGGATCAGCAGGGACTGCTGTATCAGGGACACGATTATGCCGCACTCGGCGAAGCGGCGGATGCGGCTCTGCTGATGACATACGAATGGGGATATACGTACGGTGTACCGCTGCCCGTGTCACCGATCAACGAGGTGCGGCGTGTGATCGATTACGCACTGACCGAGATTCCGCCGCAGAAACTGTTTGTCGGGATCCCGAATTACGGCTACGACTGGCCTCTGCCGTATGTGCGCGGAGAGACCCGCGCGCAGTCCGTCGGCAATACCGCGGCGGTGGAGCGTGCGCTGGAACGGAATGCCGCCATCGGATACGATGAGACGGCGCAGGCGCCGTTCTACAATTACTATGACCGTCCGCAGACCTACGCCGATGCCGTGGAGCATATCGTCTGGTTTGAAAACGCGCGCAGTGCGGACGCCATGCTCCGGCTTGTGGCGGAATACGGACTGACCGGTGCCGGAGTATGGAACATCATGCGCTATTTTCCTGCGCTGTGGACGATTGCCAATCGCCTGTATACCATCCGGAAATGAATTTCCCGGAAAGAAATTTTGCGGATATCCTGAATTTCTTTGACAAATCCGACGATTTGTGATATGATGTACTTGCGTTTATAAGGAAAAATGTACATTCTCCGGGAACCAGCAGAACGTCCGGGGAATGACGGAAAATAAAAAATAAATTCTGTCAAAAGACACGGAGGTATATTATGCGACTCGGTATTGCCGCTGCTTTTCCCCATTCGAATCCCGAAGAATGGGCAGTACTCCATAAGGAAGCCGGACTGGGAGCGGTCGTTTTTCCGCTGTCCTGGGATGCGCCGGTGAATATGATCGACCGTTACGCCGCCGCTGCACGCGCCTGTGATCTGACGATCGCGGAAGTGGGGATCTGGAACAATCCGATGGATCCCGATCCGGTGAAGCGGGCGGCCAACCGGACACGCTGTCTCCGTCAGCTCGAACTGGCGGAATACGTCGGCGCGTGCTGCTGTGTCAATATCAGCGGCGCGGCGGGCGAAGTCTGGGACGGTGCCTATGCGGAAAACTATTCGCCGGAAATGTATGAAGAGATCGTATCGTTCGCGCAGTGGCTCCTCGATCAGGTGAAGCCCGTGCGGACGCACTATTCGCTGGAACCGATGCCGCATATGCTGCCGGATTCTCCGGAAAGCTATGCCGCTCTCCTGCGGGACATCGACCGACCCGGCTTCGGCGTGCATCTGGACATTGTCAATATTCTGGTGTCGCCGCGCGTGTATTATCATAACCGTGAACTGGTTACGGAAGCATTCCGCCTGCTGGGACCGCACGTTGTGAGCTGCCATGTCAAGGATGCGATCCTCGATCACAGCCTGACCGTATCCATCCGTGAAACGGAATGCGGCACCGGCGGACTCGACCTTGCCCATTACATCCGGGAGGCGAATCGTGCGAATCCGGACATTCCCATGATCATCGAGCATCTTCCCGCGCTGGAACACTATCGTCGTGCGATCGCCTATGTACAGGGTCTGAAGATCTGACCGGGATAAGGGAAGAAGGGATTTTTCATGGAAAAACTGCGTGTGGGAATCCTCGGCGGCAGCCGCGGAATGGACTTTGCCATGCGGATGCTGCTGGATTACGAATACGCTGAGATCACTGCCGTGTGCGAAACATATCCTGTCCTGCGGAAAAAATGTGAGGATTTCTTCCGTGAGCAGGGGAGAACCGTTTTCTGCTGCGACAGTTTTGATGCAATGCTTGACTGCGGGATCGATCTTGTGATCCTTGCCAATTACGCCAACGAGCACGCGACATATGCGATCCGTGCGCTCGAACGCGGCGTGCATGTATACAGCGAGGTGCAGCCGGTACAGACACTGGCGGAAGCGTGCCTTCTCTGCGACGCCGTGGAAAAAAGCGGAAAAGTGTATGCCTACGGCGAAAATTACTGTTACATGGACAATATTTTTGCCATGCGCCAGCGGTATGAAGCGGGTGATATCGGCGAAGGCGTCTGTCTGGAAGGGACATTCTGCAACGACTGTTCCCCGAAATGGCATCTGCTGACCCGCGGTATCCGCGATCACTGGCGGAATTATGTTCCGTCGACGTTTTACTGCTCGCACAGCATCGGACCGCTGCTGTTTTCCACCGGCCGCCGTCCCGTACGGGTGAACGGACTGGAGATGCCGCGCATGGATTACATGGCGGAAAACGGAGCACGCTCCGGAAGCGCGGCGATGGAGACGATGGAACTGGACAACGGCGGCATGGCGCGGAGCCTCAACGGGAATCTGCGGCATCCGTACATCGCGTCCTACCGGATTTTCGGGGAACACGGGTCGATCGAAGCCGAGCCGGGCCGGATCACGGTTTACAGCTACGATAAGGAATTCCATTACGACATCACCGGCGAAAGCGTATCGTATATGCCGTTTGCCCATCGTCCGAAGAAGGATCACGGCAGCATCAGCAACAGCGATCTGACCGGATTCGGCTATTTCATCGCAAAAATTCTTGGCGATCCGCTCGGAGAAAAGTATTCCATCGACGTATATCAGGCACTCGACATGGCTTTGCCGGGACTTCTGGCGTATCGTTCCATTGTGGATCACGGAATGCCGTACGAGGTGCCGGATCTGCGGGATCTTACGGTGCGTGAACGGTACCGGAACGATTTTTACAGTACCGATCCGCGCACGCCGGAGGAATTCCGTCTGCCGACGAACAAATCCGGAACGCCGGACGTGGACGAAAGCGTTTATGCCGCCGTCCGGGAACGGCTTGCACAGGTGGATCTCACGCCCGGAATGAAATAGAGCGGAACGGGAAATGATGAATATGGAAAAACAAACTTCAATGCTCTTTACCCGCAGGGACCTGATCCGGATCCTGATCCCGCTGGCTCTGCAGGGGATCCTTTCGGTGGCGATCGGCATGGTGGACTCGATGATGGTATCCAACAAGGGGGAAGCGGCGTTTGCCGGCGTTTCCCTGATCGGGTCGCTCGATACGGTGCTGATCACCCTGTTCGGCGCGCTTACGAGCGGCGGTTCCGTCGTACTGGCACAGGCGATGGGACGCGGTGACCGTGAGAATGCCTGTGAATCCGCAAAACAGCTTGTTTATGCGTCTGCCATCGCGGCGGCGGCGATCACGGTTTCGGTGCTGACCTTCCGCGTTCCTCTGCTGAAGCTTCTCTTCGGGGAAGTGGAGGAAAGCGTGATGCGCAATGCGCTGTCGTATTTCACGATCGTTGCTCTGTCCTTTCCGTTCCTTGCAGTGGAAAACAGTATTTCCGCCGCGTTCCGGGCGCAGGGTGACAGCATCACCACGCTGAAAACGTCGATCTTCATGAATCTGCTGAACATTGCAGGAAATGCGCTGCTGATCTACGGCGCCGATCTGGGTGCGGCAGGTGCGGCGATTGCCACGCTGATCTCCCGTTTTGTCGGTGCTTCCGTTCTGCTTTGGATCGCGCATGATTCCAAGCGGTATATCCGTCTGGAACGGATGCTGCATTATCGTCCGGACGCGTCCATTATCCGCTCCATTCTGCGGATCGGCGTTCCCAACGGGATTGAAAACAGTATGTTCCAGATGGGACGACTGATGACCGCCAGCCTGGTATCTTCGCTGGGAACGGTTGCGATTGCCGCCAATGCCGCCGCACTTTCTCTGGCGAACTTTCAGTATACGGTCGGCGGTGCCGTGCAGAGTACCATGGTCACGGTTGTCGGGCGCTGTGTGGGCGCAAAGGAGAAGGAACAGGCGAAGCATTATGTCCGCTCCCTGCTGGGAAGCAGTTATCTCATGGTGGCAGGGACCGATCTTCTTCTCTGTATTTTTTCCGCACCGCTTCTCGGCCTGTTCGGACTGACGCCGGAATCCTCCCGTCTGGCATGGATTCTTCTGATCTACCACAGCATAGTCTCGGTCATCCTGTGGCCGACAGCGTTCTGTCTGCCGCCCGCATTCCGTGCCGCCAACGACGTTATGTTCACGATGGTGACGGCGATTTTCTCCATGTGGGTCTTCCGCGTGGCGCTGGCGTACTGTCTTGCGCCGGAGACCGTTTCGTTCTTCGGTCTGTTCACGTTCCCGGGGATGGGACTCGGGCTGATGGGCGTCTGGTATGCCATGACCGTGGACTGGATCTTCCGTGTGATCTGCTTCCTGTGGCGGCTCATCAGCGGACGCTGGCTCGGAAAATCCGGACTGTGATCCATACATAATAAAAAACAATCCGAAGTGCGGTGCCGTAAAAAGCACCGCACTACTTGTCACGGGAAGTATAAAATGATATAATATTCACAGATAATATGAAATTCCACGAAAAAAGGAGTACCCCTATGTCTGTCAATGACCGTACCTGGGACCTGTCGATCCTTTACAACGGATTCGACGATCCCGCATTCCGAGAGGATCTTTCCTCCCTTGACCGCAGCATCGCGGAAATGAAAAAGCTTGCCGCCGATGCCTCTTCGCTGTCCGACAGCGATCTTGTGCGCCGCTGGATCACGGCGAGCGAAACGCTGAACGCGCTTTCCGGAAAACTGTTCATCTATGCCAACCTTCGTTTTTCCGCCAATACCGGCGACACCGAAGCCGCCAGCATGAGCGGAACCCTGATGAACAAACTCAGCGCGAATGCGGAATCCGACGCCGTTCTGAACAAGCGGATCGCCGCGATCGAAGATATCGATGCGGTCATCGCATCCGGTGCCGCGCCGGAAGAATACCGCTATCTGCTGAACAGCATCAGGGACGATGCGAAGTATCAGCTCAGCGAAAAGGAAGAAGCCCTGTTTGCGAAGATGAATATTTCCGGTGCGGCTGCGTGGAGCGATCTCCAGAGCAGTCTGACCAGCACCGTCCGCATCGATTACCGCGGAGATCAGATCACACTGCCCGCTGTCCGCAATCTTGCGTATGATCCGGATCCGTCCGTTCGCCGCGATGCGTACGAAGCGGAACTGAAGGGATGCGCGACCGTGGACGAAAGCGTTGCGTTCGCGCTCAACAGCATCAAACTGCAGGTGCTGAACGAATGCGAACTGCGCGGATTCGAGTCGCCGCTGGCAAAGTCCCTGCATAACGCCCGGATGAAGCGCGAAACCCTCGACGCACTGATCTCCTCCATGGACGAATATCTCCCGCATTTCCACCGCTACCTCCGTGCCAAGGCAAAACTGCTCGGTCACGAAGGCGGTCTGCCGTGGTATGACCTGTTTGCGCCGGTCGGATCGGCGGACAAGACCTATACGGTAGAGGAAGCCAAGGAATATCTTACCGGTATTTTCGCAAAATTCGACGGTGAACTCTGCGAAATGGTGCGCCGTGCCTTTGATGAAGCGTGGATCGACTTTTACCCCAGAGAGGGCAAGGTCGGCGGCGCATTCGACTGCGGCGTTCCCAGTGCGGGACAGAGCCGCGTTCTTACCAATTTCGACGGCTCGTTCAGCGATGTGATCACGCTGGCGCATGAGCTGGGACATTCCTTCCATGACCGTCAGTCCTTCCGTCACGCACCGCTGGCACAGGATTATTCCATGCCCGTCGCGGAAACCGCGTCCACGTTCAACGAAGTTCTCGTAATGAATACCGCCATTGCGGAAACGGAAGACAAGCAGGTCCGTCTCGCGCTGATCGAAAGCCAGCTGCAGGATGCCTGCCAGATCATCTGCGACATCTACTCCCGCTATCTGTTCGAAGCCTCCGTGTTCGAAAACCGTCCGGAGGAATTCATGAATGCCGCGCGCCTGTCCGAACTCATGCTGAACGCACAGCAGAAGGCCTACGGCGACGGTCTCGCGGAAGACTGCCGTCACAAGTATATGTGGCTTGTGAAGAGCCATTACTACAGCGGCGGTCTGAGTTTCTACAATTATCCTTACGCGTTCGGCGGTCTCTTCGCGCGCGGTCTGTACGCGAAATACCGCGAACTCGGCGAAGAATTCGTTCCGCTTTACAAGAATCTGCTCCTTGCGACGAGTGTGTGCAGTGTGGAAGACTGCGCGAAGATCGCGGGCATCGATCTGACCGACTGTGCGTTCTGGAAGGCAGGACTGCAGAGCTTTGCGGATGAGATCGACGAATTCTGCGCACTGGCGGAAGAATTTGCAGCAGAAAGAGAATAACCGGAAAAATTATTGGACATTACGGTGACAACCGAAAAAATACGGAGGCAGTCTTATGGAAGCGATCTCTATCGGCAGACGGCGCGAGGTTTTCTGGGATGATTTTCTGATCGATCCCCAGCGGACGACCGCAATTCCGCGTCTGGTTCCGCCCGTGGAAAAAGAATGTGTCTTTCTTTTCGACCGTGAGGAAGAAGTATTCGCGGTCAGCTACCCCAACGTGGTACAGACGGAGGACGGATACCGGATGTACTATCTTTCCTTCGACCCGGCGTCCCACGGCAAAAAGAAGATCCGGATGCGCGTGATCGAAAGTGCGGACGGACTGCACTGGACACGTCCGGCGCTCGGTCTTTTCCCGGCAGTCACGCCGGGTGCGGACAACGTTGTCATTGACACCATGGACGACAGTTCGCTCTGCGTTTTCTGTGATCCGAATCCGGCTTGTCCGCCGGAAGCGAAGTACAAGGCGCTGTCGCTGGTCTTCCTTGACCGCGCGACGGACCGCCGTTCGCTCTGGTGCTGGACGTCTCCTGACGGATATCATTTCACGAGAGGCGAAATGGTGACGGATCAGGGGCGGTTTGACACCCTCAACGCGACCTTCTGGGAAAACGGAAAATACTACAGCTATGTCCGCAATCTGCACGGCGACGGTGCGGGCGGCATTGTACGGGATGTCCGCGTCACGGAATCGGAGGACTTCGTCCACTGGACAGCGCCGGTGCCGCTCTCGTACGATGACGGTCTGGATTTCCAGATGTACACCAACAACGTCATGCCGTATCCGCGTGCGCCGCACATCCGGATCGGGATGCCTTCGCGGTACGTGGAACGGAAGGTATGGACGAAAAACGACGACCAGTTCGGCAGTGTGGATCGTAAAAAGCACGCCGCGGAAACCATTGAGCTGCGGTGCGCACTGGCGGTGACCGACCTCGTGTTCATGTGCAGCCGTGACGGACAGCATTTCCACCGGTATCCGCAGGCATATCTGACGCCGGGGATGGAAACCGGGATCAACTGGATCTACGGGGACTGCTTCGCGTCGTGGCCGCTGACGGATACGGGCGACACGTACTCGTTCTACATGAACAAGGACGGAATGTCGGACGCTCCGAAAAAGCTGTACCGGTACGAACTGCGCAAGGACGGCTTTGCCTGCCGGATGGCGGAAGGCGGAGAACGGGAACTTGTGACCAAGCCTCTGACGTTCGAGGGCAATGTGCTCCATCTGAATATGGCGACCTCCGCGTTCGGCGGCATTTATGTGCAGGTACTGGACGCGGACGGCGAACCGCTGTCCGGCGAAAGCGTGGAAATTTACGGTGATTCCATTGACAGAGCGGTTTATTTCCCGGACGGCAGCGATTTCTCGGCGTATGCCGGACGTCCGGTGCGTCTGCGCTTCCGTATGCGGGATGCCGCGCTGTATTCCATGATTTTTGCGGACGCCTGAAAGAAAAAATGAAAAATTATCCGGGAAACCGGAGAAAAATACAGACAGCAAAGGAGAAACAACATGGAAATCCGACCGAAAACCGAACAGGGGATCGTAAACCGTTCTCCGAACACGTTCTTCCGTTATCACGGCTGGCCGACCGTTGCCATTGACGACGAAGGCGTACTCTACGCGGTGGACTCGGGATTCCGGGTATCCCATGTCTGCCCGTTCGGCAAGACTGCGATGTACAAGAGTTTTGACGGCGGCAGAACATGGAGCATCCCGATGGTCATCAACGATACGTATCTTGACGACCGTGACGCTGGGATCGTATCCCTCGGCGGCAAAAAACTGCTCGTGACCTGGTTCTCGCATCCCGCGAAGGCGTATATGAACGAATATGCGGAAGGGATCCGCAATGTATGGGTCGGCGCCGGCGGGGTTCTGGACGCATTTGCATCCATTCCCGAAGAATACGCGCAGGGCGGTTCCTTTATCCGCCTGTCCGAAGACGGCGGCTATACGTGGGGTGAAACCATCAAGGTTCCCGTATCGTCTCCGCACGGTCCGAGCCTTCTGAAAAACGGCGATCTGGTGTACCTCGGCAAGGCGATGTACACCGACGAAGAAGAACACGGCGCGGTTGCGGCGTACGGCAGTTCCGACGGCGGAAAGACGTGGAAGCGCCTCGGCGGTGTTCCGATTCCGGAAGATCTCACGCCGGATCATTTCCACGAACCCCATATGATCGAACTGGATGACGGACGTCTGCTCGGCATGATCCGCGCGCAGGGGCCCGGTGTCTTCCACGGCTTCACGATGTACCAGACCGTCTCCGAAGACGGCGGCAGAACATGGTCGATGCCCGTTTCGCTGAATGTTGCGGGTTCGCCTCCGCATCTTCTGAAGCATTCGAGCGGTGCGGTCATCTGCTCCTTCGGACGCCGTGAAGTGCCGTTCGGAGAACGCGCACTTGTCAGCCGTGACAACGGCGAGACCTGGGAGGACGAATACATTCTCCACGAAACCGCCCCGTGTGACCTCGGTTACCCGGCTTCTGTGGAACTTCCGTCCGGGGAAATCCTGACCGTTTACTATCAGACGGTCGAAGGTGACGGTTTCACGTCCCTTCAGTATACCAAATGGTCGCTGTAATTTGAAGAAATATAGAAAATCCCGCCTAATGGCGGGATTTTTGCTTCTTATATGCTGAGATTATGATGATATCCGCCGGGACGGGTGAGATCTTTCTGTGCCCATCCGCGCGGGAACATCAGCATTTTGACGCCGCGGTCGACGGTGTTCTGCCAGATTTTTTCCATGTCGTTCAGTTCCGGCTGGGACATATTGATGCCGTAGAGCTTCGGAAGAGCGCACAGGGTATCGATGTAGTGGTCGCCGCGTCCGCAGAAGTGAACGGCGCCGCCGTCGAAACGTTCGAGAAGAGCGCCGTCGTACGGTGCGGCAAATTCCTTGTACAGCTCGGGCGAGAGGTTCATCGCGCTGTCATCGCGGAGCAGGATTGTTCCGCGGTGGCGGAGTGCCGACCAGTGGACGTTCATTTCGCTTCCCTTGGGGAAGATCTCAAACCACTTTTTCAGGAACGCCGTGTAGGTGTCCGTCAGAAGTCCCATCATGGCGTGGACGAGTTCGGGTTCTTCGTACATGGCGATGAACATATCGCATCCCCACAGCAATTCGCAGATATCGAGCGGACCCTGCGTGTCGGGATGATAGACGTCTACATACCGCTGAATGTTCGGATATTTTGCGAAAACTTCCGCGCAGATTTCGCTGAATTCGAAGACCTTGCGTCCGAATCCGCTGTACAGACCCGGCATACCGTGTTCCACGAGTTCGCGGATGCGGTCGGTGTCGCCGATGGCACGCGTCGTGGGCAGCGTGTTCATTTCGCGCGGCATCACAAAGATCTCCGCGCCGAACAGGGAACTGAGGATACCCGTGCCGTAATTCGCGCGGACACACAGATTCTGATTCGGCGAATTCAGCGCACCGGAAACGAGCTGGAGCTGTGCGATCAGCATCTGTTCGTAATCTTCAATGGCATCGTTGATGTTGACGCCCGGCAGGGAAACGCCTGCGGGAGAAATCCGTTTTCTCTGCGGAAGGAAAATGTCGCCGTCAAAACGGTCGTACAGAAAATCGTGCCACTGTGCCGCCATCTCTTCTTCCGATTCCGGATCGATCCGGTGTTCGATATCCTCAAGAAGAGCGAGGGTCTGCTGACTGAGTTGAATCATGGAAAATAACCTGTCCTTTCGGGTCTGGAATGGCAAAAGCCACGCAGAAGCGATGAACTTCTGCGTGGCTTATCATTTACGGGAAATTTATCTCTTCTTGGAGATTGCGTAGCCTGCTGCGGAGATGAGGGCAGCAACTGCTGCGATCACGCCGAAGTCGAAGGTCTGAGCTGCTTCTTCAACAACTTCTGCTGCTGCGGGAGTTTCAACAACTTCTTCAACAGGAGCTTCTTCTTCAACAACGGGAGCTTCGATTACAGCGTCGGATGCAAATGCAACCATTTCCCAGATGGAATTGCCCCATGCGGTATTTCTTCTGGTGCAGTTGATCTTGATGTAGCGAGCGGCAACAGCGTCCCAGCTGTGGGATACTGCTTCACCTGCGGGAGAAGCTGCGGTCGCGTTGTCGGTCACGGTCGCAACTACGGTCCAGTTTGCGTTGTCTTCGCTGACTTCTACGGTGTAATCAGCCGCGCAGGCGGTTTCCCAGTAGATGTCGAGAGAGTCAACAACGGTAACTGCGCCAAGGTCAACGATGATGTGAGCCGCGTCGTCGGTGTTGGAGGACCATCTGGTAGCGAGGTCGCCGTCGAACGCCATGTCGCCGGTGTTGGAGCCTTCTACTTCGAGGCCGGAAACTTCAACGAGGGTTGCGTTTGCGAAGAT
>JAFYOX010000067.1 GCA_017547755.1 Clostridia bacterium | reverse complement strand
CGGCGTGGGAAGTCAGGGTCTCGGCGGCCCCTGACTTCCGTCTCCACCCTTCCTCAGGCTTTGGATCGCTCGACTCCTGTCAACTGGGATAAACTAAACGGCTACGCACAGACCCATCCAAAACTCCTTTTTACAACCCCATATCAGCCATCCAAACCGGCTACAACAGTATAAAGTTTTTGCGGAGCTTTTTTCAAAAAGCGACCGTATCCCCCTTCCCTAAAAACCCGCACAAAGCATATTTTGTCCCCCCACCCGCATACGATAGAACGATGAACCCATCAAAAAATTCCAGAGAAAGGGAAATTGTATTATGAAACCATGCAGCGTATTGCTTCTGATCGCGGGACTTCTTGGGGCGGCGGGAACTGTGAGCGCAGGACCGTATTACGGGGGAATGCTGTCGCCGGGGTTTATGAACCTGGCGGAGGAGTTTACGATGGTCAAATCCGGACTTGCGAACGGGGAGATCTGCTTTACCGCCGAGGATTTTGCGAAGGCGCTCGGAACGGCGTCGGACAGCATCACGGTGACCGCACTTCCGCCGGCGTCTGCCGGAAAACTCCTGCTCGGGGACGCTCCCGTCCTCGCAAATCAGATCATCTCCCGTGGGGCGCTCCATAAACTCCGCTTTGTACCCGGAACGGACTGCACCGAAGCCTCCTTCCGGTTCAAATCCGGCGGTGAGTACAGCGTCGGCTGCCTGCTCCGGTATACCGATTCCGTCAATCTCGCACCGGCGGTCACTTCCGCTTCCGCCGACCGGAACGCCGTACAGACGTCCGCCGGTCCGGAACTGTGGACACAGCGCGATATCGCCGTGTACGGTTCCCTCGCCTCGTCCGTACGCGATCCCGAGGGTGATCCTCTCCTCTTTGAGATCACACGGTACCCCGAAAACGGCATCCTCCGCCTCACGAATCCGCAGAACGGCGATTACTGCTATACCCCCTGCGACGGCGTGACCGGCGAGGACAGCTTTTCCTACACCGTCCGCGACGAATGGGGCAATTATTCCGCCGAGGTCTCCGTGGTCGTCGAGATCGACAAGGCCGCCGCCGACCTCGTCTTCGCCGATATGGACGGCCACTGGGCACACAACGCCGCCATTGTCATGGCCGCAGAAAATGTCATGGATATCGAGACCTCCGGCGGCAGCCTGTATTTCCGCCCCGATGAGGAAATCTCCCGCGAGGACTTCCTCGTGACCGTCATGAAGTCCCTCGGCGCAGGGGAAATCGAACCGTGCACCACCGTCTTCGCCGACCACAGCGATATCTCCCCGGAGGCGACCGGTTATATCAACCGCGCCTATAACCTCGGTATCATCAAAGGGGTTCCCGAAAACGGAAATCTGTATTTCCGTCCGGCAGGTGCCATCACCCGTGCGGAAGCCGCCGTGATCCTCAACGCCATCCTCGGCGCAGAAGAGCCCGAGACCGTTCCCGTTTTCGCGGATCAGTCGAGCGTCCCCGCATGGGCGCAGGGCTCCCTGTATGCCCTCTCGAACGCCGGGATCTTCTCCGGAACCGGCGCGGGTAATCTCTCGCCGAACGCTTCCCTCAGCCGTGCGCAGACCGCCCAGATCCTCCTGACCGTGAAAAAATACATCGGAGAATGACCCGGAAACTGAATAAACACCGAGTTCCCCTGCCATAATAGAGATGTACCCCATTCAGCACGTTCCGGAAAACCGCAGGATGACGCGGAAAAACAGTAAGAAAACGGAGTATCCAATGGACAACAACCAGAACCGCCAGCAGAATCAGAACCAGAATAACACCAACAATCAGACCCAGAACAAGAACGGCAAGAACCAGAATCAGAATCAGAACAAAAACCAGAATCAGAGCCAGAACAAAAACAACAGCCAGAACCAGAATCAGAACCGCCGCGGCGAACGCGACGAATTCTGACGCCCCGGCAGAAGGATAACAAAATTCCGGGGTACGCAAAAAGACCGCCGTGCAGGCGGTCTTTTCTCTATTGTTATTGTTCAATTGTCGGTTTTCTTATTCAAACAGGATCTCCGCAGCTTCGAAGGCTTCGTTTCCTTCCGAAACCGCCGGTTCCGTCCATGCGGATTCTTCAAAACGGCAGTGGACCTTCCGGAACTTCGCACATTCGGAGAAGGCAAATTCCCCGACGGACGTGATCGGAGACTTCAGCGTGATGCGTTCGAGTTCCACGCAGAGGCTGAACTGATAACTGCCGATCTCGGTGATGCCGCTGCCGAGGACGACCTTGTTCAGCTTGATGCAGTTGTTGAACGCACGCAGGCCGAGGGTGGTCACGGTATCGGGAATCTCCATTTCCGTCAGCGCATAGCAGTTGATGAACGCACGCGGCAGGATGGTCGTCACGTTTTTGCCGAAATACACGGCTTCCAGACGTTCGCAGTTATAGAAGCACTGTTCCCCGACCACTTCCACGCAGTCGGAAAGCGTAACGGCGACGAGTTCCTTGCAGTTCATGAAGAAATTGCGGTCGAGTTCTCGCACAACGACGTTATCCACAACATCGGGAATAATAAAATGTTCCCATGTGCCGCCGCGGTCCTCGTATTCGTCCTTCTTGAAGGAGAGGATGCCGTCTGCGGTGATGGAGAACCACGGGGATTTCTTGCTCGTGGTCATGTTGACTTCCTCGAGGCCGGTGATGAACTGCGCCTTCTTGTAGTTGGTGTCGGCAGCCATCGCGGAAGCGTTGCGGAAGTCGCCGAGATCGGTGAAAATGGCAATGGCTTCGTCAAATTCGCCGGATTCCGCCAGAGAAACCGCCTTGCTGTACTTCGCCGCGGGCACAAACGTCGTGAACGTCAGGACAACGAGAGCGATCACCAGCGCAAGTGCGGCAAAGATGAGGATCATCTTGGTGGTATCGGACACGCCGCTTTCGCGTTTTTTCTTGATTTTGACCGCTTCCTTTTCGGTTTTGTCGGCAATTTCACGGCTGCGTTCTTCAAGAAACGCGGGATCAAGGTGGGTGTCGAGCCATTCCAGGGAACAGCCGCACGCGCCGCAGGTGCCGGACGAATCGAGATTGACCTGACCGCAGGCACAGCGCCACGCGCCGTCGCCGGAAAGCCGGTCGGGACGGTACTTCGCTTCGGTCACACCGGAGCATTCGACGCGGATGGCGTTATAGAGAGGGTCGGTCTGCCAGTAGATATCCTGTTCGGGGAGAATTTTTCCGCGCGTACCGGATTCGTTCGTCCACGCGGTGCCGTCGGCAAGGGTGACGGTACGGACGGTGACATAGGCGTACACAGCCTCGTCAAACGGTACGGAGACCGGTGCGGACTCGCCGGCGGTGAAGACGACGGCTTCGGACGTACCGACGGTCTGGCGTTTTGCGCCGGTGAATTCGATATCGGCGGTATAATTTTTTACGGAAAATCCGCCGCACGGAACCGAAGTGACGACAGCGGAGAGGCGGTCGTTCTCACGGACGATGCGGATCTGCCTCACCTGGACGGGACAGCCGGGGATCCACTCCTTCTGCGGGCGGTCGGAAATAATTTTTACGGTTTCGTTTTCGCTCATGATACTTCCTCGGATCTGAAATGCTTCAGCAATGCTGCAATGGCAACATCATAGCACGTTCCGCGGAGAAGTTCAACCGTTATTTTATGAATAATCCCGCATCACGCAAGTTTTCCGAGGATCGTGACGGCGTCCTGACCCTCGCAGAGTCTGCGGCAGTGTTCGTTTATGTAATAATAAAGCGAACTGCGGCAGAGCGAACCGAGATTCTCGGACACGACGGACGATTCCCGTTCAAGAATGAGGTAATACCCCCGTTTTTCCTCGTCGAGGTACGCGGCACTTTCGCCGCGGTATCCGTTCTTCGTCAGCCCGAGGCACGCGCCGAGCAGATCCTCCATCCGCTCGAACGCATAGATCACGCGTCCCCGGAAAATATATTTCCTGTATTCCGCAAGAATACTCTCGTTCCCGTTCTTCATACCCGTTCCGTTTTCCCTTTCACAAGCAATCGTTCTCCCCGCACGTTCCGCCAGCCTCGTCACAAACAGCTCGCATCCGCCTTCCCTCGACGGATACATCTCCACATAGATCCGTCCCCGCATCGCCGCGCCGCCGTACCCGCACTTCCTGCACGCGTCCGCCATGATCCCACGCAGCACTTCCCTCGTCCCGCCGTCCGCCATCCGGTACGCCGCCATCTCATCCGCCGTCAGCATCAATTTGATCCTGCTCTCGTCTATCACAATCAGTTCCATAACACTGCTCCGTTTCCTTCTGATACACTATCATTATAATACCGCTCACGCAAAATTGGTACCCCTAAATTTCTGGAAATCCGTAATGGGTGAAGAGAGTGCGGATTTGGAGTTCGGGGGATACGGTCGCTTTTTGAAAAAAGCTCCGCAAAAACTTTTATACGGTGTTGACGGTTTTTGCAGTTGATATGATATAGAAAGGGGATTTTTGATGGGTCTGTGCGCTGACATTTAGGATATCCCAGTCGACAAAATGGGAGCGATCCAAATTCTGAGGAAGGGTGGAGACGGAAATCAGGGGCCGCCGAGACCCTGATTTCCCACGCCGGAGAGGATATACGTGATGTTGTGCAATCGATAGAAATTCTTCTACATTTTATCAGTTTCCGCGCGGCTTGGCTAATCCGCCGTCCGCGCTTTTCGTCAGAAAGAGCGGCTGACATAAGGTTTGTACAAACGCAAAGCACGAACGGCGGCAGCCAAGGAGTGCGGATGCTGACGCATCCGTAGCTGAATTCCATATTGACGCACTATATCCCGTATACAAAAGCCGGCGTGGGAAAGCAGGGAGCGAATGCCCTGATTTCCGTCTCTACTACTACATAGGTCTTGGATCGCTCCCATTTTGTAGGCTGGGACAAACCAAATGTCAGCGCACAGCCCCATCAAAAATCCCCTCTCACAAACCCATATCACCCCAACAAACCGGCTACAACAGTATAAAGTTTTTGCGGAGCTTTTTTCAAAAAGCGACCGTTTCCCCCGTTTCCCCTTTCCAAACGATCCGCACACACTCCCCCAAACAGGAAAAACGGACAGAGAGACTCTATCCGTTTTCACGTTCGAAGTAGTATTTTTTGTTGTGAGCGCAGATGCTCTGAACGACGCCGATGCAGAGGTACATGGAGACCATGGAGGAGACGCCGTAGGAGAAGAAGGGGAGCGTGATGCCGACGACGGGGAGCATGGCGAGGCACATGCCGATGTTTTCGGCGGACTGCGCGAGGAGCATGCCTGCGATGCCGGCGCAGATGTACATGGCGTAGTTTTTGCGGGTACCGCGTGCGATCCAGAGGATGCGGAGGATCATCGTCGTGATGAGAACGATGTAGAGGAACGCCGCCATGAAGCCGAATTTTTCCGCGAACGCCGCGAAGAGGAAGTCCGACTGCCCTGCGTTAAGTGAGAAGTATTTCGTGCCGCCCGAGAAGCCCGCACCGCGGAATCCGCCCGAGATGATGCAGTTCCGGCTTGCAATCGCATGCCAGCCGACGTCAAGCGGGTCAAGGTCGGGATTGAAGCCGACCAGAATACGCATCTGCTGACGCTCCGACAGGTACGGCCATAAAACCGGCGCCGCTGCAATCACAGCTCCGATCGCTCCCGCAAAATACCATAGAGAGAGGTTCGCAGAAAAAATCATGATCGCCGAAATTGCAAGATAGACCAGTCCCGTCCCAAGGTCGCCCGTCAGCATGACCAGCCCGAAAATCATCCCCGCGTGGATGCCCAGCTGAAGTACCGAAAACGGGTGGTTGATCCTGTCTTTCAGTTTGTCCAGATGCAGGGCAAAAACCATGATGTAGGTCACTTTTACAAGTTCCGATGGCTGGAAGGAAATCGAGCCGAACGAAATCCAGTTGTTGTTCCCCTGGCTTCCCGTTCCGAATATACCGACCAAGATTAAAAGTCCGACCGTGACAACGAAAAACACGTATTTCATCCGCGCAATCAAAGCGTCGTAGTCGATGAACGTCATGACCATCATCGCCGTGAACCCTACCGCCGACGCCGCGATCTGCATCTTGTAGTAGTATGTCCCGTACGCGTCCGACGTCGCAACCAGCGTCAGTATGCTCAGCCCGCTCATCGCCAGCGCACAGATCAGGATCACCGGATCCATCCGCCGCAGCTTTTCCGAATTGGTTATTGTAAATTCTTTCAATGTAAATGAATATGTGGGGGAAACTTTTTTGGAAAAAAAGTTTCCCCCACACCCCTTTCAAAAAACTTCAATCTGTTATAGGGAAAGAGTATGTGCAAATTTCTCGTAAAGTCTGCACAAAACCATGTCAATATATTTGTTTAAAAAGGTTTTTCGAGGGGTCCGGGGAACCTTTTTCCTCAAAAAAGGTTCCCCGGGAAAATATCCCTTAATACGCGATGCCCCAGTAGACCATGTGCTTCGCGGGCTTGCCGCAGCAGACACAGACGTCGGAGAGGTTTTCCTGATCCATCGGGATGCAGCGGGAGCCGACACCGGTGAGTTCCTTCACCTTGTCTTCGCATTCTTCGTCGCCGCACCACATTGCCTTTACGAAGCCTTCGCCGTTCGCTGCAAGGGATTCCTTGATTTCGTCGATGGTCGTGCAGGAGTAGGTTCTCTTTTCGCGGTTTGCAAGTGCCTTTGCGTACATACCGTCGCGCACTTCCTGAAGCTTTGCCGCTACGGTTTCTTCGATATTTTCAATGGAAACAACCGTCTTTTCCATGTTGTGACGGGTCACGATGACGCACTGACCGTTTTCGATGTCGCGCGGACCCATTTCGATACGAACCGGTACGCCCTTCATTTCGTATTCCGCGAACTTCCATCCGGGGCTGTTGTCGCTGTCGTCGAGCTTGGTGCGGAACTTGTCTGCGAGGCGGTCGTAGAGAGCCTTGTTCGCTTCAAGAACGCCGTCCTTGTGCATTGCGATCGGAACAACTACAACCTGGATCGGTGCAACTGCCGGAGGAAGAACGAGACCGTTGTCGTCGCCGTGGGTCATGATGATGCCGCCGATCATACGGGTGGTGCATCCCCAGGAAGTCTGGTGCGGATACTGGAGCTTGTTGTCCTTGTCGGTGAACTGGATGTCGAACGCCTTTGCGAAGCCGTCACCGAAATAGTGGGAGGTCGCTGCCTGCAGTGCCTTACCGTCGTGCATCATTGCTTCGATGCAGTAGGTGTCTTCTGCGCCTGCGAACTTGTCGGACGGGGTCTTTACACCCTTGACAACCGGGATCGCCAGATCGTTTACGTGGAAATCGGTGTATACGTTCAGCATCTGTACGGTTTCTGCGCGTGCTTCTTCCGCGGTAGCGTGCATGGTGTGACCTTCCTGCCACAGGAATTCACGGCTGCGGAGGAACGGACGGGTGGTCTTTTCCCATCTTACTACGGAGCACCACTGGTTGTAGAGCTTCGGCAGGTCGCGGTAGGAACGGATGATGTTTGCGTAGTGTTCGCAGAAGAGGGTTTCGGAGGTCGGACGTACGCAGAGTCTTTCGGTCAGACGTTCCGCACCGCCGTGGGTGACCCATGCAACTTCCGGAGCAAAGCCTTCTACATGGTCCTTTTCCTTCTGGAGAAGGGATTCCGGAATGAACATCGGCATGTATACGTTTTCGTGACCGAGTTCCTTGAAGCGGGTGTCGAGGATCTTCTGGATGTTTTCCCAGATCGCGTAGCCGTAGGGACGGATGATCATGCATCCCTTGACGCTGGAGTAATCAATGAGGTCTGCCTTCTTGCAGATGTCGGTATACCACTTCGCAAAGTCAACGTCCATGGAAGTGATATCCTGTACAAGTTTCTTGTCGTTCTTCATAAAACGAGATTCCTTTCCGATGTTATGTATGATTGATAAAATTTATTTTTCAGTAATTTTTCGTTCTTCCGGCGCTTCTCAGACCTTCGTCAGTCTTGCGTAAGTCGCCATGAGCTTCTTCGTGCCGACCTTGTCGAAGGCGATTTCGTACAGCGTGTCGCTGCCCATCTTCTTCGAAGAAAGGATCGTGCCTTCGCCGAAGGTCACGTGCTTTACGCGGTCGCCGTCCGCAAATGCGGATGCAGCCGCTGCCGCCGCGGGAGTTTTCAGCGCGGTCAGTGCGGGAGACGGCTTCGATGTTTCCTTGACAAAGTGGTTCACCGGCTTCTGCTTCACCGGACGCTGGCGGAGCTGACGGAGTTCCGCATCCTGCGGTGCTTCATCCTCGCGTTCGGTCAGTTCCGGCGGAATTTCACACGCGAACCGGGACAGCGCGTTCGATCCGGAACGGCCGTTCATCATGCGGTCGCGGACGTGGGTGATGAAGAGCTTCTTCTTCGCACGTGTGATTGCCACGTACGCCAGGCGGCGTTCTTCTTCGATCTCGTCGTCCTTCTGCACCGTCTGGAAGCTCGGGAAGATGTTTTCTTCCATGCCCGGCAGGAAGACCGTCGGGAATTCCAAACCCTTTGCGGAGTGGATCGTCATGAGCACGACCGCGTCGGCGGTCTCGTCGTACTTGTCCACGTCGGAAACAAGCGCAACGTCTTCGAGGAAGCCGATCAGGGACGGTTCTTCCGCGTTTTCTTCGTACTGACGCGCCGCGGAAACCAGTTCGCCGATGTTGTTCAGGCGGTCGTCGCGTTCCACGAGGTCGGTCATATCGTGCAGCATCTTGCTGTAGCCGGACTGTTCAACGACCAGTTCGATGAGTTCGGACGGCAGCATCTGTGCCGCCGCTTCCCGGAAGCTGTCGATCAGGTAAACGAACGCCACCATCTGGTTTGCCGTCGCCTGCGAGATCGCGCTGTAACGCTTTGCACGGCGGAGGAATTCGAGCATGGGGCATCCTTCTTCGTACGCAAGCGCTTCGGCGATCTGGATGGACTTGTCGCCGATGCCGCGTCTGGGCGTATTGATGATGCGGCGGAGACGGAGGTCGTCGTTCGGGTTGTTGATCAGCGCGAGGTACGCGACGATATCCTTGACTTCCATGCGGTCAAAGAAGCGCGTGCCGCCGAGCATACGGTAGGGGATGCTGCTCTTGGTGAACGCCTGTTCGATGTTTCTCGACTGGGAGTTCATACGGTAGAGAACAGCAAAATCCTTGAATTTCGCGCCGTCCTTCACGCCGTTGAGCACCATTTCCGCGATGTATCTGCCTTCGTCGTTCTGGTTGCCGAGATTCTTGATGACGATCTTGTCACCGTCGTTCCCTTCCGTCCAGAGAGTCTTGCCGAGACGTCCGCTGTTCTTTGCGATGACGGCGTTTGCGGCATTGAGGATGGTCTTCGTGGAACGGTAGTTTTCTTCGAGCTTGATGACGGCGGTATTGTCGTAATTCTTGTCGAAGTTGAGGATGTTTTCGATAACGGCGCCGCGGAACTTGTAAATGCTCTGGTCATCGTCACCGACGACCATGATGTTGCGGTGCTTCGCGGACAAAAGGAGCGTCAGTTCGAGCTGCGCATAGTTGGTGTCCTGATATTCGTCGACGGAGATGTACTTGTAGCGGTTCTGGAGCATCAGGCGGACGTCTTCGCATTCGGTAAGAAGGCGGACGGTCTGCATGATGATGTCATCGAAGTCGAGAAGGTTCTGGGACTTGAGCTTGTTTGCGTACAGTTCGTAGATCGCGGCGATCTGCTTGAGCTTTGCGTCCGCGCCTGCCTGTACCGCATATTCTTCCGGTCCGATGAGACGGTCCTTTGCACGGCCGATGGCGTTCTGGACGGTCTTCACGGGGAGGACTTTATCGTCGATGTTCAGCTGCTTCATGCAGAGCTGCAGCTGCTTCTTGCTGTCGTCGGTATCGCAGATGGTGAAGCTGCGGTCGTAGCCGATGTGGTCGCCGTACTTCCGGAGGATCTGCACGCAGATGGAATGGAAGGTACCGCTCTTGATTTCGGCGGCTTCCGCGCTGTCCTCACCGAAAATGGAGCCGATACGCGCCTTGATTTCCCGCGCCGCCTTGTTGGTGAAGGTGATCGCCATGATCTGCCACGGCTGCGGCGGATTCACGGCAAAACGCGCGAGGTAATTTCCGAGTTCTTCACGGGGAAGGTTTACGGCGTTCTGCATTTCGGCGATGAGGGCTTCGCTGACGTCCGTGGGAACGAGGTCGGACTTATACGCATCGCCGTAGCGGATAAGATAAGCAAGCCGGTTGACGAGAACGGTGGTCTTACCGCTTCCGGCACCGGCAAGGATCAGCAGAGGACCGTTCACGGTATAAACGGCTTCGCGCTGTTTGTCGTTGAGTTTTTCATAGTATTTATCGAACAATGCTCTCTTCGCGGAAAGGAACATTGTCCGGAGTTGTATTTCAGTCATTGGGACACGCTCACTTCTTTTGGGATAATCAAATATATTATACCACAAAATGCGGATTTTTTCAAGATTATTGTCAACAACAATGCGGGTGGATGGGGAAATTATCTTGTGATAAAAGACAGGGAAACGGAATTTTTAAAGAGAAAATAAGAATTTGCTCCGCCGTCCCGCGGTCCGTATTTTTTATTGACATCCCCTCTTTTGTATGCTATACTGAACACAGTCTCATGAACGCATCAAATTCTACCGTGAAAGTGTGGTTTGTATCATGAATTTCTGGATCACTCTCGGCATTCTCGTGCTGGTGCTGATGAGTCTGCCGTATCTGCGCTTTCTTTCCGTCCGGATCCGTGCGGAGATCAAGATCCGCCGCGCGTGCAGGAAAAACGGCTTCACGCTGATCCCGGCGCATCCCCTGCCCTTTTTCTTTCCGAACAACACGGGCAAAGTGGACTTTTTCGTCCGGAAAAACGACGGTTCCCGCACGTACTGCGTCAAGCTGTTCGGCACGCTCTGGAAGCGGAACACACTCTATCTGATCGACGGGGACAAATATCAGTGGAAGAACGAGTACATGCACCTGCAGAAATACGTGACCCGCATTCCGCTGATGATGTTCGAGCCGGAAACGGGCATCCGGAAGCTCCGTCCGGTGGACTACACGGAGGGGCTTGCCGAAGAAAACAGCGGCCGGATCATTTCGGTTCTGATGGTCTGTCCCGTCCCGCTGTATGTCAAGCGCGCGGAGACGAAAATGGTCGTGAACGACACGGTCATGCGTCCGGGTTATCTTTTTGAAAAGCACAGAGAAGTGGAATTCAAGTCCGTCGGACGCGAGCTCTACGAAGGCGACTGGATCTTCAACGAGTATATGTTCACGTCCTCTTCGTTCTGCAGCGAACTCTTTTCTTCCTGTATACAATATTGATCTCACATTTTTATAAGAATTTATAAGGAGGCATCCCATGAAAATTCTTGCCAATGAATTTGTTCTTCCGCTGAAGGCAGGCCGTTCCTGCCACGCCAGCAGTTTTATCGTTCTTCCGGACGGCGGCATTTACGCCGTATATTTCTGCGGAACCGGAGAGGGACACAACGACGTCCGGATTTTCGGAAGCCGGAGAGAGCCGGGTGTAGTTGCAAACTGGTCGGAACCTACGCCGATCACGCCCGACGACGGCATTCCGCACTGGAATCCCGTTCTTCTTCCGCTGGATGACGGCACGGTGATTCTGTACTACAAGGTCGGTCCGCGGATTCCGACATGGCAGACGTATTACTGTGTATCGACGGACGGCTGCCGGACATGGAGCGATCCGGTGGAAATGGTACCGGGCAACATCGGCGGCAGAGGGCCTGTGCGCAACAAGTGCATCACCCTTTCCGACGGTACGATATTAGCTCCCGGCTCGACGGAACTGGACGACTGGCGCTGCTTCTTCGACCGTTCCTCCGACGGCGGCAAAACGTGGGAACGCTCGGAAGACGTTCTGATCCCCGGGGACTGCGTCTACCGCCGCGGCATCATTCAGCCGACCCTCTGGGAAGACAAAAACGGCGTCCACGCGCTTCTCCGTTCCTCCGAAGGCTACATCTTCCGCACAGATTCCGCCGACTTCGGCCGCACCTGGTGCACGGCCTACGCGACCTCTCTCCCGAACAACAACAGCGGCATCGACCTCGCGCAGGCAGACGACGGCTGTCTCTACCTCGCCTACAACCCCGTCTGCGAAAACTGGGGCGCACGCACCCCGCTCTCCCTCGCCGTATCCTCCGACAACGGCCAATCCTGGGATCACTTCACCCACATCATCACCGAAAACCTCCCCGACGGCTTCTCCTACCCCGCCATCCGCTTCCACTCCGGCAAGCTCCATCTGACTTACACCTGGAACCGTCAGACCATCGCTTACATGTGCATTGAGTTATAATTGTTTTTTCTTGAGGGGAACCTTTTCAGAGGAAAGGTTCCCCTCAAACTCCCTTCCAAACCTCTTTAATCTGTTACAGGGCGCTGTGTCTGTGCAGATTTTTTCTTTTGAAAAAATTTTTGATGGGTCTGTGCGCAGCCATTTAGAATATCCCAGTCGACAAAATATAGACATCCAAAGCCTGAGAAAGGGTGGAGACGGAAGTCAGGGGCCGCCGAGACCCTGACTTCCCACGCCGTATGGATATACGTGATTTCGTGCAATCGATTGAAATCCTTCTGCATTTTGTCAGCATCCGCGCGGCTTGGCTAGTCCGCCGTCCGCGCTTTTCGTGCGTTTGGTAGGCTGACGTATCGTCTGCACAAACATAAAGCACGAACGGCGGT
>JAFYOX010000066.1 GCA_017547755.1 Clostridia bacterium | reverse complement strand
TTGCTCGCCGCAAATTCCCGATGCAGCTGATCGTGTCCCAGCTCATGCGCACACACGATCCGGTTCATCTGCGGCGAGTTTTTTTCGTTCAGAAAGATGAACCGGTTCCGCTTGATGACACGGTAGAATCCCTTCAATTGCTTCAGCGAACCGACCGTCAGAATTTCCACGCCGAGATGTTCCGCGATCTCAAACGGATCCCGTGTCCCGTATTTTCTCGCCAGTGCCTGTGCGCGGCGGACGATGTTGCCGTCGTTTCCCATAACAAAGTTCCACCTCCGGTCTTCACTGATCGTCCACGGACTTTTTGTATTTGTTCGGCGTAAACCGGCTGTTCTTCCGTTTGGCGACCCAGTACGCTTCGTTCAGAGCCGCCATGATGCCGTCCTTTTCATCTTCATCAAGTTCTCCGCCGGCAAACAGCCCGATCACCTCGCTCACCAGTTCTTCGAGTTCTCTTGCCGCTTTGGAGCCGCCCTGTTCCTCCGCTTTGATGATGAAGGTTTCGGAATCGTTCAATAATGCTTCTGACGAAACACCGAGTACATCCGCAACGCGGCAGACCACGTCCAGATTGCGCGGAAGACGGGCACCGTACTCCCAATTTTGAATCGTGCGATGGTGACTGCCTGCACGTTCGGCAAGTTCTTTCTGCGTCAGTCCCGCATTTTCTCTTGCAGTTTTCAGTTTCTCAGCAAATGTCATGACAATACCTCTATAACACAATAAATTTCATATACCATATTGACAACGCGCAATTACGGGTGTATAATATAAATAACACACGAAGTTGCGCTTTTATTGTATCATGATACGAATAATATGTCAACAGTATTTCGTGAAAAAGCGGGAGGAAAATGCAATGGAAACGAGAACGATACTCCATGCGGATCTCAACAATTTCTACGCATCGGTGGAATGTATGCTGAATCCGGAGCTGCGGAGCAAACCGGTCGCGGTCTGCGGAAGGGTCGAAGAGAGGCATGGAATCGTGCTTGCAAAGAACTATATCGCCAAAGCGTATGGCGTAAAAACGGGTGAGTCCGTGCTGGAAGCGAGGTTCAAATGTCCCGATTTGGTGATGGTTCCGCCGCACTACCGGGAGTATATGAAGTATTCCCGACTGGTGCGGGAAATTTACATGGACTATACCGATCTGGTTGAGCCGTACGGTATGGACGAAAATTGGCTGGACGTTACCGGTTCTACGCATCTCTTCGGCGACGGTGAAACCATCGCAAACACGATCCGCGAACGGGTCAAATTTGAACTTGGTCTGACCGTGTCCGTCGGCGTTTCCTTCAACAAAATCTTCGCAAAACTCGGAAGCGACATGAAGAAACCGGACGCTGTGACCTGCATTACACCGGAAAACTTCTGCAATAAAATCTGGGGACTTCCCGCAGAGGAAATGCTCGGTGTCGGACGTTCGGCAAGCCGGGAATTGAAACGCTTCGGCATCCACACCATCGGACAGCTTGCACAAGCGGACGAAAGACTCCTGTCTCTCCGATTCGGAATCAACGGTCTGCGGATGAAGCAGTTTGCAAACGGCGAAGACACATCAAAAGTCATGCCGTCGGACTATCATTTTCCCGTGAAGTCGGTCGGCAACGGTACGACATTCCTCACCGATCTTCATACCGAAGCGGAAGTAAAGCCGATGATCCTCGCTTTAGCCGACAACGTGGCGGCACGACTCCGTTCGGCACACAAAAAAGCGCGTGGAATCGCGCTGATGGTACGATGTAATGATCTGAGCTGGCGAGAATGGCAGGAGAAACTCGATCATCCGAGTCAGAACGCAGGCGAACTCGCCGGACATGCGTTTGCGGTGTTCCAGCAGAATTACCCATGGGTGAAGCCGCTGCGTGCAATGGCTGTCCGGGCGATCCGTCTGGAGGATGAAGATGTCACGGAACAGTTGTCGATCTTCCGTGACGGCGAATGTCTGCGGAAAATGGAGTCGGTTGACCGGACGGTGGACGAAATCCGCAGTCGGTTCGGACAGTACGCAATCCGGAGCGCGGCGACAATGCGGCTTGACAAACTGGCGAAAACGGATGAAGAAATTGAACTGACGATGCCGAGCGGAATGCTGACGCTGGCGTGAGAACGGAGGAATTGCAATGGCACAAAAGGTGTATGTGAAGGTGAACGCAGATTTTTCGGAGGAAGGGGAACTTCGTCCGAAGACGATCACATGGGTGGACGGACGGATTTATGAGATTGTGCGGATTCTACACAAGGTACGCGCGGCATCGACGAAGGTCGGTGGATGCGGGATACGGTATACCGTGGTGATCGATGGGAAGGAACGGTTCCTGTTCCGGGAGGAAGACCGGTGGTTTGTGGAAGGACGGACGTGAACGTGACGGGGAAGAAAGTTTATATGGAAAAAGTCCGAAGCGGTTGATGCTCGGACTTTTTACTTTGGCGATAATCTTCAATACTTTTTATGCTCTGTAAAATATATTGTCCCGGAAAATTATTGCCTTCAATACAATACCGCATTCTGCCATGTCTTCGCCGCGCGCCCGCACATCTCTTCGATCCACTTCCGCCGCTTCAGCTCAGCCAGCCACTCCTGCGGGATCCCCTCCAGTCCGTACAGCGTACCCGCAAGTCCGCCTGCGACCGCCGCGGTCGTGTCGGTGTCCTCTCCAAGATTGACCGCTTTCAGCACACATTCCTCATAGCTGTCCGTGGTCATCACACACCATACTGCCGCTTCGAGGGTGTCGACAACATAACCGCTGGATCGGATCCGCTCCCGTTCCAGCCACAGATAGTCCGGCGCGAACATCCGATGATAGAATTCCGCTTCCGGTTCGTTCTGCAATAACTGCATTGCATGAGCCAGTCCGTGTGCTATGGCCGCTTTCGACTGCCAATGAAGCAGATGGGTGACAAGGATGGAGTAGATCAGGCATCCGATCTGTGCTCTGGGATGTGCATGGGTCAGCATGGATGCCTCGCGGATCAGCTCCAATCGCTGACAGGGCATGAAATCGCTGTAAAGCACAAACGGAAGGATCCGCATCAGGGAACCGTTGCCGTTGGAATGGGCATCCTTCAGCCCGCATTCCAGCGGCTTTTTGTTGTACCGGGTATAATTGAGGATCGCCTGACGGCAGGTGCCGCCGATATCGAACATCACACCGGCAGGAGTGTATTCTCCATCGTGATACCACTTTCCGAAATTGCTCATGATCTCATCATAATCCACTCTGCCGGATGCCAGACTGTCCAGTGCCGCAAGAGTCATGCTGGTGTCGCCCGACCAGCACCCGCCAGGAAGGTTGTAGGTACCATAGCCGCGCATATCCGTCACAGGATGTTTGTCCAGCTCAGTCCGGCTCCGGAATTCCGCAGGAACGCCAACCGCATCGGCTGCAGCATGACCGAGAATGACAGATTTGATTTTGTTTTCAATATCCATATTCATTCCTCACTTCTGCTTCTTGTCAAGTTTTCTGCGCCATGCCGAACGGTCAAGACTCTCCGATCTCCGCACACTCACGATCGCATCCGCCATCGCTTCGTAACACAGTTCCATGCTCGGCGCATTCTGCTCAAAGTTTGCCGCACGTTCTTTCCGGATCCCGATCGTTCCGGCAGTCTTCACTGCATCGATATTTGCCGCTAGGAAGATGAATTCCCAGCCGTACTTTTCAGTCTGCCGTTTTACCATATTTTTTACGGTATCGCTGTCGAACCGGCGGCTGGCGTTTTCCATGCCGTCCGTGGTGATGAGGAAGATCGTGTGTTCCGGTACGTCTTCGGGTCGAGCGTACTTGTGGATGTTCCCGATGTGATGGATCGCACTGCCGACCGCATCGAGCAGAGCCGTGCATCCGCCGACGGTGTAGTCGTCTTCGGTGAGAGGACGGATCGTTTCGAGCGGAACGCGGTCATGAAGGACTTCGCTGTCGCCGGAGAAGAGAACAGTGGAAACGTAGCAGGTGCCGTCGAGCTTCTTCTGCTTGGCGATGGCGGCGTTGAACCCGCCGATGGTGTCGGATTCGAAACCGGCCATGGAGCCGCTGCGGTCGAGGATAAAAACGATTTCGGTGATGTTGTTCTTCATAAAAAATACCTCTCTTTCTTTTGTGACTAAAGTATATCACATCGGAAGAGAGGTGTGGTCGCATGACAGGCGACATTTCACGCACCCAGCAGCGGCTGATCGAACGCAAACAGCGTCTCGTTGATCTCGTACATATCGTACTTCCCGTGCTCGATGAAAAACTCAATAATAATATCGAACTTGTTTGAACGGGACAGTGCAAATCCTGCTTTCATCAGCATGTCCTTTGTTTCGTCCAGCGGAAGCTCCAGAGCCACCGCAAAGGCAAGTACCGTCGGCTTGGACGGCTTGTAATGCTTGTCCGAACGGATCTTGGAAAACAGTTTCCGGTCAATGTTCGCTTTCTTGTAGCACTCCGAATCCTTCATCCCCGATTCGTCGATCTTGCGCAAAAGCATTTCCGAAAAACTCTCGTCGATCTGTCCGAGCATTTCTTCCAGCGACAGGGATGGGAACGCCGGTGCCGGAGCAGTATCCGGGATCCTGCAGAAATCCGATTCTGCACGGGACTTGCATTTTGACTCTTCTTCCATCGGACGACGGAAGTTTTTTGCCGCTTCAAAACGAGGGCGGCGGGAAATTCGCGGGAAGAATTCGTCATGTTCCTCCACATAACGGTCGTCGATGCAGGAAACGATATCCGACGTCAGTTTTTCGCTGAGCGCGAACGATGCCCGGTCGTAGATCACGATGTATACGGTCATTTCGTGATCTTCCAGAAACTCCCCGATACACCGCATGGCAACGTCCAGAACCCGATCCTTCGGATAGCCGTATACACCGGAAGAGATCAGCGGAAAGGCGACCGTTTTGCAGCGGTATTTTTTCGCAAGCTGCAGGGATTTGGTATAGCAGGATTCGAGAAGCGCACGTTCTCCGGAACCGCCGCCCTGCCAGACCGGTCCTACGGTGTGGATGACATACTTGCAGGGCAGATAGAATGCGGGCGTGATCTTCGCCTGACCGAGTTCACAGCCGTTCAGCTTTTCGCAGGCGGAAAGAAGCTTCGGACCTGCAGCGGTGTGGATGGCAAGATCGACTCCGCCGCCCGGGATGAGGCTTTCGTTGGATGTATTGACAATGGCGTCACAACGGACGCGGGTAATGTCCTGCCGGATGATCTGGATGGGCATGGGGTACCTCCGTGGGATGGAAAAATCAGCGGTCGGCTTTGTCACTGTATGGCGTATCTTCGTTGCAGCTTGTTTAAGATTTCCATTATATTATATCACATATACTCATCAAAAACAAGAAACAACGTTTAGTCCAAATGCAGAGAATCTCGTTTGTTCTGTTGAAATCCCTGCGTCAGAAAAACAACAAGACTCAGGATGATCTTGCGCCACATAGCCAAAAGCATTTTTTTCTTCCAAAAATGTATTAAGAAGAACCTCCTCATATTTTGTGTTTTCATCATCTGCAAAATATTTCATCAGTTCAATATCCTGCTTTTCCAACATTTTGTACTCCATAATACCCCCCACAAGTTCGTATTTGTCTATCAGAAGATTTTTGCTTTGCCCGGCTTGTCGGAACAATAAAGAACGATCAGTTTGCTCCCAACAGCAGGAACTGCTTTACCTGCACCGATCCATTTTCTCTTCGTGCAGGTGTTTCCATCCGCAACGACCAGATTGGTGGTCATGGGATCAAGTCCGCGGTCGACGCATTCCACAGAGGCATAATACGATTTGAGGTCAATGCAGGCATATTGTTTTTCCATAATGTTCC
>JAFYOX010000065.1 GCA_017547755.1 Clostridia bacterium | reverse complement strand
GAAGTTGTTGAAGAAGTAGTAGTTGAAGAACCTGTTGTAGAAGAAGTTGTTGAAGAAGAAGTTGCTGAAGAAGCAGCTCAGACCTTCGACTTCGGCGTAATCGCAGCAGTTGCAGCTCTCCTCTCCGCAGCTGGCTACGCTATCTCCAAGAAGAGATAAGGTAACACCTACATAAAAAAGTCAGAGCCTCCGGGCTCTGGCTTTTTTTGTGGGATAAATTTGTTTCTCCCTCTTGCAATTTCCACGCAAATCTGCTATAATGTCGAAAGAATATAAAGTACCGTGGTGACGAAAACTATCTTTGTCGGAAACCGTTTACAGAGAGCCGGGGCGATGAAATCCGGTAGCGGGGGACGAAGTATCCACTTTCCGAACGGTGCAGGCTCGTGTCCTTTAACGCACGGAAAGCGGCTGCAGGATCTCTGCGGCAATTTGGGTGGCACCACGGAGTCCTTTCGTCCCATGTTCGGGATGACGGGATTTTTTTATTTGGGGAAAGTTCCCGGGGAAAACCTGAAAAAAGTCTCTTCCCCGAAAAAAATATTTATTTAGGAGAAAAAACAATGTTAGACATCAAATTCTTACGCGACAATCCGGACGTCGTTCGTCAGAATATCAAGAACAAGTTCCAGGATCACAAGCTTCCGCTCGTTGACGAAGTCATCGCTCTCGACGCGGAAAACCGTGCGATCATGCAGGAAGCAGACGCTCTCCGCGGCAACCGCAACAAGCTGTCCAAGCAGATCGGCGGCCTTATGGCGAAGGGTCAGAAGGAAGAAGCCGAAAAGGTAAAGCAGCAGGTAAGCGAACAGTCCGCACGTCTCGCAGAATGCGAAGCAAAGGAAGCGGAACTCGCAGAAAAGATCAAGTCCATCATGATGGTTATCCCGAACATCATTGACCCGACCGTTCCGATCGGCAAGGACGACAACGAAAACGTTGAAATCGAAAAGTTCGGCGAACCCGTGGTACCGGATTTCGAAATCCCGTACCACACCGAAATCATGGAACGCTTCAACGGTATCGACCTTGACTCCGCGCGCCGTGTAGCCGGCAACGGTTTCTACTACCTCATGGGCGATATCGCTCGTCTGCACTCCGCAGTGATCTCCTACGCGCGTGACTTCATGATCGACCGCGGCTTCACCTACTGTGTACCGCCGTTCATGATCCGTTCCGACGTTGTTACCGGCGTTATGAGCTTCGCGGAAATGGAAGCGATGATGTACAAGATCGAAGGCGAAGACCTCTACCTCATCGGAACCTCCGAACACTCCATGATCGGTAAGTTCATCGACCAGATCATCCCCGAAGCGGAACTTCCGTACACCCTCACCAGTTATTCTCCCTGCTTCCGTAAGGAAAAGGGCGCACACGGCATCGAAGAACGCGGCGTATACCGTATCCACCAGTTCGAAAAGCAGGAAATGATCGTTGTCTGCAAGCCCGAAGAAGCGATGATGTGGTACAACAAGCTCTGGCAGAACACTGTTGACCTCTTCCGTTCTCTCGATATCCCGGTTCGTACCCTCGAATGCTGCTCCGGTGACCTCGCTGACCTCAAGGTCAAGTCCTGCGACGTTGAAGCATGGTCCCCGCGTCAGAAGAAGTACTTCGAAGTCGGCTCCTGCTCCAACCTCGGTGACGCTCAGGCACGCCGCCTCCGCATCCGTGTCAACGGCAACGGCAAGAAGTACCTCGCTACCACCCTCAACAACACCGTTGTTGCTCCGCCGAGAATGCTCATCGCCTTCCTCGAAAACAACCTCACCGCAGACGGCTGCGTAAAGATCCCCGAAGCTCTCCGTCCCTACATGGGCGGCAAGGAACTTCTCGTGCCTGTTAAGTAATTGAAGATTTTTTTGCCGGGGAAGAAACTTTTTAAAAAAAGTTTCTTCCCCGGACCCCATCTTCAAAAACTTTCAAACGAAAAAGAGAAACAGAGAAAGTGCAGATTTGAAGTTGCAAAATTTTATCCGGTTTACGGACGTTTTGTAACTCCCGATCTGCACTTTCTTTGTCTCGTTTATAGTATAAAAGTTTTTGGAAAAGGGTGTCCGGCCCCGACTTGTAAACAAGTCGGGGAAAACCTTTTTTTAAAAAAGGTTTTCCCCGGCAAAAAATATCAAATTGACTTACGGATTAGCTGCTGCTGCCTTTGCTTCGATGAAGGCGTCGTTGGTCTTCTGGATGACCTTGTTTGCTGCCTTTTCGGAGGTCTTGTAAGCGGAAGCGAATGCGTTCTGATAGTTACGGAACTGGTTCATAACGCCTTCGTTGTAGCCGCCGAACTGGAAGTACCAGCCGAGGTCGTATACACGGTTAGCGAAGATGAGGTCGAGCATAGCGGAAGATTCTTCGTCACGGGTGGTCTTACCCTTCAGAGTCTTGTCGTAGTATGCTTCGGTGAGGTCGTAGGATTCGCTTGCGAGAACTTCGGTGATGATACCGGTGCGTTCAAGATCCTGGGGACCGGTCGGAACGCCGAGGAATACGGAGTGCCAGGAACCGATGGTGGTGTAGTAGTTCTGCTGAGCTTCGTCGTACTTGAAGTAGGGAAGGATACCGAAGTCGGAGTCCATTTCACGCATCTTCGGAACGAGCTGGATGAGCTGGGTAAGGAAGAGGGACTGGTCGCCGCTGAACATGGTAACGAGCAGGGAGTCACTCCAGTTTGCTCTCTGGTAAGCGTAAACGATTTCCTTGTTCTGTGCGAAGGTAAGGAACTTGTCGAGGATGGTCATGGTTTTTTCGGTGTTGAGGGTCAGTTCGATGAGACCTTCGCCGTTGACGGTCGCGCACTTTTCACCGGAGCAGTTGACAACGCCCATCATGGTGTCGTCCCATACGAGAACGCCGTAACGGTCGTTGGTATCGAAGATACCGTCGCCGTTGAGGTCGAGGGAAACGGATTCTGCCATGGACATGAACTTGTCTACGGTCCAGGTACCGTTTTCAACCATTTCATAGGGGTTTTCCATGTCGTACTGGGTGATCAGGTTCTTGTTGAACATGACACAGTAGGTAGCGTCGTTGTCGCTGACGGTGATGTCACCGGTGGTGTAGAAGAGCTGGTCAAGAACCTTGAGGTCCTTTGCTGCTACCGGGTCCCACCAGGAAGCTTCGAGGTCGATGTAGGGAACGTTGCCGAGGTCGACCAGGTAGTTGTTCATGGAGAGCTTGGAGGTGGTGTAGCCGCACGCGGTAAGAAGGTCGAAGGAAGCGGTGCCTGCCTGAACGTCGCGGGTGATTTCGTTGTAGCCTGCGTCGTGACCTGCGGAAGCTGCGTTCAGAGTGGTGATCACAATGTTGAGCTTTTCGCCGACAGCAACGTTACGGTTGAACTTTGCGTCGTTGATCGCTTCACCGGTCAGTTCTTCTGCAGCGAAGTCGTTCTGGATGATGCCGTATTCGCTGTTGGAGGAGCAGTGGATGGTGAAGGTGTAGCCGTCGTAGTTGGTTCCTTCGGGAACGTTTGCGGTAGCACGGGTTTCTTCCGTTTCTTCCACGATTTCTTCACCGGCAACGGGAGTTTCCGCGGAGGTGCCTGCGGTGGTTTCCGCATTGGAAGTGGATTCAGAACAGGAAGTCATGGCGGTCGCTGCGAGCATCAGAAGAGCGAGCACCAGAGAAAGGGTTCTTTTCATGACAAACCTCTTTTGATATGTAGTAAAAAAATTAAACAATCCATCCCCGTCAGCCGCACATTTGCCGGAAAAATACAGGGCATACAGACGCCGCGTGAAGCGTCTTTTACGCATATCGCGCGGCAAAGGGAATACAGCAGAGAGAGTATAGATTGAGTTACAGTAATTATATCACAGTCCTCAGAATTTGTCAACGCGATTTTTCTGTGGAATACCACCCAAGAAATCCGCGTTCAGAGGCAGGATTCGGGTAAACCTGCGCGGCCGCGAAAAAAATAGAAAATTTTTTTGAAAAATATATCATATCCTCTTGAAAAATACGCAAAAATATTATAGAATAAGATGTATATAAATTTCTTTTATATGAAAGGAGATTATCCCGCTAAAAACGGGGTAATATTACAATTACTATGGTTGTAGCAGGCGATTTCAGAAACGGTATTACTTTTGATATGGACGGCCAGGTCATGCAGGTTATCGAATTCCAGCATGTAAAGCCGGGTAAGGGTGCAGCTTTCGTTCGCACCAAGCTGAGAAACGTTATCACCGGTGCAGTGGTTGAAAAGACCTTCTCCCCTACCGATAAGTACAACGACGCTCGCATCGAACGTAAGGAAATGCAGTACCTTTACAACGACGGCGACCTTTACTACTTCATGGACATGGATTCCTACGAACAGGTTCCGATCGGCAGCGACCTTATCGGCGACAATTTCAAGTTCGTTAAGGAAGAAATGATGTGCAAGATCCACTCCTACCAGGAAAAGCCCTTCGCAGTAGAACCCCCGATGTTCGTTGAACTCGACGTTATCGACTGCGAACCCGGCGTACGTGGTGACACCGCTACCGGCGCTACCAAGAACGCTACCGTTGAAACCGGCGCAGTTATCCGCGTTCCGCTCTTCATCGAAACCGGCGAAAAGATCAAGATCGACACCCGTACCTCCGAATACCTCGAACGCGCGTAAGTTTTATAGACATTTGATTCTTGGGGAAAACTTTTTCGAGAAAAAAGTTTTCCCCGACTTTCTATCACAAGTCGGATAATTTTATTTCACAAAGGAGAAAAACTATGACGACCAAGGAATACAGTGCTTATATCAAGGGTCTGATCGAAGGTGCGAATCTCGATCTGACGACTCCCGAAGGCAAGGTGATCGCTGCTCTCGCGGAACTCGCTTCCAAGATGGCGGACGAAATCGACGCTCTCACCGAAAAGGTTGACAACTGCGGTGCATATATCGAAGAAATCGACGAAGACCTCGGTGCAGTGGAAGAAATCGTTTACGAAATCGACGACGATGACGACTGCGACTGCTGTGACTGCGACGACGATGACTGCGACTGCGATTGCTGCTGCTGTGACGATGACGACTGCGATTGCGACTGCTGCTGCGGCTGCGACGATGATGAAGACGAAGACGACGAAGAATTCTATCTTGCAATGTGCCCGCACTGTGGCGGCAAGATCTACTTCGACGATTCCGTAAATCCGGAAGACATCCTCTGCCCGGCATGCCAGCAGCCCCTCGTTGACGACGAAGATCTCGAAGACCTCGACGGCGAAGACGAAGAATAAGAATTTTCCTGATCCCCTTCCTGAAACGGAAGGGGATTTTTATATGCAGTTTATTAATGCGTGGAAAGCATGGTATGTTTTGGAATCCATTGACAATTATTTGGTGGTGTGCTATAATCAAATTATCACATATGTACGGAAAAATTTCACAACGGAGGAAAATCAACATGAAAAAACGTATTCTCCCGCTGATTCTCGTGGCGCTGATGATGACGCAGTTTGCGGCTTGTTCCGAAACGACCACGGAAGAAGGCACTGCTGTAAATGACGCAGGCGTTCCCGCGGCGGAACAGGAAGTCGTCGAAGAAACCACCGAAGAGGATATTCTGAACGCGCTCCTCGCGGAAGTTCCCGGCGAAGACTACGGCGGATACCAGTTCACGATGCTCAACAACGAAAGCAACTTCGCGTACACGCTCATGACTGCGGAAGAACTGAACGGGGAAGGCATCAACGACGCGATCTACAACCGGAACGTAGCGGTTGCGGAAAAGCTGAACATTGCCATTTCCGAAAACATGGTGCTCTATTCGCAGGTCACGACCGATATGAACACCTGCATCGCGGCAGGGGATGACACCTACTCCTGCTTCTGGAACGAATCGAAGTTTGTCGCACCGTTTGCGATCAACGGAAATCTGCTGAACGTGAACGACATCACGGCGATCAATCTTGACAATCCGTGGTGGAACGGCAAGGCGCTTGCCGACGTGGAATTCGGCGATTATCAGTACTTCCTTGTAGGCGACCTCCATCTGATGTTCAAGGAATCCTACTGGATGTGCGGCTTCAACAAGAATATCATCGATGAAAACTCTCTGGGCGACCCGTACGAACTCGTACGCGAAGGAAAATGGACCCTCGACCAGATGAAGACCTACATGGAAACCGTCGCAATGGATCTTGACGGCAACGGCACCATGGACGGTGCGGACCGCTTCGGCGTGACCTGCTACAGCGGATGTGTCGGTGCATTTGCTCTTGCGGCGGACGAAACCTTTATCGACCGCAACGCGGACGGCGTTCCGGTGCTTGCCACTCCCGACGACCGATTCTACGCGGTATACGAAAAGATCGTTTCCACCATGTTCGATCCGGCGAACACCTATGTCTGCATGGACGGCAAGACCCAGAACATCGCCCAGTATGAAGACGGCTGGCACGGCGTATTCAGCGCCGGTCACGCGCTGTTCTACCTCGAACCGATCGGTTCTCTGAAGAAGCTCCGCGATATGGACGCCGAATTCGGTATCGTTCCGTTCCCGAAGTATGACGAAGCACAGGAAGATTACGTAACCTACATCGCGGGCTACGCGGCATTCTGCGGCATTCCGGTAACCACCTCCGATATGCAGAGAACCGGCGTGATCCTCGAAAATCTCTGCGCGTACTCCTACGGCGACCTCCGTCAGGCATACGTGGACACCACGCTGAACTTCAAGTACATCCGCGACCAGGAAAGTGCGGAAATGCTGAACCTCATCCTCGACAGCGGCCGCTTCAGCCTGACCGACATCCTTGCGGTAACTTCTCCCGTGGATACCTACACCTCCAACGCGGCTTCCGCAGCGATGGAAATCGCATCTTCCTACGCGAAGATCGTCAAGGCAGCCGACAAGCTCCTCACCAAGAACGTCAACAAGCTCCTGAAGCTTGACTGAGTGAATAAAGTTTTTCGGGGAGTACCTTTTTGAGGAAAAGGTACTCCCCGACTTGCTCCGCAAGTCGGAGCCGGACACCCTCCCCAAAACCTTTTTGGACCGGAAGGGGGATTTTTTTGTTTGTGCGGATTTATAGAAAATACTTCGGAAACCTTGCGGAAGCGAGAAGAATGATTTATAATGAAGAAAAACTTATACAAAGGAGAATTTCCATGAGCGAACGAAGCAATCTTCTTCTGAAAAAATTCCGTGCGCAGGAAGACGTGATTGAGGAACGTCTGCACCACACCATCGAGAACGACCGCAAGGCGAAGGCGGTATTTCAGATCGTGGATGAAGCCGGGAAGCCGGTTTCCGGCGCGAAGGTGCGCGTGAATCTGCGTGACCACGATTTCAAGTACGGCGCGAACATCTTCATGCTGGACGAATTCGAGTGCGAAGAAAAGAACGCTCTCTACCGCGATACGTTCCACAGGATCTTCAACCTCGCAACGGTACCGTTTTACTGGAGCGATCTGGAGCCCGAACAGGGAAAGCCGCGCTTTGCGAAGGATTCGCCGAAGATCTACCGCCGTCCCGCACCCGACCTGTGCGTGGAATACTGCGAGGAAAAGCGGATCACGCCGAAGGCGCACTGCCTGAACTACGACGTCTGGGCGCCGATGTGGCTGCCGGACGACACGGATTCCGTGAAATACTACCTTGAAAAGCGGATGGCGGAATGCGCCGAACGCTACCGTACCCGCATTCCCGGCTGGGAAGTGACGAACGAACTGTTCTGCGGACATTATCATACCTACGATCAGAACCGCCACGCGACGCATTTCTTCTGGGATCCCGACGTGGTCGAATGGAGTTTTGCGACGGCGCGGAAGTATTTCCCGAACAACGAGCTGATCATCAACGAAGCGGCGCACTGCTGGACGAGCCTGTTCAATCATCAGAGAGGACAGTACTATATGCAGATCGAGCGCGCGCTGATGAAGGGTGCGCCGGTCGAAGCGGTCGGTCTGCAGTACCATATGTTCTACCGTGCGGAGGACGAACAGAGAGCGACGGCACCGTATTACGATCCGGAACATCTCTATAACGTTATGGACACATACAATCTGCTCGGACTGCCGCAGCAGATCACGGAAGTGACGATCCCGTGCTACACGGACAGCGAAGAGGATGAACAGCTGCAGTCGGACATTCTCGAATACCTCATGAAGATATGGTTCTCGAATCCGAAGATGGAAGCGGTGGTTTACTGGAATCTCGTGGACGGCTATGCGGCATTTGCGCCGCAGGGCGACATGACTGCCGGCGAAAACTACTACCGCGGCGGTCTGATGCGGTTTGACATGACGCCGAAGCCAGCGGTGGCGATGCTGCAGCGGCTGTTTGGCGAAACATGGCACACAAAAGCGGATTTCGGCTGTGATGACGGCGGCTGGGGCGCATTCCGCGGATTCTACGGCTGGTACGACGTCGAGGTCGAAGCGGGCGGCAAAATTACGAAGACGGAAGTCCACGTGACGAAGAAGAGCGGAAACCGGTTCCGCATTATGATCTGAATAAAATACAGCAGGGACACAAACGTGTCCCTGTTTTTCATCATTTGCCGGCAATTGCCGCAAGACGCTCGGCGAACGACTGCCGCAGACCGTCGAAGCAGTCGTAAAGTCTGCGGGTGTACTGCGTTGCAAAGTCCTCTTTGAAGGCGTCGTACACGCCGAGTGCGCACCGCAGTTCGATGCGTGCCTTCTCATACTCGCCTTTTTCGGCGTAGTAGTCCGCCAGTTCGCCGAGCATGGTCAGAAGATGCTCGAACGACAGCGACTTCTGCTTGACCGCCGCTTCAAACATATCCTCGCCGTCGAGAAGTTCCGCCTTGACCTGCAGCTTCGTGAAGTAAATTTCCGGAATTTCTTCAATGGCGGCTTTCGCAAGGGCGTATTCACCGCTTGCCTTGTACGCTTCCGCCATGATCCGGTAGGCGTCGTATTTCACGTCGTCGTACCGCGTGCCTTCCACAAGCGCCTTGCAGAGCTCGATGACTTCCGCGCTCCGTTCGGGAACGGGGATCACGCCGACGAGGCAGTTCAGGAGAACGTCGTTGCCGGGATATTTTTTCAGACCGTCGCGGAGGATCTGTTCGGCTTTCGCCTTGTCGGTGTACCAGTACCGGCTGTGCTCGTCCACGATGGCTTCGACGTTCTTTTCGATCTCGTAGAGATTGAAGTCGAGCAGTTCGTCCGTGGACACACCGAAAAACGCGGCGATGGCGGGAACGAGCGTGATATCGGGCATGGCAGTTTCGTTTTCCCATTTGGAGACCGCCTGAAAGGTCACGCCGAGGTACTGCGCGAGGACTTCCTGCGAAATATTCCGCTGTTTGCGGAGCGTTTTGATCTTTTTTCCGAGATTTAATTGCATGATGTTTCTCCCTGATGGATGAAATGAACCGGTTCTGGTTTTATTATACGGATTTTTCAGGAGAATACAATAACGTATGCAGTTAGAATTTTTCTACCACAGGTTGAAGTATATCAAAAAACTCCCGGAAATCGGTCGATTTCCGGGAATCAGGGTTATCTCAGCCACTCATGCAGGGTTTCCGCGTCACGGTAGAACTGTTCCACGGTGTCGTCGCAGACGAATTCCATCAGCATATGATGCGTACCGCCGTGCGTGCGGAGGATATCGATGTAGCGCTTCCACTTTTCCGTACCGTCGGCAAGCGGGAATTTGTCACGTCCTGCCCACGTGAAGACATGGACGTTCGACAGCCACGGCAGAACGGCGTTCAGCGCGGCAAGGTTGTATTCCTCATCGCGGAACTGGTTCGGCTGCCAGTACGTGCAGAAATTGTCCATCGCCACATCGTTGATCAGCCGGACGCAGCTTTCGTAATGGTCGGTCAGCGTGCCGCCGTGGAATTCCGTGCTGACGGTCATATTGTGTGTCTTCGCTTCTTCACACAGACGGCGGATATGCCGCACGATTTTTGCACGGTAGGCGTCATCCGCATCCGCGGAACCGCGCGTACCTGCCCAGACGCGGATGTTCGGCGCCTCGAGCGACACGGCGGTGCCGAGATCGGCATCGTGCGAATTTTCACAGCGGTAATAGGAGCCGTAGGAGGCGATGTAGAATTTTCCCTGGGAAGAGAAGTGCATCGCTTCGGTGAGCGCAGTCTCCATTTCGAATTCTTCCGCGTCGGACGGCACATGAACGTCGCCGCCCCATTCGATCGCGGAAAGTCCGGCATTCACCATCAGCCCCGCAATTTCCGTACGGGACAGCTTCCGGAACGTCACGGATACAAGACCGGGAATCAGCATAATTATACTTCCTTTCTATCGTTCTGCACAAACAAAATTCATTTTTATAGGTGAAAAGTTTTTGAAGAGGGGTTCGGGGAGGAACTTTTTTCAAAAAGTTCCTCCCCGAGACATAAAATTCTTATAAAATTTCCGCAATGACGTCGGACATGGTGTAGAAACCAGCCGGCTTGTCTGCGATGAAGAGAGCGGCACGGATCGCACCGGTACCGAAGAGGTCGCGGCTTTCCGCACTGTGGGAAAGGGTCAGCACTTCGTTGTTGCCGGCGAAAATAACGGAATGTTCGCCGACGATGGTGCCGCCGCGGATGCTGGAGATGCCGATTTCCGCGTCACCGCGCTTTTCACGCTTGGATGCGCGTTCGTAAACGTATTCGGTGTCGAGATCTGCTGCGTCGCGCGCTTCCTTTGCCGCGTCTGCGAGCATCAGAGCGGTTCCGCTCGGTGCGTCGATCTTGTTGCGGTGATGCGCTTCGATGACTTCGATGTCGAAATCACTGCCGAGGACCGTCGCGGCGCGCTTGACCAGCTCGGACAGCAGATTGATGCCGAGCGACATATTGCGCGACTTGATGACCGCTACTTTTTCGGATGCTTCACGGAGCGCACGTTCTTCGTCGTCCGTGTGGCCGGTCGTGCAGATGACGGCCGGGGTATTTGTACGGACGAGGTAGTCCGCCAGCTTCGGCGCGACCGTGTGATGCGAGCAGTCGATCACAACGTCCGCGGAGCAGGGGATCTTGTCAAAAGAATCAACGATCGGGAACGCCGCCGTTCCGGTGATGTCCACACCGCAGACCACTTCGCAGTCATCGCGGCTTTCGATCAGCTTTGCAATGACCGTGCAGAGCCGACCGGACGCCCCGGAAAGAATAACTTTGATTTTTTCCATAATTTATGTATCCCTGAATTTATCTTTGATAGATTGAAGTTTTTTGAAATTCAGGGAAACCTTTTTCGGAAAAAGGTTTCCCCGGTAAATTTCACTCAGATTAAACCAGCCTTCGCCATGGATGCGGCGAGCTTTGCCTTGTTGGCGTCGTCCATTTCGCAGAGCGGGAGACGCATGAGGTCGCTGCAGAGACCCATCATGCCGCACGCGGTCTTGACCGGGATCGGGTTGACTTCGATGAAGAGGTTGTTGATCAGTTCAAGATACTTCAGCTGGAGTTCGCGGGAAACGGCTACGTCGCCGTCGAAGAACTTCTGGCAGATGTCGTGGGTTTCCTTCGGCATAACGTTCGAGAGAACGGAGATAACGCCGAGACCGCCGAGAGAAAGGATCGGTACGATCTGGTCGTCGTTGCCGCTGTAGATTGCGAGATCGTCGGAGAGTTCCGCTGCGATTTCCGCGATCTGGGACATATTGCCCGACGCTTCCTTGACCGCTACGATGCGTTCGTGCTTTGCGAGTTCACGGTAAACGGGCATCGTGATATTCACGCCGGTACGGGAAGGAACGTTGTAGAGAATGATCGGCTTGTCGGTCTTTTCCGCGGTGTCGAGGAAGCTCTTGATGAGTCCTTTCGGGGTCGCCTTGTTATAGTAGGGGGTAACGAGCAGAAGGGCGTCTGCGCCGACTTCGCACGCGTACTTCGAGAGGGAGTTTGCGTAGTCCGTGTCGTTCGAGCCGGTGCCCGCGATGACCGGAACGCGGCCTGCGATATGTTCCACGGAGAAGCGGATGCATTCGCGGTGTTCTTCGTCCGTCAGGGTCGAGCCTTCGCCCGTCGTGCCGCAGATGACCAGCGCGTCAATGCCGCCGGCGATCTGGAAATCGATCAGCTTCGCGAATGCTTTATAGTCAACGGCACCCTTTTCGTCGAACGGGGTTACAAGTGCGGTCGCCGCTCCCTTGAAGATGATGTCTTTGTTGAATTTTCCCATGATGGTACTCCTTTTTCAGATAAAACTTATCGTTTCTTTTGAATTTCAACGATATAAAGAAAAACCGGTTGAAAACCGGCTGTCTGTGTAATATAATAATATCATCCCGTGATGGAAGATCCGACGGTATGATTCACACAGATAGCCCTCCAGCGCACAGGAACCTGTGCCCTGACAGTCCGCATCCTCTTCGGCAGGCGAACCAGACTGCAGAGCTCCGCCTCTGCCGCCTTCGGCGTCCCTCGCCTTTCACGTATGTCCACAGGACTGCGGAAATCCGGACTGATTACGCTACTCATCGGAAACGCTCCTCTATCTCATTTTATGCGGATCCGGAAAAATCTTTCCTTCGCATATCAATATATATCATAGCACATACGGCGAATTTTGTCAATCACAGACCATTATATTTTTCAGAAAACTTCTGCTCCGGAGGGATTGACTGCTTCATGAATTCCAAGGCATACGCTATTTTCCGTGCATTTCTTGCGGCGATCCTTTACGCTGTCAACATTCCCGCATCCAAACTTCTTCTTGCGCACGTTCCGCCGGTTTATATGGCGTCTCTTCTGTATTTCGGTGCGGGATTCGGAATGCTTGCATTCTCGCTCACTCCGCCCGGCAGGGAATCGAAGGATCCGCCGCTGACCCGCAGGGAACTTCCGTATACGCTCGGCATGATCGTTCTCGACATTGCCGCTCCCATTTTTCTCATGCTCGGGCTGAACAGCGCCGCTTCCGCGAATGTCTCGCTTCTCAATAATTTCGAGATCGTTGCGACCTCGCTGATCGCCCTGCTGATCTTCCGTGAACATATTTCACGCACCCTCTGGATCTCGCTCGGGTTCATCACGGCGGCCAGTGTCCTGCTTTCGTTTGACGGTGCGGAGAGCCTGCAGTTTTCCGCAGGGTCGCTGTTTGTTCTGGCTGCCTGTCTCTGCTGGGACTGGAAAACAACTGTACCCGTGCCCTGTCGTCCAAAAGTGCGGTGCAGATCGTTGTGATCAAGGGGATTTTTTCCGGTCTCGGCGCACTGATCGTCGCCCTGCTGTCCGGAGAAACATTTCCCGGTCTGCCGTATCTTATCCCAGCGCTCCTGCTCGGCTTCGTATCGTACGGACTCAGCATCTGTTTTTACGTCCGGGCACAGAAAGACATCGGCGCCGCCAGTACCAGCGCGTATTATTCCGTCAGCCCTTTTATCGGTGCGCTTCTGTCATTTCTCATCTTTGACGAAGCTCTGGCGAAAACCTATCCTGCCGCTCTCATCGTGATGCTGACCGGTGCGGCGTTTGCGGTGATGGATACTCTGCAGTTCCATCCGTTTCAAAAAATCAAAAAAACATTCGGAGATAAAACAGTATGATAAAGAACAATCTTCCCCCGACCGAACTGCGTCTGTCGGATTTTTTCTATAACCTTCCCGAAGAACGCATCGCACAGACCCCCGTCGAACCCCGCGATTCGTCCCGCCTGATGGTGGTTCACCGCGGCGACGGTTCTCTGGAACATAAGATTTTCCGCGATATCCTCGATTACATCCGTCCGGGCGACACGCTCGTCGTCAACGACACCCGCGTGATCCCCGCGCGCATCATCGGTCACCGTAAACTGCGCTTTGACGAAGGTCTCGGACATATCGTTCCCACGGAATCGACCGCGCCGGTCGAACTTCTCCTGCTCCGTCAGCACGAACAGGACGTCTGGGAAGCACTCGCCGGTCCCGGCAAGCGTGCGAAGCCCGGCGACGTTATCGAATTTGGTGACGGCGTAATGGAAGCGGAAGTCCTTTCCGTGGTCGAAGGCGGCTGCCGTATGGTGCGCTTCACGGTCAAGAAGGACGCAGACAGCATTTTTGCCGCGCTCGACCTGCTCGGAACGATGCCGCTTCCGCCGTACATCACCGAAAAACTCGACAATCCGGAACGATATCAGACCGTGTACTCCCGTCATCAGGGATCCGCGGCGGCTCCGACCGCAGGGCTTCACTTCACGCCCGAACTGATGGAAAAGATCCGCGAAAAGGGATGTGAGATCGTGCCGGTCCTGCTTCACGTTGGGCTCGGGACCTTCCGTCCGGTCAAGGAAGACAAGATTGCCGATCACGAAATGCACGCGGAATATATCCGCGTGACCGAAGAAGCGGCGGAAACGATCAACCGCCGCCGTGCGGCGGGCGGACGGATCATCGCGGTGGGAACGACGTCCTGCCGGGTACTGGAATCCGCCGCGGACGAAAACGGCATCCTGCGCGCAGTCGACACGGATACGGGGATCTTCATTTATCCCGGCTACCGCTTCAAGATGGTCGACGCGCTCATCACAAATTTCCACCTTCCGGAAAGCACGCTTCTGATGCTGGTGTCCGCGCTGTCGAGCCGGGAACTGATGATGAAGGCGTACGAAACGGCGGTGGAAGAGAAGTACCGCTTCTTCTCCTTCGGCGACGCGATGTTTATTGAGTAAAGGGAAGGAACACAGACATGATCTATCAGTGGACGGATTATTCTCCGGAGTATTTGTCTGTTATAGAGACGTTCCTTGATGATACGGCAAGAACTTTTACAGGCTGTGACGAAGGCTGGCAGGAATACTATGAATGTTTGCTGAAAGAACCTTCCGTATGTTTGGGAAAGAATTTTTGGACAAAAGTAATTTCATTGGATGAATGTCCGATTGCAGTAATTGCTTTGGGTTTGGAGGATGGAAGGCTTACGGTTTCCGAGTTGATTGTTTCTCACGAAATGCGTAAGAAGGGGCACGGTACCAAGATCCTGCGTGAACTTCTGATGAGTACACAGGAAATTTTCGGAGTATCGTTCCGACAGGCTTTTGCAGTAATTTTTCCGGATAATCACGCTTCACAGCGTGCTTTTGAAAAAGCGGGATTTGTTTTTGAGTCCGCTCATCCGGACGGCGATGCGTGGAATTATGTATATGACTGCATCTGACGCAAAAAGGATTTGCGTCAGGGGGATATGCTGATAAATGTTCTTGACAAAAAACAGAAAAATCTATATAATAGAATCAGAGCAGTAACCGATAAAAAAGGAGTTGTGGATATGAGTCCGAAAGAAACCGTATTTCAGTTGATTGAAAAAGTTCCGGAATATAAAATGGGGTATGTAATTGCCTATTTGCAGGGACTTACGGCAGATGAGGAGGAAGACGATGCTTTCTGTGAACAGCTCTGTGAAGAATATGAGCAGGATCCCGAAAAAGGGGAAACTGTAACAATGGAAGAAATGTTGGAGATGTGTGGAGTTAAAGCAGATGAATTATAAGATTCTGTTTGAAAAACCTGCACAAAAATTCATTTTGAAACAGCCGTTGCCGCAGCGTCAGCGGATTTTGTCAGCGATCAGTAAACTGCCCGGAGAAGGAGACAGAAAACCTTTGCAGGGACCATCCGGGGTATTATCGTTTACGGGTCGGTGAGTATCGGATTATTTATACAATTGAAGACGATTGCCTGATTGTCAGGATAACCAAAGCAGGAAATCGTGGAGATATTTATAAGAACTTATAGCAGAAGGGACGCAGAATCGTTTTTGCGTCCCTCATTTCCATTTTCAGAAAGGACAACATCATGAAAAACGCCATTCACATGCTGAAATCCGTGACCGACACGATCTGCCTCAGCCTCATTATCACGACCGAAGACGATAAGGTCATCGTCGTGGACGGCGGCTTCCCGACCGAAACCGATCATTTCCTTGAATCGCTCCGCGCGATCACCGGCCAGGAACGTCCGCACATCGATACGTGGTTCCTGACCCATCCGCATGACGACCACATCAGCGTGTTCCTGAAGATCATGCGTGAGATGCCCGATGCGGTGGATGTGGACTGCATCCGCTTCAACTTCCCGTCGATCCAGTTCCTCGCGCGCGAAGACCAGAGCGCGGAAGGCACCATGACCGAATTCACCGAACTTCTGCCCGTCTTTGCAGACCGTATCTGCTTTACCTCCGGCGGCGACGAATTCGATGTCGGTGCGGCACATTTTGAAGTGCTCTATACCCACGACTACGAACTGAACCGCAATGTCTGCAACAACGCGTCCATGGTCTTCATGATCACGCTCGGCGGAAAGAAGATCCTGATCACCGGCGACAGCGGCGTGGAAGCCGGACAGAAGATCCTCCGCCTCGCACCGGAAAAGCTGAAGGCAGACATCTGCCAGATGGCGCACCACGGTCAGAACGGCTGTGACCGCGCGTTCTACGAAGCCGTTGCTCCCGAAATCTGTCTCTGGCCGACGCCCACATGGCTCTGGAACAACGACGCCGGCGGAGGATACAACACCCATTCCTGGCAGACGGTTATCGTACAGGGCTGGATGAACGAGATCGGCGTAAAGACGAACTACATTGCCAAGGACGGCGACCAGATCTGCGAATTATAAATAAAGTTTTCGCGGGAAACCTTTTTTGAGGAAAAAGGTTT
>JAFYOX010000010.1 GCA_017547755.1 Clostridia bacterium | reverse complement strand
TTCTCATTGTGTTATACTGTACCTGCTTTCCGGTATGGTTTTGCTGCAACTTTATTATACCACGAAAGCAGCGACCGGGCTATCCTTTTCGGATAACCCGGTCGTTTTTCGTTTTTGTGGGGCTTATTGCGACAGCCCCTTTGTCCGCTTATTCGCCTTTTTCGTTTGCAAAAACGTCCGATTCGATGAAGTCGACGTTCATGTTCCAGCAGAAATCGAGGGCTTCCTTCGTGTTTGCCGTCCACAGACCGACGAGAAGTCCGGCATCGTGGAAAGTCTTCACCGTTTCCGCGTCGATGCCTCTGTAGGACATATCAATGTCGAAGCCGTAGTCGAGACACCGGTCAACGTCTTCGTTGTGCTCGCCGCAGGTGAGCATGATCTTGAGATCCGGGAACATTTCGTGCGCACGTACAAGATTGTCGAAGTCGAACGACTGCAGCTCGCACATCCGGAGGTCGTACACTTCCTGCGTCATCGTGAATGCCTTATGGATCATTTCATCCGTGAAAGATCCCTTGAACTCGATGAAGCAGACCATATTTCCGTCACGGCAGATCTCCAGGTACCGGCGGAACGTGCAGAGATAGATCTTCGTATCGGTGAAGCGGTTGAGCAGGGGCTTCGCGGTCAGCTGTTCGTACGTCGAGGACGCGATCTCCAGCTCCGTTCCGTCCTCGAAAACCGCGGTGCTGTTGTGATTTACCACGAGAACGCCGTCCGCGGTGGTACGCACGTCCGTTTCGATCCCGCCGGAACCGTGCTTTACGGCTTCAAGAAACGCTTCTTCGGTATTTTCCTGATACTTTCCGCTGTAGCCGCGGTGTGCGATAAAACAAGTAGACATATTTTTTCAAATTCCTTTCAAAAACGATATACGGTTGTCTTCATTATATCGGATTGCAGGGGAAAAATCAATCTTCTGCACGAAAAATCCTGTCGGCAAACTCCGGTTTCCTCATTCTTGATTTTCCTGCGGTTCTGTGCTATAATTATAATAATGAAATAAAACTATCTCAATCCAAAGGAGTCCCCCATGAAAGACGAACTGACTGCCGTTGACATAAAGAAAATGAAAGAAGAGATCGAGTACCGTCAGGCGGTGCTCACCCCGAAATTCAAGGACGAAGTGGCGCGCACCCGTGCGCTCGGCGACCTCTCCGAAAACGACGAATACCGCAGCGCAAAGCGCGAACTCAACCGCAATTACAGCCGTATCCGTTACCTCAAGGCGATGATCGAAACCGCCGTCGTCATCGAAATCGAAGAAACCGCCGACGATACCGTCGCGCTCTTCGACCATGTCACCATCTGGTACGAGGACGACGAAGAAGAACGTACCATCACCATCGTCACCACGCTCCGCAACGACGTTCTGAACGGTCTCATCAGCAAGGAATCCCCCCTCGGCAAGGCGCTTCTCGGACGCAGAGTCGGCGAACGTGTCAAGATCGACGTAAACGAAAATTATTCCTACTATGTGGAGATCCGTTCCGTCGAAAAGGGTGCGGACGACGCTTCCCTGACCATCAACTGATCTTTCCGGAAAATTCCGCCAAATTAATTCGTTAAATCAAATAAAATTAACAAATTTTTTATCGGCTGACTGGAATTTTTCAATCGAATGTGCTATAATGTAGAAAACGGACGGCAGACGAAGTCCGCCCGAAAAAAATTTTCTTCAATTTCACGAAAGGAATCCATGAAATGAAAAAACTCGTTGCTCTCATTCTGTGCGCGATCCTCAGTGCATCCGCACTCGTATCCTGCGGCGGCGGAACTACCGAAACTCCCGCAGCGGACGCCGGCACCGTTGCCGAAGCTCCCGCTGCAGACGCAGGTGCTGCAGAAGAAGCTCCCGCGGAAGAAGCTCCCGCAGAACCGGCTGCTCCCGCATTTGACGGCTCCAAGCTGACCGGTCAGTCCTGGGGTGTTGCAAACGCAACCGTCGTCGGCTCCCTCACCTTTGACGGAGCAAACGCTACCCTCAACCTCCTCGAAAACGGCGAAGACAAGTCCATCTCCGGTGCGTGCACCGTGGAAGACGGCAAGATGACCATTAACGGCACCGAAATCGGCTGGCAGGTCGTTGCTTCCTTCTGTAAGCTCACCATCGGCGACGCAAACTACTCCTTCTCCAAGCAGGAAAGCGCAGCCAAGGCTCAGGGCCCGTACAATCTCCTTTCCAACAAGTGGTCCGGCGACGGCATGACCCTCTCCTTTGACGGCGGCAAGGCAACCATCGCAGTGGACGGCGGCATCAACTACACCGGTACTTACACCCTCGAATCCGCTTCTTCTCTGACCATTCCGGATGAATCCGCAGGTTCTTCCGAAAACCTCGCTCTCGACGGAACCGCAACCTCCAACTCCGTTGAACCCAGCACCACCTACAATCCCGAACTCGCAATCGACGGCGACTCCGCAACCCGTTTCGCATCCCAGTATGCTGACCCGGAATGGTGGATGATCGACCTCGGCGAAGTCAAGAAGGTCGGTGCGGCGATCATCTACTTCGAAGCGGCTTACTCCACCGAATTCTACTTTGAAGTTTCCACCGACGGTGAAAACTGGACCGAAGTTGCACGTGTAACCGACAACTCCACCTCCGGCGCAGACGTTCCGGTAGAAGTACGCTTCGACGCTCAGCATGACGCTCAGTTCGTCCGCTACACCGGCGTATCCCGCGGCACCACCTACGGTCACTCCTTCTGGGAACTTGAACTGTATGAAGCAATCGCAGGCGTTGCTTCCTGCGGCCTCGAATACAGCGGCGACACCATCACCGTTACCCTCGACGGCGCATCCTACAAGCTGTCCAAGTAATTTCACGGCAGAACGGGAGACACTCCGGTGTCTCCCCTTTTTTCCGCACAGCAAAATTCCTTAAAAATTAACGATTTGTTATTTTTACCGCGCTTTTGACTTGACATCCTGCGTCTTTTATGATATCATACATATATTGATAATGTTGTGCGTTATCGTTATCATTACAAAATTCTACAAAACGGAGAGTCGTTATGGAAACAAAACGAAATATTAAGTATTTCACTGCCCCGCCGATTTCCATTCCTGCACTTGTAGGTTGGGCAATCGTCCTCGTCGGCGTCATCTGCATGACTATGCGCTGGCTGAGAATGTTCGGTATCATCGCTGCCATCGTTGGCTTTGCTGTCGTTGTCTTCTCCTCCGGCGGTAAGTCCACCGATACTGACCTTGAATTCCAGATTTCTGAACGTATCAAGAACCTTCAGGAACGTTCCGAAAAGAAGTTCGAAGTATACGAAAAGAGCTTCCTCAAGATGCTTAAGCCGATCAACCTCCGCGGTTACGACTTCATCGCAAAGGAAGAACCCCTCTACTTCAAGAAGGGCGCAGACGGTGTAAACCGTACCAACTATTTCGCAGGCTGCAACCTCATTTTCACCAGTGAAAAGATGTTTGTTTTCGGCAGACGTTTCTCCCTCACCGATGAAACCATCGACGGCGACTTCATGGGTTCCTACTTCTTCAACGAACTCGACAGAGCTGAAATCGAAGAAGGCATCTACGAAACCAAGAAGGGCGACCGCACCATGGAAATCAAGTACTATGTCTTCAGAATCCTGAAGGCTGACGGTACCAAGGCACTCGAAATGTGCGTTGACTACGGTGCAGACATCGATAAGTACGCTGAACAGATCTCCCGCGCGATCGTTACCCGTCAGAAGGAACTCGCTAAGAGAGCTGAAGAAGCTGCTCAGAGACGTGCAGAATTCCGTGCAAGAGTCGAAGCTGAAAAGGCTGCTGACGCTGCCGCTGCTGCAGAAGGAAACGAATAAGAAATTATGTTCCGTGGGGAAAACTTCAAAAAAGTTTTCCCCACTCCTTTTTTTCAAAAAATTATACGCTCACAAATACAAAAAGTGCAGATTTAAAGATATAAGACCGCTGTCAGCTACACAGTCGTCCTATAACTTCAAATCTGCACTTTCTCTGTTCCCTCTTCCCGTTTAAAAGTTTTTGAAAAGGGGTTCGGGGAAAAACTTTTTTCAAAAAGTTTTTCCCCGATAATTCAAATTTAAATTCTCTCAGCGATCGCTTCGAGGAATTCTTTGGTGTTGACTTTCTTTTTGTTTTCGAGCTTGGAGAGGAGGTAGAGGTCACCGGTCATGATGCCGTCTTCGATGGTCTGGATGGTTGCCGCTTCGAGACGGTCTGCAAATGCCATGAGGTCGGCATTGCTGTCGAGTTCGCCGCGCTTGCGGAGTGCGCCCGTCCATGCGAAGATCGTCGCCACGCTGTTGGTGGAGGTTTCTTCACCCTTCAGGTGCTTGTAGTAGTGACGCTGAACGGTGCCGTGCGCCGCTTCGTATTCGTAGTTGCCGTCCGGGGAAACGAGAACGGAGGTCATCATTGCAAGGCTGCCGTATGCGGTTGCGACCATGTCGCTCATGACGTCGCCGTCGTAGTTCTTGCACGCCCAGATGTAGCCGCCTTCGCTGCGGATCACGCGTGCAACCGCGTCATCGATGAGGGTGTAGAAGTATTCGATGCCCGCTTCTTCGAACTTTGCCTTGTATTCGTTTTCGTAGATTTCCGCCCAGATGTCCTTGAAGCGGTGGTCGTACTTCTTGGAGATGGTATCCTTGGAGGCAAACCACAGATCCTGCTTCATATCGAGCGCAAAGTTGAAGCAGCTTCTCGCAAAACTGCCGATGGATGCGTCCACGTTGTGTACGCCCTGGATGATACCTGTGGAATCGCCGAACTTGTGGATCAGCTCACGCTTTTCGTTTCCGTTTTCATCCACGGTAACGAGGTATGCGGTGGTGTTCGCCGGAACCTGCATTTCGGTGTTCTTGTAAACGTCGCCGTACGCGTGACGCGCGATGGTGATCGGCTTCGTCCAGGTCGGAAGATAGGGAGTAATGCCCTTTACGATGATCGGCGTGCGGAATACGGTGCCGTCGAGGATCGCGCGGATAGTACCGTTCGGGGACTTCCACATTTCGTCGAGATTGTATTCGGTCACACGTGCCGCGTTCGGCGTGATGGTCGCGCACTTGACGGCTACGCCGTACTTCTTGGTCGCGTTCGCGGAGTCGATGGTTACCTGGTCCTTCGTCGCGTTGCGGTATTCGAGACCGAGGTCGTAGTATTCGGTCTTCAGGTCAACATAAGGAAGAATGAGAATATCCTTGATCCACTGCCAGATGACTCTGGTCATTTCGTCCCCGTCCATTTCGACGAGGGGAGTTGTCATTTTGATCTTTTCCATGGGATGCTTTCCTTTATTTCTATAAAACTATAAAACTTACTTCAGATTAGCCTTGGTGTAATCGAGCAGACCGCCGCAGAGCATGATGTCCTTCATACGGCTGCTGAGTTCGCACTTTACGGTGAAGGAGGTGCCCTTCGTGACATTCTTTACGGTGATTTCGCCGCCGTTTTCGATGGCTGCACGAACGTTTGCGAGTTCGAGAACATCGCTCTGTGCTACGGTATCGTAATCCGCTTCGTTCACGAATTCGAGCGGGAGAATGCCCGCGTTGATAAGGTTCTGGCGGTGGATTCTTGCAAAGGACTTCACGATGACCGCCTTCACGCCGAGATACAGCGGAGCAAGTGCCGCGTGTTCACGGGAGGAACCCTGACCGTAGTTGGAACCGCCGACGATGATGGACTGACCGAGTTCCTTCGCACGCTTCGGGAAGGTTTCGTCGCAGACCGTGAAGCAGTGGTTGGAGATCGCGGGAATGTTCGAACGGAGCGGAAGGATCTTCGCGCCGGCCGGCATGATGTGGTCGGTGGTGATGTTGTCGCCGACCTTGAGGGAGCATTCCGCCTTGATGGTTTCCGCAAGAGGTGCGGTTTCCGGATAGCCCGCGATGTTCGGACCGTACTTGATTTCCACGGAATCCGCTTCGTCTGCGGGAGCCGGGAGAGTGATCATGTTGTCGTTGACGGTGAAGGTTTCCGGCAGCTTGAATTCGGGCATATCGCCGAGTTCGCGCGGGTCGCAGAGGTAGCCTGCGATCGCGGATGCCGCCGCAACTTCCGGAGATACAAGGTAGATCTGACCGTCCTTCGTGCCGCTTCTGCCTTCGAAGTTGCGGTTGAACGTACGGAGAGAGATACCCTTCGAATTCGGGGACTGACCCATACCGATGCACGGACCGCACGCGGATTCAAGAACTCTTGCACCGGCGTCGATCATCTTGGAGAGCGCGCCGTTTTCCGCGATCATGTTCAGAACCTGCTTGGAGCCGGGAGCAATGGCGAGAGATACGTCCGGATGAACGGTCTTGCCGTCAAGGATGTACGCAACCTTCAGCATATCGTAAAGAGAGCTGTTGGTGCAGGAACCGATGCAGACCTGGTCGATCTTCATCTTGCCGATCTCGGTGATCGGCTTGACGTTGTCGGGAGAATGCGGGCAGGCTGCCATCGGAACGAGTTCGGAGAGGTTGATCTCGATGGTTTCGTCGTATTCCGCGTCCGGATCGGCGGACATGGGAACGTAAACGTCTTCTCTGCCTTCTGCCTTGAGGAATTCGAGAGTCACTTCGTCGGACGGGAAGATGGAGGTCGTCGCGCCGAGTTCCGCGCCCATGTTGGTGATGGTCGCACGTTCGGGAACGGACAGGGTCTTTACGCCTTCGCCGGTATATTCGATAATCTTGCCGACGCCGCCCTTAACGGAAATACGGCGGAGCAGTTCGAGGATAACGTCCTTTGCGGCAACCCACGGAGAGAGCTTGCCGGTGAGGACAACATTGACGATCTTCGGGTAGGTGATATAGTACGCGCCGCCGCCCATGGCAACCGCAACGTCGAGACCGCCTGCACCGATGGCGATCATGCCGATACCGCCGCCGGTCGGGGTGTGGCTGTCGGAACCGATGAGGGTCTTGCCCGGTGCGCCGAAACGTTCGAGGTGTACCTGATGGCAGATACCGTTGCCCGGACGGGAGAAATAAATGCCGTGCTTCTTCGCACAGGATGCGATGAAACGGTGGTCGTCGGCGTTTTCAAAGCCGGACTGGAGCGTGTTATGGTCGATGTACGCTACGCTGCGTTCGGTGCGGACCTGCGGAATGCCCATCGCTTCGAATTCGATGTACGCCATGGTGCCGGTCGCGTCCTGCGTGAGCGTCTGGTCGATCTTCAGACCGATTTCGGAGCCCTTTTTGAATTCTCCGTCCACGGTATGTGCTTTCAGAATTTTTTCAGCAAGTGTGAGTGCCATGATAAGATTACTTTCGGGGAAAACCTTTTTCAGGAAAAGGTTTTCCCCGAACCCCTTTCCAAAACCTTTTTATTTATATAAAAATATTTTTGAGTCTGTGCAGATCGGAAGTTCGTCAAAATGAAATTTTATGAATCCGATTATTCAAAATACGGATGAAAATTCACGATGATGCCTATAATTATACTACTCCCGCGTATATTTGTCAACGCCATATTTCCCCTGCACAAATTTTTTACAATATATGAAATCCATCCAAACATCTTGCACAATCCAACGGTCTGTGCTACAATGAATCCATCCGAAAAAAGTGTCCGTTTACATCATTTTCAGGAAAGGATTTGCACAATGAACGAAATTTTTTACTACGTCAGCCCCGCCGGCTGTGACGAAAATGCAGGAACACGCGAAGCTCCCTTCAAATCGATCGCACGTGCGCAGGCCGAAGCACGCCGCACGGATGCCCCTGTGACCGTGGAAGTTCTCGCCGGAACCTACAAGGAATCGCTCGTGTTTGATTCCTCCGACAGCGGCGACACCTACCTCACCCGTGAAAACGCCGTCCTCACCGGCGGTCTCACGATCCCGTACGCAGAAACCGAAAAACCGTCCGCAGAAATTCTGGAACGCCTCACCGCGGATGCGGCGGCTGCCGTACGCCGGATCGACCTGAAAGCATACGGCGTGAAGCCGGAGGTGTACGATACCCTGTTCCCGATCGGCACGTACAGCACCACCGCCAAATACGACGGCTACCGCGACGGCATCAACATCGAAATTTTCGAGAATGACCGCCGCATGAATCTGGCACGGTATCCGGATACCGGCTATCTCAAGCTCGACCGGATTCTTGACGTCGGCGACGTCGCGGAATTCCCGGAACAGAACTATTTCCGCGACTGGGGCGGACGACGTAACCACCGTGGCGGTACATACATCGTCGACAAGCAGACCAACGAACGCATGAAGACGTGGAAAACACCGGAAACCGCGTGGATGTTCGGCTATTTCTATCACGACTGGGCGGACAGCTCGACCCCGATCGCGGAAATCAACACGGTCAACCGTCTCGTCAAGCCGAAATTCGTCAGCCATTTCGCGGCAAAAGCGGGTGCACTGTATTATTTCTACAACATTCTCGAAGAACTCGACGCACCGGGCGAATTCTACCTCGACCGCGAAAACGGTCTTCTGTACGTCTATCCGGCGGACACCGACACGGTCTTTGATATTTCGCTCGATACCACGCCGCTTGTTCAGCTGAACGGCACGAAAAACCTTACCTTCTCCGGCTTCACGCTGACCTGTACCCGCGAATCCGCCCTGACCGGCAGCGGAACCGGCAATGTGATCCGCGATCTGTACATCAAGAACGTCGCCAATCACGGTGTTGTCCTGCACGGCACGGACAATCTTGTGGAAAACTGCGAGATCACGCACACCGGACGCGGCGGCATCTATCTCACCGGCGGCGACCGTGCATCCCTCACGCCCGGCAACAACCGCGCGGTCAATAACTACATCCACGACTTCTCGGAAGTTTACCAGACCTATCAGTCGGGCGTCTGCCTGAACGGGGTCGGCAATGTCTGTGCACACAACGAAATTTCCGGCTCGCCGCACATGGCGATCTCTTACGGTGGCAACGAACACCTCATCGAATACAACAACATCCACGACGTTGTCCTCCATTCGAGCGATGCGGGCGCGATCTACTCCGGATTCGACTGGGCAGGACACGGTACGGTCATCCGCTACAACCTGCTGAAGACGATCGGCGGCGAAAACTTCTACCCGGACGGCATCTACTGGGACGACGGTCTCTCCGGACAGACGGCGTACGGCAATATTCTGATCGACGTAAAGAAAAACGGGTTCCTCGTCGGCGGCGGCCGTGACAATGTGGTGCGCGACAACCTCATTCTCGGGGAAAGCAGAGCGCCGATTTCCTACGACGACCGCAACCGTGACGGCTTCGTCAACGGCGGATGGGCGCATCAGGCATGCGACAAGCCGGACGCGCCGCACTGGAAGAATCTCGAACGTGTTCCCTACACGAGCGAACTCTGGGCGAAGAAATACCCGACGCTGGCGCGCATCATCAAGGACTTCGATAAGTTCAACGATCCCGATTTCCCGATCAATCCGGCGAACTGCGTTGTGGAAAACAACGTGATCATCAATGCGGAAGCACGCTTCGGCTGGATGGCGCAGTCGGTCTACGATTACAACGATATCGGCGAAAACTACACCTATCACAGCTGTGAAGAAGCCGGATTCGATCCGGAAACGCTGAAGTTCGTCACGCCGCGTGAAGGATTCCCGGAAATTCCGGTGAACGAAATCGGCAGAAAATAAGAACAGGAGAACATCATGGTATCCCAGAAAGAAAAAGAACGCTATATGTCCATGATCGGGCAGGGCGGCAGGCGGATTCTCCATATGGAATGGTGGTCGAATCCCGATGCGGAAACTTACCTGACCGGGATCGATTATTACGAACGTCCGCGTGACTGCCGTCTGCGTCTGGCGGAACTGTATCCGATGCTGGAACTGCCCATTCCGGCCTCCAACGCCCCGATCGCACGTCCGACACTCGGCGGCAGCGGAAAAAGCTCCAATTCCGAGAATCACACGGTACGCTGGGGCGACGGAGAAACCGCGACTTTTGAGCACGGGGAAAAATACTTCAAGGATGTGGAAGACGTCTTCCGTTTCCATCCCCTGCAGCACGCGGATTTTTCGGAATGGAAATTTGTTGTGGAAAACCGCGACTATTCCGATGAACAGAAGCTCTTTGAAAGCTACCGGCGGTGCTACCCTGCCGAATGGGAAAAGGCGCCGGAATTTTCGATGTCTTCCTGCGGATTCTATAACACCACCATCATGTGGCCCATGCTGACCTTCGGCTGGGAAATGTTCCTTGCGGCATGCCTTGAGGACGAATTCGAGCCGGTCATGGAAGAATTCGCGGAAATCAACCGCCGTGTTTTCCGTTCCTTTGCGAAACTGCCCGTCAATTTCTGCTCCTGTCACGACGATATCGCCATGACAAGCGGTGCGGTCTGTTCGCCGGAATGGATGAACAAATACGTCTTCCCGCGGTATGAGGAATATTTCGGCATGCTCCGTGCCGCCGGGATCCGTCCTTATTCCGTAGCGGACGGCAAAGCGGACGTTTTCGTCGACGATCTCATCCGCTGCGGTTCGACGGGGCTGATATCCGAGCCCTACTGCGATTACAAAGCCATGGCAAAAAAATACCCGGATATGATGATGGCCGGCGAAGGCGACAACCGCATTCTGACCTACGGAAGCAAAGACGACATCCGAAAAATGGTGGAACGTATGGTCGAAACCGGCAAAATGTGCGGCGGATACTTCATGTGCATCGGCAACCACATCCCGTGGAATGTCCCCGGCGAAAGCCTGAAATACTATTTCGATTATTCGGACAAACTGGCATGGCGGTAACATCCGTATAAAAAATCCCGGAGAGCGGCTTTTCTCGAAAAAGCTCTCTCCGGGATTTTGATTTGCTTGTTTATGTCAGAAAATTCACCGCGATCATCACGCCGCCGAGAACGACGAGTACCGCGCCGACCGCGCGGTTGAGCGTCTTCGGCGAAGCTCTGTTGGCAAGTTTCGCCGCGATGAGCGCCCAGATGAGCGTAAATACCACACAAAGGATCAGCACCGGCAGATCGGGCATACCGCCGATCGTGAAATGCGACAGCGATCCGGTCAGAGCGGTGAACGCCATGATGAACACGCTCGTTCCCACAGCGGTCTTCAGCTCGTAGCCGAGGACGGTCGTGAGGATCAGAAGCATCATCATACCGCCGCCCGCACCGACAAATCCGCAGATAAAGCCAATCCCCGCACCGCAGAGGATCGAACGGGTGATCCGCTGCTTCATCGGGACATTTTCCATCGCTTCTTTCGTGGTCATGACCGGCCGGACGATAAACTTGATCCCCAGCATCAGTGTCATGAAGAGCGAAAAACTACCCATCGTCTGCTGCGGGATCTTGCTTGCAGCGAAACTGCCGACCGTTGTGAACAGCAGCACCGTCACCATCATCACAAGACCGTTCCGGATATCCAGATTCCGGTTTTTCCCGTACGTATACGCCGACACCGCACTCGCAAGCACGTCGCTTGCCAGAGCGATCCCGACCGCAGTGTACGGCTCCATGCCGAGAAAAGTGATCAGCATCGGCGAAATCACGGCGGCGGCACTCATTCCGGCAAATCCGGTGCCGAGTCCCGCACCCATGCCGGCGAAAAAGCAGACGGCGGCCGTAATAAGGACTTCCGCGGTCATCTTACGGGATCTCCGTTTCCGGAAGTTCTTCCGCAGGTTCCACGTATCCTTCGGGGTATTCGAATTCCATCAGATTCCGGAAGACTTCCGCACTGTTCGCGTGGAGTTTTTCCGCTTTGGATTTTCCCGTGATCGCGGACATCGTCGATACCCTGCGCAGAGCGATCACCGCATCCGCCGGGAACATTTCCGCGGTTCCGTAGAATTTCCAGAATTTCGTCTCGGACAGACGCACGCCGTACGCATCGACCGCGCCTTCCGGGATATTTTCTTCTCCGAACAGCTCGGCAAGGGGCAGGAAACCGCCGCTTCCGCTCACGTCATAGTACTGTTCCTCCGCGAGGATGCAGATCGATGCTTCGCCGCCGAACACTTCGAACGTGAAGCGTTCCTGTACCTGCGCATTCGCAAGACGGTCGTACGCAATGTCCTCATCGTTTTCTTCCGCCGCCGCGATCATTTCGTTCAGCTGATTTTCCGTCATGAAGACCATATCGTTCAGCTGGACAAAGGTCTTGCCGTCGTCGTTGAAGTCGGGGCAGATCGATTCCACGGCATCGCAGAACATCTGGCTTTCGTTCGGCGTGATGTACAGCGGACCGCCGTAAAGCACGCGGACGTCGGGATTCTGCTGTCCCGCAAACTGCACGACCGCCACGCCGATGATGACGCCGAACACCGCCGTCATCAGAACTTTCCATTTATGATGATACCAGAAATTTCCCCAGCGGTCGATCTCCAGCTCTTCTTCTTCCTCTTCTTCGGTATCCTGGCCGAGCATACGGATCCGTCGGGCGGCATTGGATTCCTCTTCGGGGAACTGCTGTTCGTTCTTGTCTTTTTTGTCCATGTTGTTGTCTCCGGGTAAATATTGATTGATTTTCATTAATTATAGCGGATTATTATTTAGAAAGTGTGAGTAGATTGTGTACAAATCGTGTTTCCGGACAATAAAAAAGGAATGCACGCGATTTTCACGCACATTCCCGTATTTCATCCTGACAAAATCGGTTCAGACCACGATCGCTTCCGCAAGCTGGCGGTCAATGCTGTATCTGCCGTCCTTGATGGAGACCACGCAGCCGCTCTTCCGGCGTGAAATCACCGTGATCGCTTCGCCGCTGTAGCATCCGAGAGAGAACAGAAAAGCGTTCAGTTCTTCGTCTCCGGTCTCGATGCTCTGGATAATGTATTCTCTGCCCTTTTCCGCGTCCTTCAATGTCATCTGCATAGTCGCCTCCTTTTGGCTGTACAATGCGGTTAGCGTATTCTAACCGACGGATTTTCAAAAAGTTAGCCTTCACTAACTGACTTGATTATACCATGCCCGCGGACCTTTGTCAAGCGTTTTTCCGAAAAAATCCGCGAAAAAAATCACTCTGCCGGACGTCCGGCAGAGTGATACGGATGCTTTCCGATTCAGATCAGTTCGGAGGTGTGTGCGACCTTGGAACGGCGCGGAGCGGCACCGGTCAGGTGGGAGATGTCGCGGTATTCGGGAAGAACGGCGTCTGCGAAAATACCTGCGGGAACCTGTGCGGTCCAGCCCTGTTCGTCGAATGCGGGAGCGTCGATGCCGAGCGCATAGAGAACGATCGCGGAAAGGTCGCGGATGTTCATTTCTTCGATGGCTCCCTTCTGTACGCCCTTGCCGGATGCGGCGAAGGTAACATACTTTTCTTCGTCGGTCCAGCCGCCGTGTCCCGTGCCGAATCCGCCGTGGTCGGCGATCATGATGAACAGCGTATCTTCGAGAATGCCGGCTTCCTTCACAGCTTCGTAGGCATCGTTCATGAGTTCGTCCACTTCATGGATGCGGCGGAGATGTGCTTCGCTGCCGTAGCCGTGACCGTGACCCGCACCGTCAACGCTGTCGAGCTGGGTGAACAGGAAGGTCGGCTTCTTTTCGCGGATGTAATCGCAGATCATGGGCATGAGATCGGTGTCGCGTGCGGTCGCATTTGCGACGTTCTGATTGTTTTCAACGATACCGAAGGTGATGGGATTCCAGTCGCAGTAGGAACCGAGTTCCGCATCGGGCATCACTTCACGGATGCGGCGGAACAGGGACGGGAATGCGGAGTCGACCGGATACGGCGTAGAGGAAACGATGCCGTTGGTCAGCTTGTGAACTTCCGGACCGACGCCGAGGAGCATGGAGCCCCAGCATTCGGCGCTGATGGTGGGATTGGACGCCAGCGCGGAGTAGGTGACGGCACCTTCCGCGAAAATACGGTCGAAACAGGGGGTATCAGCCTGCTTGACGAACGCACCCGCGCCGTCCACACCGATAACGATAACATGATTGTAACGCTTCATGAAATAACCTCCGTACGGAATAAATTCCGGAAATATTTTCTGCCGGATCGTTCGGACGACGTCCGGCGTTTTTGTCAGTATATCACAAAATCCCCGAAAAAACAAGGGATATCGCCGCGGGAACAGCAAAAAAACGTTTCCCCTTCCCTGAAAAATTCACGATTTTTGGAACGCCGTTAAAAAATCCGAACGCCTTGTCAGGCTTACGATTTTATGATATACTGTAAAAAAATCCGATATTTCAAACCAAGGAAAGGACGCACAATGGAAAAGTATCTCATCAATCCCAATCAGAAGCTCAGCCGGATCGACAAGAACATCTACGGTCATTTCAGCGAACACCTCGGACGCTGCATCTACGAAGGTCTTTACGTCGGCGAAGATTCCCCGATCCCGAACGTCAACGGGATGCGCTGCGACGTGGTCAATGCGCTGAAGGAAATGGGAATCCCCGTTCTCCGCTGGCCGGGCGGCTGCTTTGCGGACGAATATCACTGGAAGGACGGCATCGGTCCGAAGGAAACCCGCAAGAAGATGATCAACACCCACTGGGGCGGCGTGGTCGAAGACAACTCCTTCGGTACGCACGAATTCTTCGAACTCTGCCGTCAGCTGGGCTGCGACGCCTACATCACCGGCAACGTCGGCTCCGGCACCGTTCAGGAAATGAGCGAATGGGTCGAATACATGACCTTCGACGGCGTTTCCCCGATGGCGGAACTCCGCAAGCAGAACGGCAGCGAAAAGCCGTGGAAACTGAAGTTCTTCGGCGTGGGAAACGAAAACTGGGGCTGCGGCGGCAACATGTCCCCCGAATATTACGCCGACGAATACCGCCGCTACGCGACCTACGTCCGCAATTACGACTGGAAGAACCGCGTTTCCAAGATCGCCTGCGGTGCCAACTCCTTCGACTTCAACTGGACCGACGTCCTCATGAAGAAAGCAGGCCACCACATGGACGGTCTGTCCGTGCATTACTACACCGTTCCGGGCGACTGGGGCAAGAAGGGCAAGGCGCTCGAATTCACGGATGAAGAATACTACACCACCATCGAAAAGGCATACAAGATCGAAGAACTCGTCCGCCGTCACGGGGACGTCATGAACCGCTACGACCCCGACAAGCGCGTCGGCATGATCGTCGACGAATGGGGCATCTGGCACGACGTGGAAGAAGGCACCAACCCCGGCTTCCTGTATCAGCAGAACACCCTGCGCGACGCCATGGTCGCAGGTCTTTCCCTCAACGTCTTCAACAAGCACAGCGACCGTGTCAAGATGGCGAACATCGCGCAGATCATCAACGTTCTGCAGTCCGTAGCCCTCACCGACGGCGAAGATATGCTCCTCACTCCGACCTACTACGTCTTCAAGATGTACAGGGATCATCAGGAAAACACCCTGCTCGGCTCCTATCTCACGACGCCCGATCTCGGGGACCGCAGCAAGACCCCGCAGCTCATCGAAAGCGCATCCGTGAAGGAAGACGGCACCATCATTTCCACCATCGTCAACACTTCCCTCACCGAAAGTGCGGAAATCGCCTGCCAGGTTGCCGACTTCCGTGTATCGGACATCACCGCAGAGATCCTCACCGGAGAAGTTCACGCGCACAACACCTTTGAAAACAAGAATGCAGTCTCCGTTGCCGCATTTGACGGCTTCGAAACGACCGCGGACGGCTTCAAGACGGTTCTTCCGCCCTGCTCCGTTGTCAAGTTCGTGATCCGATAATCTTCATGAAGGAATGCAAACGCTGTCTCCTGCGTGAATCGGCGGAAAACGCGACCTTCGAGGATATCCGGAGCCGGATCGACCGGCTCCGTCCGGAAGAAAAAGCCGACGCACAGCTGTACGAACGCCGGCTGGACGCCTGCCGGACCTGCGATCATCTGATCTCCGGCATCTGCATGAAATGCGGCTGCTACGTGGAGTTCCGCGCGGCCTTCCGTCAGATGAAATGTCCCAACGTTTCCGACCGGAAATGGTAGATCAACAGACAAACATCGGCTGTCCCAAAGTGCGGACAGCCGATGTTTTGTTATATAATCCTATATTTTCACGCACGGCGTACCCAGACGGGGGATGTCCATGCCAGACGTCCATCCTTCAGGCGGATTCTGAGATAATAGCAGTCGGTCTCCTGTTCCTGCCTGTAATCGTAGAAGAGCTGTTCGTTCTTCCGGCGCAGGATGAGATAATCCCGGCAGTTCTTCACGACCGTCACCGTTTCCACGGGAGCGTCGGCTTCGATCCGGTAATACAGCGCGGGATCGTCCGTCACGGTGATCTCTTCGCCCATATAGTGTCCGCTGACCCGGAAATCGACGACCACGCGTCCGATCCCGCCCATATATCCGTAACAGCGGCGCGCCTTCAGCGCGTCAAAGATCGCTTCTCTCGTATTTTCTTCCGCCCAGACGCCGGTGATGCCGGGACAGCCGTACGGGAATTCCCCGGTCAGGCGTCCGCCCGTGTTGGAATGGTCGTCGGAGCAGGCAATGCAGCCCATCCGCGCACCGCGTTTCAGCGCATCCTGCCAGTGACCGCCTTCGCAGTCGTCACCGAGCATCTGTGCCAGCGGATCGCCCATATATTCCGCACAGCTGCTCGCTCTGCCGTACACCTGGATCAGCGGAACCATATCTTCCATGTCCATTGCCAGAAAATCCGCGCCGGAAGACAGAATGTTCGTGTCGTGCGGAACGAGGATCAGATCCTCTCTGGCAAGCCAGCGGTGCAGTTCCTCACGTGTGATCTCGCCGTCCCGGACGCCGCGCAGGAGTTCGCCGTCATCACTGCGGTAGTAGACCACCAGATTGTTGTAATACGGATAGGAGTCCCGTTCGTACGCCAGAATGGTCGTGAATTTACCGGGTTCGTAGTATTCGCGCACCTTCTGACGGGTCAGATCCCATTTTCCGGCGTTCCAAAGCTCCGGCTTGCCCACACCGCCGTGATCGTGGTCGGACAGCGCACCGAAATCCATCTTCGCCGTGTCGCGCAGACCGGTGAAATATTCGTCGATCGACGGCCCCCCGTCGGAAAGATTGCTGTGTCCGTGAAGTTCGCCGACATAGACCCGGTACTGCGGCGGATCCGGCAGACGGTTCTTCTGGTCATCGCGGATCTTCTCCCACGATCCGTTCTCACCGGAATATACAATGTCCGTGAACGCCGCTGCGCGTCCCGGCATATCAAAATTTTTCGCCAGTTTTCTTTCGGAATGCTTCATACGTTATCCCTCAGTTTCTTTCCGTCCGAAAATGCCTGTCCGACCTTTTCACCGAGGCGCAGATACGCACCGGTCGCGCCGTCGAAGCACACCGGATCCAGCAGCGCCGCGGAAATTTTCCCGTTTTCGTCCAGTACGGACGTGTCCGCGGAAACATTGACGATCTCGCCGATGCAGATGCCGTCCTCGTTGAACTTCAGAAGCCGGCATTCCACAGTCACGGGAAGCTCCTCGATGACCGGAGCATTGACAAATTCGCTCTTCACGGCGTGGAATCCCGCACGTTCAAACTTGTCGGGAACATCCTTCGCGGAAACGATCCCCGCATAGTCACAGGGGATCACCGTTCCTGCCGTGGCGAAGCTGACCGTGAACGCGCCGGTTTTCCGGATATTTTCCGTGGTCTTGTGGTCTTGTGCAAGGCTGACCATCACCTGTGTCCAGTCGTAGATGCCGCCCCATGCCGCATTCATAACATCGGGGATCCCGTTTTCGTCGTAGGTGCCGATCATCAGCACGGGCATGGGATAGAGCCACGGCTTTGCACCGAAATTTTTACGCATATGGATCGATTCCTTTCGCTTGCAGATTGTTTCGTGATTCAGCGGAACATGGGAAGCGCGTCCCGGTTCGCCTCAAACATTTCGTCGGTCATGGCACGGATCTCCGCCAGACTGCATACCGCGGCGGTCAGCGGATCGTTCAGTACCGCATGGAAAATCGCATCGCGGTCACCGTTCATCAGACCGTCCACTGCAAGAAGCTCGCACTGTGCATTCACAGTGTTGAGCGCAGCAAGATGACGCGGCAGATTTCCGATGTGCGCCGCACGCATACCGTGCTTCGAAGCGGCGATCGGCACTTCCACGATCGCTCCGTCGGGGAGATTGGAGATCAGACCGGCACCGGTGTTCGGGACGTTTCCGTTGAACTCGAACATGGTGCCGTCCCCGATCAGGGCATTGAGGATGCAGGAAGCGTACTCGTTTCCGCGTGCGAGGGAAATATTCTCCTGTGCCAGGATCTTTTCCATTTCCGCATCCCGTGTCGCGGTGCGGTCGTTGATGATTCGCACGGAACTTGCATAGGAATCCGGAACATAGCGGTCGATCAGATCCTGACGCTTGCGGAACCATGCGTTGTATTCGGAATTATGTCCGCTCGATTCGGTGACGAAATACCCCAGAGCCTTCATCATTTCGATGCGTACGGCTTCCTCACGGTATCTTGCCGGGTCTTCCGCCGCCGCAAAGATCCGCGGATATGCGTCGATGCCGTTCACCTTGTATTCAAGGAAGAACGCCTGATGGTTGATCCCGGCGCAGGTGTAAGTGACATCCTTCATGTCCGCGCCGATCCAGCGCGCGAGCATTCCCGCCGTTCCCTGCACGCTGTGGCAGAGCCCGACGACCTCCACGCCGAGACGGCGCAGATAGTCCGTCACCATGCACATGGGATTGGAGTAATTCAGCACCACCGCATCCGGACAGAGTTCAAGAATATCCTCCGCGATCGCCCGGAAAGCCGGTGCGGAACGGAGGAACCGGAAAATCCCGGACGGTCCGCGGGTATCACCGATGACGGTATCCACGCCGTATTTCTTCGGAATGGTCAGGTCTTTCTCCCATTTCGGAACGGTGGTATCGTTGCGGATGGTGATCACGACCGCGTCGGCATCCCGCAGCGCTTCTCTGCGGTCAAGCGTTGCGGTGACTTTTGCCGGATACTTCCCCTGATCGATGATCTTCCGGATGATCTTTTCCGACGCCTGCATATATTTCAGACCGTCGGGAATATCCGCCAGAGCGATGTGGGAGTCGCTCAGCGCCGGATAGGACAGAATGTCGCGGGCAACGGCGCGCGCGAAATTGAAGCTGCCGCCGCCGATAATGGCGATTTTTTTCATACCGGTATTCCTTTCTGTGCATGAATTCGATTTTTATCCTTATACACATTATACATCGCCGCCGCGTTTTTTGCAATGCCGCAGGAACCGCGGACGGAAGAATTTTCCCGGATGAAAATGTCTTCCTCTTTTCTTTTTATGGAATGTATGCTATAATACTCCCAACATATCACGTCCGAACAGCAAAAATCTCTGCAAAAATGATCCGGGTTCCCACGAAAGGAGAACGAAAACCATGTATCCGCTTACCGAACGATGCAAAGCGCTCCGGCAGAGGGTCACAACGCCCAATGCTTACGAAGAATTCTACTGTATGCAGCACCGCGTCCATTCCGCGCTCGGGATGAGAGAAGCCAAAAAGAACGGGCTTTCCAATACCGAAAGTCTCGCCGCGGGAATTGCCAATGTCTTAAATAAATTCATGCCGGTGATCCAGCCCGGAGAACTGATCGTCGGCTTCAACTTCGCTGACTCGAAATACAGCGAATATTTCGCGCCGGAAGACACGGAAAACGACCGTCTTCTCGCGGAAAAGAACGGTATCTCCACCGAAGACATCGAAACCTACTTCGAATATCGGAAGCATCCCGCCGATCTGTTCGGCTGGCAGTCACCCTCTCTCACAAAAGAAGAGCAGGAAGCACAGCGCGAATGGGCAGCCATCGGACGCGCGATCGCTGAAAACCACAGCGTCCTCGGCTACGAAAAAGTGCTGAAGCTCGGCTTCCGCGGACTTCTCGACGAAGTTCTCGCCTTTGAAAAGGAAAACGGCGCAAACGAACTGTACAATGCCGCAAAAGCGATCTGCACGGCGGCGTGCCGGATGGGGCAGAAATACGCGCAGGCAGCAAAGGATCTGCTCGCTTCCGGAGATCCGCTGTATTCCGCAGAGGATCTTGAAAAAATCATCCGTACCTGCGAAAACGTTCCGGAAAAACCGGCGTCGAATTTCCATGAAGCGGTGCAGGCACTGTGGTTTGCACACATCATCAATACCTGGGAAGACCACATCAACGCAAACTCGCTCGGCCGTCTCGACCAGATCCTGTATCCGTATTACAAAGCGGACATCGAACAGGGCCTCCTGACCTCTGAAGAAGCGTTTGAACTGATCTGCTGTCTCTGGCTCAAGCTGTATCTGCATTACGACGTCCAGCAGTCCTGCGTCGGCGGAACCGACGCACAGGGACGCAGTCAGGTCAACGACCTGTCGTACATGATGCTCGACGCGACGGAACAGCTCGACATCATCCGCTGTATGTCCGTCCGGTATTCGAAAAATACCGAAAAGGAATTCCTGCAGCGCGCACTGGAAGTCGTCGGCCGCGTACAGAAGGGCGTTCCGTTCTTCTTCAACGACGACACCATGATCCCTGCCCTCGTCAGCAAGGGTGTCTCCTTTGAGGATGCCTGCGGCTACACGCAGATCGGCTGCGTGGAAACCATCATTCCCGGCAAATCCAATCCGCACGCGGTCACCGGCGAGACCAATCTGCTGAAAGCGCTCGAATACGCGCTGTGCGGCGGTGCAAGTCTGCTGTATCCCGACCTGCGCCCGGGTGCCGATACCGGTTCCCACGAACAGTTCGATACCTACGAATCGTTCTACGAAGCAGTCAAAAAACAGATCTTCACCATTCTCGATCTCACCTGTTCTTCCGTCAGCAAGCATATCGTCTGCGCGGTGAACAATTGTCCGAGACCGTACAAATCCCTTCTGACTGAAGGCTGTCTCGCGTCCGGACGCGACTTCAACAACGCCGGCGCAAAATACGACTATTATCAGGTCATGCTCGGCGGCGTACCGAATCTGGCGGACTCCCTTGCGGTGATCCGCAAATTCGTCTACGAAGACCGCAGATATACCCTCACCGAACTGAAGGATATCCTCGCAAACGATTTCCCGGACGAAAAAGTACGTCTTGCGTTCATCAATAAGGCGCCGAAATTCGGCAACGACATCGACAGCGTGGACGACATCGCCGCAGACATCATCCGTGTCTCCTGCGATTATCTCGACACGCTCAGCGAAAAATACGGACTC
>JAFYOX010000009.1 GCA_017547755.1 Clostridia bacterium | reverse complement strand
GGAAGTCGATTCTGGCTGACCGCCGGGGGTTAAGGGTGGCGTTTGCTGCTTTATCTGAAGGATAACGTTCACTACTGCTTTATTAAAAGATACCCTCCACCGCTGTTTCTACTGAACGTACGCTTTGGACAAGTCTGCACCCAACTCCGTCACTTCCGAACGGTCTGCCGCGTGAAAACCGCTGTCTGTCCGAGGCCCAAAGGCCGAGTCCCCCGAACGAAGGAGAATCCAAGGGGGAACCCCCTTGGTCGGGGTGATTCACAAGAGGGCTCCGACGAGTCCTCTTGTGCGCCGTCCGCGCAGGACAAAGAAAAAATCAAGATAAACAATATCTCTGTAGGAGAAACATAAAAAAATTTCAGAAAAAGGAGACCCCCTATGTTCCGCATTCAGGAAGAACTCAGAAAAACCGGCATCAAGCGCGTCATCCTCGATACCGATACGTATAACGAGATCGACGACCAGTTCGCGCTGTCCCTCGCAATGCTCGCACAGGATAAGCTCAACCTCGTTGCCGTAACGGCCGCTCCGTTCCACAACGATAAGAGCGATTCCTTCGCCGACGGTATGGAACGCAGCTACCGCGAGATCGGCATCTGCACCAGACTCGTGCAGGAATCCCACGGCGTTGCCATCCCGCCGTACTACCGCGGCTCCGTCGAACGGATGCCCGACGAGGATACGCCCGTGAACTCCGAAGCGGCGGAAGCCATCTACCGCCATGTCATGGAATCCGACGAAATCACCTACATCGCCGCTATCGGCGCGATCACCAACGTTTCCTCCGCGATCCTTCTCCATCCCGAGATCAAGGATAAGATCGCCGTGATCTGGCTCGGCGGCGGCGCACGCTGGTTCAGCGCGTCCGAATTCAACCTCAACGGCGACCGCAACGCTACCAACGCCCTCTATAAGTCCGGCGTGCCGCTTCTCCAGATGCCCGCTCCCGGCATGACCTCCCACCTCATCGTGACCATCCACGAACTCGAACACTTCCTCCGCGGCAACTCCCCGCTCGGCGATTACCTCTGCGACAACGTCGCCGAATGCAAGCCGCAGAACGCCGTATCGTGGAGCCGCGTCATCTGGGATATCTCCGCCATCTGCGCCATCATCGACCCGAACTGCTTCCGCGAAACCATCCAGCCCCGTCCCCGCGTCGACGAACGCTACAACTACCGCTGGGGTGCCTACGACGGCGACTTCGAACACGCCGAAAGCATGAACCGCGACCACGTCTTCTCCATTCTTTTCAGCAGACTTATGAAGTGATTTTTCCCGGGGAACCCTTTTTTGAGGAAAAAGGGTTCCCCGGACCCTTCCTAAAAACCTTTTCAAACAATAAACGAGACAGAGAAAGTGCAGATTTGAAGTACAAAACCGCTGTAAAGCCTACGGACGGTTCGGTATTCCAAATCTGCACTTTCTTTATTTAATATAATAGTTTCAAGTTTTTTGGAAAGGGTTTGGGAAAACCTTTTTCGAAAAAAAGGTTTTCCCAAGAAAAATCTTTCTCCCTTACGGCAGGTCTGCGACTTTTTCGAGGAGTTTTTCGAGGGTCTTGTTGAAGACTTTTTCGGAGCTCTTGTACTTGGAGGCGAGGGTGTCGGAGGTGACGCCGTCGCGGTACATATCGTCGAAGGTTGCGACGCCGGAGATGTTGTTCTGGTAAGCGAAGGCGAAGTCGATGCGGAGGCGTTCTGCCATCAGGTCGAGGACCTTGATGTCGTTTTCTTCGCCGGAGAGCTTGGTCTTCATCGTGGTTTCATAGAACGCCGGACGGACGTAGTTGAAGTGCTGGCAGGAGAGCGCTTCCGTGACGGTGCCGATCATGTCGAGCTTGCCCGTGTTGGTCGTCGGGATGCCCCAGTAAACGTCGGTCGCGTAGGTCAGGTAGTCTTCCTGATTTTCGTCCAGCTTCGGTGCGGGCAGGTAGCCGTAGTTGATGTCCGTGTCGCGGATGACGTTGCAGACTTCACGCAGATTGCAGTAAGCGAACAGCGATTTTCCGTTCGAGAAGAACGTTGCGCCGTAGCCGGTTTCGTAGAAGCCGTAGTTGTTGCAGAGGTTTTCGATCTTTGCGAGATAGGTCGCCGCACGGTCAAGGTCGAACGCGAGATAGGGCATATTGTTTTCATCCTTTTCGATGATCTTGATGCCCATCGAGCTCTGGAGCGTGTAGAGAACTTCGTAGGAGAGACCGTACTGGTCTGCATCCGTCATCTTGCCGTCGCCGTCGGTGTCGATCGTGGCGATCGCCGCCATTTCGGTCAGGTCATCGAGGTACCATTCGCCTTCGAAGACCTTGTCGTACGGGATCTCGATGCCGAGGTTTCCGGCGAGGTCCTTGTTCATGACGAGTGTACGCATGTAGTACAGACAGTAGTAGGACAGATAGGACGACGCAACGTACGCCTTGTTCCCGATGGCGATGGTGTCGGTCGACGCGATCCACCACGGCTGGTCGAAATTGAACTGTGCGATGTCCTTGAGGTTGAAATAGTGTCCGGAGAGACCGAGCGTGATCTGACGGGTGTCCACGCCGAACGCGACGGAGTATTTGTCGTCACCGCTGGCAACGACGCCCTTGATCGCGGTTTCCATCAGGTCGTCGGCGTTTGCGAGGTCTTCGTAGCCGATTTTGACGTTGAAGCGTTCTTCGACGGTACGGGCGGAATTGTACTGCGCGTCGTTGATGACTTCGCCGTTCAGCTCATCGGACGTAACGGCGTCCGTAGTACGGTTGCTGAGCCCTGCGATGAAATATTCCGCACCGGCGAAGTCGGCTTCGCCGAGGTCATCCATTGCAAGCTCCGGTTCGGTTTCTTCCGGTACGATCTCTTCTGCGGCCGCCGGTTCTTCTGCGGTCACTTCCGCGGAGGCGGCGTTTTCCTCTGCCTTGTCGGATGCGCAGGAGGCGAACATGGAGCATCCGGTCAGAAGCGCGAGAAACAGGGCGGTCAGACGTGTGGATTTTTTCATGGGAAAGACTCCTTTCGGAAAATATAACGTTCACAATGTGTTGTGTCCATTATACACGGAACCGCCCCGTTTTGCAAGAAGATTTTTATTGAAAATACAATAATTATAAATACGTTTTCTGATTCCCCTGCTCTCCGTCTCACCGGCGGATGCTGTACGGCCTTCCTTCGCCGGTGCCGCAGAGCCGGATGAATTCCTCATTATTGAGATACTTCGCAAAGGCACCCTGCGCACGTGCCCAGTCGCGGTAGTTTTTGTTGACCGCGACCGCTTCGGATAAATATTTCATCATATTTTCGAATTCCCCGAGGGAGGCATAGGTCATGGCGAGATAGTACGCTTCGCCGCCGAGAAATTCCGCGTTGGCTTTCGGATCGGCATAAATGATGCCGCGCTTGACCGCGTCGTAATTTTTCAGCTGATATTCCAGCTGTGCGCGGTGTTCGCCGAGCGCTTTCAGACAGTTCGAAATGCGGTTGTTCGCCATGTAGCGGTCGTAGGACGGCTTGGACGGATCGATCTTTTCGATCTCCTTCCGGAAAATTTCGATGGCTTCCCGGTACTGTCCGGCGTCTTCCAGAACCATCGCGTACTGCATTTCCGACAGATCGCCGAGCTCCCGGATCTTCTGACAGACGGCAAGCGCCGCTTCGGTGTCTCCCATCGCCGAATAAAAATCCGCGAAGGATTTGTAGAACTGCGCTTCCGGGATCTCCTCGCCGGTATCGTCGTCGAGGATGCCGCGCAGTCCGAGCTTTTCCGCAAGCCGGAATTCCGCTTCCCCGAGCCGCTTCAGTGCGGGACGGAGCGTATCGCGGGACGGCCCGCGCATGACCCGCATCGCCATCGTGCAGTACTGCATGATGATGTAGTGCGCCATCGGGGAATCGGCGGCAAACACGGGCGCGGTCAGAAGCAGAGCCGCGATGTCCTCGTATTTTTCCGCATCGTTGAGGTCGTAAAAGGTCAGGAGATATTTGCAGGTACGCTCGACCTGAGTTTTTCCGTCGTCGAGCAGGGCGGCAAAGGTTTCGAGAGAGATTTCCATAATGTCCTCCAGTTTTTCACGCAGAATCAGCTTGGTTTTGTGAACCCGGTTGTACACGGTCTGCACCGGAACGTTCAGGATTTCGGCGGCGTCCGCGCCGGAAAGTCCGCACATCAGCGAAACGACCGCGCATCCCCGGAAAATGTCCGGCAGACGGGAGACCTCCTCCTGCAGACGGGCAAGCGCGGCTTCGGCGGTCATCCGGTCGGCGGCGGTATCGGGAACGGGGAGCGCTTCGTCTGCGTCGTCCCATGAATCGCCGGTGTGACGGGTACGGTAGATCGCCTGACGGCGGTAATGCTGTTTGATCTTGTTGTCCGCGATGCCGCGCAGCCATGCTTTCAGCTTGGTTTCGTCGGACAGCGTTGTCCGGGAGACGACGGCGGCAAGGTAGGTTTCCTGCAGAATGTCCTCGGTGTCGGCGAGTGAGGAGATGCGGCTGGCGATGTAGCCGTACAGGTAGGGATAATATTCGGTCATGGTATTTCCTCCGTGAAGAGCGGGTTCGTATATACAGTCGCCGGAGAACGGGATTTCTTTACGGGAATGAGAAAATTTTTCGGGAAATTTCGTTTTTTTCAGTATACTATACTTCCGCAGAAATGTCAATTTTTTGTAAAGCGCAGGGATAATGAAAAAATCATCTTGTGCATCCGTTTCTTTCGTGATATAATGGAAAATGAAGAACTGTATTCAAATTTCAAATCAAACTATCGGAGGAATATATCATGACTGTTCTCGAAAAGGCGGCGGCATTTGCCGCAAAATATCACGCAGGTCAGACCCGTAAGCTCGGCGGCGAACCCCGTATGATTCATCTGTACGAAACCGTAGCGAATGCCGCTCTGGTCACGGAAGACGAAGACGTCCTCGCGGCGGCAATGCTGCACGATACTCTGGAAGAAACTTCCGCTACCGAAGAAATTCTCCGTGCGGAATTCGGCGATAATATCACCAACATCGTTCTGTGGTGCAGCGAAGACAAGATGCGCGAACGTCCGGCACACGAAACCTGGCAGGAACGCAAGGTTGCCTTCAACGAACGCACGAAGATCGCTCCCAGAGAAGCGCAGATCGTCCTTCTTTCCGCAAAGCTTTCCAATATGCGTTCCGTAGCCGCACACTTCCACAAGTACGGCGATGCCATCTGGGAATCCTTCAACAATCTTGACAAGTACGCGCACGACTGGTATCACCGTTCCGCTCTCGAAGAAGCGCTCACTGACCTCGAAGACGAATTCATCTACAAGGAATACCGCCGGATGATCGAAGAAGTGTTCGGCGGCGGCTTCGACCTGTGAGGAACCGCATCTCCGGCGCGGTCAGTCTCGGACTGCTCGGGATCACCCTCTTTTTCCTCATCCTTACCGTGGGTTTTTCCACAGGATCTTCCGCCGACTTCCGCGGCACGGCTGTTTCGGCTGTGCTCGCCGTCGGCGGTCTTTTCACCGGTGCGTCCCTTGTGTTCGCAAAACCGTCGGGAAATCTGCCGAAAAAATGCGGTTTTTACCTGACCCACGCGGGGATCGTCCTGCTTCTTGCGGGATTTGCCCTGTTTGAATTTGCCGGCGACAGCGTCACAGCGGCGGTTCCGGTCGGCGGCGAGACCTTTTATTCGAACATCCAGCGCGAAAACGGCGAGATCTGCGATCTCGGCTTCCACTTCCGTGCGGACAGCCGGCTGATCGAGTACGATGAGACCGGGTACGAGACGCAGTATTACGCCGATCTTTCCTTTGCCGATCCGGTCACGCTGAAGATCGACGGCGAGACCCTGTCCGTCAATCATCCCGTCCGCAGAAACGGCTGGAAGATCTACCTCATGAGCTTTACCTACGCCGCAGACGGTACTCCGGCTCCCGATTACGTCAACCTCATCCTGCGCCGTGACCCCGGCGAATACGCCGTAAAAGCGGGCGTGGTCCTGCTGATCGCCGGAACGGTGCTCGAACTTCTGATCGGCAATGCCGTGCGGACGAAATCGACGACAAAGAAGGAGGACGGCCATGACTGATTCCCTTCTCCGGCTCCTCATTTTCGTGCAGACGGTCTGCTTCGGCGCGGCGTTTGTCCTGTATCTTCTGAAAAAAACGAGACCCGGCAGGGTCTTCTGGCTCCTTGCCGAAACCGCCTCGGTCACGCTGGTCATCCACAATTTTCTCGTGAACGGCTACGTCCCGTTCGTGAGCATGTACCAGATCCTGACGTTTTCCGCGGCACTGTTCGGCGCGGTGTACCTCTATATCGCGTATTTCCGTGACGCGGAAGTCCGTAAGGAATTCCATTGGACGGCTCCGTATTTCATCGGATGTTCACTGACGGTGTCGGTCGGACTGTGCTTCATGGACATCGCGGCGGTCTGGCAGTTTCCTCCGGCGCTCCGTTCGCCGTGGTTCCTGCCGCATATCCTGGTGTACGTGATCGCGTACATCATGGCGGCAGCGGCATTTGCCATGACGGTGACGAAATTCTTCGTGCGCGGCGACAGACTCCGCGTGAAGCAGCTGGACGGCGGCATTTACGACTGCGTATGCGTCCTGTTCCCCTGCATGACGGCGGGGATGCTTCTCGGCGCGGTCTGGGCAAACGAAGTCTGGGGCGCGTTCTGGAGCTGGGACATCAAGGAATGCTGGGCGCTCGTCACGTGGCTGATGTTCATGACGTGGCTGCACTTCCGGCGTACGCCGGGACTTTCGAAATTCCGCGACCTCCTGCTGATCGCCGGATTTGTCTGCGTGATCGTCACGTTCTTCTTCGTGAACGGCATGAACGCGGCGGAAATGTCGATGCACACTTATAATTAATGGAGAAAATCTATGAAAACAAAATTTACCCTGCTGTTCGCGGCGGCTCTTCTGCTTGCGTGCGCTTCCTGCGGCAAGGCGGAACCCGCTTCGGATAACGTGACTCCCACGCCGGAGACACGGATCGCGGCGGAAAATTACATATCGCCCTCGTCCGTGTACGCGGCTGAGGACGGCACGGTCTACGCGGCGGACGAAACCGGCGGACGGGTCATCCGGCTCGGTGCCGACGGCAGCATCGCGGCGCAGATCGATCTTGAAGGCGGCGCGCACTGCGTGAAGGTGCATGACGGCAAGGTCTATGTCACCCGCGGCGGCCTCGACGGCACGCTGACCGTGCTGAGTGCCGATCTCAAGATCGAAAAGGAATACCCCGTCGGTCATACCCCGACCGATGTGGAATTCGCGGGCAATATCGCTTATGTCACGAATCGGTTTTCCGATACGGTGACGGCGATTGACCTGACCACCGATGGTGATACCTCGACATTCAATGTCAGTCGTGAACCCATCGCGGCGGCAATTGCAAACGGAAAACTCTATGTAGCCTGCCATCTTCCGGATGACGCGGCAAATGAAGACGTCGTCAGCGCATCTGTTCATGTATTCCATGATCTGGAAGATGTCCGGACAGTACGATATGATGGAGTCATCGAACTCGTCAACGGTACCGGCGGCGTGAAGGACATCGAAGCCACACCCGACGGAAGCCGTCTGTTCGTTTCCGCCGTGATCGCACGTTATCAGTATCCCACGACCCAGCTCGACGGTGCGTGGATCAACTCGAATGGTTTCGCCATCATCGACGCGGCGACCGACTCCTACGTCAACACGATCCTGCTCGACGACGTGACCCTCGGCGCGGCATCCCCGTGGGGCATCGCCTTTGACGAGGAAAACGCCTACTTTGCGGCGTCCGGTACGGGAGAGATCATCTCGTTCCCGATGAACAAGCTGGATGCCGCCATGAAAGCGGGCAGGGAACTTGCCGACGAGATCGGACTCCTGAGTGCTGTCCGCACAAGAACCCAGCTTCCCGGTGAAGGTGTCCGCGACATCATGCTCCGTGACGGAAAACTCTACTGCACCGAATATTTCACCGGCGACATCGCCGTGCTGAATACCTCCGATCTCAGCATTTCCACCCTGTCGCTCGGCGAACAGCCGGAAGCGGACATCGTACGTCTCGGCGAAACGCTGTGGTACGACGCGACGAAGTGCTATCAGAACTGGGAAGCCTGCGCATCCTGTCATCCCGACGGACGTGTGGACGGCTTCAACTGGGACAACCTCAACGACGGTCTCGGCAATCCGAAATCGGCGGTGTCCATGATGTACACGTTCCGCTGTCCGCCCGTCATGATCACCGGCATCCGCGCCGACGCGGGCACGGCGGTCCGTGCCGGGATGAAGTTCATCCAGTTCAACACGATCGACGAGGAATCGAACAGGGCGATCGACGAATACCTCAAATCCATGCTTCCCGAAGAATCGCCTGCGCTCGAACTCGGCGGCACGCTGACCGAAACGGCGGCGGAAGGGAAGGAACTTTTCGAACAGTACGGCTGTGTACAGTGCCATCCGGCACCGCTGTACACCGACCTGAAGCACCACACCTCTCCGATCCTCGGGAAGGACGGCGGCTGGGAAAACCGTGATTTTGCGACTCCCACGCTCGTGGAAGTCTGGAGAAGCGCGCCGTATATGTACAACGGCTCCGCGAAGACCATCGAGGACGCCGTCCGTCACTTTGTTCCGGAAGGAACCTCCGACGATGACGTAGCAAAGATCTCCGAATTCGTCCGTTCGATCGGCACCGAAGGCGAAGATTACGGCGTGGAACAGGTCTTCTGGACGGGTGAAGACGGAACCGAAGGACAGGGAAGACCGGCTGCCGGCTCGACTCTTACCGGATTCACCGTGCGCTGTCAGGCGGAAAATGCCGTACCGGCGTATGCGGATGTCACGCTCATCACCGACGACGGACGGATCACCTGCCGCTATTCCCTCGGCGAAATGGCGTACAATACGGCGGCATACGTCGATCTGTCGGCGGAAAGCCTGTATATGCGTGACGGACGCTGGGGTCTGGAGATCAATTTTGCCGACAAAAAGGGAAATCCTCTCGCTTCCCCGTATGTTCTGACCGTGAAGGAAAACTGAGAAAGGAGCGTACCTGTATAATAATATGAAGAAATTTGTCAAAATCCTGTCTCTCATGCTCGTTCTCACCATGGTCTGCGGCGCGGTCGTCATTTTCGCATCGGAAGGCATCACGCTTTCTCTTTCCGGAGACGCAGAACAGGTCATGACCTACGAAGCGGGCAATAAAAAAACGGACGTCATCGCCCGGATTTACGAAGAAACGCCGTATTACATCGTTATCCGCCACAAACAGCTCGGCGCGTCGCATTATGCGTACACGGAAGCGCTGGCGGAAGACCTCGGCAGCGACAACCGCGACCCGGAAGGCCGCGAAGCGATCTTCAATCCGGGATCCGAAATGATCCTCGTCACCATCGTGAAGGACGGCGGGAATTACGTGACCTATGAGGACGTTCTTCTCGAATCCAAAAAGGGCGTGCTCCGTGACCCGGACGTTTCCGCGGACGGTACGCGCGTGCTCTTCTCGTGGAAGCAGTCCTCGACGGACGATTATCACCTCTACGAAATGACTCTGGCGACCCGCGAACTGAAGCAGCTGACCTTCGGCTCGGGTGTCGCGGACATCGAACCGAAATACCTCTCCGACGGATCGATCCTCTTCAATTCCACCCGTGACATTCAGGTGGTGGACTGCTGGAAGACCCCCGTCTCCAATATGTACAAGTGCAATGCCGACGGTTCGGAGATCCTCCGTCTCGGCTACGATCAGGTGCATACGACCTACCCGACCGTCACCTCCGACGGACGTGTGATCTACACCCGCTGGGACTACAACGACCGCACGCAGATGTGGGTGCAGGCGGTGTTCCAGATGTTTGAGGACGGTACGAACCAGACCGAACTCTACGGCAACAACTCCGACTTCCCGACCACGCTGATGCACACCCGGGAAATTCCCGGTACCGTCGGCAAATACCTGTCCATCGCATCCGGACACCATGTCTATCAGCACGGCAAGCTCGTCTGGATCGACATCTCCGAAGGACGCAACGGCGACGCTCCCGTCGACTTTGTGTTCCAGGACGGCACGAGAAAGCAGTCCGGCGTGGACACCTTCGGTCAGGACGGCAAGCAGTACAAGTATCCCTATGCGTTCTCGGAAAACCTCTTCCTCTACTCCGCCGTCAAGCATTACAGCGGCGTGAACGCGGAATTTTCGATCTACGCATACGACGTGACGACCGACACCGAAGTCGAATTCGTCGAAGCGACCCGCGGCACCGGGGCATCCCAGATCGTTCCGGTCTATGCCCGCGATCTCTTCACCCGTCCGAGCATGGTCAACTATGCGTCGGAAACCGGTACGTTCTACGTTTCCAACGTCTACGAAGGTCCTTCCATGGAAGGCGTGAAGGCAGGTTCCGTGAAGTACCTCCGCGTGGTGGAGCTTGAATTCCGTACCTCCGCCATCGGCGCGACCGTGGCACGCGGTTCCGGTTCGTCCGACCCGTTCACCCCGATCTCCACCGGCAACGGCGCATGGGACATCAAGCGCGTCCTCGGCGTGGTTCCGGTCGAAGAAGACGGCAGCGCACTCTTCACGGCTCCCGCAAATACGGCGCTGTACTTCCAGCTTCTCGACGAGAACGGATGTGTTATCCAGACCATGCGTTCCTGGACGACGCTGATGCCGAACGAGACCTTCTCCTGCGTCGGCTGTCACGAAGACAAGAACATCGCGCCGACTGTCTCCGGTACGACCACCATGGCGATGAAGAAGGGCGTAACGACCATCGGACCCGACCTCTGGATGACCGATGCGGAAGAATATGACCCCTACACCGACGCGTCCGGCTTCTCGTTCCTCAGGGAAGTCCAGCCGATCCTCGACGAAAGCTGCATCGTCTGCCATTCCGATACGCAGGAATCCTATCAGATGGTCAGCGCACGTGCGGCGGCAGGCTATGACACCGATCCGGCGGACGTGATCCTCGCGGAAGACGCGGTATGGACATACGAAGCCGACGAAACGAGGGTGAACAAGCTTCTCGCAGGAGACAGCTCCTTCGAAAAGAGCGCACACGCTCCGTTTGCCGACGGAAAAACCGCGCCGAAGGAACACAACACCGTCTGGACGTCCGGCAGACTGCTGGCACAGACGACGTTCACCGGCACCAACTATGACCTCAACGAATGCGGTCTGACCTTCACCGGTCAGCTCTGCGGCAAGGCGAAGATTTCCCTCAACGGCACCGTCATCGCCGAGCTTGACCACCCGACTTCCGAAGAAATCTATATCCCCGTGACCAACGAAATGCGCAAGGCGTTCGTTTTCGGAAAGAATACGCTGACCGCGGATGTGGAAGGAACCTACTTCACCCTCGGTCTGACCTCTGCGGCAGGTGCGGCACAGGGCGAAAAGAAGACGTTCATCCGTCAGTACGCCCAGTGGGAATACATCAAGGCGACGGATCTCTCCAAGGCTCCCGACGGCTGGACGACCGGTGAGGACGATTCGACCAAGTGGAAGACCGGACAGACCCCGTTCGGCGACCGTAATATTGACGGCATCAACTGGAAGACCGACTGGAGCGGCGCACAGAACGCGATCTTCATCCGCCGCACGTTCACCGTGGACGACGCGGAAGCGTTCAAGGGCTCTCCTCTCTGCACGAATATCACCTACGACGACGGCATCCGCATCTACCTCAACGGTCACGAGCTGTTCTATGACCGCGACTGGGTGGACACCTACGTCGAACTGGAACTCTGCTCCGACGCGTCGGAATACCTTGTCGACGGCGAAAATATCCTTGCCGTTTCTCTCTGCAACACGGCAGGCGGCCGCCAGATCGACATGACCCTCTATTCCTACGAAAAGGAAGCGGACGCGGAAGAGATCGAACCTCTGGACGCATCCCGTGAGGCGGCGTTCTCGCTTGAAAACATCGACGTGGTCGGTTCCCGCCAGAAGCGGTACTGGCCGCTGTCCTACCTCGTTCTGACCGGTTCCTATCCGAGCGGAAACAACTGGCTCTGCACGCCGGACGGCGATTATGTCAACTTCCTCTCGTCCATGAGCGGTGCGGAGATCGTTGCTCCGCAGACCTTCGGTTCGTCGAAGAGCCTGTTGATCGAAAAACTCCGTTCCGGTCACGGCGGTCTGACGGATGAAGAGATCCGCACGATCGAATGCTGGATCGACCTTGTGGTTCCGGCGTACGGCTCGTACGACGAAAACAACACCTGGGGATCGAACGAACAGCGCGAATACGACGAAAAGGGCAACAAGCGCGAATACTACGACAACCTGAACAAGGCAGTCATCGACACGAAGGCGGGCAATTACAAAAATACCGGCGACGTGAAGATCGAATTCCTCGAAGCAAACGGCAAGACGGCGCTTGAGGCGACCGGACAGGGCTATGCGATCCTGAACGTGCCGGACATCTATGCGGCAAAGCAGGGCGTACGCATCACACTTCCCGAAGGGGAAAAATACGTCGCAGTCTGCCTGTCGTCGAAGCTCGGTGAAAGCATCGTGTACTGTCCGACAGGCGTATTCGAATACAAGTTCCCGGCGAAGATGGGCAATATCTACCCGACGGCGCTTGACGATTCGAAGAACACCGTTTACATCAACAACGTGATCAGCGCGCGCATCCCGACGGCGGACGAACTCTCTGAGCCCCGCAACCTCGCGGAAAACGTGTATGACTTAAAGGGCAACACGACGTCCTACCCGCACGCATCGACCAACAGCGTTGCGGACGGCGAAGCGACGCACTACGAAGCACGCTGCGCGATCGACGGCTTCACGTCGAACACATCGCACGGTACCTTCCCGAACCAGTCGTGGGGTCCCGAAAAGTCCACGACGGCGAAGAATGAGATCACCATCGATTTCGGACGCACTGTTCGTGCGGACGAACTGCAGATCCTCATCCGCTGTGACTTCCCGCACGACACATGGTTCACCGGCGCCGACGTGACCTTCTCCGACGGCACCGTCGAACACATCGATATGTACAAAACGGAAGATTTCATGACCTTCCCCCTGAACGGCCGTGAAACCTCCTCCGTCAAACTCTCCAACTTCACCACCGCAAACGGCGACTGGGCAGCCATCACCGAGATTCGGGTTATGGGGAAATGAGTTGAATATTTTCTTTCGGGGAAACCTTTTTGCAAAAAGGTTTCCCCGAACCCTTTCCAAAAACTTTAAACGATTCATATAACAAAGAAAGTGCAGATCTGGAGTACAAAACCGCTGTAAAGAGGACGGACGGTTCGGTATTCCAAATCTGCACTTTCTTTATTTATCTTTTTGTTTGAAAAGGTTTTTAGGAGAGGTTTGGGGAACCCTTTTTCCTTAAAAAAGGGTTCCCCAAGAAAATTCATTTTATATTATTCGATTATTCGCCGAGACCCAGAGCCTTGAGGGCTTTTTCTACATTCTTGTTGAATGCCTTTTCGGAACGGGAAGAAGCGGATGCGTAGTTCGCACCGGGGATTGCGTTGTTGTATGCCTTGATTGCTTCGAAGACGTCGAATGCGTAGGACATATCGTATGCACGCTTCTGGATGAAGTCGCGGAGGAGGTTTGCGCTTTCGATGTCGCGTGCGCCCTTACCGATAACGGCCTTTTCGATGTAGATATCGAGGACGTTGTCGTACGTGTCGGCTGCGAGCGCTTCGATGAGGGTCGCGAGACGTTCGTCATCGGAACAGTCGGACGGGATCATGACGGTGAAGGGGTTCTGGACGTAGACCATGCCGTCGGTATTTTCTTCGAGAGCCGGATAGCAGATGATACCGTAGTCGTCTTCCTTGTCGCGGAGGTTGCGGAAGTCGCCCATCAGACGGCTGTAGAAGAGTACGCCGCCTTCCTTGAAGAGGTTACGGGTTTCGTCGTTTCTGCCGGGGAGAGAGAGGGACTTGTCGTTGATGATCTTGTTCAGCATATCGCCGACTGCCATAACGCCGTCGTCCACGATGTTCATCTTGTAGGTGTCAGCAGCGGCGTCGTACTGAACGATGCGGAGGTTGGAAGAGTAAAGGCTCGGGAGATATTCAAATTCACGGCCCGACCAGCCGAAGGTGTCGTGTGCGGCATCCATGATACCGTCACCGTTTTCGTCGCGTGCGACCTTGGTCATCATGTCGTACATCGCGTCGAGCGTCCACTTGCCGGAGGTGTACAGTTCGTAGGGAGTTTCGGCGATGCTGTTGTCTGCGAGAAGGTCGCCGTTGTAGAAGAGCAGAGCCATGCTTTCGTAATGGTCGAAGCTGATGTCGCAGTGACCGTAGAAGAGCTTGCCGCCGATGGTCAGGGTTTCCTGGGAACCGCGGTCCCAGTAGGGCTTGGAGAAGTCAAAGACCGGCATATCGCTGACCGCCTTGGCGTAATTCTGGGAGATCAGACCCATGCAGCTGTAGAAGAGAACGTAGCCGAAGCCGACGTCGCCGGTACCTGCGGTAACGGAGTTCTTGATGAGGTTGACGGAACCGCCGTTGTTTTCTTCGATGGTAACGTTGAACTTTTCGGAAACGCGCACGTTGCGGTCGTAGATCGCGTCGTTGAATGCGTCACCGGTGAGTTCTTCCATGGTGAATCCGCTGAAGTATTCCGCGCTCAGACCGTCGTTTGCGATGTGGAGCGTCCAGCCGTCGTAGTCCACAGCCGCGATCTCGTCCGCGTAGTGGGTCTTGCCGTCGTCTTCCACGGGCGTTTCGGTATTGACGGTCACTTCTGCGGAAGCGGTGTTGGCGGTCGAAGTATCTGCCGCGCTGTTTTCGGTGCTTTCGGAACAGGACGCCGCGGAAAGCATCATGAGAAGAGCCAGAATCAGCGAAAGACGTCTTTTCATTGTGTTCATTTTATAAAATCTCCTTAAAAAATATATCCCTTCGTCTTTGTGGGATATTGAACTTTAAAAATTACGTTGCTGTCAACAATTATAACATATTTCCGGCAAATGTGCAAGAGGAGTGTGAAAAAACTAAATAAACGTTATATGAAATTTACGTAAAATCCACAGATTCCTTGACAGGACATAGCAGTTGTGCTATAATGTAATGTACCATATTATGTAATATGGGCAAAGAATCTTTAAATGGAGGAAACCATGAAGAAACTCTCTTTTGCTCTCGCAGCAATTCTTGCAGCTTCCCTGGCTACCGCTGCAAGTGCTGCAATGTATACTGACTTCGAGAACTACAAGTCCTTCGAAGCAGGCGGAAACCCGGTTTTCGCGTTTGATGACGCAGGCGACTACTGGGCAGGCGAATGGAACGGCGGCGGCACCACCGCAGACACCGTTACCGTAGAAATCGCTGAAGGTGCCGGCTACAACGGCTCCAAGGCAGTCAAGATCCAGTCCAACGGTCACGAAAACGCAGGTGTATACCTCTTTGCAACCGCGGACAACGGCATCGTTACCGACCACACCGGCGCACAGTACCTCCGCGCATGGATGGACTTCTCCGAAGTAGCACTCCGTAAGGGTAACTTCGGCGTAGTGGACAGCACTTACTCCCTCTTCTCCACCGACGAAGTTGACAACGCATGGGAATGTAAGTTCTACTACTCCGCTGACGGCGCAACCTGGACCGAAATGCTCCACGGCGACGACGGCTGCTTCGGTACCGCTCAGGCATCCGACGTCCTCGGTCTCAAGGGCTGGTTCGCTTTCCCTGTAGCTGACTTCACCATCCGTTCTTCCGCAAACTGGGAAGCATACGACGACAAGACCCCCTCTAACCCCGCTGACGTTGCAGGCGTATACCTCTTCTGGGACTACGACGATGCAACCGCAGCAGAAACTCCTTTCTACATCGACAACCTCGAATTCGTAGCTGACTACAAGGCATTCGACTACGACGCAAGCATCGGCGCATCGGAAGCTCCCGCTGCAGCTGCTGCTGACACCGCTGCAGACGCTCCGGCTCTCCAGAACCTCTGCCTCGGCGCAACCGTTACCGAAGTTTCCGGTCTTGAAACCGAAGGCGCAAACACCGGTGACATGGCAATCGACGGCGACATCACCACCCGTTGGTCTTCCAACACCTCCGATGACGCTCACATTATTATCGACATCGGTTCTTCTCCTCTCCCGATCGGCTACGTAGAAATCCACTGGGAAACCGCTTGCGCTCAGGACTACACCATCGAAACCAGCTCCGACGGCACTTCCTGGGATGTTAAGGCTACCGTAACCGGCAACACCGCAGGTACCTCTCCCTGGTCCGAAGACTGTGTTGTAGTTCACGAATGGACTCCCGCAACCGCTCGTTACATCAAGATCAACTGCACCAAGAGAAACACTGAATGGGGCAACTCCATTTGGGAAATCGTAGCTCGTAAGGCAGCTGACACCGTAGAAAACACCGCTCCCGCTGCATACCCGGCATCCGGCACTGAAGTTCCCGCTGACTCCGTTCTCATCAACGGTACCCGTATCGGTAACGAAACCGGTTGGGGCGGCAACGCAGCAGCAGGCCGTGACGCAGCATTCGACGGCGACGTTACTACTTTCTTTGACCCGCTCGGAACCGGCGACGGCTATGCTGGTATCGACGCAGGTGAAGAAATGATCCTCACCAAGATCGTTATCCATCCTCGTGACGGTTGGGCAGCACGCTTCAACGGCGGTACCATCGAAGGCGCGAACGAAGAAGACTTCAGCGACGCAGTTGCACTCTTCCTCAGCGTTGAAGAAGCAGGCGAAGTTACCTTCCTTGACGTAACCGATGAAATCGAATCCTCTGACAACACCGGTTACCGTTACTTCCGTTACATCAACTACACCAACCACGGTGACGTTGCAGAAGTTGAACTTTACGGTAAGGCAGTAGACGGCTCCAACCCGACCTACGGCGCAGCAGCAGTTGCTGAAGCTCCGGCAGCAGTTGAAGCTCCCGCGGCAGAAGCAGCTCCCGTTGAAGGCGAATTCGACTACGCTCACTACGTTGCAAGCGGCAACGACCCGTACCTCAACTACGAAAACCTCATCGACATCGACCCCGAAGTTGTAACCTGGGCACAGATCAAGTACCGCACCATCACCAAGGAAGACAGCCTTGGCAACACCCTCACCGGTCAGATCTACATCACTCCCGCTGCTGAACCGAACATTCCCGTTAAGTGGAACCACACCGGCAACTGGGAAACCATCGTTATCGACCTTACTTCCGTAAGCGAATCCACCACTCTTGCTTCCATCTGGAAGGACTCCCTCGGTCTCGGCTTCCGTCTTGACCCCATGGAATCCAACCGTGACGCAGAAGCAAACGTTGCTGATGACCCGGCAGTTGTTCTTCCCGATTCCGCTATCGACATCGCATACGTTGCATTCTTCGAAACCGAAGATGCTGCTAAGGCATTTGACGGCGTAAACGGCGCAGTTGCTCTCGTAACCGCAGAAGACCTCCTTCTCGCTGCTTCCTCCAACGCAGTTGCAGTTGAAGTTCTCACCGAAGTTCCCGCAGCAGAAGAAGCTCCGGTTGAAGAAGCTCCCGTTGCTGAAGAAGCTCCCGCAGAAGAACCTGCAGCTGAAGAAGTTGCAGAAGAAGCTCCGGTTGAAGAAGAAGTTGTTGAAGAAGTAGTTGAAGAAGAAGTTGTTGAAGAAGCTCCTGTAGTTGAAGAAGCTCCCGAAACCTTCGACTTCGGCGTAATCGCAGCAGTTGCAGCAGCAATCGCAGCAGCAGGCTACGCTCTCTCCAAGAAGAGATAAGTAATCTCCCAAAGAGATAAAACAAAAAAGACAGGTTGAAAAAACCTGTCTTTTTTTATTGCCGGTAGCGGGGGTCGAACCCGCACGCTGTCGCCAGCAGCGGATTTTGAGTCCGCCTCGTCTGCCAATTCCAACATACCGGCCTGTCTTTTACCATTATATCATATCCGCCGGAAAATTGCAATAGTCCGGAAAATAAAATTATGAGGGGAACTTTTACGGAAAGTTCCCCTCATGCGGAAGCGGCGGTCAGTGCCCGATCCTGTCGACTTCTCGGGCAATATAACTGTTCACTTCGTCCATGCGGATTCCGGCGACATACGCGATCTCTTCGTGCAGCATCCGTTCCGCATCGTGAAAGAGTTTTTCGTCGGAGATATGCAGGCGTTTTTTCTTCATCCGGAGGGTCTCGCTGCGGCTGCGCAGGGTACGCAGAACGGCCAAGACCTCCTCCGGTTCCGCGGTCTGCAGGATCTCGCTGTAGACCGCGCGGCGGCGGTTGTTGTCTTCGATCCAGTCCGGGATCTCGTCCGTCATGCGGCGGAAAAGCTCCGTGAGCCGGTCTTCGGTGATGAGCGGACGCATCCGTCCGCAGAGGGTCGGGTTGCCGAGCGGAACATAAATCGTGGAGGCTGCGTTGTACACCGGACGCAGAATGTAATAATCGTCCGGGTCGTCGCTGAAACTGAGCTGTTCGATGGCGGAGATACGGCAGACGCCGTTGGTTCCGTAAAATACCGTGTCGTTGATCTGATACTTCCTCATAACAATTCAATACCTGTGTCCGGAAAAATTCCGGTCTCAAAGTCCGATATTCCCTACATTATAATGATAGCACAGACGGTATGTAAAATGCAAACGGCAATGTTGCCCAAACTTTTTTCGGAAAACGCGGATAAGGAGCGGCCGGATTGTCGGACATGACGGAAAAAACGGGGGAAGCCCTGTCAGAATCAACAAAAAGAAAACCGCCCGGACGATTGTCCAAGCGGTCATTCTTTTTAACAGCGGTATAGGGATTCGAACCCCAACATACAGAGTCAGAGTCTGCTGTGCTACCTTTACACAATACCGCTATCAGCTTTATCTTTCGGAGAGTTTTTTGTTCTCTCTCGCTGACGTTGTATATTATATCAGACTCGTTTTGATTTGTCAATACCTTTTTCAAAGTTTTTTGAAATTTTTTTAAGTTTTTTTCAGAGCCCTTCCGAAGGGGTTTTCTGCCCCTTGAAAATGCGGAATAAATATGGTATCATAGAGGCAATCCTATCGGTATCCCGCAGAGGAGGTACTGATATGCGTGCTTATTATTTTATAATGAAATTCCTGCGGAGCTTTTTGATCGGATTCTGTTCCGCCGGTGCGATCCTGACCGCTGCAGCCGCCGCCGGACTGATCCTGTACCGGATCTACCTGTAACGCTCCGCATATACTTTATGGAAGAGGAAGTCTTTATGATACGACTGGATAAATATCTTGCCGAAAGCGGCGTTTTCTCGCGCAGTGAAGCCGGACGCGCCGTCCGAAGCGGGCGGGTCGCCGTGGACGGTGCCGCCGTGCGTGATCCGTCTGCCAAAGTGGACGAGAATGCCGCCGCCGTGACCGTGGACGGTCAGACGGTGCGCTGGACAAAGTACAAATATATCATGCTCAACAAACCTTCGGATTATGTCAGCACCACGGACGACGATCCGAAGTCCGTCATGAAGCTCCTTCCGCCGGAATTCACAAGACTCGGTATGTTTCCGTGCGGACGTCTGGATATCGACACCGTCGGGCTCCTTCTCGTGACCAACGACGGCCCCACAGCGCACGAGCTTCTTTCGCCGAAGCATCACCGTGAAAAGACCTACGGCTTCGAATGCCTCCCGCTGACGCTGGAAATGAAGGCGAAACTGGAAGCCGGCGTGGAGCTGTCGGACTTCACGTCCAAGCCCTGCACGGTCCAGCTCGACGACGCGACCCACGGACGGATCACCGTCACGGAAGGGAAGTACCACCAGATCAAGCGGATGTTCCACGCGGTCGGCAGTGAGATCACCTACCTCGAACGCCTGACCTTCGCCGGACTCACGCTCGACAAAAAGCTCGCGCGCGGCGAGTGGCGCGAACTGACCGAAGAAGAGATCAATATTCTGCTTGCAAAATAATCATCGGAGATTCTATGGATATTCTTGAACGCCTTTCCCATGAACTGAACATCAACCCCGACCGTCTGAGTGCCACCGTGGCTCTGCTGGACGAAGGAAACACCGTCCCCTTTGTGGCGCGGTACCGCAAGGAAGTGACCGGCGGTCTGGACGACACCGTCCTGCGTACGCTCTGCGACCGTCTGACGTATCTCCGCAATCTTGAAAAGCGCAAGGACGAAGTCCGTGCGCTGATCGACGCGCAGGGGAAGCTGGATGACGCCGTAAGCGCCGCGATCGCCGCCGCTGAGACCGTGACCGAAGTGGACGACATCTATCGTCCTTTCCGGCCGAAACGCCGTACACGCGCTTCTGCGGCGCGTGAGCGCGGTCTGGAGCCGCTGGCGGATCTTCTGATGAAGCAGGAGAAATCCTACCGTCCGACGATCGAGGAAGCGGCTGCCGCCTATATCGATGAAGAAAAATCCGTTGCCACGGCGGAGGACGCCCTTGCCGGTGCGCGTGACATCATCGCGGAAAATGTTTCCGACAACGCGGAATACCGCCGCGAGATCCGTTCTCTTACCGAGCGCCACGGAACGCTCTCGACGAAAAAACTCGAAAACGCCGCCGCGGTGTACGAGCAGTATTTCGAACACAGCGAACCCGTGGCGAAGATGCCGTCCCACCGCGTTCTTGCCGTCAACCGCGGCGAGAAGGAGGACGCGCTGTCCGTTTCCATCAGCGTGGAACGGGATATCATTCTGAATTATCTGTTTTCCGAAGTGGTCACGAACCCGAAAAGCCCGGCGTTCGTACATATTTCCGCGGCGGTCTGCGACAGCTACGACCGTCTGATCGCGCCGTCTGTGGAACGCGAGATCCGCAGTGATATGACCGACCGTGCCGGCGAAAGCGCGATCTCCCTGTTCTCGATGAATCTGAAAAATCTCCTTCTGCAGTCGCCGCTGAAAGGGAAGACCGTCCTCGGCTACGACCCGGGCTACCGCACCGGCTGTAAGCTTGCCATCGTCACGAAGACGGGTGCCGTGGTCGAAACGGCGGTGATCTACCCGACCAAGCCGCACGAACGCATCGCGGAATCGAAAAAAGTCGTCACCCGTCTGATTCAGAAGTACGGCGTGGACGTGGTTGCCATCGGCAACGGAACGGCGTCCGGCGAATCCGAAAAATTCATCGCGGAACTGCTCGGCGAACTCGGCGGAAAAACGAAGTACATCATTGTTTCCGAAGCGGGAGCGTCGGTATACTCGGCATCCGAACTCGGCGCGGAGGAATTCCCGGATTTCGACGTGACCGAACGCAGTGCGGTCTCCATTGCCAGACGTCTGCAGGACCCTCTGGCGGAACTGGTGAAGATCGACCCGAAATCCATCGGCGTCGGGCAGTATCAGCACGACATGAAGCCCGCACGCCTTGACGAAGCCCTGACCGGCGTGGTCGAAGACGCGGTCAACTCCGTCGGCGTAGACGTCAATACCGCGTCGTACTCGCTTCTGTCCTACATCGCGGGGATCAACATGACCTCCGCGAAGAATATCGTGAAATACCGCGAGGAAAACGGCGAATTCCGCACGCGCAAAGAGATTCTGAAGGTGCCGCGGTTCGGCGCGAAGGCGTTCCAGCAGGCGGCAGGCTTCCTGCGCATCCCGGACGGCGACGAGATCCTCGACAATACGGGTGTGCATCCGGAATCCTATGCGGTCACGAAGAAGCTTCTGGAGACTTTCGGACGTACCCTCGCGGACGTGCGCGGCGGTCTGAACCTCCGGGACGACGTGAAGAAATACGGCGGAATGAAGAAGCTGGCGGAAGCTCTCGGCTGCGGCGAACCGACCCTTGCGGATATCCTTGCCGAAATCGAAAAGCCGGGACGCGATATCCGCGACAATCTGCCGCCGCCGGTGCTGCGCGACCGCGTGCTTTCCATTGAAGACCTCGAACCCGGCATGACCATGACCGGTACGGTGCGCAACGTCATCGACTTCGGTGCGTTTGTGGACATCGGCGTGCATCAGGACGGGCTCGTCCACATCAGCGAGATCGCCGACCGGTACATAAAGCATCCTTCCGAAGTCCTCGCCGTAGGGGATGTTGTGACCGTGCGGATCAAGTCTGTGGATGTCCGGAAAAAGCGCATCGCACTGACCATGCGGAAGGAAGAAAAGGCGGATTTCTGAGCTTCTAATAAAATTAGAAAAGCATCCTTTGTCATCCGTCCGGACCCCCGGAGAGGCGGAAGAAAAAATGTACAGAATATACAAAGGAATAAATCAATTTTCGGTAAAAAAAACTCTTTAAAAAACTGGCGTGATTTGATACAATATACCACGGTAAATAGTACATGGACATTTGTACGTCCTCAGCGGACGATATGTCCGCTGCTTAAATAACTATGGATAGAAACATCCAAGGAGGATTTATTAATGGCTAGCTTATCTCTCAAGCACATCTACAAGAAATATCCCGGCGGCGTTACCGCTGTATCTGACTTCTGCCTTGAAATCAAGGACAAGGAATTCCTTATTCTCGTAGGTCCTTCCGGTTGCGGTAAGACCACCACTCTCCGTATGATCGCAGGTCTCGAAGAAATCTCCGAAGGCGAACTCTTCATCGGTGACAAGCTCGTTAACGACGTAGCTCCGAAGGACCGTGACATCGCGATGGTATTCCAGAACTACGCTCTTTACCCGCACATGTCCGTATTCGACAACATGGCATTCGGTCTTAAGCTCCGCAAGACTCCGAAGGAAGAAATCAAGCGCCGCGTTGAAGAAGCTGCCCGCATCCTCGACATCACTCACCTCCTTGACAGAAAGCCGAAGGCTCTCTCCGGTGGTCAGAAGCAGCGTGTTGCTCTCGGTCGTGCAATCGTTCGTAACCCGAAGGTATTCCTTCTCGACGAACCGCTTTCCAACCTTGACGCTAAGCTCCGTGCAACCATGAGAACCGAACTTACCAAGATCCACCAGAGAGTCGGTACCACCTTCGTATACGTAACGCACGACCAGACCGAAGCTATGACCATGGCTACCCGTATCGTCGTTATGAAGGACGGTCTCATCCAGCAGGTTGATACTCCTCAGAACCTCTACGACTACCCCGTAAACCTCTTCGTTGCAGGCTTCATCGGCACTCCTCAGATGAACTTCATCAACTGCGTGCTCGAAAAGAAGGGCGAAGATCTCTTCATGACCTTCGGTTCCAACTCCCTCAAGATTCCGGCAGAAAAGGCAAACAACCCTGCTCTCAAGGAATATGTAGGCAAGGAAATCGTTGCAGGTATCCGTCCTGAATGTATCCATGACGACAACGCATCCCTCAAGGCTATGTCCGATTCCGTTATCGAATGTGACGTAGAAGTTACCGAACTTATGGGTGCTGAAATCTACCTCTACCTCGTATCCGAAGAAACTTCCATGACCGCTCGCGTATCTGCTCGTTCCACCGCTCGTGCAGGCGACATCATCAACGTTGCTTTCGATATGTCCAGAGTTCACCTCTTCGACAAGGATACCGAACGTTACATCGTTCACTAATTCTCACTTCGAACTTCAGAACCGCTTCCTTTCCGGAGGCGGTTCTTTTGGTAATATCCCGCGGAATCTGCGGAGAAAACACGAAACATGCTGCTCCAATACAAGACTTACATTATTTACGTCGTTTTTCTGACCGTTCTCTTTCTTCTTGCCTTTCTGATCGGGAAAAGGATCCGGAAAATTTTCACGCCGAAGAAGAAAACGGACAAAAAAGCGATACCCCAAAAGAAAATATCTTTCAAATCTCCGTCGATGGCGGAAGTCGACGCCATGAAAGGTCAGGAATTCGAGCATTTCTGCGCCGAGCTTCTGCGGAAAAACGGTTTCCGCAAGGTGAAGGTCACGCCGCGTTCCGGTGACCAGGGCGTGGATATCATCGCCGTCCGGGGAACCTCGCGCTACGCGATCCAGTGCAAGCGGTATGCGTCGCCGCTCGGCAACAAGCCGGTGCAGGAAGTCTATACCGGCAAGGCGTTCTATAACTGCAAATACGGCGTGGTCATGACGAACTCCACCTTCACGCCGCACGCAAAGGAACTGGCGAAAAAGACGGGCGTCCTTCTCTGGGATCGTACGATCGTCGGGAAACTGATGCGCGGCGACCGGAAAAGTATCTGAAAATACAGAAAATTTCTTCGGAGGATAACATATGATCTATTACAAAGACGAAAAACTTACCATCCGCTCGATGATCGAATCGGACGCGCAGGTCATTTACGATACGTATCTGTCCTACGGCTGGTATCCGAATCTTGAAACCTATCAGAATTATTTCGCGGAACAGGGAAAGGGCCGTACCACCTTTGTTGCGGAATATGAAGGCGAAGTTGCCGGTCACGTTTCGCTGTTCGATGCGGCGAAAAGCGGTCCGTTCCCGGGGCTCCCGCTGGTTTCCGACCTCAGAGTGTTCTTTGCATTCCAGAAGCACGGCATTGCATCCCGTCTGCTCGACATTCTGGAAGCGGAAGCGGCAAAAATGTCCGACACTGTCTGCCTTGCGGTCGGCTGTCACAGCGGCTACGGTGCGGCACAGCGTCTGTACGTGACGCGCGGCTACAATTTCGACGGAAGCGGCGTATGGTGGAACGACAAGCCGCTGGGTGAGTACGAACCGTGCGAAAACGACGACGATCTGAACCTCTGGATGAGCAAGAAGCTCAAGTAAAGGAGGTACTGGCATGTTCGATTACCCGAACGTCTGCGACAAGCCCGAACCGGCGAGCGCCAATGCCATCGGCTTCGCTCAGTTTGACCGCCGCCGTGTTTCTCCGGATTTCCGCGATCTGCGTCCGTTCCAGGACGACCGCCGGATCCTGCGAAACCCGCACAAAGGCTGGTACTGGCATTACATTGACAACGGCTATCTCCGCGACAATTACCGCGTACGCCATGACCACGCTGACCATCTCGAACGGTTCCCGGGGCTGAATCACCTCTATCTCCGCTTTGACTGGGGGGATATTGAAAAGGAAAAGGGCGTATACGACTGGTCGTACATCTATCAGATCCTCAACGAGTGGAGCGAGTATGATTACCGCTTTGCGATGCGCTTCGTGACCTACGAAGGCGACGGATCGATCCCGTTTGCAACGCCCGAATATGTCTTTAAGGAAGGTGCACGCGGCTACCGTCTGCCCGGCGGACGTCTGGAACCGGATTACGGCGACCCGATCTTCCTCGAACACCTCGAACGCTTCCTTGAAGAAGCCGGACGCCGCTTCAACGGCCATCCGCTGATCGAGCTGATCGACCTCGGCACATTCGGAACCTGGGGCGAAGGACACACCGGCAACGGCAGTGACATCATCTACCCGGCGGACGTTATCAAGAAGCACATCGATCTGTCGCGCCGCTATTTCCCGGATACCTTCCTCATCCTCAACGACGACCATATCAATCACCGCTGGGCGCGCGGCTGGGATGAAAACATGGATCTCATCGAATATGCGGCGGCCCGTGGCATGGGTCTGGAAGACGACTCCGTCTGCGTCCGGTATTACGCGGAAAACTGCGGCTACAATACGCTGCGTTCGCCGTGGCTGTTCGACAAATTCTACGACAACGCGCCCGTTGTTCTGGAATTCGAGCATTACGCAGGCGTGGCTCCCGAAATTTTCAAGGGAGGCTTCCCGTTTGTCGACGCCATGCAGCGCACCGGCTGTACATTCGCCGGATTCCACGGATATCCCGTTCCGTGGCTGGAACGCGAACCCTATCTGACCGAATATGCGGCTAACCGCCTCGGCTACTGGTATTTCCTCGACGGTGCGGATGTGCCGCGCGTCATGACCGGCGGATGCCCGAACAAAGTGACGCTGTACGTGGAAAACCGCGGCTTCGCGAAGGCATACCACAAGTACAGTATGAAGATCAGAATGGTGGGCGACCGCGGCTGCTTCAATCAGGAAGTCGAATGCGACAACCGGGCATGGGCGGCAGGTGAGATTACGGCGGTTCCGCTGACGATCCATCCGGTACGCGCCATGCAGGGTGAATTTATGCTGTATGTCGGCCTGTTTGAAAACGAACGTCCGATCGAACTGGGAATGAAGAACGGCGAAGACGGCTTCTACCCGGTCGGTACGGTGACGGTAGAATAAAAGAAGAAAAATCCGGAACGGGAAATCCATGGAAATCCTGTTCCGGATCTTTTGGTTTATTGAACAAAACGTATCAAAAAATCGGATAAAATATCGAAAAAATGTGAATAAATACTTGACGGGTCCTCAAAAACGATATATAATATGTACATAATTTTATTTTGATATTATGTTCGGAGGCGGTATGAAGCAGTTCTGCATTCTTTTGACTGCCCTTGTTCTTTTTTCGGTCTGTTTCCTCTGCCTGAACGTTCCGGTTCTTGCGGGAGACGTGAAGACCGGAGAAGTGCTGTATCATCAGGATTTCTCGGTGCTCTCGGAGATCGAAAAATCCGGGATCGTGCGCGGAACGTCCAGTTCGGATAATTCGAAGATCACCTGTACCGGCGATGTGCTGGAGCTGAATACATACGATAACGACCGGGTGTACGCGCTCCTTCCGGCATCCATGGCGGCGGATTCCTATACGATCGAATTTGATTTTTCCTTTGCGGAGATCCGGAGTGAAAACGGTTATGTCGGATTCCTTCTGACCTGCCGCGGAACCGAGCCGACGAATGTGACGGCGCTTGTGATCCGTGCGAACGGAACGATCGACGAGTTTGATGAGCCGGATGCCGTTCTGAAGAAGGCGATCGCGGACGGCGGAACGATCCACGTGAAAATCCCGGTGGAAAAAGACGTCCTGCATAAGATCGAGCTGACGGCGGACGGAAAGACCTATGTGCTCGAACGTGAGAACGTGAAAGTTCTTGACGACGGCGGCCGCGGCTTTGTCGTGCGCAACGCGAGTGTCCGCATCGGCGGAATTTATCTTGTGAACGGGGTCGGATATACGGAAAAGACCGGTGCGTACGCTTCCGCATCCTATGCGGCGGATGTTACCGTGCCGAAGACCGATACGGTGATGTGTCCGGATCCGGTGATCGATGTTCCGGAAACGGATACGGCTGCGGTGGATACGCTGGCTGCAGCACCGGTATGTTCCCCGGAAACCGGAGAAACTTCAGTCCCATACGCTGTGTTTTTTGCCGCAGCCGCTATGGGACTTTTCAGACGAAGGAAAAGGAGAATCTGACATGCTTCTGAGAAAAAACAGTCAATTTGTGATTCCGGAACCGGAGGTTCCCGCGGAAGGAATGGGCTTTCACAATCCGCTGGATCCGAACCGTGACAACGCCGACCCCCGTGTGGTCTGGTGTGCGGAAACCGGATACTACTACGGCATTTCCACGGGGAACACGACGCTGACGCTGTTCCGCGCACGCTCGATGGCGGAACTGTTCCGCGCGGGTGAGTCGAAAGTGATCTACGAAGCCAATGCGGCGGACGACACCTACGGTTATCTGTGGGCGCCGGAGCTGCATTACGTGGACGGACACTGGTACATCTACACCAGCACGCACCAGACGGCGGAAAATAAGGGCTTCAAGCACGTGATCGTTCTGGCGGCGAAGACGGACGACCCGTTTGACGGATTCAAACTCGGCGGTCACATCAATCACGACGTATATGCCATTGACCCGACGGTTCACTGCTGGAAGGGGCAGTGGTACATCTGCTTCTCCATCGTCACGGACGGTCAGCAGAAGCTGGCAGTCCAGAAGATGAAGTCCGCGACCGAAGTGGAAGGCGATTACACGATCATGGCGCAGGCGGATTACGACTGGGAACTGGTACCGCCGTATCATAAGGGCGGTTCGCCGATCAACGAAGGCGCGTTCTTCGTGGAACGCGACGGACGTCTGTTCATCATTTATTCCGGCAACGGCTGCTGGAGCGACGACTATATTCTCGGCATCATCGAACTGGTCGGGGACGATCCGCTGGATGCGTCCGCATGGCTGAAGGATGACGAACCGGTGATGACCAAGGGCAACGGCAACTACGGCCCCGGTCACGCGACGTTCTTCTTCTCGCCGGACGGAAGCGAACTCTGGATCTCGCACCACTGTCTGCACGGCCACAATCCGTCGGTGACGGGAATGGTGCGCCACTGCCACTGTCAGCGGGTATACTTCGACGAAACGGGCTTCCCGCACATCGGTATGCCGGTCGCAAAGGATGTATACTATCCGCTGCCGGCCGGAGACTGCGGCGTGTGAGCGGAGGATCGTTTATCTCCGGGAAACTTTACAAAATAAAGGGCAGAATGCTAACGGCGTTCTGCCTTTCTGCGTTCATTCATAGATAATTAACAAATAATCCGCATATTGTTATTGAAAAGAAGCGCGCAAAATGGTAAATTTATATCACGGTTTAGCACTCGCGGTTTTGAAGTGCTAAACTTCAGAGAAAAGAAATCCCCTTCACGGGTTTTTCCGTTTTCCGGGGAGGTGTTGATGTTTGGAAGACCGAAAAAAAGACCTGAGTGAACGCAAAAAGATCATACTGAAAGCGATTATTGACGCACACATCGAAAACGGCGAGCCGGTCGGCAGCAAATACCTGACCGGACATAAGCAAATATCCTGCTCCTCTGCTACCATCCGGAACGAAATGGCGGAACTTGAAGAAATGGGCTTCCTCGAACAGCCGCATACTTCCGCCGGACGGATCCCGTCCGAAGCCGGCTACCGCTTCTATGTGGACTGGCTGATCGACCGGTACAACTTCACGCAGGGCGAGATGGACGAACTCCGGCATACGCTCAATCAGAAGCAGTCCGAACTGGACTCGATCATGCAGACAGCCGTTGCGCTGGCTGCCAAGCTGACCAACTATACCGCGCTGGCGATCAAACCCCGTCAGCCGCGCATTACCGTCGCCAGATACGAGCTCCTGCGGCTCAACGAAATGACGCTGATCCTGATCATGGTCATCGGCGGCATTGTCAAGACAAAATACGTCCATTCGAACCGTCCCATCCCGAACGAAGCGGCCGCGTGCCTGTCCGCAGTACTGAACAAGTACGTCACCGGCATCACGGCGGCGGAGATCACCCTTCCGATGATGATGGAAATGGAACGCGTCATGGGCGAATACGAATACCTCGTCTCTCCCGTGATCAAAGCCGTATGCGAAACGATCTCCGTGTTTGACGGCGGCGAACTCCGGTTTGAAGGAATCAACCGTCTGCTCGCCTACCCGGAATTCTACGATATGGACCGTCTCCGCGATATGCTGGCGCTGTTCGAGAAAAAGGACGACCTTCTCGAAGTCCTCTCCGAAGAGACCAAGCATACGGCGGATGACCGGGTACAGGTCTACATCGGACGTGAAAACATTGTCAAGGTGATGGACAATTCCACGCTGATCTTCAAGGCGGTGCGTGACCACGGCAAGACCGTCGGTGCCATCGGCATCATCGGCCCGACCCGCATGGATTACCGCCGCGTGATCGCAACCATCGATCAGCTGACGCGCGGTGTTTCGGAAGTTCTCGGCGACCCGAGCGGTCCGGCAGACGACGGAAAAAACAGTTAAAAATAAAATTTGGAGATAGAAATGGCAGAAATGATGAATCAGGATCCGAAGCGGAATCCGCCTTACATTGAGGAAGACGATCCCATCGAAGCGGAACCTGCGGCGGAAGCGGAAGAAACCGCGGAAACCGTAAAGGAAGAAAAGGCGGACAAAAAGTCCGATAAGAAGCTGAAGAATGAACTTGCGGAACTGGAAAAGAAGCTCGAAGCCGAAAAGAAGCGCGCGGATGAGCTGAATGACAAGTACCTCCGTACCGCGGCGGAATATGATAATTTCCGCAGACGTTCTGCAAAGGAACGCGAAACCGTATACGGTGAAGCGGTATCCGATACGCTGAGCGGTCTGCTGCCGATCCTCGATAATCTGCAGTATGCGGCGAAGTTCACGGACGGCGACGCGGAAAAGTTTGTCGAAGGCGTAAAGCTGATCCTCGGCAAGCTGCCGGAAACGCTGGAAAAGCTGAACATCAAGGCGTTCGGCGAAGCAGGGGAAACCTTCAATCCGGAAATCCACAACGCGGTCATGCATGTTGACGACGACAGCTACGGCGAAGGCGAAATCACCGACGTACTTCAGTGCGGATATATGTACGGTGAAAAGGTTCTCCGTTACGCAATGGTAAGAGTAGCAAACTAACCCCTCGCACCCAACATTGTCAGATTAAAAGTTTTGATCGACCTTTTTTAAAAGGTCGCAGGGTCAAGGGACAGAGTCCCTTGTCGCCGTCCGCAGACGGCGAAATTCTCTGGACACAAACAGGGGATCGCTCCACCGTTCAGCTTCATCTGAATAAAGGAGGTATTCTCCACTGAAAGCGCAAGCGTCCCCGCATTAAAAAAAGCCAACCCGCAAATTTAAATACAAACCAACTCAAACAATATATTTGGAGGAAAATCCATCATGGGAAAGATTATTGGCATAGATTTAGGTACCACCAACTCCTGCGTCGCTGTATTTGAAGGCGGCGAACCCACCGTTATTCCGAATCCGGAAGGCGCAAGAACCACTCCTTCCGTTGTAGCGTTCTCCAAGTCCGGCGAACGTATGGTAGGTCAGGTTGCAAAGCGTCAGGCGATCACCAACCCCGACCGCACCATTATGTCCATCAAGCGTGAAATGGGTACCGCATACAATGTAGCGGTTGACGATAAGAAGTACACTCCCCAGGAAATCTCCGCAATGATCCTTCAGAAGCTGAAGGCTGACGCGGAAGCATACCTCGGCACTTCCGTTACCCAGGCAGTCATCACCGTTCCCGCATACTTCTCCGACGCTCAGCGTCAGGCTACCAAGGACGCCGGCAAGATCGCAGGTCTCGAAGTTCTCCGTATCATCAACGAACCCACCGCAGCAGCTCTCGCATACGGTATGGATAAGGAAGAAGACCAGAAGATCATGATCTATGACCTCGGCGGCGGTACCTTCGACGTATCCCTTCTCGAAATCTCCGACGGCGTATTCGAAGTTCTTGCAACTGCCGGCAACAACCGTCTCGGCGGCGACGACTTCGACAACCGCATCATCAACTGGATCGCAGAAACTTTCGCCAAGGAAAACTCCGGTCTCGACCTCCGCAAGGATAAGATGGCTCTCCAGAGACTCAAGGACGCTGCTGAAAAGGCAAAGATCGAACTCTCCGGCATGACCACTTCCAACATCAACCTCCCGTTCATCACCGCAGACGCTACCGGCCCGAAGCACTTCGACGCAACCCTCACCCGCGCACAGTTCAACGATATGACCGCTGACCTCGTACGCGCTACCATCGAACCCACCAAGCAGGTTCTCCGTGACGCAGGCCTCCAGCCCAGCCAGGTTGACAAGATCCTCCTCGTCGGCGGTTCCACCAGAATCCCCGCAGTTCAGGACGCGATCAAGCAGTACCTCGGCAAGGATCCCTTCAAGGGCATCAACCCTGACGAATGCGTTGCACTCGGCGCAGCGATCCAGGGCGGCGTTCTCGGCGGCGACGTCAAGGACCTCCTCCTTCTCGACGTAACTCCTCTGTCCCTCGGTATCGAAACCCTCGGCGGCGTATTCAACCGCATCATCGACAGAAACACCACCATCCCGGTAAAGAAGAGCCAGGTTTACTCCACCGCAGCAGACGGTCAGACCTCCGTTGAAATCCACGTTCTTCAGGGCGAACGCGACATGGCTGCCGGCAACACCACCCTCGGCCGCTTCATCCTCGACGGCATCACTCCCGCTCCGCGCGGCGTACCGCAGATCGAAGTTACCTTCGACATCGACGCAAACGGCATCGTAAATGTAACCGCTCTCGATAAGGGTACCGGCAAGGAACAGCACATCACCATCACCTCTTCCACCAATATGTCTCAGGACGACATCGACCGCGCAGTCAACGAAGCTGCAAAGTTCGCTGAAGAAGACCGCAAGAACAAGGAAGCGGTTGAACTCAAGAACCGTGCGGAATCCCTCGTTTACCAGAGCGAAAAGAGCCTGAACGACCTCGGCGACAAGGCTTCCGAAGAAGACAAGGCTTCCGTCCGTGCTGCGATCGAAAAGCTCAAGGAAACCGTAAAGGGCAGCGACCTCGACGCAATCAAGGCAGATACCGAAGCTCTCGAAAAGGCATTCTACCCGATCGCTGAAAAGATGTACGCTGGACAGCAGGGCGACCCGAACATGGGCGGCGCAGGCTTCGACGCTTCCGGTTTCGGCGGCGCACAGGGCGGCGACGGCAACACCTACTACAGCGCAGACTTCGAAGACAAGTCCGGCAACTAATTGAAAATAAGTGTTCTTGGGGAAAACCTTTTGTGAACAAAAGGTTTTCCCCGACTTGCTACACAAGTCGGAACCCCATTTCCAAAAAACTTTATACTATTGTAGATACAAGGTGAGTGCAGAGCGTATGTTCTTCACTTGCTTGGAGGATATATGGCAGACTCTACCAAGAGAGACTACTACGAGGTCCTTGGTGTAACCAAGGAATCGGATGAAAATACAATAAAGAAGGCGTACCGTCAGCTGGCGAAGAAGTATCACCCGGACATGAATCCGGGCGACAGCGAAGCGGAAGCAAAATTCAAGGAAGTCAACGAAGCGTATGACGTTCTCTCCGACCCCGACAAGAAGGCGAAGTATGACCAGTATGGTCATGCGGCATTCGATCCGTCCTCCGGTATGGGCGGCGGCGGATTCGGCGGTTTCGGCGGATTCGACGGTTTCGGCGACATCAGCGATATCTTCTCGAGCTTCTTCGGCGGTGGCGGCGGCGGATCGTCCAGAAGAAACGGTCCGATCCGCGGTGACAACATCACCGTGCGTCTGACGCTGACTTTTGAAGAAGCTGTATTCGGCTGCAAAAAGGAAATCACATACCAGAAGGTCCAGAAGTGTGCGGACTGTGAAGGCTCCGGCGCGGCAAAGGGTACGACCCCGAAGACCTGTGACGCCTGCCGCGGTACCGGTCAGGTACGTGTTCAGCAGCGTTCCCCGTTCGGCATGATCCAGACCATGAAGTCCTGCGAAACCTGCCGCGGTACCGGTAAGATCATCGAAAACAAGTGTGACAAGTGCCGCGGAACGGGATTTGTCCGCGTTTCGAAGAAACTGGAAGTCAACATTCCCGCCGGCATCGACGACGGTCAGCAGATCGCACTGCGCGCACAGGGCAGCGACGGCATGAACGGCGGTCAGCCCGGCGACCTCAACATCATCATCAGCGTCCGTCCGCATTCCGTTTTTGAACGCGACGGCGATGACCTCTACTGCGAAGTTCCGATCACTTACGCGGAAGCGACCCTCGGTGCGGAAATCGACATCCCGACCCTGGAAGGCAACCAGAAGTACGAAATTCCCGAAGGAACCCAGACCGGCACGACCTTCACGCTCCGCGGCAAGGGTGTGACCCGCGTCAACTCCAAGGTACGCGGCAACCTGTACATCACCGTAGTCGTGGAAGTGCCGAAGAATCTGAATTCCGAACAGAAGGCACTGCTTGAAAAGTTCGCGGCATCCTGCGGCGAATCGAACTACAACAAAAGAACGAAATTCCTCTCGAGCCTGAAGAAATTCTTCAATAAAGACAACTGACAAGGAGAAGCAGCATGGACGACAACAAGAGCTGGGTACAGATCAAGGTAAAATGCGACGCAAAGGACATCGATACGGTTTCGAGCGTTATGGGAATGGTCGACAACGGTCTGATGATCGAAGACTTTTCCGACGTTGACCTCGTTCTCGACGGCGTATACGGCGATCTGATCGACGAATCCATCCTCAATGCCGACCGGAACGCGGCGGCGGTTTCGGTATTTATTTCCGAAATGAAATCCCCTGCGGAAAGCGAACTCTACATCAAGAACCGTCTCGAACAGCTCGGCGTGAAGTTCGAGATCGTTCACGAAGGCATCCGTGAAGAAGACTGGGCGGATTCCTGGAAGCAGTATTACAAGCCGATCAAGACCGGCGACCGTCTCGTCATCGTTCCGGTATGGGAATGGGAAGACTATACGCCCGAAGAAGGCGAAGTCATCGTTCTGATGGATCCCGGCATGGCGTTCGGTACCGGTACGCACGAAACGACCCGTCTCTGCGCGGGCTTCGTTGAAAAGTACACGACCGAATACAAGGCGGACAAGGGCGCCTGCACCGTTCTCGACGTCGGATGCGGCTCCGGTATTCTTGCGATCGCGGCATCCAAGGTAGGTGCGGACTCCTGCTTTGCGTGTGACATCGACCCCGTTGCGGTCCGCGTTGCTGTGGAAAACACCGAACTGAACGAAACCCCGAACGTCAAGTGCGCGGTTTCCGACCTGCTCCGTCAGGTGGAAAAGGTGGACGGCGGCTACAACGTCGTCGTTGCGAATATTGTCGCGGACATCATCATCCGTCTCGCACCGGACGTTGGCGCATACCTTGCGGATGACGGTGTGTTCATCGTTTCCGGCATCATCGAAGAACGTGCGAACGAAGTCACCGACGCACTGACCGCAAACGGCTACAAGGTCGTTGACGACCGCCGCGAAAACGGCTGGTACGCAGCAGCTGTGAAGAAGGCGTAAAGTTGAAATAAAGAAAAATGACAGGATTTTGTGTCCTGTCATTTTTTATGCAAATTTGTTCGTTCAGCCGATGATTTCCGCAGTCTTGATCCATACATAATTCGAACCGGTCATGGTGGTGCAGACGAAGTTTGCACGCTGACCGACTTCCAGCGCTTCCGCACCGGTATAGACGGTGTCAACGGCGGTGTCGATCACGACGGAGGAGCCGTCGTCGAGCTGTACGGTGACCTTGAAGGTGGTTGCTTCTTCGGAAACCTTATCGCCGATCTCCGTTACGGTACCCGTGTACTTGAGCATATAGGAAATAAGGGAGCTGTTGTAGCTTCCGTCGCCGTTGTAGTAGACGTTCAGAAGGGTTTCGAGTTCGCCTTTCAGATCCCAGATATCGCTGGAGAAACCGCTCGAAGAAAGTGTGGGTTCTCCCCATGCCTTGATGAGGTCGTCGCGGTCACAGCCGGCCAGTTCCGTTTCAAGCGTTTCGAAATTGTCTACGGTGAATTCGTTCAGCGCGGGGATATCCTTGCCGCAGCCGGTGAGCGCGAGGGTCAGGGCGCAGAGCAGGGTACATACGATTTTTTTCATTGGTTTTATTCTCCTTGCGTTATCTCTTCATGATTTCTTCGATCTCATCGATCGTTCTCGGCACGTTCACGCCGAGGTTTTCGCATCCGGTTTCGGTGACGAGGCAGTTGTCCTCGAGACGGAAGCCGATGCCCCAGTCTTCGTTGTAGATGCCGACGTCCACGCAGAAGACCATGCCGGGCGCGACAACGTCCGGACGGACCACGATGTCGTGGGTGTCATAGCCGACGTGGTGTGCGCCGCCGTGCCACATGACGCGGCCTGCTTCATCGACATTTTTCAGCACGCCGATGTCGCAGAGTTTCTGCGCACAGTACCGGCGGACTTCGCCGTCGACTTCTGCCATCGGATAGCCGGGCCCTATGATATCAAACAGGTGCGCGCTGGTTTCGTACGCACATTCGTACAGAGCACGCTGACGGTCGGTGAACTTTCCGTTGACGGGGAAGCCGCGCGAGATGTCACAGCCGACGTTGTCATAGCACGCGCCGACATCCACAAGAACCATATCGCCGTCGTGCGCGGTGCCGGTGTAGGAGTAATAGTGGATGCAGAAATTGTTGTCCCCGGCGGAGATGATCGACGGGAATCCGGGTTCGAGACAGCCGTTTTTGATGAGTGCGGCGTCGTAGAGCTGCTTGATCTCGTATTCCTTCATGCCGTCGCGGACACCCAGCATCATGGCGCGGATGCCGTCTCCCGTGATGCGGACAGCTTCGCGCATCGCGGCGATCTCGCACGGTTCCTTGATCGTGCGCAGTCCGGCGAGGATGGGACGGACGTTCGCAACGTTCTGCCCGTGTGCGAGCACGTTTGCGGCGAAGCGGTTGGCTTCGGTGAAGTCGCGTTCTTCGCGGGTACCGTCGATGTCGAGGTACACGGCGGAGCAGTCACGCGCCCATGCGGAGAATTTCGGCATAAAATCGTCCGTGTAGGCGATGGATGTGATGCCGGAAAGGGCGGACGCTTCGTCCGCTTTGGTACGGCGGCCGGTCCAGCGTTCCTTCAGCATATCCGGCGGCAGGAGGAAGAGGATCTCCTCAAAGGAAGCGCCGGTTTTCTTTGCCATATAGATCAGTCCGGCGTCGCGGGTGATGCCGGTGAGATAGACGAAATTGCGGTCGGCGAAGAAGGGATAATCTTCGTCCGCACGCTTGCGGGGAGCATAGCCGGAGAAAAGAACGACGAGCGCACCGTCCGGCAGGGCATTCATCATTTTATATCGGTTATTGGTATGAAATTCAGGTTTCATCACAGAGCCTCCGTGGATATTGTACCTATATTATAATGTGCGCCGCGTGACAAATCAAGTGGGAGGACGGAAAACTTTCTGCGAAATTTTTCTGCCGCTTAACCACTTGACGGACGGCGCGGGATGGTATATACTGAAATCAAGAAAAAATGGATGGGGATTTATGTATAACGGAACTATTTTCGATATCAAAGGCTTTGCGCTGAACGACGGCCCCGGCATCCGGACGACGGTCTTCATGAAAGGCTGTCCGCTGCGGTGCCTGTGGTGCCATAATCCGGAAGGGCTGTCTCCCGAACCGGAACTTTATGTAAAACAGGGGAAATGTACGCGCTGCGGAAAATGTGCGGCTTCGTGCAGTCACGAAGACTGTCAGCCGTACGGACGCTGTCTGCACGTCTGCCCGAACGGCGCGCTGTCCGTCTGCGGCAGTGTGATGACGTCCGCGGAACTGGCAAAGCGTCTGCTGCGCGACCGGGATGTTTACGAAATGTCGGGCGGCGGCGTGACTTTTTCCGGCGGCGAACCGCTGATGCAGCACGCATTTGTCGGGGAAGTGCTCGGAATTTTGGCCGGAGAGGGGATCCACACGGCGATGGAGACCTCGTCGTTTGCCGCACATGACGTATACCGGAAGACGCTGGAGCACGTTTCCCTGGTGTTCGCGGATATGAAACTGTCTGACAGGGAAGATCATATCCGTTACACCGGCGTGCCGAACGACAATATCAAAAAGAATCTGCGCTGGCTTCTTGATGAATCCGGCAAAAAGTGCATTATCCGCGTACCGCTGATCCCGGGCATCACCGACACGGACGAAAATCTTGCGGCGATCGGGGAATTTGTCGGAGATGCGGAGACGGAACTTCTGCCGTACAATGCCATGGCCGGCGCGAAATACGCGTCGGTCGGGAAGACATACCCGCTGTCCGCGGACGAATACCGCGCGGACGAACGAATCCTGAACTTTTTCAGCCATGCTGTGATCAGATAAAGGAGGACAGATCCATGAAGATCCACCACATTGACGAACTTGTCGGAAAAATTTACGGCGTTGTGGAAAGCCATCGCCTTGCGGACGGAGGTTACTGCCGCTGGCTGTGGGACAAAAACGGCTCCCGTCAGCTCGGCATCAACGAATACGGCTGTGCGGACGCGGCGAATATCCTGTACACCATCGGCCGTTTTCCGGCGTACGGCGACCCCGCCAGAGATGAACTGATGAACTCCATTCTCGGACTCCGCCATCCGGACGGCAGTTTCCGCGAACGGACGCACCATCCGATCCACACGACCGCGCACTGCATTGCGGCACTGGAACTGTTCGACGCCGTCCCGCAGTCGGAGAAACCGTGCGAATTTCTGGCACCCTACCGGACGAAGGAAGGGCTGTATGCCTTACTCGACTCCCTGCTGTGGGTGGAAAATCCGTGGCCGCAGTCCCATCAGGGGGCTGGCGTGTATGCGGCGATGCTCCTGACGGGTGCGGCGGACCTCGAATGGCAGGACTGGTATTTCGATTGGCTGTGGGAACACACGGACGACGAATACGGCATGAGCAAGGCGGGAACGATCGGACACCGTGCCGACGACCGCGGAAACCGGTTTGAACGGGAGATTTTTGAAAGTGCCGCGCCGGTCTGCCATCACCTGTACGGATGGTTCCACTATATGTTCAATATGGAACACGCGAAGCGTCCGCTCCGGTATCCGGAAAAGCTGATCGACACGTGCATCCATCTCTGGGACAACCGCGGACTGACGGATCGTTTCGCGCATGAAGTCGGCTTTATGGAAATCGACTGGGTGTTTGCGATCAACCGTGCATCCCGACAGACGGCGTATCGGTTTGACGACATCCGCCGCTGCCTGCGCGAATTCGCGGACGAACATCTGACCTATCTGAACGGACTCGATCCCGCTGCCGACGAAGGCATGAACGACCTGCACGCCCTCTTCGGCACCGTCTGCGTTCTCGCGGAACTCCAGCGCGCGCTTCCCGGCGAAATCATCACCGGACGTCCACTGAAGCTCGTCCTCGACCGGAGACCGTTTATCTGAGAAAGAAGAAGAGCATCGGGGAAAACTTTTTTGAAAAAAAGTTTTCCCCGAAAAAATATTTCAAAAAAATAAAAAAATTTTTCTCCCATGCAATAAAACAGCTTTGTCGTGCATTAATATGATGAAAGGTGGTGGAAACCGTGATTCTTCTTCACTTGGCGGAACTCGACGGACTTCGCGAAGAACTTGATCCGTCGGCGCTGGACACGTATATCCGCCGGATCGCGGCAGGAGATACCAGAGCACTCGAAAATCTGTACCATGAAACGCATACTTCCGTGTATGCGTACGTGATCTCGGTACTGAAAAATGTCCATGACGCGGAGGATGTGCTGCATGACTGTTACCTCGCGGTGCACAGCGCGGCGGCAAACTACAGCTCGTCCGGAAAACCGATGGCATGGATCATCACGATCGCGAAGAACCTCTGTCTCATGAAGCTCCGCGAACGTAAGAAAAAAGCGGAGGTCGAAGACGAAGATTTCTTCATCAACGCACAGTACAACGAAGATTCACGGCTGACCCCGGAGGACATGTTCATCCTGAACGAATGTATGAGCGAACTCTCCGACGAGGAACGGCAGATCGTCGTGCTCCATGTGGTTTCCGGATTCAAACACCGGGAAATCGCATCCTTCTTAAATATGGCACTCCCCACCGTACTTTCCAAATACCACCGCGCACTGAAAAAGCTGAAAACTTCACTTTCGAAAGGAGAACGGGAAGAATGAGAAACGAAGACATGCAGAAAAAGATCAAGACCGCATTCGAACATGCCGCCCCGGACGTTCTCGATACCGTGCTCTCTGATATCGCATCCGGGAACGATCAGACCAAAACAATACTTGTCATGGGAGGACAGAAGACTATGAAAAATACGATCCGCAATCTGACCGCAATCGCAGCCGCTGCCGTCCTTGTGATCGGCGGAACCGCAGGCTATGCCGTATACAGCAGCAATTACAAAGTAGCGTCGACCATTTCCCTCGACGTCAACCCCAGTGTACAGATCAATGCCAACAAGAAGGAAGACGTTCTCACCGTCATCGCGCTCAACGATGACGGACGCCGGATCATCGGCGATATGGATTTCTCCGGCAGCAGCATCGACGTGACCGTCAACGCCCTCATCGGCTCCATGCTCCGTGAAGGCTACCTCACCGATCTTGCCAACTCCATCCTCATCAGTGTGGAAGACGCAGACGCCGTCCACGGTGCCGCACTCCAGAAGAAGCTCGCCGACGATGTCAGCGCGATCCTTCAGACCAACGCGTTCGACGGTGCGGTCCTCAGCCAGACCGTCGTGAAGGACAGCGGTGTTCATACGCTCGCCGACGAATACGGCATTACGGCCGGCAAGGCACAGCTCGTGAATGAGATCGTGGCAGGCAATCCGACGCATACGTTCGAAGAACTCGCGCCGCTCTCCATCAACGAACTCAATCTTCTCAGCACCGGCACGACCGTCTCGACCACGGCGGAATCCGTCGGTCAGGCGAGCGACAAGGCGTACATCGGTTCCAATCGTGCAAAGGAAATCGCACTCGAACACGCGGGATTCACGGCGGCGGACGTTGTCGGAATCCAGGTGGAAATGGACTACGAACGCGGCGTAATGGTCTATGAAGTGGAATTCTACGCGGACGCATATGAATACGATTACGACATCAACGCGGAAAACGGCGAAATCGTGAAGAATGACCGGGAATACGACGATGACGCCTGGTTCGGCAAGGTCGAACAGAACCTCGTAAAGGAATTCCGGGATAATGAACGGCTTCAGAACGAACAGGCTCTCGTTCAGAAGGCACAGGGAACCTCGGAAGATTACCTGACTCTTGAAGACGTAAAGAAGATCGCGTTCGAACACGCGGGCGTTGATGCGGCGATGGTTTTCGATTTCGAAAGCGAATTTGACTACGACAACGGCCGTGCCGAATACGAAATCGATTTTGAATCCGGCGAATACGACTACGATTACGACATTGACGCGGTGACGGGCGAAATCATCAAGAGCAACAAGAAGAGTGACCCCGAAAACCTGATCGAAAACGGTCTCAGCACCACTTCACCCGACGGAAGCACCGAATATATCTCCGCGGATAAGGCGAAGGAAATCGCACTCTCCCATGCGGGTGTCGCGGCATCCAACGTCTTCGGTTACGAATGCGAACTCGAACATGAGGGCGGTCGCGCGGTTTACGAGATCGATTTCGAATCCATGAATTATGAACACGATTATGACATCGATGCCGTGACCGGAGAAATTATCCGAAGCGGCAGAGAATTCAATGACTGATTTCTGTGTAACTCTGCCAAAAGGCACGGCTCTGCCGTGCCTTTTTGTGCTCTTGCACTACAAAACACTATATATTGTGGTACATAAATTTTGTTGACACAAGATATTGACAACGGGAGAGGCATATGGTATAATAAGCGCACTCGAATTCAAGAACCGGTATATGACAGAAACGGAGAATATATGACATACTATAACGTGATCAAGCGCGACGGTTCCTCCGTACGCTTCGATATCAGCAAGATCGCTGCCGCCATCACCAAGGCATTTGACGCGTGCGGTATTCCGCACGACGGCAGCGTGATCGAACTTCTCGCACTCCGCGCAACGGCGGATTTCGCACCGCAGGTGCAGAACAATACCGTCGGCGTGGAAACCATCCAGGACAGCGTGGAACGTGTCCTCAGCGAAACCGGCTATGCGGATGTGGCAAAGTCCTACATCCTCTACCGCAAGCAGCGCGAAAAGCTCCGCAACACCGAAAAGACCCTGCTCGACTACAAAAAGCTCGTGGACGGCTACCTCGGAAACCTCGACTGGCGCGTCAAGGAAAACTCCACCGTCACCTATTCCGTCGGCGGTCTGATCCTCTCCAACAGCGGCGCGATCACGGCGAACTACTGGCTTTCCGAAATGTATGACAAGGAGATCGCCGAAGCGCATCAGTCCGCGGCAATGCACATCCATGACCTCGGCATGCTCACCGGCTACTGCGCGGGATGGTCGCTCAAGCAGCTCATTCTGGAAGGTCTCGGCGGCGTGACGGGCAAGATCACCTCCCGTCCGGCAAAGCATCTCTCCACCCTCTGCAACCAGATGGTCAACTTCCTCGGCATCATGCAGAACGAATGGGCAGGCGCGCAGGCGTTCTCCTCGTTTGACACCTACCTCGCACCGTTCGTCAAGAAGGATAACCTCACCTATTACGAAGTCAAGAAGTGCCTCCAGTCCTTCATTTTCGGCGTGAATACCCCGTCCAGATGGGGTACGCAGGCACCGTTCTCGAACGTTACCCTCGACTGGACGGTTCCGGCGGACCTCGCGGAACTCCCGGCGATCGTCGGCGGCGTGGAACAGGACTTCTGCTACAAGGACTGCAAAAAGGAAATGGATATGGTCAACCGCGCGTTCATGGAACTCATGATCGAAGGTGACGCCAACGGACGCGGCTTCCAGTATCCGATCCCGACCTACTCTATCACCAGCGATTTCGACTGGTCCGAAACCGAAAACAACAAGCTCCTCTTTGAAATGACCGCGAAGTACGGTACGCCCTACTTCTCCAATTACATCAATTCCGACATGGAACCGAGCGACGTCCGCAGTATGTGCTGCCGTCTGCGTCTCGACCTGCGCGAACTGCGCCGCAAGTCCGGCGGTTTCTTCGGAAGCGGCGAATCCACCGGTTCCATTGGCGTTGTCACCATCAACCTCCCGAGAATCGCATACCTCGCGGAAAACGAAGCGGACTTCTACAAGAGACTCGACCGCCTCATGGACATCGCGGCACGTTCCCTCAAGATCAAGCGCGAAGTCATCGCCGATCTCATGGACAAGGGGCTGTATCCGTACACCAAGCGTTACCTCGGCAATTTTGACAGCCATTTCTCCACCATCGGTCTGGTCGGCATGAACGAAGCCTGCCTCAACGCGAAGTGGCTCGGCGGCATCATCGCGGAAGAAAAGTCCCTGCAGTTTGCGAAGGATGTCCTCAACCACATGCGCGAACGTCTCTCCGACTATCAGGAAGAATACGGCGACCTCTACAACCTCGAAGCAACCCCGGCGGAATCCACCAGCTACCGTCTTGCAAAGCACGACAAGGAAGCGTATCCGGACATCATCACCGCCAACGAAAACGGTACTCCGTACTACACGAACTCTTCGCACCTCCCCGTCGGTCATACTGCGGACATCTTTGAAGCGCTCGATATCCAGGATGAACTCCAGACCCTGTATACCTCCGGTACGGTCTTCCACGCATTCCTCGGCGAAAAGCTGCCCGACTGGAAGGCGGCGGCGACCCTTGTCCGGAAGATTGCGGAAAACTACAAGCTCCCGTACTACACGATGAGCCCGACCTACTCGATCTGCAAGAACCATGGCTATATCGCAGGGGAACACTACGAATGCCCCGAATGCGGCGAAAAGACCGAAGTTTACAGCCGTATCACCGGTTATTACCGTCCGGTACAGAACTGGAACAGCGGCAAGGCGCAGGAATTCAAGGACCGCCGTCTGTATGAAATCGATTATGCTTCCGATGCAGGCTCCGCGAAGGAACCCGCGGTAAAGACGGAAGAAGCGGCGGAAACGGCTCCCGTTCTGACCGACGGCATTTATCTGATCGCAACGCAGACCTGTCCGAACTGCCGTGTTGCCGAAGCGAAGCTGACGGCTGCGGGAATTGCATATGAAAAGCTCTATGCGGAAGACAACGCACAGCTCTGCACCGATCTCGGAATCACGCAGGCACCGACGCTCGCCGTCGCGGCGGACGGAACCGTCCGGCTGTACCGGAATCTGTCCGAAATTCTCAAATTCTGTGCGGAAAACAAGGCGTAATTTCCAATATGATGGAGATTGAAAGGTTTTTGGTGATTTTTTACAAAAAACTTTGTGAGGAATATCTAAAAGAAAAATGGCGGAAAATAGTGACAAACGGAAAGGTTTGTGGTATAATACATCCGAATTTCAATTCAATCTTATATATGGAGGATTATCCGATATGAAGAAGACTCTTTCTCTCATCCTCGCAGCTCTTATGTGCGCTGCTATGACTCCTGCCGTTTTCGCTGACGAAGCAGTTGTTGAAACCGTTGCTGAAGAAGCTGTTGTTGCAATCGCTGAAACCGCTGAAGAAGCAGCTGTTGAAGAAGCAGTTGTTGAAACTGCAGTTGTTGACGTTGAAGCAGTTGTTGCTCTCGCTGCTGAATACGGCATCACCCTTACTCCCGAAATGGTAACCGCAATCCTCGCTTCCGGCGTTGAAATCACCGCAGATACTCTCAAGGCAGCTGCTCTGGTTTACGGCGTTGAACTTTCCGACGAAGCTGTTGTTGCAGTTCTCGCTCTTCTCGTTCCCGCTCCGGCTACTGAAGAAGTAGTTGAAGAAGTTGTTGCTGAAGAAGTAGCAGTTGAAGAAGCTGTTGCTGAAGAAGTAGCAGTTGAAGAAGCTGTTGCTGAAGAAGTAGTAGTTGAAGAAGTTGCTGCTGAAGAAGCTGTTGAAATTACTCTCGTTAACGACCCCTTCCTTGCTCCTGTTCGTAAGACCGTTAAGAATGTTGTTGCAGAAGTTATCGACAACAACGGCGGTTCTCTTACTGCTGCTCTCAAGGCATAAGTTTTTGAATAAAATTCAAACGTAAAAATCCCCTGCATACAGTATGCAGGGGATTTTTTTGAAAAAACTTATGCGGCAGGAAGCAATAGGGAAGTTTGCTGTTCCGCAGGAGATTTCGGATGCAATTTTTGTCATTTATTAAAAAAAGAAAAATTCGGGAAGTGGTGACAATTCCGAAATTTTGTGATATAATGTACCCAATCTTACTTATGGAGGATATTTACAAATGAAAAAGATCATTTCTCTTGTTCTTGCAGCTCTTATGTGCGCTGCAATGACTCCCGCTGTTTTTGCGGAAGAAGCTGCTCCCGTTGATGCGGTAATCGAAGAAATCGCTGCAGACGATGCAGGCATCATGCTTATTTCCGAAGAAGAAGGTCAGATCGTTGAAGAAGCTGCTGAAGAAGAAGCAGTTGCTGAAGAACAGGTAATCGACATCGTTGTTATGGATAAGACGATCGACGTTACCCCTGCTCACATCGCTGCTGTTGCTGCTGCGCAGGGTCTTACCGTTACCGCTGAAGAAGTTGCTGCTCTCTTCGGTGAAAACGAAATCACCCCCGCTTCCGTTGTTGCTGTTCTCGCTGCACTCGGCGTAACCACTACCGAAGAAGAAGTTGTTGCTGCTGTATATGCAGTTGCTGCTCCCATCGAAAAGTACGAAATCACCGAATTCTCCGCTGGCTTCGCTCTTCTCGTTTGCCAGAGCCTGAACGTAACCCTCGAAGAAGGCGTTGCTGAAGCATTCGCAGTTGCTGAAGAAGCAGGTCTCCTTGACGTTGCATTCATGGTTGAACTCCTCAACGCAGCAGGTTTCCCGATCGACGAAGCAGGCTTCTATGCAGTTGCTATGGAAATCCTCGATTATCTTCTTGCTAACTACGAAGTAGTTGAAGAAGAAGTTGTTGAAGAAGCAGTTGAAGAAATCGCTGAAGAAGTAGTAGTTGAAGAAGCTGCAGCTATCGAAGAAGAAGTTGTTGAAGAAGTTGAAGAAGAAATCGTTGAAGAAGAAGTTTCCAAGTATCCTGTGATCCTTGAAGAAATCCCCACCTTCAGCATCTTCACCAAGCTCCTCAGCCCCTTCACCTTCCGCGGTTAATTTCATAATCGTTATTCCTGAGGGAATCCCGGCAGCCGTACAGCGATGTGCGGCTGCTTTTTTATATTCTATATGAAAAATTGTGCAGGAAGTGCGGGGATTCGGCGGAAAAAGAGAGTGTTGAATCTTAAGAAAAACCTGTTGAATTCCCGGATTCTGTATGGTATAATAAAAGCAGAATCGATGAAAACGGAGTTATCCCTATGAAATGCAGAAAAATTCTTGCCTCCGCGCTGGCTGCGCTTTTCCTTGTGACGCCGGCGGGAGCATATACGGCACAGCGTTCGTACAACGGTGAATTTTCGGATGTAGCGGCGAACGCGTGGTATTACGACGAAGTGGCGTCCGCATATTCGCTCGGACTGATCAGCGGAACGAGTGCCTCTTCTTTTGAACCCGACGCGACTCTGACCATTGCCCAGACGATCAAACTGGCGGCATCCTGCCATCAGCTGATCTCCACCGGCGCGGCGTCCAATATCCCGTCCTCCACGTCCAACTGGTACGACGGTTATGTGGATTACGCGACCACCAACGGCATTGCAACCGAAGTGTATCCGGACTACAATGCACCGGCGACGCGCGGACAGGTAGCGGTTCTTTTCTCCCGTGCGCTCATTTCCGCGAAAGGGAATATGGATGAGATCAACACGGCGGCGTTCGGCGTTCTGCCGGATGTGAACACGGAGGCGTGGTATGCCGGAGCGGTTTACCGGATGTACCGCTGGGGACTGATGACCGGCGACGAACACAAAAATATTCAGCCGGAATCCGCGGTAAAGCGGAGTGAAATCTCCGCGGTGGTCATGCGCATGATCGATCCGTCGGTGCGAGTCAAGGCAGGAGCGGTTCAGCAGCCTTCTTCCGCGCCTTCTTCGACCGGAAATACGTCTTCTTCCACCGTCGTCGGAAATATCACCGCGCAGACTTCTTCCAATAAGCTCAGCCTCTATCCCGGTTCGAAAAAGGCACAGAACATCACCGGCATCAGCGGTATCGGCGCAGACTTTACGGTTGCGAACGGCAGCGTAACGGTCGACAGTGCGTGCATGCTCAGTCTGGCGACCAATGTAGAACTGGAATCGAACTGCCTGTCCTTCCGTCTCTACAAGGGATGCGGCTATGAATCCCTCAGCATCGCGCGCGGCTGGCTGGACAATGCGGCAGTCGGCATCAACGGCAAGGCAGTCAACGACATTGCGGATAAATATTACGCGATCAACAGTCTGGCATACCTTTACATCAACGGAAACCGGATCCCGGTCACGCAGCTCTGGTATGCGGAACACACGGATGCTTCCGGCGATGAATACACCACTTATGCGTTCTATTTTGATGAAAAAATCGATCTCTCTTCCATATACGACGTGAAATTCCTTGCGGGTATGCAGGATTCCGTGATCCTGGAAGCCAGCGGTCTGACGGAACTCTCGAACCTCAACAAGAGCACGTCCGTTCCGATCTATACTTCGCCGGCCGCTTCTGCGGGAACGAACAGCGCATACAGTACCGCAGTCAGCGACGCGAAAGCGGGCGCGGAAATTCTCTATAACTATGAAGCGGAACGCTGCACCATCCTCTACGGAAAAGGTCTGTACGGCGGCAGCGCTTCGGACTACCGTCTTGTCATGATCTTCCAGAACGGCAATGCCCAGACGATCTACATCGGTCAGCTCGAAGGCATCCGCGTAAACGCAACCGGCAACGTCCTCTACTACACCGTCACCGGCCCCGACGGCAAATCCATCGACTACGGCGTGAATTTTGATTGATGAGAATAGTATTTCCCGGGGAGGAACTTTTTGAAAAAAGTTCCTCCCCGGACCCCTCTTCAAAAACTTTTAAACGAAAAGAATATACATAGAAAGTGCAGATTTGAAGGAATAAAATTTCTGTAAGGCTTACAGCCGTTTTATTCCTTCAAATCTGCACTTTTTTTGTCTGCCCATATAGTATAAAAGTTTTTGAAAAGGAGTGCGGGGAAAAACTTTTTTCAAAAAGTTTTTCCCCGCAAAAGCATATTTTATAACTTGTTGCGCATGATCTTGCCGCTGGTGGTTTTCGGGAGTTCATCGCGGAAGACGATGATTCTCGGATATTTGTAGGGAGCGGTGTTCTGCTTGACGTAGTTCTGGATTTTCTTTTTGAGTTCTTCGGTCGGTTCGGTGCCCTTGGTGAGGACGATGGAAGCCTTGACGACCTGTCCGCGGATTTCGTCCGGTTCCGGGGAAACGCCGCATTCCACAACGTAGGGGAGTTCCATGATGACGTTTTCGATTTCGAACGGCCCGATGCGGTAGCCGGAGGACTTGATGACGTCGTCTACGCGGCCGACGTACCAAAGGAAGCCGTCTTCGTCACGCCATGCGGTGTCGCCGGTGTGGTAGTAGCCGTCGTGCCATACTTCGGCGGTCTTCGCTTCGTCGTTGTAGTAGCCGGTGAAGAGGCCGCACGGTGCGCCGTCAGCAACGTTGACCACGATTTCGCCGGTTTCACCGTCGGCGGTTTCGTTGCCGTCCGCGTCGATGAGGTGGATATCATAGAGAGGACACGGTCTGCCCATGGAGCCGAGCTTATGCGGCGCGCCGGTCAGGTTGCCGATCATGCAGGTCGTTTCGGACTGACCGAAGCCTTCCATGATCTGGAGTCCCGTGATTTCTTCGAATTTTCGGTAAACTTCCGGGTTGAGCGCTTCGCCTGCGGTGGTCGCGTGCTTGAGGGAGGAGAAGTCGTACTTCGACAGGTCTTCCTTGATGAGCATACGATACATGGTCGGCGGTGCGCAGAACGTCGTGATCCGGTGCTTGCCGATCATCGGCAGGATCTTTGCCGCGTCGAAGCGGTCGAAGTCGTAGACAAAGATCGCCGCTTCGCAGATCCACTGACCGTACATCTTGCCCCACATGGACTTCGCCCAGCCGGTATCGGAAATGGTGAAGTGCAGACCGGTGTCGGAGGAATCCACGCAGTGCCAATACTTCGCGGTATGGAAGTGGCCGAGCGGATACTTGTGGTTGTGCATTGCGATCTTCGGGTAACCGGTCGTACCGGAGGTGAAGAACATGAGAAGCGGATCATTGCCGCACGGGCTGTCGTCGGTGCGTTCGAACTTGCCGCTGAAGAGGTTGTATTCTTCGTCGAAGCTGCGCCAGCCTTCGCGTTCGCCGTTTACGATGATCTTCGTCCTGAGGCAGTCACACTTTTCGGCAGCCATGTCGACCTGATGCGCGGTGTCGCCGTCCGCGGTGCAGAGGATCGCGGAAACGCCGGCGGAGTTGAAGCGGTATTCAAGGTCATGCACGAGGAGCTGGTTCGGTGCGGGGATCGCGATCGCGCCCAGCTTGTTCAGACCGAGCATGGCGAACCAGTACTGGTAGTGACGCTTCAGGATGAGCATGACGCGGTCGCCTTTCCTGATGCCGAGCGACTTGAAGTAGTTCGCGCACTGTGCGGACGCACGCTTGAGATCGTGGAAGGTGATGCGCTTTTCGGTCACGCCGTCGTTCGCAACATGGAGCATGGCGAGCTTATCCGGTTTTTCGGTGCCGAGCACGTCGATGATGTCAAAGGCAAAGTTGAATTTGTCTTCGCCGGTGATCTTGATTTCAACGGGAGTGCCGTTGGCATCCTTTTTGGTCTCGATGTATTTCTTGTAGAGATATTTCGATTTGTCCGTGGTTGCAACGATGGAGGGTCTTGCCGCCGTAACTTCGACTTCACGTTCGTCTTCCGCTTCTCCGGCGGGATTGAGAACGATCGCGTAGAAGAGACAGTCCGCACCTTCGACGGCGACCATGCCGTGCGGGATCGAGCTGTCGTAGTAGATGCTGTCGCCCGGCTTCAGGATCTCGCTGTGTTCACCGACCTGTACCTTCAGGGTCCCGGAAATGACGATGTCGCATTCCTGACCGTCGTGGGTGGTCAGTTCAATGTCGGAGCGTTCCGCGGTCTCGTTGTATTCGGCAACGACATACAGCGGTTCGGCAATACGGTTTTTGAAGGAAGAAGCGAGGTTGAAGTAGGTCAGACCGTGCGCCTGTTCGATCTTCTGACCGTTTCCGGCACGGGTAACGGTGTATCCGGCAAGCGTCGGGCTTTTCCCTTCGATGATGTCGGTGACATCGACGTTGAACGCCAGCGCGCAGCGATAGATGAACGCGAAGGTCAGATTCAGGCGTCCGCTTTCGCATTCGATGTATTCTGCTTCGGTAATACCGGTCTTAGCAGCCATTTCGGCAGTGCTGAATCCTTCGATTTCACGAAGTTCCGCAATACGGGCGGCCATTTCGTGGATTTTGAATTCCAGCGCGGTAATATTGCTTTTCATTATAAACTCCAGATCTATATAGAGATTTTGTCGGAACGTAATTTTATGAAATAAAAAAACGCCCCAAAGAAATCTTTGAGACGAACAGGAATGTCCGCGGTACCACTCAAATTGCAGCCGCAAAAGATAGGCTGCCTCTCTCGAACTCTGACAAGTTCTATGCCGTTTACGGGGCAGTTACGGAAAGATTCTACTCACGGAAAACCGCTTTCTTTCTTTCAGCTTGGGAGCTACCGTATCGGGAATTGGATCAGCGGCTCGCACCGTTTCCGGATTTTTCCGGTGCCGCTTTCTCTGGGGATCTTCCGCCTGTACGCTCTCCGTCATCGCTATTGGGTACATTGTACCGCATATGGGCGAATTTGTCAAGAGTAAGTGTGAAAATTATCAAAAAATACGCAGAAGGAAAAAGTTATACTTTGTTCACCAAAAATTCCATAAAGACTTTTGACATATGCTTCATTCTATGCTATAATATATCATTACAATATTATAATCGGAGAAATACTGGGATTTTATGATTATTCTCGGAATCGACCCCGGCATCGCCATTGTCGGATGGGGGATCGTCGACTATTCCGGATTCGGTACGAAGATCCGCCCGATTGCATGCGGAGCGATCACGACGGATTCGGGACAGAAAACCGAAGACCGCATCCTTCATGTGTACGAAGAACTGACGGCGATCATCGCAAAATACAAGCCGGAATGTGCCGCGATCGAGGAACTTTTCTTCAACACCAACCAGAAAACGGGGATCATCGTTGCGGAAGCGCGGGGAGTTCTGCTTCTCGCCTGCCGGCAGGCGGGTCTCCCGATCTATGAATATACCCCGCTTCAGATCAAGCAGGCCGTCGTCGGCTACGGCCGTGCGGACAAGCATCAGATCATCGAAATGGTGACGATGCTTCTCGGGCTTGCCAAGCCTCCGAAGCCGGACGATACCGCCGACGCCCTTGCCGCCGCGATCTGCCACGCGCATTCGGGGACGTCAAGGCTTGCCGAATACTACAACAAACCGACTTCCATGGCGGGGAAGATAAAATAAAAACTAAGGACTAAGAACTAATGGTGAATGACTGTTCCGGATTTGTCCGTCGGCGGACAGAAGGAATGAATGGGAATAGTCATTCACCCTTCACCATTAGTCCTTAGCCAAAAAGGAGTTATTATGTGGGCTGCAGATAAATGGAAAGATTATGAACTGATCGACTGCGAAGGCGGAGAACGTCTGGAACGTTGGGGAAAGTACATCCTCATCCGTCCCGACCCGCAGGTCATCTGGAACGGAAAACGGAAAAATCCGCTGTGGCGTGAAGCGCACGGCGTTTACCGCAGACAGGGCGGCGGCGGCTCCTGGGTCGTCAACAATATGCCTGAAAACTGGTGCATTTCCTACGGAAAGTATCAGTTCCGTCTGCGTCCGATGGGATTCAAGCACACGGGCCTCTTCCCCGAACAGGCGACCAACTGGGACTGGGCGGACGGTGTGATCCGCCGCCGTATCGCCGAAAACGGCGACGGTGCGGAACGTCCGAAGGTGCTGAATCTGTTTGCCTACACCGGCGGTGCGACCGTTGCCTGCTCCATGGCGGGCGCCGCACTCTGTCACGTGGACGCATCCAAGGGGATGACCAACGCCGCAAAGGAAAATATGCAGCTGTCCGGACTCGGCGATGCACCGTGCCGCTACATCGTGGACGACTGCCGGAAATTCGTGGAACGTGAGATCCGCCGCGGCGTCCGTTACGACGGCATCATCATGGACCCGCCGTCCTACGGCAGAGGTCCGAACGGCGAAGTCTGGAAGCTCGAGGAATGTGCCGCCGATCTCGTGGCGCTGACCGCGAAGGTGCTTTCCGACCGTCCCGCGTTCTTCCTCATCAATTCGTATACGACCGGGCTTTCCCCGGCAACGATGGCATACATCCTTCAGACCGCGCTTCCCGCAAATCTGCGCAAGGCGGCGCACGTGGAATTCGGCGAAACGGGGATCCCCGTGACCGATTCCGGTCTGATTCTGCCGAGCGGCGCGTCGGTGCGCTGTGAATTCCGGTTCTGATTCTCCGGAACCAGGGAGGTATCGTAAGTTATGCAGAAAAATCCCATCATCAAAGCCGAACATCTGACCTTTTCCTATCCGGGAGACAGCGAATCGAAGCCCGTACGTGCGCTCGACGACGTTTCCTTTGAGATCGAGGAAGGTTCGTTCACCGCGATCCTCGGACACAACGGCAGCGGCAAATCCACGCTGGCAAAACTGCTCTGCATGGTCAATTATCCGGATTCCGGGAAGCTTTTTCTCTGCGGAAAGGATCTTACCGATCCCGATGTGACCGACGAGGATATCCTTGCCGCCAGACGCGACATCGGCATGGTCTTCCAGAATCCGGACAACCAGATCGTTGCCTCCATTGTGGAGGAAGACGTTGCGTTCGGATGCGAAAATCTCGGAATTCCGTCCGCGGAGATCCGTAAGCGCGTCGATCAGGCGCTCGAACAGGTCGGCATGACCAAGCATGCGCGCAGCTCGCCGCACAATCTGTCCGGCGGTCAGAAACAGCGCATTGCTATCGCCGGCGTCATTGCCATGAAGCGCAAATGCGTTATTTTCGACGAATCCACGGCGATGCTCGACCCGCTCGGACGGCAGGACGTCATGAACACCGCCATGAAGCTCAACCGCGAGGACGGCATCACGGTCATCCTCATCACGCACTACATGAGCGAAGCCGCGCTTGCCGACCGGATCATCGTCATGGATCACGGGAAGATCCTGCGCGACGGCACGCCGTCCGAAGTTTTCTCCGATCCCGAAGCCATGTGGGACGCCGGACTGGACGTTCCCCAGACGACGGAACTTCTCTACAAAATGCGGCAGGCCGGGCTTGACGTACGGCTCGATCTTTTTGACGTAAACGACTGTGCGGCGGAAATCGCACGGGCAATCAAACGGGCGCGGGGAGGAAAATGACGTCATGGCTGTCATTGAACTGAAAAATATCACCTTTACTTATAACAAAAACACACCGTCGGCGGTCTGTGCGCTCGATCATGTTTCCCTGAAGATCGACGGCGCGGCGGACGGCATCACGGGACTGATCGGTCACACGGGCAGCGGCAAATCCACGCTCGTGCAGATGCTCAACGGTCTTCTGAAGCCTGACGAAGGGCAGGTCATCCTCGACGGCACGGACATCTGGGCGGAGCCGAAAAAGATCCGCGACGTCCGCTTCAAGGCTGGGCTGGTCATGCAGTACCCGGAATACCAGCTTTTCGCGGAAACCGTGCGCGAGGACATCGCGTTCGGTCCGAAAAACATGGGACTGACCGGGGACGAACTTAATACGCGCGTTCTGGAAGCGGCAAAATTCTCCGGACTTGCGCCGGAACTTCTCGACAAATCCCCGTTTGAACTGTCCGGCGGTCAGAAACGCCGCGCGGCACTGGCAGGCGTTATGGCGATGCAGCCGAAGATCCTCATTCTTGATGAACCGGCGGCAGGGCTCGATCCCGTCGGACGGCGCGATATTCTCGGCGGTATCCGGCAGTACGCGGGCGAAAGCAGCACGACGGTCATCATCGTCAGCCACAGCATGGAAGACATGGCGATGTACTGCGACAAGCTCGTCGTGATGGCGGACGCAAAAGTCCTCATGCACCGGACCTGTGCGGAGGTATTCTCCGAATATCAGGAACTGATCTCCGTCGGGCTGGACGTTCCGCAGATCACGCGCATTGCGGCGGCTCTGGCGGAAAACGGCGCGGATATCGGCGCGGACATCTATACCGTGGACTACGCGGTGAAGCAGCTTCTCAAAAAGCTGTAATGAGGAGGGACCTGCATGAAAGCTGACATTACTTTCGGACAATACTGTGAGGGGAACTCCCTGATCCACCGCCTTGACCCGCGGATGAAGATCGTCCTCTCGATTCTCTACATTGTCGCCATTTTCCTGGCGAAAGGCGTGACCTCGTTCGCACTGCTGATCCTTTCCGCCGTTCTTCTGGTCGGACTGACCGGACTTTCGCCGGCAATGATCCTGCGCGGAATGCGTCCGCTGCTCTTTATTATCGTATTTACTGCCGTCATCAACATATTCTGGATGACGGGAGACGTACTGCTCGTTCAGCTCGGACCGGTCAAGATTTACCTCGAGGGCATCATCAACGCCATACTGATCGTGGTGCGCATCGTTCTGCTGATCGTTGCGACGTCGGTATTCCTGACGTATACGACCACGCCGCTTGCGCTGACGGACGGGCTGGAACAGCTCCTGTCCCCGCTGAAGAAACTGCACGTTCCCGTGCATGAATTCTCGATGATGATGACCATCGCCCTGCGCTTCATCCCGACCCTGATCGATGAAACGCAGAAGATCATGAACGCGCAGAAGGCGCGCGGTGCGGACTTTTCCACAGGAAGTCTGCTGCAGAGAGCGAAAGCGCTGATTCCGATCCTGATCCCGCTGTTCATCTCGGCGTTCCGCCGTGCGGATGAACTGGCGACGGCGATGGAATGCCGCTGCTATACCGGCGGAGAGGGACGTACCCGGATGAACGTTCTGCGTTCCACGGCAAAGGACTGGCTTTTTTTGCTGGCGATCCTTCTTCTCGGCACGGCAATCGTTCTGCTGAACACCTATTTCCCGCTGTACGGGCTGACTTTATAAGAAAACAATGAAATTACTTTTCAGAATTCTGTACGACGGCACGGCCTACTGCGGCTATCAGGCGCAGCCGGACAAGCCGTCGATTCAGCGTGCTCTGACGGACGCCGTCTCGGACTGTTTCGGCTTTCCGTGCACGGTCACGGGATGCAGCCGGACGGATTCGGGCGTTCACGCGCTCGGGTTCTGTGCGGCAGTCGAACCGGCCGATCCGCAGAACCGCATCACGATCCCGACGGGACGCGTTCACCGCGCTCTGCGGCGGTTTCTTCCGGCGGATATTTCCATCTGCGGGGAGGCGGAGGTTCCGGATGACTTTCATCCGCGCTATTCCGTTGTGCGCAAGGAATACCTTTACCGGATGTACGATACCGTGTATGACGACCCCTTCCAGACGACCCGTGCATGGCACCTGAAGCATCCGGTGACGGACGAAGGGCTGGCGCGGATGAATCTTGCGGCGGCGCAGATCGTCGGACATCACGATTTCACCTCGTTCATGGCGGCGGGATCGAAGATTGTCGACGCGCACCGGACCGTATATACCCTGAATGTCGAGAGGAATGGGACATTTCTCGATCTGCGCATTTCCGCGGACGGATTTCTGTACAACATGGTGCGCATCATCACGGGAACCCTGACCGACTGTGCGTACGGGGTGTTCGAACCCGGCGATATCGGGGCAGTTCTCGCGGCGAAAGACCGGTCGAAGGCCGGAAAAACCGCTCCGCCGCACGGTCTCTACCTCGCGCAGGTATGGTATGACCGGGAAATCGATTGGAAAATTTTTTAGTGACAAACCATAAGGAGCCGACATGGCGAATGTAAGTACACCCTCACCGGGGCCGGCGGATCCGCCGAAAAAAGCTCTGCGCGTCGCGGGAAAGATCCCGCCGCAGGTGAACCGGTACTATAAAAAAGTTTCGAAGGTCTACAAGGGCTTTGCCATTGTGCTTCTCCTTGTATTCGCGCTGTTCTTCCTCGCGGTGACGATGTTTTTCGGGGACTCCATGACCTACGAGAATATGCGTTATCTGGTACGGGACTTCGGTACGATGATCTCCTCCGAAACCGACGGTTTTTCGACCGTGGTCTACAACGGTTCGGCGAGCATGAAATTCGAATCGTTCAAGAACGGTCTTGCCGCCGCAAGCGGTGACAAATATCTCTACTTTGACCCGACGGGGATCCGCATGATCGAAGAGGATTCCGGATGTTCCGAACCCGTTCTCGTTCCTGCGGACAAATATCTGCTGATGTACGACCTCGGCGGAACGGGATATTCGATCTACAACCAGCTGACCCGCATTATCCGGCGGGATACCGGGCACCGGATCCTTACCGGCGATATGAGCGACGCGGGGGATTTTGTTCTTGTCACCCGGTCGCGGGAGACGCGGTATGTGGTGGAAGTCTATAACGCCGCGTTCCAGCATACAATGAGCATCTACAAGGAAAACTATGTCCTCGGTGCGGCGATCTCTCCCGACGGAAGCCGGGTCATGATCGCATCCGCGATCCCTGCGGACACGGACTTCTCCTGCGAAGTGGCGGTATGCCGCGCGGGACAGGCGGACGCGGTGAATACCGTGGTCTACAGCCACACCATGCCGCTGGAAGTTTACGCGGCGGAAGAGGGATTCCTTCTTCTCTGCGATACGGGCATGTTTTTCTATGATTTTGACGGGAATCTGCAGACGAGCGTCAGCCTTGCCGGAAGCGCACTGCGCTATGCGGATATGACCGATGCTTCGGCAGCCGTGGTGGGCAGCATGAATACGCTCGGCACGGAAAGCCGCGTTCTGGTCTTCGCACCGGACGGCGAAGTGCTTCTGGACACCGTTCTGCAGGATACCCGCGTCACGGGTGTGGAAGCATCGCAGAATCCCGAAAAGGCACTGGTATATCTGGAAACGCCGGAAGGCGTCCTGCAGATCGCACCGGACGGAACCCGGACGCCGTATGCGGCGGGAGAAGCCGATATCATCGGCGTGGTTCCTGTAAAGAAGGGCGCGATCATCTGCACAAAATCCAGTGCATATGCCGCGTTTGCGGAATAATATAAATTTGCACAAAATTCAAGAAATATCCGGTATAAAAAGGTTCTGGAAAGGGGTTCGGGGGAAACCCTTTCCTTAAAAAAGGTTTCCCCCGGGAATCTTTTTCATCATAAACATCGGAGGTGGAAATTTTGAGTCTGGCGCTTGATGCCGTTATTCTGTTTTCGGCGATTCTTATCATCTGGCTTGGAGCACGAAGAGGATTTATCCGGTCCGTCATGGGGCTGGTGACGGGGATCGCATCGACGATTGCCGCATATGCCTACACGCCCGTTCTGTCGGAATATATCCGGAAAAATTATCTGATCGAAAATATCACGAACGGGATCGCGGAGACCCTGCGTTCTCTCGCGCTCGATACGGAAACCGATCTCTACAACCTCGACCGTCTTGCGGCGGATCTGCCCGAGCCGTTCACGGCCATTCTCGAACGCTACAGCATTGACATTGAAGCGTTCATCGGACAGCTCCGCGGTCTGACCGCCTGCGATGAGGCGGTGGTCGATGCGTTTGCCGCACAGATCGCTGCACCGACCACAACCGTGATCGCGTCCGCAGCCGCATTTACCGTTCTTTTTCTCCTCTTTGTGATCGTACTGTCCCTGCTGACCGGTCTGCTTGATCTGATCTTCAGCCTTCCGGTCCTGCACAGTGCCAATGTCTTCCTCGGCTTCCTTCTCGGGATCGCGGAAGCGGCGTTCATTGCCTGCCTTCTTGCGACTGTGATGTCCGTTCTTTCCTCTGCGCTCGGCGCAGTGGATCCCGGTCTCTTCGGACCGGATGTTGTGGAAGATACCATCATCTGTAAATTTGTTCTTGAACATAACCTCCTCGACCGCATGATCCATGCGCTCGGATGGAAATTATAAGTTTTCAGGGGAAACTTTCCGAAAGTCCTTTCCCGTGAAAAAGTCTATTACTACAGAAACAGGAATATCCATATGACGATGTGTACAAGATGCCGCAAACGTGTGGCAGTGGTGTTTATCACCAAACTGGAAAACGGAGAAAGCAAGCAGGAGGGTCTGTGCATCAAATGTGCGAAAGAACTCGGTATCAAGCCGATCGACGATATCATCGCGCAGACCGGACTGGATGACGACACCATCGAGAGGATGAACAGCGATATGGAAGCGCTGTTCGAGAGCGGCGAGATCGTTCCCGGCGAAACGACCGGCAGCGCGCCTCTCTTCAATTTCTCCAAACTCATGGGCGAAGGTGCGAAGAATGCCCGTGACCGTGATAACAGCAAGAAAAAAGCGAACGACAAGAACGGTGACGCGAAAAAAGACGCAGATGCCGAACCGGAAATGAAGTTCCTCAAAAACTATACGACCAATCTGACCGCGAAAGCGAAAGAAGGCAAGCTCGACCGGATCGTCGGACGTGACCGCGAACTCGAACGCGTGATCCAGATCCTCTGCCGCCGTCAGAAAAACAATCCCTGCCTCATCGGGGAACCCGGCGTCGGCAAGACTGCCATTGCGGAAGCGCTCGCGCAAAAGATCGCGGCAAACGATGTTCCCTATAAGCTGAAGGATCACGACGTCTGCCTGCTCGACCTGACCGCGCTCGTTGCCGGAACCCAGTTCCGCGGACAGTTTGAATCCCGCGTGCTCGGTCTGCTCGGCGATGTGAAGGCGCACGGCAAGGTGATCCTCGTCATCGACGAAGTCCACAACCTCGTCGGCGTTGGCGATGCGGAAGGAAGCATGAATGCCGCGAACATCATGAAGCCCGCGCTGTCGAGAGGGGAGATCCAGGTCATCGGCGCGACCACGCTGACCGAATACCGCAAGTATATCGAAAAGGATACTGCGCTCGAACGCCGTTTCCAGCCCGTCATGGTCAACGAACCGTCGGTGGCGGATACCGTGGAGATCCTCAAGGGTATCAAGGGATATTACGAAGACTATCACGGCGTGAAGATCGCGAACGAAATTCTCGCGTCTGCCGCGACCCTGTCCGAACGTTATATCACCGACCGTTATCTCCCCGATAAGGCGATCGACCTCATCGACGAAGCGGCGTCCCATATTTCCGTCCATACGCCGGAAATCAACGAACGCCACGAACTTGCCGACCGCAGGGAAGTGGTGAAAAAGGAATATGAAGAACTCGAAAATGCCATCAGCAACGGCGACAACCCGAATGCGGACGGAAAGATCGAGGAAAAATATCAGAAGCTCTCCGAACTGAAGGCGGAAGAAATGCGGATCGAAGACCGTCTCGATGAACTCGACGAGATCTGCGGAAAGGTGCGGATGCGCGAATCCGACCTCGCGGACGTCATCGAGATCTGGACGGGCATTCCCGCGTCCACCATCGCGGAAAGCGAATACGAAAAGCTCGAACAGCTGGACAGCCGCCTGAAGGAACGCATCGTCGGTCAGGATGCCGCTGTCGATGCCGTGTCGCGCGCCGTACGCCGGAACCGTGCCGGAGTATCCTACAAGCGCAAGCCCGTTTCGTTCATTTTTGCGGGCCCGACCGGGGTCGGTAAGACGGAACTGGTCAAGGTCCTCGCAGCGGATCTGTTCTCCTCGCCGGATACGCTGATCCGTCTGGACATGAGCGAATTCATGGACAAATTCTCCGTATCGCGCATCGTCGGTTCGCCTCCGGGATACGTCGGCTATGACGACGCCGGACAGCTCACCGAAAAGATCCGCCGCCGTCCGTACTCGGTGGTCCTGTTCGACGAGATCGAAAAGGCGCATCCGGATGTCATGAACATCCTGCTCCAGATCCTCGACGACGGCATCATCACCGACTCGCACGGCAAGCAGGTGGACTTCTGCAACACCATCATCGTCATGACGACCAACGCCGGCAGTACCTACGCGACGGCGAAGGCTGGCTTCTCCGATCTCGCGGACACCGCGCGCACCGAAGACAAGACGAGAAAGGCGCTCGAAGAGTTCCTGCGTCCCGAATTCATCAACCGCGTGGACGAGATCATCACCTTCAACGCCCTGTCCCGCGAAAACTTCATCAATATCGCCCGCATCATGACCGGCGATCTTACGAAACTGCTCTACGACAAGGGAATGGACGCCGTCTTTACCGAGGCGTGCATCGCATACATTGCCGACAAATCCTATTCCGCGAAGTACGGCGCGAGAAATATGCGCCGCTTCATCCAGATGGAGATCGAAGACAAGATCGCCGCCGAACTGATCGCCGCACGCGGAATGATCTCCGAGATCACCGTGGACAGCGATGAAAACGGCATCCGTGTGACTGCCCTGTAAGAGAGAGCGGAAGATTATGAAATACCGAAACGACTGGCATCTTATGAAGAATGCCGACGTGACCGCGGCGCTCGGAACCGATATGTACAAGGGTCTGACCGGAAAGGAAGCCGCGAGACGCCGGAAAAAATACGGTGCCAACAACATCTGGCACGTGAAGAGGATGTCTGCGTTCACGGCGGTCAGCGAATCCCTGTTCGATATCGCGACGCTTCTTCTGATCGTCAGTGCGGCGGCTGCGGCTCTGTTTGACCAGAGCGGTGCGGCGCTGGCGGTCACGGTCATTCTCGTTCTCGGCGGGATCCTGCGCTCGATCGTCTATATCCGCGCAAACCGCATTCTCGAGAAGATGGCGGAAGGCTTTATTCCTGTCGCGACGGTGATCCGGGACGGGCAGATGAAACTGCTGTCGGCACGGGAGATCGTTCCCGGAGATATTCTGTTTCTGGAAGCCGGAAGCACGGTGCCGTGTGACGGACGTATTCTGGCAGGGGAAGACTCCGTGGTCAGCGAACGCGGGATCACGGAAAACAATACCCCGGTACATAAATTCGACACAGTGATCGACACCTCCGCAAAGAGCGGGGAAGTCCCGTGTGAATACCGCTCGAATATGCTTTTTGCGGGATCGGTGGTCCTCTCGGGGAATCTGCGTATCGCCGCGACGTCATGCGGGATGTATTCCCTGATCTCCATGAAGCAGGACGGCATTGAGATCGAGCCGTCCGGACGTCTGCCGCTGATCGAAAAGCTGGAGGGCTGGTGCCGGTTCACAAGCCTTGTCATGCTTGCCTGCGTGATGGGGATCACCGTGCTGTCGCTGTTCTGCCGCGACGGATTCACGCTTCCGGAAATTTTCCTGACGACACTTGCCATGTCCGTTGCCGCGATGAGCGAATATCTGACGGTCATCGGACATATCATCATCGCCGCCTCCGTTTACCGCTGTGCGGGAAACGAAGAAGCGCAGAAGGATGCCTCTGCGGTCCGTACACAGATCCGCCGTCCGGCGGCGATCGAATCGCTTGCCCATGTCGGACGGATCGTTTTCTGCGGCAGCTCGTTTTTCGAATCGGGCAGTGCGGAGATCCATGCCTACCGTGCAGACGGTTCCTATTACGACCGTGCTTCGGAGATCGCAGACGATCAGGGACTTGATGAAATGATCGCTCTGGCGATTCCCGCGGCTTCCGCCGATGCGTCCGGACGTTCCCTGTCGAGCGGCATCGCGGAAAAGATCAGCGACCGTGCCCGCGTGGTACGGACTGCCGCCGAGATCCGTTCGCGGAAATCGGACGGAAAAAACGTTTACCGGGAATATCCCGTGCTCGACCATGTGGATTCCGCCAATGTTTTTGCGGCGGGACTCGATACCTCGCTGATCGCGTACGGAAACGGCGTTCTTGCCGTTTCGTGCGGCGGGATCGCGGAGGTTCTGAGGGTCTGCACGTCCTGTCAGGGAGAACACGGTGTGGTTCCTCTGGATCCGGCAATGCGCCGGAAAATTTTTACGGAATGTGCGAAACTGGAATATATCGGCGCGAAGATCGTTGCCGTGGCGAAGGTTTCTTCGGAATACACCACGCTCAGCCGCCTGGCGGTGATCATACAGGATATGACGTTCGTCGGATTCTTTGCGGTGTCGGAACAGGCGGAAGCCGGAATGAAGGAAAGTCTTGCGTATATGCGTGAGAACGGCATCGTTCCGATCCTGCTTTCTTCCGAGCCGGAACGCGACCTGTACTACTGCCATGATATCGGACTGATGAACAAAAAGACCAGAGTGGTTCCGTACAGCGAACTTCAGGAAAGCGATGTCCGGGATCTGACGGAGAACGGCATGATCGTTTCGTTCCCCGAAATGAAATACGGGATCCCCGCGTCCATGAAATCCGACGTGATGAAGAAGATCATGACGGCGGATGCGGAAAACCGTCCCGTGACCGCCGCCGTCGGACGGGAAGTCAGCGATCTTGACGTTCTGCGGCAGGCAGACGTGGGATTTGCATCCGCCGCGTCGGCATACCGTTCCGTACCGGAACCGCTGTCGCGGAATGCGGCGGCTGTGGTACGTTCCGCGTCCAGAACCGGACGCGGCGGACTCAGCGGCATCCTGCGTTCGTTCCGGATCTCCAGACAGGCGGTGCGCAGCATCAAAACGTCGGCGTTCTATATGACGTCCGCGCAGATCGCGCGTCTGGCGGTTATCCTTGCGGCGGTGCTTCTGCCGCAGGTTCCCCTGCTCGACGAAGTGTCGATCCTTGTCTGGGGACTGCTGTTTGACTTTGCGGCGGTCCTTGTGATGGCGTTCGAGCACGACGACGATGTTCCGCGGGAACTTACGGAAAAAACGGGAAAATTCATTCCGATCAGCATCCGGAAAGCGCTCGGCGCTGGGCTCGGATGGGGTCTTTCCGCACCGGCGCTGGTGCTTGTGCTGAAGCTGGTAAAGCCGTACTTCCATCTGCGTTTTGCCGCGGGACAGGACATCACCCTTCTCGCCGGTACGCTGCTTCTCGGCGGGCTGATCATGGCGAGCGAGTGCATGAAGCGCGGCAGTCTGTTCCGTCATGTGCGGATCAACTACGCATTTTTCGGCTTTGCGCTGATGACCGTGATCCTGGTTCCCGTGATCCTGCTGACGCCGTTCGGTGCGGCGTGGGTCGGCGGAAAACCGTGCGGGATCTACAGTCTGTTCGCGCTGATCCCGGCGGTGCTGATGCTTGCGGTCTGGGAGATTTCCAAGGCAGCCGGAAGAAAAAAGCGTACGGATAAAAAAGCAAAAAAAGATTGAACCCGGTACGGGCAGGTAAGATTTACCTGCCCGTATTTTTGTGCCAATGGCGGATTTTTTGGCGTCTGCTGCATTTTTGTGAAAAAAATGCGGCGAATGAAGTATTATTCTCGGCCTTAGGTATTGTAATTTGAAGCAATTTGTTATATAATATTTGTGATACCCAAAGGCGAATACCCCGACCAAAAATAATATATATTACCAAAATTATATATTCTGTGCGGAATACCGCTCTGAGGCGTTAAGATATTCAGAAAGGATATAGATTGTTATGGCTGAAAACAAAGAATGCACCCATGACTGTTCCACGTGCTCGTCGAACTGTTCTTCCCGCAAGAGCGGTCCTACGTTCGAAGCTCCCCACAAGGATTCTCACGTGAAGCACGTCATAGGGATTGTTTCCGGTAAGGGCGGCGTTGGTAAGTCCATCGTGACTTCCATGCTCACGACCGTTATGCAGAGACGTGACTACAAGTGCGCGATCCTGGATGCTGACGTGACCGGTCCGTCCATTCCGAAGGCATTCGGCACCAAGGGAGATATTCTCTCGACCGGCGACGGTCTGATGCCCCTGGAAACCAAGACCGGCATCAAGATGATCTCGGTCAACCTTCTTCTTGAAGAAGAAACCCGTCCCGTTGTATGGAGAGGTCCCGTTATCGCGGGAACCGTAAAGCAGTTCTGGACCGATGTTGTCTGGGGCGATGTGGACTATATGTTCATCGATATGCCTCCGGGAACCGGCGACGTTCCGCTGACGGTATTCCAGTCCATCAAGCTGGATGGTATTGTAATTGTCACCACTCCTCAGGATCTCGTTTCCATGATCGTCGGCAAGGCGGTCAACATGGCAAACCTCATGAACATCCCGGTCATCGGTCTTGTTGAAAACATGTCTTATGTGAAGTGTCCCGACTGCGGCCGCGAACTCCATGTATTCGGCAAGTCCAAGGCGGAAGAAGTGTGTGCGAAGTACGATATCCCGCTTCTTGCGAGAATGCCGATCGACGAACGCCTCGCTTCCCTCATCGACCACGGCGTGATCGAACTGATGGAAAACGACTACCTCGAAGGTGCGGCAGACGCTGTCGTAAAGTTCTGCGAGGAATGATTTTTTGGGTGAAAACTTCCGCGGAAATCTTTCCGCGGAAGAACCATCCCGTAAATTTGCTGGCAAAATTTTTAAATACAACAAAACTCTCAGGAGGACATTTGCTCTATGAAAAAAGCACTGACCACCGTTGCTTTCAACGGTACAGCGGAACAGCTCGCTGCTCTTGATGCACTGATTGCTGAATACAAGGGACAGCCCGGCGCTCTCATGCCTGTTCTGCAGAAGGCACAGGACATTTACGGTTACCTTCCGGAAGAAGTACAGCGTCACATCGCTGCAGGTCTGGATGTTCCGTACTCCGAAGTATTCGGCGTAGTTACCTTCTATGCACAGTTCCTTCTCAATCCGAAGGGTGCTCATCCGGTAGCTGTATGTCTTGGTACTGCCTGCTACGTTAAGGGCTCCGGTATCCTTATGGAAAAGCTCGAAACTCTTCTCGGCATCGGCAACGGCGGTATCACCGAAGACCTCAAGTTCAGCCTTGACGCAACCAGATGTATCGGTGCGTGCGGTCTTGCTCCCGTACTGACCATCGGCGAAGACGTTTACGGCCGTCTTGAACCCAACATGCTCGAAGGCATTCTCAAGAAGTATCAGTAATTCAGATATACGGATCACTCACGTTCAAACATGATTTTCCTGCCGTATGTGCGGCAGATTGGTGGGTAATATGAAAATATGTGAAATTAAAGATTTGCTCGGTGCTGAAGTGCTGTGCGGCGAAGAACTCATGGAACATGATGTCGCGTCCGCCTGCTGCAGCGATATGATGAGCGATGTACTGGCTTACGTCAAGGATCAGGGGGTGCTTCTGACCGGGCTTGTCAACCCGCAGGTCATCCGTACTGCCAACATGATGGATATGGTCTGCATCGTATTCGTCCGCAACAAGGAACCGAGCGAAGCCATGCTCGAGCTTGCAAGAGACTTCGGTCTCGTAGTCATGCGTTCGTCTCTGCGTGCTTTTGAAGCCTGCGGACGTCTGTATGAAGGCGGTCTCGGCGGAAAACTGGGGGATGCTCATGTCTGAACCCATTAATTTTCATTTCGACGTAGACGGAGAGAACTTTTCTTCCGCGGGCGAAGCGTCCGTGGTCGTAAAGAAAAAGCTCCGCCAGCTCGGATTTCCCCCCGATGTCATCCGCCGCGTTTCCATTGCCATGTACGAAGGGGAAATCAATATGGTCATCCATGCCAACGGCGGAGATGCGGATGTAACTGTGGACGACGACTTTATCACGATCGTGCTCAAGGATACCGGCCCCGGCATCCCGGATGTAAGTCTGGCGATGCAGGAAGGCTACTCCACTGCGAGAGAAAGTATCCGCGCACTCGGATTCGGCGCCGGCATGGGACTTCCGAACATGAAAAAATACACCGATTCCATGGAAATTGACACCACGGTGGGCGTCGGTACGACGATCACCATGAAAATCGCGCTGAACAGCTGAGAGAAAAGCCGACGGTGTCAGCCGAACTCAGTCCAATTCCCTGATTAAAAGGTTTTTGGAAAGGGTTTGGAAAAAAATCTCAATCTCAGCACGGAGGACTTATGAAGGATTACAAACATTCGGTCTCGCTGGATGTGAGCAAGTGCAAGGGCTGTACTACCTGCCTGAAGCGCTGCCCGACCGAAGCGATTCGTATACGCGACGGACATGCTGTGATCTCTTCCGCTCGCTGTATCGACTGCGGAGAGTGTATCAAAGTCTGTCCGTACAAAGCAAAAAAAGCTACGCATGACCCCCTGTCGTGCATAAACGATTACAAATATACCGTTGCGCTTCCCGCTCCGTCTCTGTACGGTCAGTTCGACAACATGGACAATATCGGCTACATTATCCGCGGTCTCCGCGATATGGGCTTCGACGATGTCTTTGAGGTCGCCTGTGCCGCCGAACTTGTTTCCGCGTACACACGGCTGTACATAAAACGGAAGAATATCCCCAAACCCGTGATCAGCTCTGCCTGCCCCGCAATCACGCGCCTGATCAGCATGAACTATCCGATGCTTTGTGAGAACATCATGCCGATCCTGCCGCCGGTCGATATCGCAGCGCATCTTGCGCGCGAAAAGGCCAAGAGGGAACATCCGGAACTGAGCGATGAGGATATCGGCATCTTCTTCATCTCCCCCTGTCCCGCAAAGGTCAGCTACGTGAAGAACGATTTCGCCGGTGAGCGGAATTATATCGATGCCACCATTTCGGTGCGCGACGTGTACTTTGAACTCATCGATAAAATGAAGCGGCGTCAGGACGAACCCCTGGAGTCCACCGAATCCGGCATGGTCGGGATCGGCTGGGCATCGACCGGCGGGGAATCCACGGCGATCTTCAACGAACGGTATCTCGCCGCATCCGGCATCGAGAACTGCATTCGCGTTCTCGATCAGATCGACAACGAAGATATCACCAGCCTTGATTTTGTGGAACTCAACGCCTGCTCCGGCGGCTGCGTCGGCGGCGCGATGACGGTTGCAAATCCGTACATTGCTCAGGCGAGACTCCAGATCCTCAAGCGGTATCTTCCGGTTTCGCCGAATCGCCCGGTCAGCGAATATATCCCGGACGAATATTACGATGAAAACGAAGTGGAATACAATCCCTACAATCTCCTCTCCGAAGACCGTCAGACGGCTCTCCGTATGATGGCCGATATCGAGTCCATTACGGAAGGTCTTCCGAAGCTCGACTGCGGCTCCTGCGGCGCACCGACCTGCATGGCGTTTGCGGAGGATATCGTCAAGGGTGAAACGTCCGCCGACGAATGTACCGTCATTATGCGGATGCTGTTCCACGAATACCTTGAACAGCACAAGGAAAAAGACAAAGAACAGGAAATACTCCGGAAAATTTCCGCCATCAAGGACGGAAAAAATCAGAAAACGAACGATGAAGGATGAAAGGAGAACCATGATGAAACTCTCCGAACTGTGTGAAAAACTTTCCCTGACCGTGATCGCCGGGGATACGGACGCATCGTTTGACGGGGTGTACGCGGGAGATCTGCTGAGCCGGGCGATGAGCCACGTGGAAGCGGAAAACCTGTGGATCACCATTATGTCGAACATCAACGTCATCGCGGTGGCAAGCCTTACCGAAGCCGCTGCCGTACTCCTTGCGGAAGATGTGGAACTTGTTCCCGAAGCGCTTGAAGCGGCACGGACCAAGGACATCACTGTTCTCTCGTCTCCTATGACCGTTTACGAACTCTGCGTGAAGATCGGTGAACTCTCATTATGACGGAGTATCGCTGTGACCTTCACATCCATTCCTGTCTTTCCCCCTGCGGCGACGACGAAATGACCCCCGCGAACATCGTGGGCATGGCGGTTGTCAACGGTCTCCAGATCGTTGCGCTGACCGACCACAATTCGTCGAAAAACTGCCCCGCGTTCTTCGCTCAGGCGAAGGCGTACGGCATCGTTCCCATCCCCGGCATGGAGCTGACCACCGGTGAAGATATTCACGTGGTATGTCTCTTCCGTTCGCTGGAGGACGCGATGGAATTCGACCGCATCGTGGAAGAACACCGGATGCTCATTCCGAATGAGCCCGAAACGTTCGGACATCAGTACATCATGGACGAGAACGACGAGATCGCCGGTGAGGAGGAATGTCTTCTCATCAACGCGACCGACCTCTTTCTCGAAGATGCGTATGAACTGGTGAAACGTCTGAACGGTGTCTGCTATCCGGCACACATCGACCGGATGTCGAACGGAGTGATCGCCATGCTCGGTACCTTCCCGGAAGAACCGGCGTTCACGGCCTATGAGCTGAACGACGCGGAATCCGAAGCCGAATACCGTGAGAAATTCCCGGTCATCAAAGACCTGGTCCACACGGTTTCCTCCGATGCCCATTATCTCTGGGACATCGCGGAAGAAGGATTCGTTATCTCCATCGATGACGAACCGTATTCCTCGGCTCTCGTGCGGAACCGGCTGATCGATTACCTGTCGGGAAAATAAGAGTATTTCCGCAGAATAAACTGTATTGATAGTACCCAAGAAATAAAATTCTATCCAACGGGAGGTGCGTCTATGGACGAGCTGTCACTTTATGTTTTGGACATTACCATGAATTCCGTACGTGCCGGGGCGACTGAGATCTCGATCACCCTTGAGGAAGATGCGGAATGGCTCACGTTTACCGTGTCCGACAACGGCTGCGGAATGACACAAGAGCAGGTAAAGCGTCTGGATGACCCGTTCTTTACCACGCGCACGACCCGCAAAGTCGGTCTCGGCATCCCGTTTCTCAAGATGCTCGCTGAAATGACGGAAGGCTACGTGAAGATCACGTCCGTCCATGAGTCGGTCAGCGAGGATCACGGAACCTGCACGCAGGCGAAATTCGGTAAGAATCATATCGATTTTATTCCGATGGGCGATATCGTCGAAACGGTGAAAACACTGATCCAGGGTTCGCCCGACGTCAATTTCACGTTCGACCATACCATGCCGGACAGAGAGGTTCACCTCTCCTGTGCGGAACTGAAGGAGATCCTCGGCGACGAGATCTCCCTCGCGGAACCGGAAATCCTGATGTGGATCGGCGAATTCCTGAACGAGCAGTACGCCGGGGCAGAATGATTCCCCCGTTACCATCGCTTACTCTATAACCAACTTGAAAGGATTATATATTATGAAGTCCATTGAAGAACTCAAGGCGATTAAGGCTAAAATGGCGGACAAGGTAGCAGTCCGCAACACCACCGGTGATACCCGTATCGTTGTCGGTATGGCAACCTGCGGTATCGCAGCAGGCGCACGTCCGGTTCTCAACGCTTTCGTTGAAGGCGTAACCGCAGCAGGTCTTGCTGACACCGTTGCCGTTACCCAGACCGGCTGCATCGGTATCTGCCAGTACGAACCCGTTGTTGAAGTATACACCAAGGACCAGGAAAAGGTTACTTACGTTAAGATGACCCCCGATCGTGCAAAGGAAGTTATCGAAAAGCACATCAAGGGCGGCGAAGTTGTTGCAGAATACACCATCGGCGCAGCTAAGATTTAACATTTAGGAGGAATAAACTACTATGATTCGTTCACATGTACTGGTGTGCGGCGGTACCGGTTGTACATCTTCCGGCAGCCAGGCCATCCTTGCAAAGCTCGAAGAAGAACTCAAACTGAAGGGTCTTGAAGAAGAAATCAAGCTCGTACAGACCGGTTGTTTCGGTCTCTGCGCTCTCGGCCCGATCATGATCGTATATCCGGAAGGCACCTTCTACTCCCAGGTTACTCCCGAAGACGTTCCGGAAATCGTAGAAGAACACCTCCTCAAGGGTCGTCTCGTTGACCGTCTCGTTTACAACGATACCGGCGACGCTAAGAAGGACGATGTTGCTCCTTCCCTCAACGACACCACCTTCTACAAGAAGCAGAAGAGAGTTGCTCTCCGTAACTGCGGTGTTATCAACCCCGAAAACATCGACGAATACATCGCTATGAACGGTTACTTTGCACTTGCAAAGGTTCTCGGCGAAATGACTCCCGATGACGTTATCAAGGTAATCAACGACTCCGGTCTCCGCGGACGTGGGGGCGGGGGATTCCCGACCGGCCGTAAGTGGTCCTTCGCAAAGGCTTCCGTTTCCGACAAGAAGTATGTAGTATGTAACGCCGACGAAGGTGACCCGGGTGCATTCATGGACCGTTCCGTCCTCGAAGGTGACCCGCACGCCCTCATCGAAGCAATGGCAATCGCAGCTTACGCTATCGGTTCCGACGAAGGTTGGGTATATGTTCGTGCAGAATACCCGATCGCTGTAAGAAGACTCCAGATCGCTATCGAACAGGCTCGTGAATACGGCCTCCTCGGCGAAAACATCTTCGGTTCCGGCTTCAATTTCGACCTCCACATCCGTCTTGGCGCAGGTGCGTTCGTATGCGGTGAAGAAACTGCTCTCCTTACCTCCATTGAAGGTAACCGCGGTGAACCCCGTACCCGTCCTCCGTTCCCGGCAGTTAAGGGTCTCTGGGGCAAGCCTACCATCGTAAACAACGTTGAAACCTACGCAAACATCGCGCAGATCATCCTCAACGGTGCAGAATGGTTCTCTTCCATGGGTACCGAAACCTCCAAGGGTACCAAGGTATTCGCTCTCGGCGGTAAGATCACCAACACCGGTCTCGTAGAAATCCCGATGGGTACTACTCTCCGTGAAGTTGTTGAAGAAATCGGCGGCGGCGTTCCGAACGGCAAGAAGTTCAAGGCAGCTCAGACCGGTGGTCCTTCCGGCGGTTGTATCCCGGCTTCTCTCATCGACACTCCCATCGACTATGACAACCTCATCAAGATCGGTTCCATGATGGGTTCCGGCGGTCTCATCGTTATGGACGAAGACTCCTGTATGGTTGACATCGCGAAGTTCTTCCTCGAATTCACCGTTGACGAATCCTGCGGTAAGTGCGCACCGTGCCGTATCGGTACCGTTCGCCTCCTCGAAATCCTCAACAAGATCACCGACGGCAACGGCGAAATGGAAGACCTTGACAAGCTCGAAGAACTTGCAAACTACATCAAGTCCGCGTCCCTCTGCGGTCTCGGTCAGACGGCTCCGAACCCGGTTATCTCCACTCTCCGTTACTTCCGCGACGAATACATCGCTCACATCGTGGACAAGAAGTGCCCGGCAGGCGTATGTAAGAAGCTCCTCTCCTACGAAATCGTTGCTGACAAGTGTAAGGGCTGTACCCTCTGCTCCAGAGTATGTCCCGCAAACGCTATCACCGGTAAGGTTAAGGAAGCTCACGTTATCGACAAGACGAAGTGCGTAAAGTGCGGTGCTTGTATCGAAAAGTGTAAGTTCGGTGCTATCATTAAGAAATAATTGAAAGGGTCGGAAAAACTATTATGGATATGATTAAAGTAAAGATCAACGGCGTGGAATATTCCGTTCCGGCTGGCGTTACCGTTCTGGAAGCCTGCAAGTACGCGAACATCGATATCCCGACGCTGTGCTATCTCAAGGACATCAACGAAATCGGCGCATGCCGTCTCTGCCTTGTTGAAGTAACCGGCGCAAGAGGTCTCGTTACCGCCTGCGTATATCCGGCTGCGGATGGTATGGAAATCCAGACCAACACCGCAAAGATCCGTGCTGCAAGAAAGACCAACCTCGAACTCGTTCTTTCCGCACACGAAAAGAAGTGTCTCTCCTGCATCCGTTCCACCACCTGCGAACTCCAGAAGCTCGCTCAGGAATACAAGGCTGACGAAGATCGCTTTGTATACGGTGCAAAGGACGAAAAGGTTTCTCTCGACACCTCTTCCGTTTCCATCATCCGTGACAACAACAAGTGTATCCTCTGCCGCCGTTGTATCGGTGCCTGCAACAACCAGGGTATCGGCGCGATCGGCGCAGTAAACCGCGGTTACGACACCATGGTAGCATGCGCGTTCGAAAAGGACCTCGCAGAAACCTCCTGTATCAACTGTGGTCAGTGTATCAACGCATGTCCCGTTGGCGCACTCTATGAAAAGGACGACACCCAGAAGATCCTCGACGCGATCGGCGATCCCACCAAGCACGTTGCTATCTGCTGCGCACCTTCCGTACGCACCGCGATCGGCGAATGCTTCGGCTACGAACCCGGCACCGACACCGAAGGTCAGATGGTTGCAGCGCTCAAGAAGCTCGGCTTCGACGGCGTATACGACATGAACTTCACCGCAGACCTTACCATCATGGAAGAAGCTACCGAATTCCTCGGCAGAGTAAAGAACGGTGGTCCGCTCCCGCTCATCACTTCCTGTTCTCCCGGATGGGTTAAGTACTGCGAACACTACTTCCCGGAAATGACCGAAAATCTTTCCACCTGCAAGTCTCCTCAGCAGATGTTCGGCGCAATGTACAAGACCTACTTCGCAGAAAAGCTCGGTCTCGATCCCAAGGACATCGTATTCGTATCCGCTATTCCCTGTACCGCTAAGAAGTTCGAAGTTTCCCGTCCCGGTCAGGACGTAGACGGTGTTCCGGGCGTTGACATCGCTGTTACCACCCGCGAACTCGGCAGAATGATCGAACAGGCTGGTATCAACTTCCGTGATCTCGCTGACGAAAAGTTCGACCAGCCGATCGACGTTGGTTCCGGTGCAGGCGCGATCTTCGGTGCTACCGGTGGTGTTATGGAAGCTGCTCTCCGTACCGCTGCAGAAGTTATCGAAGGCAAGCCGCTTGAAAAGCTCGAATTCGAAGACGTTCGTGGTACCGATGGTATCAAGTTCGCTGCATACAAGCTCGGCGATATCGAACTCAAGGTTGCTGTTGCTTCCGGCACCGCTAACGCTAACAAGCTCCTCAAGGGTGTTCAGGACGGTACTTACGACGTTCAGTTCATCGAAATCATGGCTTGTCCCGGCGGCTGCGTAAACGGCGGCGGTCAGCCCATCCAGCCCGCATCCGTTCGCAACTCTATCGACCTCCGCAAGGTTCGTGCGTCCATCCTCTACAAGGCTGACTCCGAAAAGCTCGAAATCAGAAAGTCTCACGAAAACCCGATCGTTAAGAAGGTTTACGAAGAATTCCTCGGCGAACCCAACTCCCACAAGGCTCACGAACTTCTTCACACCCACTACGTAAAGCGCGGTCTTTAATTCTATCAAGTAAATAGAGTTTGAGTTTCTTGAGGGGAACCTTTTCAGAGGAAAGGTTCCCCTCAAACTCCCTTCCAAACCTCTTTAATCTGTTACAG
>JAFYOX010000064.1 GCA_017547755.1 Clostridia bacterium | reverse complement strand
GTGCGGATAACCAATAATATGTAGCTGAATTCTAAAAAGGCGCACGATATCATCGTATCCATAGCCGGCGTGGGAAAGCAGGGAGCGAATGCCCTGATTTCCGTCTCCACTACTACATAGGTCCTGGATCGCTCCACCCCTGTCAACTGGGATAAACTGAATGGCTACGCACAAACCCCTCAAAAATTCTTTTTTCTCCCCATATCAACTACACAAAACGGCTACACCGTATAAAAGTTTTTGCGGAGCTTTTTTCAAAAAGCGACCGTTTCCCCCGTCTCCCCTATCCTCCACCCCCGCACATCCCATCGATTATGCAAAGGAGCGTTATGAAAAGAAGAAGTATGTTTCTCGGAAATGCAGTTTTGATGTCCGTGGTGAGTATTGTCATACGCGGGATTGCGGTGAGTTTCAATGCGTATATTCACCGGAAGACGGGTGCGGAGGCAATGGGGCTGTTCACGCTGGTGATGAGCGTGTACGGATTTGCGGTGACGGTGGCGCTGTCGTGCGTGAATCTGGCGGCGGTGCGGCTGACGTCGGAACGGTGCGCGGCACTGGAGGACTGCGGTGCTGACCGGGCGTCGTGGCGGTTCGCCATGCGGAAGGTCGTGGGAGCTTCCTGCAGGTACAGCCTGATTTTCGGCGGCGCGGCGGGCGTTCTGCTGTTTCTCACCGCGGAACCGGCGGCACGTTTTCTGCTGAAGGATCTGCGGACGGTGCGGTCTCTGCGCGTGCTGGCGGTCAGCCTTCCGGCGATCTCGCTTTCCTCCGCGCTGTCCGGGTATTTTACCGGCCTGCGCAAGGTCAGCAAAAATGCTGTGATCACGGTGTCGGAACAGTTCATGAAGATCCTCGTCACCTCCACCGCCCTGGCAATGATCCTGCCGGGGAACGTCGAGTCCGCCTGCCTCGCCGTTGTCGGCGGATCGGCGATCGCGGAAGCATGGTCGCTGGTCATGAACGTGATTTTCTGGCTCACCGATTCCCGTTCACCTGCAGGGAACGGAAAAAGGTTCGGGAAGTGCTCCGTCCGGCTGTCCGCAGGTCTACGGGATGCCGCCGGAATCGCGCTTCCGTCTGCGGTCGGTGCGTACGCAAGACAGGGACTCACCACCCTCGAACATCTCGCCATCCCCGCCGGACTGAAAAAAAGCGGCCTCACGCCGGAGAAGGCGCTCGCCGTTTACGGGACTTTGCAGGGGATCGCTTTTCCGCTCGTCATGTTTCCGTATGCCGTCATCGGTTCGTTCACGGCTCTGCTGATTCCGGAAACAGCAGAAAAGAAAGAACGCGGCGACCATGCCGCGCTTGTGCGTCTTACCAGACAGGTCTACCGCTATTCCGCGCTGTTTTCCATCGGAGCGTGCGGGATCTTCGTCAATTTTGCGGAAGAACTCGGTACCATGGTCTACGGCTCGGCCGACGCGGCACGGTATACCTTCCTGCTCGGTCTGCTCGTTCCTTTCATGTACCTCGATACCGCCGTCGACGCACTGCTCAAGGGGATGGGCGAACAGGTCTATACCATGAAGGTCAATATCGCCGACGCGGCATCCGGACTGGTGCTGGTCTGCCTTCTTACGCCGAAACTGGGGATCTGCGGCTATCTGCTGACGATCTGGATCTGCGAACTCGGGAATCTCCGTGCGAGCATCGGGCGTCTCGGGAAACTTACCGGGGAAGGCATCCGGTCGGCGGTACGGTTCTGCCTTGTTCCGGGGATGATCTGCGGGATCCTGACGGCGGTACGGCAGATTTTTCTGCGGTGTATGCCGCCGTTCTGCGCGGTGCTGATTTTCGCGGCCCTGTATATCCTGTGCGTGTATATTTTCTGTACGGCGGAAAACGGGAAAGAAAAAACAGGGGAAATTTCCCCTGTTACCGCAGGATGAAGGCGTCCGGTGAGAACCAGTTGTCCGTCAGAAAGAGAATTTCGTCGCGGAAACGTGCGACCTTCGGGGAGCAGTCCGAAAAAAACTCCGGACGGATCCACCACGGGGCTTCGATGCACCACGTGATCCGCAGAATGTCCGGCACGTCCGCCGGCGTGACCGGCAGAAAGGCGGCATATCCGTTCAGAAACGCGAGCGTTTTTTCCGGATCGAGGCTCCCGCGGTTCCACGCAAGGGACATCAGCGCGCGTCCGATGTCGTGATACCGGAAGCTGTAGCAGCAGCGGTCGAAATCGAGAACGGCGGTGACGCCGTGCGCGTCGAACAGGAGATTGTCCGGCGAAAAATCCTCATGAGCGATCCCTTTCGGCAGGCGTTCGAAGAAAGAGTGATCCAGCGAATCGAGGATTTTTTCCTGTGCGGCGACGGCGGCATGATATTCCGGCGACGGAGACGGATCGTTACGCCGTACGCGGAAATTTTCACGCAGTTCATCCAGCAGACGTTTTCCGTCGATGGGATAGCCTTTCACGCCGTCCGGTGAAAAACGCCGGAAGGCGTGGTGCATTTTTCCGCAGGTTTCCCCGAGACTGTACATCTGTTCCGCAGTCACGGTCTCCGGCATTTCCATATGTCCTTCGCAGAACGTCATAACCATATACACGTTTTTTGCGTCATCGTCCAGAAAACGCATCGGCTGTCCGTCCGCATACAGGATCGCAGGGCAGGGAACTCCGTCTCCGCGCACCGCCGTCTGGCGGACAAGCGCATCCCGGATCTGCAGAAGCTGCCGGTCTCCGAACCGTTTCCGGCTGAACTGCTTGACAAGAAAAATCCCGTCCGCAGTTATGATCTTCCACTTCCGGTTCAGCCATCCGCCGGCAATTTCCTCCGAACGCAGAATTTTCATGCCGAATGTCTTTTCCAGATCTTCCCGAATCCCCGTATCCATGACAACCTCCGTGTAAAAACAAACACCACCTGCTTCAGCAGATGGTGTACTGATCCGTAGGAGAATCGAACTCCTGTTTACGCCGTGAGAGGGCGTCGTCTTAGCCGCTTGACCAACGGACCTTCCTACGGGAATATTATAGCACATGGATCGGGATTTTGCAAGTGCGTGGAAAAAATTTCCCTGGAAATCAGGTTCTTCCGCACTCCCTTTTCAGAGACTTGCGGAAAAAACGAGAGGAACCTTTTCACGGAAAAGGTTCCCCTTGAAAATCTGTATAAACTTACGCGTCAGCAACGACGGTCTGCATCTTGCGGGCCCAGTCAACGATTGCCTGACGTTCTTCGAGGGTGATCTTCTTGCCGAAGATGCCGCACTTCTTGAGATAGTACGCTTCTTCGAGAACGTTGGTGCCGGCCTGCTTGAGGATGTTGCGGAGGGTAGCTTCGCCTGCGCTCTTTTCGGGACCGTCAATGATGAGGGCAACGTTCTGAGCACGGTTCGGATAAAGTTCGCTGCAGAAACGTCTTACAGCGTCGTTGGGTTCGCCGTTCATGGTGACAACGATGAGAACGAGACGTTCCTTGTCAGCCGGATATGCCGGGGGAATATCGTTTACGAGACAGCCGCATGCCTGTCCGATTGCTTCAGCGTAGGTTACAACCTTACCCTTCTTGGAAGAGTACATAACTCTCATTTTCATAGCCATAGTAATAGCCTCCATTATATGTATTGAATTGCACTGCTTTATATTATACCATACGTCGAACGGGTTTTGACAGGCAACTTGGGGATTTTTTTCAACTTTGTAGGGTTGAACAAAAAAGAAGCGGAAACTTTCGGGAAAGCGGGATGCTTTTGGTGCTATTTTACAGGACGTCCGGAGCGGATACTGCCGTTCTCAAAAAATTGAGTCCCCGATAAAATTCTCCCATTGACATCCTATGGCGAGTGTGATAAACTAAAGATAACCAAAAATCATCGAAAGGCAGATTACAGCAATGCTTATTACCGTTATCGGCAGAGGACACTCCGGTACCCGTTCCATGTCCCATACCCTTACCGCAAGCGGTGTGTATATGGGTGAACCGCTCAACGGTTCCGGCGACCTCATTCCTCCGGAAAAAATGTATGACGCGTGCCGCGTCTTCGCAAAGTACGTGAAGTACGAAGGCAATAACAAGTGGGATTTCAGTCAGGTCCAGACCTGTCCCATCCCGACCGAATTCACCACCCTGATCGAAGAATACCTCCACAGCGTTCTGAATTCTCCCGCAGAAAACAAGGGCTGGAAGATTCCCGAAACCACCCTCATTTATCCCTGGATCGTCCGTATGTTCCCCGACATCAAGTACATCTTCTGGGTACGTGACCCGCGCGACTGCATCCTCGGCGGCCATGTCACCGACGACCTCAATACCTTCGGCATCCAGTACGAAAAGACCGACGACGTCCGCCGCAACCGCGCACTCAGCTGGTACTACCAGCGCGAGATCGTCCGCGCAACGCCCGCACCGAAGAACGCGCTCTACGTCCGCTTCGAAGATATGGTCTTCGATCAGGACAATACCCTCGCGCGTATCTCCGATTACCTCGGCATCCCCATGGCAAAGATCGAAATGCGTCCCGATTCCGTCGGCCGCTACAAGACCGATACCGGCATCCACATGTACGACTTCTTCGAAGGCGACATGAAGGAACAGGGTTACGAATTTGAATAAGTGAAGTTTATCGGGGAAGGAACTTTTTGAAAAAAGTTCCTTCCCCGAACCCCATCTTCAAAAACTTTTATACAAAAAAGAAAGACAAAGTTTGTGCAGATTTGCACCCAACTTTGTCTTTTCTTGTTGCCGGAAAGTTTTTGGGAAGGGTGCGGGAAACCTTTTTTTCAAAAAAGGTTTCCCGCAAAAACATTAATTCTTCAGTGCCTGCATCGGAGCAGGGATACGTCCGCCGCGGGAGATGAATTTTTCGGAGGAGCGGTCGTTGTGGAGCTTCATGATGGGACCGCTGCCGAGGAGTCCGCCGAATTCGAGTTCTTCGCCCGGCTGCTTGCCGATTGCGGGGATGACGCGGACGGCGGTGGTCTTGCTGTTGACCATGCCGATGGCCGCTTCGTCCGCGATGATGGCGGAGATGGTGGACGCCGGGGTGTCGCCCGGGATGATGATCATGTCAAGACCGACGGAGCAGACCGCGGTCATTGCTTCGAGCTTTTCGATGGAAAGATCTTTGGAACGTGCCGCCGCGATCATGCCTGCGTCTTCCGATACCGGAATGAACGCGCCGGAGAGACCGCCGACGTGCGAGGACGCCATGACGCCGCCCTTCTTGACCGCGTCGTTCAGGAGTGCGAGCGCCGCCGTGGTACCGTGCGTGCCGCAGATTTCCAGACCCATTTCTTCGAGAATGTGTGCGACCGAGTCGCCGACCGCCGGGGTCGGAGCGAGAGACAGGTCGACGATGCCGAACGGTACGCCGAGCTTTTCCGATGCCGCCGTGCCGACGAGCTGACCCATACGGGTGATCTTGAATGCCGTCTTCTTGATGATGTCCGCAACTTCCGTCAGGTCGCCGTCCGGACACTTCTGCAGTGCGTGACGCACAACGCCAGGGCCGGATACGCCGACGTTGATTTCGCAGTCCGGTTCGCCGATGCCGTGGAACGCACCCGCCATGAACGGGTTGTCTTCCGGTGCGTTGCAGAATACGACCAGCTTTGCCGCGCCGATGCAGTTGTCATCCTTCGTCAGTTCCGCTGCACGGCGGACGACCTTGCCCATCATGCCGACCGCGTCCATGTTGATGCCGGCCTTCGTGGAGCCGATGTTTACGGACGAGCAGACATGGGACGTGCAGGCGAGCGCTTCCGGGATGGATTCGATCAGTTCGCGGTCGCCGGCGGAGAAGCCCTTGTGAACGAGCGCGGAGTAGCCGCCGATGAAGTTTACGCCCACCGTCTGGCTGATCTTTTCGAGCGTCTGTGCGTATTTTACCGGATTGCCGCCGGAAACCGCCGTCAGAAGCGCGATCGGGGTAACGGAGATCCGCTTGTTGATGATCGGGATCCCGTAGGTCTTTTCGATCTCACAGCCGACGGGAACGAGACGTTCCGCAAGACGGCAGACCTTGTCGTAAACCTTGCGGCAGGAGATGTCAATGTCGCTGTCCGCGCAGTCGAGCAGGGAAATGCCCATCGTGATCGTACGGATGTCAAGGTTCTCCGCGTCGATCATGTGGACGGTTTCGAGAATATCTTTGGTGTTCAGCATGACAGTCCTCCGCTCAGATGTGGTGCATGGAGTTGAAGATGTCTTCGTGCATGACGTGGATCTTCATGCCGATCTGTTCGCCGAGATCCATGAGCGCGCTCTGAAGATCGGTGAATTCGCAGGAGATCTTCGTGATGTCCACGAGCATGACCATGGCGAAGAGGTCTTCCATGACGGACTGGGTAACTTCGATGATGTTTGCGTTGTATTCGGCGCAGCGGGTGCTGACTTTTGCGAGAATACCGACGGTATCGTGACCGATAACGGTGATAACAGCTTTCATTTTATATACTCCTGTTCGGTGGATTTTTAAATAATATTCATTATATCACAGATAAAAGTTTTTGGAAAGACGGAAAATGAATTTTCCGGAAAAAATCCCGCGGAACTTTTTTGGGAAAGTTCCGCGGGAAAGCGGATCTCTGGAGGATCAGTCCGGAATATTCTGATAGGCTTCGATGACTCTCTGCACGATCTTTTCGAACGACTTGGCATTCTTGGAATACAGTGAAGCAAGGTTTTCCGCGCCGCTGGTCTGAACGCTTGCCAGATAGTTGGTGTAGACGTTCCACGAACCGTAGCAGGTGGAGTAGTCAAAGGTACGGTTGCCGGTCAGGATGTCGAGCATTTCCGTGGTATCCTGGTCACGCGCGATCTTTCCCTTGAGCGTGGTGTCGTAGTATGCGTCGATCAGATACAGATCGGAGTAGACCGCCATGGCTTCCGTGACCGTACCGACCATGTCCGTGTCGGCAGCACTGAGCGGAATGCACATTGCCTGCGCGGTCGCTTCCATGGAGGTGGTGTAGTATCCCTGATCTTCCGACCACATCGGGAAGGGAAGGATACCGAAGTCGTTTTCCATGTTGTCGCGGATGCCGATGACGGAGCCGAGCTGCATGATGTAGAACAGGCTCTTGTCTGTGTAGAAGGCATTGTATCCCCAGTTGTCATCGTTGACGATGACGGTCAGGTTCTTGTCGTTCAGCAGGCTGCTGACCTTTTCCGTGACCTGAATGACCGGTTCGGAGGCGATATTGAGGATGAAATTGTCCCCTTCCTCGCCGTTTTCGAGAATAACGAGCTGTACGCCGCCGCCGTTGACAAGGGACAGGTACTGACCGATGCCGGTGACGAGACCGTAGGTATCCCCTTCGTCGCGCTGACCGCTGCCGTTGGTGTCGGAGGAGACGGTCTGCATCATTTCGCCCATTTTATCCAGCGTCCAGCGCTGTTCCCGAACGAGATCATAGGGATTTTCAAGCTGGTTGTTGCTGATCAGAAGTTTGGAGAAGTACATGGCGCTGCACCCTTCCATCGTGTGAACGTTGATGTCGTTGCACGCGAAGAAAAGCTTGTCGTTGATCGCCAGTGCCTTGACCGAGTCCACATCCCACCACTGCGCATCCAGATCGAACGCGGAGATGGTGTTCAGATTCTTCAGATGACCTGCCTGCGCCGCCGGGATCAGGTTGTTGATCCGTTCCCAGACGACGGAATAGTCGTCGCTGTTCGCCTGCACCGCTCTCTGGATTTCCTGAACGGCGGACGTGGTTTCCTGCGACGTGACATTTACGTTATAGCGTTCTTCCACGAACTGATTCCGTTCGTAGACGGTGTCGTTGATGATTTCCCCGGTGATCTCTTCGCTGTTCAGGGAGATGATCCACCAGTTCGAGTTGGTATCGCCGAGAATGTGATAGGTCGCTCCGCCGTAGTCATTGACCGGAAGTTCGTTGAGCGGATTGATCTCCTCTTCTTCCGGGACGGCTTCCGGGGATTCCGCAGACGCTTCGCTGCCGACGGGGGCGGATTCACCGGAGGTGGTTTCGCTGCACGCGGTAAGGAAGGTTCCGGACAGCATGGAGCAAAGCAGAAGAAGGGTAATGAGTTTTCCGGATTTTTTCATGTCGGTCTCCTTTCGGTGGAAGAGTGTTTATGTTATTTTGCAAGAAGTTCCTTCATGGCTTTCCAGCTGGCATCCGCATAGAAACGGTGTCCGCCGTCGCCGACGACCATCGCGCAGTTGTCCGGAACGCCTGCCGCTTCGTACAGATTTTTGATGATTCCGAAAGTTTCTTCCACACCGGCGAGAGGGAAGATCGGGTCATCCTTGCCGCAGACAACGACCAGCTTCTTCGGCGCGATCAGCGCCGCGAGGTCGCCCATGTCGAAGAATTTTGCGATCCGCGGGACGTAGTTGCAGGAGCAGTGGTGCAGATTGATGATGGAATCCTGATAGGTGCAGACCGCGCAGGACGGCATGTATCCGTCGAAACGGTGTTCAAGGCACGCCGCATAGTATGTCGCCGTACCGCCGCCGGAGTTGCCCGTGAGTACGGAGCCGTCGGTCGTCACAAGGTCGCCGAAATAATCGAGTACTGCGTCAAGTACCCGGCTGATGTCCCAGATGCGTTCGCCGATGAGCGTGCGGCCGAGCATGAATGCCGTCATTGCCGGACGTTCGCACGCCGGACCGTTTGCCGTACCGCCGCATTTGCCGAAGGCACGCTGTTCGATCGCGAGCGCCGCGTAGCCTTCTTTGACCGCGCGTACGGCGAAGTCACGGTCGCCGCCCTTGATGGTTTCTTCGTCACCGGGATAGAGCGGAAGACCGAGCGAGATGTGGGACCCCTTCGAATGTCCCTGCAGGCAGACACAGAGCGGAAGCGGGATGCTCTGGTTCTTCGGCAGGAGCAGGTCACAGTGCGTGAAATATCCTTCTTCGGTCTGGAGCGTGAAGTGAATATGCCGGTTTCCGTTCAGTTCGCCGTCTTCCGTGATTTCAAAGATCGGTTCGCATTCGGCAAATTCGTCCATTCCGAGCAGATCGCGCAGGGTCTTTTCGCAGGCGTCCTGCCATGCCGCAAAGTCGGATACGCCGTCGTAACGCATGGACGGACGTACGCTGCGGCCCAGGGCGATATGATGCTGCAAAGGCTGAGTGTTCATGAGAATACCTCCGTATTGAAAAATCGGGAATCTTTTTGTTCATTATAGCATAAAAAATATGGATTTTCAAGGAAAATGAGTGTGTTTTGAAAAGAACGGAGCGGTTGACAAACGGCTTGTTTTCCGATATAATTATCCTCGCATATTTAAATTATGTTTATAAATTTGACAGGATCCAACCAGACTTTATCAGAAAACAGGGGAAACAAAATGTCCAAGAAAATTCTGAGCGCACTTCTTGCTGCTCTGCTGTTAAGCACCTCCTTTACGGCCTGCAGCGAATCCAACACCGAAGCAAATATCGACGAAACCACCTCTTCCGCCGCAGTCAGCGCAGAACCTGCCGCCGAAGAAGCTGTGGAAGAAGAACTGAGCGATCTGGAACTGCGCCAGCGGATCTCCGACGATCTGCCGGAAATGACCTGGGACGGCGCGGATTTCCGTGTTTATACCTCCGATGCGACATGGGCGGACTATGAAGGTGAAATCATCGCGGAAGAACTTACCGGTGACGCCTGCAACGACGCCGTTTACAACCGCAACATCAGGATCGAAGAACGCTTCGAAGTGAAGATGTCCGTAAGTTCCGACTCGACCCCGTGGAATATGCCCAAGACTCTGGCGCACGCCGGTACCGACGACTACCACCTCGTCGCGTTCTATGATTATCAGGCGAACGTGCCGATCTCCGCGGAAGCTCTTCTGAACTGGATGGAAGCACCGTATCAGGATCTGGACAAGCCGTGGCACAACAAGCTGGCGAACGACGGCGCAACGATCAACAACCGTCTGTACGCGATCTGCTCCGACCTTTCCTATACGTCCATGACCTTTACCCATACCATCTTCGCTAATCTCGATCTCCTTGACCAGTACGGTCATATGAGAGAAGACCTGTATAACCTCGTTCTGGAAGGAAAGTGGACCATTGACCAGTTCATTTCCATGATCGGCGAAATGTATCAGGATACCAACGGGAACGGCAAGTCCGATACCTCCGACCTGTACGGCTTCGGCTACTCCGTATGGAACCCTGCAGACGTATGGTTCACCGCGTTCGGCGGACAGATCACCACGATCAACGAAACCGGCAGGCTGGACGTTACCTTCATGAGCGAAAAGACCGTTTCCATGCTGGAAAAGCTCTTCTCCTTCCACTTCAATTTTCCCGGATTCATCAGCCTCGCAAATCAGTACGATGAAGAAGATTACTTCGCAGGCGGTCAGCTCGTCTTTGCGCCGATGCGCTTCCAGGCGGCTTACATCGAACTAAGAGACATGGAAGACGAATACACCATGCTTCCTTACCCGAAGTGGGACGAAGAACAGGCGGAATACTATACCAACGCGGACGACAAGTTCACCGTATTCGGCATGCCCACGCCTTCCTACAACAGCCTCGAATTCGTTTCCATGATCTTTGAAGCGCTCTGCGCGGAATCCTACAAGACCGTTTACCCCGCATATTACGACCAGGCACTCAAGGGCAAGTACTCCACCGACCGTCAGACGGCGGACATGGTCGACCTGATCATGGCAGGACGTAAGTTCGACTTTGCGTTCCAGTTCGGCAACAGCCTCTTTGTCATGATTCCGTATATGCTCCGCGGTCAGATCCAGGACAACAATCCCAACATTGCCTCCGAATACAAGAAGATCGAAAAGTCTCTGAACAAGAGCCTTGAAAAGAAACTTTATCCTCTCTACGGTTTTGAAGACTAATCCGCAGGTTTCTGCGTAAAAATAAGGAGGATTTCCATGACAAGCATCCCCCGTCCCGAACATCCGCGTCCGCAGTTCGTGCGTGACAGCTGGATGAATCTCAACGGCGAATGGGAATTCCGCTTCGATCTCGGCAATTCCGGTCTCGAACGCGAATTCCATCGCTACGACAACTTCAAAGACGGCGATGTCCGTTCGATCACGGTGCCGTTCTGCCCCGAGAGCAGACTGTCCGGCATCGGCTATACCGACTGGATCGCCGCCGTATGGTACAGCCGTACCGTGAATCTCACCGCCGAACAGGTGAAGGGCCGTGTCCTGATCCACTTCGGCGCGGTGGATTACCATTCCGTTCTGTGGGTGAACGAACAGCGCGCCGGTGAACACAAGGGCGGCTATTCGTCCTTCACCTACGACATCACCGATTTTGTACACGAAGGCGAGAACCGTCTCACCCTGTACGCGGAAGACGATCTCCGCAGCGGAAAGCAGCCGTTCGGCAAGCAGTCCGACCGCTACCAGTCCTATGCCTGCTCGTATACCCGTACGACCGGGATCTGGCAGACCGTGTGGCTCGAATTCGTTCCGGAAAATTATATTCGGTACGCAAAGATCACGCCGTTCATCCACGAAAGCTGCGTCCGCATCGAAGCGGAGGTTTCCGGAGGAACGACGGTCACGGCAGAAGCGTTCTACGACGGACGTCCGGTCGGAAAAGCGTCCGCAAGAGCTGTGTACGGCATCGCGGCGATCACGCTTCCGGTGGATGAACTGCATCTCTGGGATGTCGGACAGCCGGAACTGTACGATCTTGTGCTGACCCTCGACGATACGGACACGCTGAACAGCTATTTCGGCATGCGTTCCGTCGAACTGAAGCCGGATGCGCTGTATCTCAACGGAAAGCCGCTGTTCATGCGCACCGTCCTTGACCAGGGCTTCAATCCCGAAGGCGTCTACACCTTCCCGAGCGACGACTATCTGAAGCACGATATTGAACTGTCGATGGAACTCGGCTTCAACGGCGCGAGACTGCATCAGCGCGTGTTCGAAGAACGGACGCTGTACTGGGCGGACAAGCTCGGCTATATCGTCTGGGGCGAATATGCCAACGGCGTTGCCCTCTGCGACGAAAGCGGCATCGGCAATTTCCTGCCCGAATGGATGGAAGTTGTCCGCCGCGATTACAGCCACCCCGCACTGATCGGCTGGTGTCCCGAAAACGAATCCTACTGGAAGAAGGACAACAACCCGATCTGCCAGACGATGTTCTACGATGTGACCAAGCAGATGGACCCCTACCGTCCCGTCATCGACGCGTCGGGCGGCGTTCACTGGAAGACGGATATGTTCGATATCCATGACTACGACCAGAATCCGGACAGCCTCCGGAAGAATCTGGCGCGCATGGTCGAAGATCCGACCTACCTGCACAATCCGATCCATCAGGAACAGCTGAAAAAGCATGTTTACCGCGGCGAGCCTTTCTGGGTCAGCGAATACGGCGGAACGTACTGGAAGCCGGGCGACAACACGGACGGCTGGGGCTACGGAAGCACGCCCGCGTCCGAAGCGGCGTTTGCCGAACGGTATGCCGGCCTGACGAAGGTGCTTCTCGAATGTCCGCGAGTCTGCGGCTTCTGCTACACGCAGCTCACCGACATCGAACAGGAGCAGAACGGTCTGTACGCCTACGACCGCAGTCCGAAGTTCAGCAGAGAAACCTACGAAAAGATCCGCGAAGCCAACATGACGAAGGCGGCTGTGGAAAAATAAAGAAAACGGGAGATGCCGGATATCCGGTATCTCCCGTATATATTTTCAGAGAAGAAGCAGTTTTTCCTGTACCTTTGCGGATTCGTCGAGAATGATGGCGCGCTCGGAGAAGGGGATCTTTTCTCCGTCGATGAGCTGATAGGTCTCGTGCCCTTTTCCGGCGAAGAGGAGGATATCTCCTTCTTCCGCGAGGCGTACGGCGAAGCGTACCGCTTCGTTCCGGTCGGAAATGGTGGTGTACAGCGCGTTTTCGTCCATATGGGAAACGATTTCCGCGATGATGGCATCCGGATTTTCAAAATTCGGGTTGTCGGACGTGATGATCGAGTAGTCCGCACAGCGGGATGCCGCTTCCGCAAGTTCTTTCCGGCGTTCCTGCGTACGTCCGCCGACCGTACCGAAAATGCAGATCAGACGTTTCGGCTGATAGGCACGCAGTTCGGTCAGAGCGGAGGTCAGACTCATGCCGTTGTGGGCATAGTCGATGAGGAAGGTCGCGCCGGGGACGGCGTCCACGACTTCAAAACGTCCGGTGACGGAAATGGTGCGCAGGGCATCGGCGCATTCCTGAACGGTGACGCCGTAGCGGGTACAGGCGGCGATAGCGGCCATGCCGTTGTAGATGCTGAACGCACCGGGCGTCCGCAGACGGACTTCCGTCCGGGTCTGACCGTGTTCCAGCTCAAATTCGATCCCGAGCGAGGTTTCGTCGCGGTACGGACGGAGACCGGAGCCGCGGAAATCCGCGTCACTGCGGATGGCATAGGAAATGCGCTGACCGCGGGAACCGTCCACCATATAGGCGCCGTGTTCGTCGTCGGCATTCCAGATGATGTTTTCCGCATCGAAATCCGTGAACAGACGGCGTTTTGCGTCGCGGTATTCCTCGACGGAGGCATGTTCCACCGGACTGATGTGGTCGCGTCCGAGATTGGTGTAGAGAACAGTATCGAAATGCAGACCGTCCACACGGTGGGTGCAGAGTGCCTGCGAAGAAACTTCCATGATGACATGGGTGACGCCCGCGTTTACCATATCGCGGAAAATGCGGTGGAGTTCTCTGCTTTCGGGCGTGGAATTGACGGTATCTTCGTAATGCGTCCGGTAGGAGACGCCGTTGGAGCCGATGTAGCCGCAGCAGATGCCGCAGGAACAGAGGATTTCCTTGACGAGCAGGGACGTTGTGGTCTTGCCCTTGGTGCCGGTGATGCCGAGAAGGGTCAGTTCCTTCGCGGGTTCGCCGTAGAATTTCGCGGAAAACGCGGCAAGTGCGGCACGGGAAGAGGGGACGATCACCTGCACCGCATCGTCGGGAAGATCCACGGGATGTTCCACGACAAAGGCACGGCATCCCGCGTCGTAAACGCGCGGCGCGAAGGTATGTCCGTCAAAATTGGCACCGGGCATACAGAAGAAGAGGGCACCGGAACCGGTTTTGCGGGAGTCGTATTCGACCGCGGTGATCACGGGATCCCCGCAGCCGAGGACACGGCAGTCATAATTCTGCGTGATTTCGGAGAGACGGATGGACATGGAGAAACTCCTTTGTTATGTTACGGAATGTCGTAGGATGCCGGGAATCCGGTCGTTTTATGTCCCATGAGACGGATGGCACAGGCGGCGAGCACGGTGAGCGAGTCGACGATGCGGGGATCATCCGTCATTTTTTTGCCGATGAGGGAGAGTTCCGTGCAGCCGAGGATGGCACAGTCGCAGCCGTCCGCGAACAGCGGATCGATCACGGCATACAGTTCTGCCGGGTCGGGGATCACGCCGCTTTTGACCTTGCCGTAGATGATGTCCATGATGGTCTGCTGTCCGGCTTCGTCCGGGACGGCCCATTCCATACCGTTTTTCTCAAGTTCGCGCTGGTAGGTATGGGTGGATACGGTTCCGGCGGTCGCAAGAATGACGGGCTTTTGGAAGCCGCACCGTTTCAGGTGAAGGACCGTTTCGGCGATGATGCTCGGCATGGGAACATTCACGGAATCGCGCACCGCGTCAATGAAGTAGTGCGCGGTGTTGCAGGGGATCACGATCGCTGTCGCGCCGTACTGTTCGAGCGAACGCGCATCGTCGATCATGGCGGGAAGCGGATTTTTATCGCTTCTGCCGACGATGTAATCGGTACGGTCGGGGGTCGTCGCACGGCTCGACAGGATGATGTCGATGTGATCCTGGTCACAGGCGGCAAGGGTATGTTCGGTGATCAGCTCGTAGAAATACGCGCTTGCCATCGGACCGAGACCGCCGAGGATGCCGAGGAGCTGACGTTTTTCAGTTGTGCTCATAAATCAACCTTTTTTGACGCAGTAGATCTTGTATTTTTTCTTCTGACGGCGGAGCTGTTCAAGGACACAGATGAAGCGGAGCGGATTCATGACAAAGTCGGGCTTGTACCAGACGGAGGAGCTTTCCTTACCTTCGCGGTCGAGCTTTTTCGCGGTTTCAACGAGCTGACGGTCGTCGGTGTAGGCATATACGGTGCTGCGCGGGATGTGGTGCCAGAATACGCTCTTGTCACAGCGGACGCAGTCGTCGCCTTCGGATTCAAAGACTTCTGCGGCAAGCTTTGCGATGTTGATGCCGGCAGCGGTGACATAATAATTGCTTCGACCGTGACGGAGGTTGACTTCAAAGACGCGGTAGTCGTCCTTGGTGCCTTCGCGGAGCTTGATGTCAAAGTTGGAGTAGCCGGTGTAGCCCATGTCTTCGAGCATATCCTTCAGTTTTTCGGAAAGCGGGAAGGAGGAAACCGGTTCGGTGACGATGGCGGCATGGTTGCCGAGACCCTTCGGGGTATGTTCTTCGAGCATCGTGTGACCGAGGCACATTGCGCGCACCTTGCCGTGTTCGTCGGAGAACGCGGTGAACACGCGCATCTGGGAGTCGCCGCCGTCGATGAATTCCTGGAGGATCATCTTGTCGGGGTAGCCCGCGCCGTAGATTTCATTGATGATCTTTTCGGCTTCGGCGGGGTCGTCGGCGGTGTAGACCTTCTTCATGCCGTCAAAGGGGAACTTCCAGTAATCCGCGGAAGAAGAGGGCTTGACAATGATCGGGTACTTGAAGCCGAGCTTTTCGGCGGTCAGTTCGGATGCAGGCGTTTTACCGGTCAGAACAACGGTATCCGGATAGGGGATGCCGAACTTGTCGCAGGTTTCGTAGAATTCCGCCTTTTTCGCAACGGTTTCGAGAACGGAGAGCGACGGATAGGGGCAGAGGAAATCGGAGAGTTCTTCCTTGTTGCGGATGATCATCGCAACGTATTCGTCGGTGCATCCGAAAAGGATGAGCTTTTCCCCAAGATGTGCGTCCGCGAAGCGGTGAAGGGTGTCGATCATGACGGGTTCTTCGTCGATCTTCGGAACGCAGGTGAAGTTGATGATCTTGGAATATTTGGTCGCGGAAACGGCATAGCGACCGAATGCGTAGGACTTTACGCCGTACTGTTCATGGAACGCACGGGCGATGTTGTAGCAGTTCAAGTCCGCACCGAGCAGTACGGGAGTGATTTTCTTGTTCATGATGTACCTCACATTGCGCGGCGCATTGCGTCGCCTTCGATAAACTCTTTATGCCAGGTCAGGAAGGTGAAGACCGTCCAGATTCTGCGCTGATTGTTCGCCGCGCCGGATTTGTGATCGTCGAGCAGCTTCACGAGCGCATCGGTGTCGAAATATTCCGCCGCCGCATCGGAGGTGAAATATTCCTTGACAATGTTGTAATACTTGTCTTCGCGGAGCCACTGACGGATCGGCACCGGGAAGCCCTTCTTCGGGCGGTGCGCCCATTCGTCGGGCAGGGTCTTGTTTGCCGCCGTACGGAGGACCGCCTTGGTATCGTTTCCGTCGATCTTGTAGCGGTGCGGCAGTTCCTGTGCTTCGCGCATGACTTCCTTGTCGAGGTAGGGAACGCGCAGTTCGAGCGAATGCGCCATGCTCATTTTGTCCGCCTTGAGGAGAATATCGCCTGGCAGCCACAGGTTCATGTCGAGGTACTGCTTCTTTTCGAGTTCCGGGAGATCCTTTACCTTGTCATAGACCGGACGGGTGATGTCCTTGACGGACGGACCGTTTTTGTACTTGTCCTTCAGGATGGCGACGGCTTCGTCTTCGGGGAATACGAGCGCCTGACCGATGAAGTGGTCTTCCGGACGTCCGCTGTTCTTGATGATGAAGTCGTGACCCTTGAAGTAGGGGAGCTTCTTTGCGATTCCGGCGGCACCTCTGCGGATGAAGCCGGGGATCTTCCGGTATTTTGCGGACAGACCGCGGACGTCGTATTCTTCGTAGCCCGCATAGATCTCATCCGCACCTTCGCCGGAGAGAACGACGGTGACGTGTTCGGCTGCCAGCTGGGAGAGGAAGTACAGCGGCACGGAGGACGGATTCGACTGCGGTTCGTCCATGTGGTACTGGATGGTCGGGAAGGCGTCGAAACATTCGTCCGCGGAGATGTGGCGGAGGTAGTTCTGTACGCCGAGACGCTTCGAAAGTTCCGCCGCTTCGCTGGTTTCGTCGAACTTTTCGTAGTTGAAGCCGACGGAGAAGGTGTCGTTCGGCATGAGAACGGCGGTGATATAGGAGGAGTCAACGCCGCCGGAGAGGAACGCGCCGACCTTTACGTCACTGATGCGGTGCGCGGCAACGGATTCATGCACGCGCGCATCGATCTTTTCGGCACATTCCGTGTAGGAAAGATCGGTCTTCTTCGAAAAGTCGACATCCCAGTAGCGGGTTTTGGTGAGCGTGCCGTTTCTGTAGGTGAAATAATGTGCCGGGGGCAGCTTGTAGGTATCCTTGAAGAAGGTTTCTTCCATGGAGGAATACTGGAACGTCAGATAGGGACGGAGCGCATTTTCGTTGACGGCGGGATGGAAATCGGGATGTTCGAGGAAGCTCTTGATTTCCGAGCCGAACAGGAGAGCGCCTTTGTTTGTCTTATAATAATAGAAGGGTTTGATGCCGAAGGGGTCACGGGCACCGTAGAGCGTGCCGGTTTTGATGTCGCAGATGACGAACGCGAACATTCCGCGCAGCTTTTCCGCGAGTTTTTCTCCCCACTGTTCGTAGCCGTGAATAAGGACTTCCGTGTCACAGCGGGTCCTGAAGGTATGTCCTGCGGCAAGGAGCTGTTCGCGCAGTTCCATGAAGTTGTAGATTTCGCCGTTGAAGGTGATGACGACGGAACCGTCTTCGTTGTACATGGGCTGGGAACCGTCCGCGAGGTCGATGATGGAAAGACGGCGGAAGCCGAGCGTGACGGCATCTGCGTCCGTTTCGCCGCTCAGATGAAAGCCGCCGGAGTCGGGACCGCGATGGACGATGCGCTCCGCCATGCGGCGGATGACGTCCTCGCGGCGGTCAATGATTCCGGTAAATCCGATAAAACCGCACATATATTTTAAACCTTTCGATAACGAGATTTTCAGGTGATGATTTCATACATCTTATATTATATCACAAATTGTATGACAAATAAATAGCACAAAACAGAAATTTTTCATGACCTTAAGGATTTTTCCATGTGCGACTGGTACATTCTGACGGGAAAACGGGAAGGTGCGGATTAGAATTTCATGAGAATATAAAAAATCCGTCCCGTTTTGCCGGACGGTATGGTATAATAAAATCATCTTATCTGACTGACCGCAGGGAGGTATTTTTCATGAAAATCCGACTGGAAAAAGACTGGACGGTTGCCGGATCGTGGCCGTTTACCGTCATGCAGGGAGCGTCCGTGGAAACCGGTGCGAAATTCACCGCCGTGACTCCCGTGATTCCCGCGAAGGTACCGGGCAGCGTGTACGACGATCTGCTGTGCGCGGGACTGATCGAAGATCCGTATTATGAACGGAATTCGCTTCTCTGCGAATGGGTGGCGAACCGTTTCTGGAGCTATCAGAACACGTTTGAGGTATCACCGGACATCCGCGGAAAGCGTGTCCGTCTGGTGCTGAAGGGGATCGACTACCACGCGCACATCTATCTGAACGACCGGAAAATCGCCGAACATACCGGCATGTATGTCCCGTGCGTCACCGATATTACGGACGCGCTGAAATACGGCGAAGCGAACACGCTGACGGTGGTTCTCGAAAATGCACCGGACGAAATGGGGCAGATCGGCTACACGAGCCGTACGTTCACGCAGAAAGCGCGGTTCGGCTACAAATGGGACTTCGGTACGCGCCTCGTCAACCTCGGACTGTACGACGAGGTATACCTTGACGTATGCAGCGATCCGCTGAAGGATGTGCATATCCGGTATATCGGCGACGGAACGCTGAAAATCACGGCGGAAAATCCGGAGTTCACGGGGACGCTTTCCTATAACGGATGGGTCTGTGCAATGGGACCCGCACAGGATGGCAAACTTCTGCTTCACGATCCCATGCCGAAGCTGTGGTACCCGAACGGGTACGGAGAACAGCCGCTGTACGATCTGAAACTCACGACGGACGATGACGAAAAGACGTACCGCGTCGGCTTCCGTACGGTCGAATACCGTCAGCCGAAGTGCGCGGACAGAACCGTCCTGCCGTACATCCCCGTCATCAACGGCCGGGAGATCTACATCAAGGGCGTGAATATGACGCCGCTCGATCATATGTACGGCTGCGTGACCCGCGAACGATATGAGCAGTTTATCAAAATGGCGGCACAGGCGCATGTCAATCTCATCCGCGTCTGGGGCGGCGGCATCATCGAAAAAGAGGATTTCTACGACCTCTGCGACCGGTACGGCATCATGGTCTGGCAGGAATTCATCCAGTCCTCGTCGGGGATCGACAATATCCCGTCGAAACGTCCGGAATTCCTCGCGCTCTGTGAAGCGACCGCGCGTGCGGCTGTCACGGAAAAGCGGAACCACGTTTCGCTCACTTACTGGAGCGGCGGCAATGAGTTGATGGACGAACACGGCATCCCGTCCACGTTCGACGACCCGAACATCGCCATGCTCCGGGAGATCGTGCGGGAGCTGTCGCCGGAGATCCTGATGCTCCCGACATCCGCGTCCGGTCCGACGGAATGGTTCGACCCCGCACATCCGGAACGGAATCAGGACATCCACGGCCCGTGGAAATACGAAGGCACGGAAGGGCACTATAATCTGTACAATTCCTCGACGATCCTTCTGCACAGCGAATTCGGCGTGGATGGCATGTCGAATCTGCCGGCGATCGAAAGCGTTCTCGCGCCGGAAAACCGGAAGGTCACGACGATGGGCGAGAATCTGACCTGGCGGCACCACGGCGAATGGTGGGATACGTATGTTTACCGCGAACGTCCGCTGTTCGGCGAACTTTCCGATCTCGGGGAGCTTGTGAAGCTCAGCCAGTTCATGCAGGCGGAAGGCATCCGCTACGCCATCGAATCGCACCGCCGCCGTTCGAAGACGGCGCATCCGTGGTCACTCGACGGAGACAATGTCTGCGTCTGGCCGCGTCAGGAAAACATCGGCGCGATCGTATGGCAGTTCAACGAACCGTGGCCGTGCGTTTCCTGCACGTGCATGGTCGATTACTACGGCGAACCGAAGCTGGCGTACGATTTCTTCCGGGAAGCGCAGACGCCGCTGCACGTGTCGATGCAGTACGACAAACTGCTGTGGAAACCGGGCGAATGGTTCCTCGCCTCCATTTACGTCCACGATGATCCCGGTACGGGTGCGGAATCCGTGACGATCCGGGTATACGGGGACGACGGTGCGCCGATCGAACATGAGGAACGCACACAGGGGATCAATTTCATCGTACCGGAAGGTCGTTCGTTCCGCGTGGAATGCGAACTCACCGGTACGGACGGCAGTACGGACAGAAACGTCTACCTCTTCCTGATCGCGGACGGCGAAGGAAAAGCGGACAAAACGCCGGTACTTGACTTTTTTGACGAATACAGAAAATAAAAACGGAGGTAAAAATTGAAATTTCTCGGTAATCTTTTATGGTTTGTTCTCGGCGGATTTCTCAGCGGGCTGTCGTGGTTTGGCTGCGGACTGCTGTGGTGCGTGACGATCGTGGGTATTCCGGTCGGCGTGCAGTGCTTCAAATTTGCGAAATTGTCCTGCTGTCCGTTCGGAAAGCACGTCCGCTGGAGCGACGGCGCGGTCTCGCTGATCGTCAACATCCTGTGGATCATCCTCTCCGGCGTTCCGCTGGCGATCGAACATCTGACGATGGGGTTGATCCTGTGCGTGACGATCGTGGGGATCCCCTTCGGAAAACAGCATTTCAAACTGGCAAAACTCGCCCTGATGCCGTTCGGCGCGGAAGTGGTGAAATAAAAAGAAAAAATCCGCAAATTCCGCCAGCACTTCCGTTTTCCGCGGTACTTATATAACAGAACCGCAAAAACAATTCGAAAGGAGCCTCGTATCATGCCGGACGACACACTGATCCGCGAATATGCCGAAAAAATTTACGGATTCGCGTATTCGAAGACCGGGAATTCCGCCGATGCCGCCGATCTCTCGCAGGAAATCCTGCTGAATCTGTGTACCTGTGATTTTTCCGGCGTGGAGAACATGAATGCCTTCATCCATACCGTCTGCCGGTACACGTGGTCGAAATTCCTGCGGAAGAACAAACCGGCGTGGGATGCGGTGACGGTATCGGGGGATGTGTCGGATTACGTGGATTTCACGGAGCACGAAACGCCGGAAGACCGCGTGATCGAGCGGGAGACGTACGACCGTCTGCGCAGGGAGGTCATGTATCTTTCTGGGATCCGGCGCGAGATCATTGTCCTGTATTATTATGACCGGATGAATGCATCGGAAATCGGAAAGCGGCTCGGACTTGCACCGTCCACGGTACGGTGGCACCTTTCGAAAATCCGCAGAGACTTAAAGGAGAGAATTACCATGACGGACGAAATCTACAGACCGAAGAAACTTATTATAGGACATAGCGGCTGGTGGAACAGCAGGGTGTACGCCGCGCTGGAATCGGATATTCTTATGCAGAATATCTGCTGGCTCTGCAGGAAAGAACCCTTATCCCTTGAGAACATTTCGCGCACGCTCGGCGTGGCGGCGGTGTATCTGGAAGACAAGATTTCCGGACTGCTGTCGATGGACTATATGGTGGAGATCAGCGGAAAATACCGGACGAATTTCTTTATCCGCGACGCGGAATATGAGGCCGCACGGGTGAGATATTCCATGGAACACGTCCCGTTTATCGCGGAGGAATATTACAGAGTTGTAAAAGCGGCTCTTCCGGACATCCGCGGGATCGGCTTTGTCGGCTGTGATTTGCCGGAAAACGAACTTCTATGGGATATCCTTGCGTATTTCCTTATGAGCGAAGTCGGAAAAAACGACGACCGCATGATCGCCGACCTCGGACTTCAGCACGGCTCGCCGATGCGTCCGGACGGGACAAAACATTGGGTCCGTGCGTCGGTATCGAACGAAGAAATCATGGAATATCTGGCCGATGGGGAACTGTGGACCTATTACGCAAATTCCGGCGGCTACGGCATCAAGGGGATGAGCAATCCGAGCGGGACGGTGCGGGCGTACCAGTTTGATCTTTCCATGTTCGGCAGTTATGAAGAGGTCGGACGTCCGTTTTTTGACCAAGGGGCCGTGACCGCGCTCTGCAAAGCCGCCGATCTTGAACGCCGCGGCACACCTGCGGACGGCGTTGACCGGGAATTTTTCGCAAATCTTGCCGGAAGCGGATACATCGACATTACGGACGGACACATCCGGATGAATCTGCCGTATTTCACGGCGGAGGAACGCACAAAACTCGACGACATCCTCGAACGTGCGGCAGAAACGGCGGACAGGGAAGAGATCTATACAAGATTCACCGGATACGCGAACTATATCGACGGATTCATTCCCGATTACGTCAGCGCGAACGAGAGGGCACACTACCGTACGTCGTTCAGCCCGTATCAGGCGATCCTGTGGCACCTGATGAGCACCGGCCGCCTGACAAAGCCGGACAACCTCGGCGCGGCGTGCACGATACTTTATGAGAGCTGACCTGGTCAGCTCTCATCCACAATTTCTTCCCATTCCTGCCGGAGCAGGGACAGCGCCTCGATATCGAGATATTCTCCCCATGCCGAGCGGAATTCCTCGCGCTGACGGCCTTCCCATGTAAACCCGCATTTCCGTGCGACTCTGCCGGATGCGGGATTTTTTGCTGCATGGCGGATCACCAGACGGTGCGCGCCGACCTCGCGGAAGAGAAAATCGCGGACAGCCGACACCGCTTCAGGCATGATGCCCTGTCTCCAGTACGCGGCGGACAGGCAGTAGCCGAACTCCATGTACTCACTTTTGTCGGAGTGCCGGACGATCGAGACATTGCCGATGGCATGTCCGTCCATGGTGATGACCCAGTTGTAGTAGGCGGGATTTTCGTAGTTCGGGATCCACAGCGCGAGCAGTTCGGCGGTGGCTTCCGGAGAAACGTGCGGCTCCCATGTGAGATATTTCGTTACGTTCGGGTCGGATGCCCAGTTGGTGAACATATCGTGCGCGTCTTCGACAATGAACGGCCGCAGAAGCAGGCGCGGCGTTGCGATGGTTTTTGTTCCTTTGTGGTTTAACATGATGTGGTCTCCTTTTTTTTATAATAAAATTTACAGTTTCAGAACCGCGTCCAGACACAGTTCCAGCGTGACGGCGAACGAATCCTCGCCCCAGCTGCGCTCGTCGTAGTTCTCGATGTCCGCCAGCGTATCGGCGGTGAACAGCAGGCATCCCCAGACGGCATCACGGAGCGCGGCACAGGCGGCGAGTGCCGAACATTCCATTTCCACGGCTTCGCATCCTTCCGCACGGCGGTACAGGACTTTTTCACGGGTCTCGCGGTAGAATCCGTCGGTCGACCACGTGATGATTTCCCGGTAATCGAGTCCGTGCGCGGTCAGCGTTCCGGCGATCGCCGCTCTCGCCGCCGGATGGATATCCACGAAACGGGACGGCTTCATGTAGTGGTACGACGTTCCCTCGTCGCGCAGTGCCCTGTAGGGGATGAGAAACTGATTTTCCTCAAAATCCGCCAGCGCGCCGCAGCATCCGCCGGTGATGATCTTCCGTACGCCGTAGCCGATCAGCCAGTCCATCAGCTGTGCGGCAGGTGCGGCACCGACGGGAGCCTGACAGAGACAAACGGTTTCACCATGATGTTTGACGGCGTAGATCGGGTAGTTTTTAGTCGTCGATTCGAAGGTACCGAGAACGACCGCGCGGTGTGCCCGGGCATAATCGTCGATGTGCTCTCCGAGAAAGGCGAACACCGCCTTTTCGGGAAGAGGCAGATCGAGGTGTTCGTGGGTCGGCATGAGGACGGCCGTGCGATCCGTGTCAAATTCCAGAAGCGGAATTTCGTTTTTGATAATCATGACTCCTTCTCCTTTCCAAAGTTCAATTCCATTCTCTGCATTACCGGTTTCATTCCCATATTCCTGTAAAATCCAATCGCATCCTCATTGAAGCAGTACACGCCAAGCTCGATGCTGTGACATCCGGCTTCGCGTGCCTGCGTGATACATCGCTCAAACAGCGCGGACGCAATGCCGTGACGGCGGTACGATTCGGCAACGCAGAGGTCGTTGATATAGAACGTGTCAAAATCCATGTAGGTCGGGTGATTCCGGACGTGCTTGACTGACGCAAAGACGTATCCGGCGATGATTCCGTCCGCTTCCGCGAGGAAAATATGGTGGTCGGGGTTGGTCAGCCGGGTGAAAAACTCGTCTTCGCTGTAGTAATGTGCTTCCGTGCGGAATAAATCCGGACGTCCGGCGTGGTGCAGAGCGGCAATTTCCTTCTGCAGGGGCATGATTCGGATGCGGTCGTCCATGACCGCACGGCGGATTGTGAGTTTCATGAGATTATCCTCTCTTTCGTAAAATATCCAGCGTATGATGCGAGATTCCCACCATGTCCGCACGCTCGCATACGGCGAAATGGTAGTTCAGGTATTCCGCGAATTCCCGGTCGTCCAGCGAATCGACCATGTCCGGGAAATACTTCGTGTACATATCCGTCCCGACAAAATGCAGGCGTTCGACGGGGAGCCTGTCCGTGAATTTCCGGATATCCTCCTGTCTCCACAGTACAAACAGTTGTTCCGGCACGGAATCGAGTTTGAACGTTTCGCGGTCGATCAGCGGCTGAAGGCTTTCTTCAAAAATTTTGTGCTTCCCGAAGAGGTAATTGATGACCGTCCCTTCGTTCATGCAGTAGGACGCCATCATCACGCCGCCCGGTTTTGTCACGCGGACAGCTTCGGAGAGGGCGGCGGTACGGTCTTCGTCGGTGAACAGGTGGTACATCGGTCCGAGCAGGAGGACGATATCGTAGGAATCGTCCGCGAACATGGACAGATCGACCGCGTTCCCCTCAAAAATGCGGACATTTTCGCCGTCCTGCGTATGTTCGCGGAACAGCTCGATGTTGTGCGGAATCAGCTCGACGGCGTCCACGGCGTAACTCTGACGGGCGAAATAGTGCGAATACCGTCCGGTCGCCGCGCCGATTTCGAGGATGTTCATCCCGGGTTTCAGATACCGTTCGATATAGCGGACGGTCGTGCGGAATTCGACGGAGCCGTGGCGGGATGCAAGGCGGCCGTTTTCGTTGTAGACGGTGTAGTAGCCGTTGAGAAAGTCGAATGTGCTGGTCATGGTGGTGTACCTCCTGTAAAAATGAATATAAAAAGACGGTATTCCGATAAAAGCTATCAAAATACCGTCGGGTTTATGAATTTTACACTTACAGAATTATGGGATTATGAGAAAATTCTGGGTATAAAAAGGAAAACCCGGACGGTGGAAATACGCATCATCGGCATTCCACGCGGGATAAGAAATCACGTTCATATTCACTTTGACATTCATGCAGATATGCAGGGTCTTATCCATCGTGACGGGTTCCTTTCGCTGAATTTGAAAAATTTGAACGTATTATACCACTCCTGTGTACGCCTGTCAAGCGGAGAATTCAAAAATACGCCTTCAATAGTTCACAAAAAATACAAACTCTTGCGGAGTCATGTTGTAAAATCGGCTGAAATGTGCTAAAATGGGAGAAAATCACGAACGATTCCGGAGGGTTTCCCATGAACCTTTTTGAACATACGATCACTTCGCTGGACGCGTGGTCGAAGATCTTTCAGAACACCGAAGCATTTGAGCCCCTTGTCCGGCACATCCTCGATCTCCACGGACTTCCGCAGACGGCGGTTGAAAATACCACGCCCGGTTCCCATGCCGTTTTCCGGACGGGCGGCTATATCGTCAAGGTCTATGCGCCCGATACGTTCGGCTGGCCGTGTGAGAGCGATTTTCTCACCGAGATCGCGGCGATGCGGCACGCGAACCGTCTCGGAATCGCCGTACCGGAGCTGATCGCCCACGGACGGATCTATGACCGGTACGAATTCCGCTACCTGATCCAGACGTTCGTTCACGGGACGGAATTCGGAAAGGCGGAACTGACCTCCGAGGAAAAATACGCGGTCGGACAGCAGCTCAGGGAGATCTGTGACAAAATGAACGTCCCGTGCGAGCGGTTCAACGATTACGATTTTCCCGAAGATGCCATCGCCGACGAGGACGAATGGGAGGATTTCACCGCAGAATTCCGCCGTTCCCGAGAGGAATATCTCCGCGGATATGCACACGGGACGCCGGTGTACGTCCACGGTGATATCCACATCGACAACGCGATCCTAGACGGGCAGGGACGGGCGTGGATCCTCGATTTTGCGGATTCCGTGACGGCACCGGCGGAATACGAATATGCGTCGCTGTTTCCGGGACTGTTCCGGATGGAAAAAGCATATCTCGACGGATTTTTCGGCAAAGATCAATGGACGGCAGCAGACGTTGCGGAAAAGCTGACGTACGGGTTCTGTCTGCACCGGTTCGGCGGGCATATCATCCGCGATCTGTTCGGTGACTGCGGAGTTTTCCGCAGTGTTGCGGATCTGCGGGAAGCGATCATCCGGCTTACGGAAAACGGAGGGATGCACTGAGCATCCCTCCGGAATTTTTTTACTGGGTAACGATAACGGATTTTTCTGCGGTGATTTCACGTGCGAGAACGATCCGTCCGCCGTCTTTTTCGCGGGTGAACGGAACCGCGAGACCGTCGATCACAACGTAGTTGACCGTCATGTCTTCGGGAACACCGATGCTGCGGAGCGGCAGGGTTCCGTCGATGACGTCGATCTTCATGCAGTCGGTCTCTTCGCCGAAGCGTACATTGCCCCAGCCGCAGTCGAGCGACCAGATCGTGCGGAAGCCGCGGCGTCCGGTGATCGGTGCGAAGCCGATGTGCTTTTTCGTCATGTCAAACGCAAATCCCGCGAAGATCGGGAGGAAGGAGAAGCTTGCCATACTGCGGGCATAGTTGGAGCCGCATTCGATTTCGTTCCACGGATTGCGCTTTTCGCCGTCGTAGCGGTCGCGGACGGAGCGGACGATGGCAAGCCCTTCGTCGATCATGCCTTCGGAGATCATCAGACCCGCGAGGGCGTATTCGAAGCCGTGCATGGTTTCCTGGCAGTACGGGATCGGGATCGCCGGCTTTTTCGTGCCGTCCGGGTAATCGCAGATGACCGCGCCCGCTTCATCGTTGACGCTGTAGAGGCGGAACGGGTTGTAGAATTCGCGCATATCTTCCTTGAAGTTGTTTTCGAACATCGACTTCAGGGCAGCCGTGCGCTGTTTTTTGTCGTAAATATCGCCGATGCCGAGGATATTCGCGTGCCACTGCGCAAGCATCTGGTCGATCTCGGAGCCTTCGCCGATCTGGTACTTGATCTCGCCGGCTTCGTCGTTCCAGTAGCTCATGGCATCGCCGCAGACCTTGTACTTTTCGAGAATGGAGCGGTCGGTCAGGTCCACCTTCTGCATATACCACTTGCCATTGAAGAGGTTTTCGTCCGACCATTTCTGCCCCTTTGCGAAGAGTTCGCGGTATTTTTCGGCGGATTCTGTTTCACCGAGGTGTTCTGCCATTTCCGCGCCGCATTTCAGTGCCGCGAGGTAGAAGCCTTCGAGCCACGAGGACGGACCGAAGAGTTCCATGTCGAGGGTGTGGTGCTGACGTCCTTCGAGAACGCCGTCGCCGTCCGCATCCCAGCCGTCGAAGTTGTCGGGGCTCCATGCGTATTCGAGGGATTTTTTGATCGCCGGCCAGTTGGATTTCAGCCATTCGTCGTTGCCGGAGATTTTCCATTCGCGGTAGGATTTGATGATGCCGCCCATCTGTCCGTCGACGCAGGCACGCCAGCCGCCCTGCGGACGTCCGAGCGGGAGCTGCATACGGAACTGCATCCGGCCGTTTTCGTCGATGTTGTACCTGTAGTCGGTGTCGCGGATGCTGCGTTCGAGCGACGGGAAGAGGAAGCAGAGGGCGTACGCATAGTTCCATACGTGTGTGCAGGTACCTTCGCAGGAACCGCTGTTCTGGTTCAGACCTTCCCAGCCGTAGAATTCGCCGTTTTCAAGACGGAGAACGGTCGCGGTCTTGAGGACGGACATGGTCGCGGACGCCGCTTCGATGACTTCTTCGGGAAGGGTGGAAGCGAACAGTTCGTCGCGGAAACGGAGGGTTTCGGCGGACAGACGGTCCCAGTTGGCGATGCAGTACGCCGCGCTGTCCTTCGAATCGCGGAACAGGGTCGCGTAGTAATTCTTCCACGTGACGTCCCTGCCGTTTTCGTCCTTCATGGGATTCCAGTAGTTGAAGTTGTTCGGCTTGCTCCACGTCATGACGAAGCGGAGGGTGACGGTCTCGCCGGGCTTTGCGGTCTTGCGGACGGCGAGGGTGCAGTGGTCACGGCCGGGATTGCCGTAGGAACGTGCGGGGAATTCGGTCTTTTCGGTGAAGTTACGCCAGTAGGTTTCGAGCGCATCGCTCCATCCGCCGCGGTACCATGCCTGCTGACGGCTGACGTCCGCGTCGGGCGTGGCAACGGTGAGGTCGTATTTGTCGATGTTTTCATCGGGGACGTTGTCCTGACCGAGGAAAATGCCGTGCATACCGTCCGTATCGATGAGGCTGTTGACCCCGTTTCCGTTCGGATTGCAGAGCGCGAAGACGCCCGTGTAGACAACCGGCTTGTCCGTCGGGTTGGTGACGGTGATTTCAAAGAATGCCGCCGGGATGCTCGAATCGCGGTCGTTGCGCGGGATGAACGGATTGTACGCGGTCAGATGCGGCTTGCCGGGGAAGTGATAATCTTCGAAATCGATGCCGGCAACGGGGAAGCGTCCGTCAAACACGCACTCCCGGAAGTGCGGGAAACTTGCCATCGTGGAGCCGGGCATGCCGTGCCCGTAGTTCATGGCGTACTGACCGGCGTAATTCAGATGGCAGTCGCCGTTGAGAACGCGCGCGTCGATGAGCGTGCCGTCGGCAGTTTCCGCCTTGATGGCAAGGTGCGAGTTGCCGAGCGTGGAGCCTTTTGCGGGACGGTTGGCGATTTCCCAGTCCACAAAGCGGCCGTTTCCGGCAAGTCCGACCGATCCGGTGCCGATGCCGCCGAGCGGGAACGAGATATAGTCTGTGCGATGTCCTTCGTAGGTGGTTCTTTTCATGGAAGTGAATTTCTTGGGGGAAACTTTTTGCGGAAAAAATTCCCCCAAACCCCTTTCAAAAAACTTAAAAATGGATTGGAAACCGAGGTTTCCGGTTGGCTTGATTATAACAGATGAACGAAGAATTTGCAAGATTTTCCGGGAATTTGTGTGAATTCATGAAGTATTCATATTTGTATGGTATGCTGTAAAAAACAGTCACGGGAGGTACGATATGACCGATGACAATGCAAAGACAATCGAAAAGCCGGTCCTGCGGTTTCATCCGGACGGACATTTCCGCATCCTGATGATCTCCGATTTCCACGGAAAACCGGATTTCAATCCCAAACTGACGGCGGGGATCGAAGCGCTCGTCGCACATACGGAGCCGGATTTTGTGATGCTCGGCGGTGACCAGCTCTGTGGTATTGACGAAACCGTCCTGTACGATTTTCTGGAACGGGCGATGGAACCTGTTCAGCGGCGGAACATTCCGTGGGCGCACGTGTACGGCAACCACGACGCGGAACAGCCGATGACGAAGGAAGAAATGCAGCCGGTGTACGAACGGTTTCCGCTGTGTCTGTCGCAGGCTGGTCCGCAAGAAATTTCGGGCGTCGGGAACTACTGCCTGACGATCCGTGCAGCGGATTCGGATGTTCCGGCGTACCACCTCTGGGCGATGGACTCGCACCGGGAATTCCCGGATTATCTTGAAAATTTCGGACTCCCGGCGGATACAAGAGTGATCCTGCCGAAGCATTTCGGAAGCGGAAGCGTGCAGGCGTCGCCGATGTTCGATCAGGTAATGTGGTATTATAATGAATCCGTGCGGCGTGAAACCGAAGCCGGACGGAAGATTCCGGCGCTGATGTTCATGCACGTGCCGCTCATCGAATACCAGCTCCTCTACCGCAACCCCGAAGTGACGAACTTCATCGGGCGCAAGCGTGAGGCGATCTGCTCCGGAGAGCTGAATTCCGGTCTGTTCATGGCGTGTCTCCAGCGCGGCGACGTGAAGGGGATCTTCTGCGGACACGAACATCTCTGTGATTTTCAGGGAGAATACTGCGGCATCACGATGGCATACGACGGATGCGTCGGGTACGATATGTCCGCGCATGACGATATGCGCGGCGGCCGCGTGATCGATATTTATGAAGATGGAAGGATGGAAACACGCCAGATCCGGCTGATGGAACTCCTCGGCGAGGAAGCGATGCGCCGGAAGGATTTCTTCGAAGGCGGCGACAAATACTACATCCGCGACATCGACTGAATGATGAAAAAATGAAAGAAAGGATTGCTTTATGAATACAATCGATTTTAGAATGCCGGTTCCCGTGCGGGATTCGTACGATATCATCGTCTGCGGCGGCGGGATCGCCGGATGCGCGGCGGCTCTCGAAGGTGCCAGACACGGCAAAAAAGTGATGCTTCTCGAAAAATCGACCGTGCTCGGCGGACTTGCGACGATGGGGCTGATCAATTATTTCGTCCCGATGTGCAACGGCCGCGGGATCCCGATCTGCAAAGGCATGGCGGAAGAATTCCTGCGCCTGTCGATCAGATACGGCTACGACACCCTGCATCCGTTCTGGAAGGAAACGAACGCGGACGCTCCCGCCGACATCGGACGGCGCTACGATACCGCATACTCACCGTACATTTTTGCGATGCAGCTCACGGAACTTCTCCGTGACGCAGGCGTAAAACTCCTGTTCGACTGCCTTGCGTCCTATCCGGTCATGGACGGCGGTCATTGCACCGGCATCATCACCGACAGCAAGTCGGGGCTTGAATTCTACGTTGCAAAGCAGGTCATCGACACGACCGGGGACTGCGACATCGTTCAGCGTGCGGGCATCCCGACCGTGGACGGCCGCAATTTCTATTCGTATTTTGCGCGTCAGATTTCCATCGAAAGCTGCAAGCGCGCGATCGAAAGCGGACAGGCACACCGTGCGGTCACGACGATTGCCGGCGGCAGTGCGAACCTCTACGGCGGCGGTCAGCCGGACAACGTCCCGCTGTACTGGGGTACGAGCGTGGAAAACGTGAGCGATTACCTCATCCGCAACCAGATCGATATGCTCGAAAAGCTGAAGAAGGACGACCGTCTGTTCCGCGAAGTGACGACCCTTCCGATGATGCCGCAGTTCCGCACGACGCGCCGCATCGACGGGGACATCACCGTGCACGAAGAAGATAAATACAGGCATTTCGACGACTCGGTCTGTGCGATCTGCGACTTTGACCGCCGCGATTTCCTTTACGAAGTACCGCTCCGTTCGCTGACCAGACGGGGATTTGACAACATCATCACCGCAGGACGGAGTGCGTCCGCGGACGGTTATGCATGGGATGTCTTCCGCGTGATTCCTCCGGCGATCCTCACGGGTCAGGCGGCGGCGGTCGCGGCAAGCCATGCGATCGATGAAAACTGCGCGGTCACGGACTGCGATATCCGGAAGGTGCAGTCGGTTCTGGAAAGCGAAAATGTCATGATTCACTTTGACGACGCGCTGATTCCCGCAGAATATCATTAAAACGGATTCCCGGATACACAAAACAGCCTCGATCCTTTGTGATCGAGGCTGTTTTTATGATATTCAGCAATGGTTTAAGATCCACGTGGTCAGTACATCCCGTACCTGGAATGCCTGTCTGCCGGATTCTTCGTGGAAAATATCGTGTCTTGCGCCGGGGAAGAGTTTTGCGGAAACGTTTTGCATTCCGGCTTTACGCATAGCCTGTTCCACGCGCTGTACGCCTTTGCCGCTGTCGCCGACCGGATCGTCTTCCCCGGAGAGAAGCAGAACGGGCAGATCACGGCGCACATTGGTGTAAATTTCCGGGTTTCCCGTTCGCTTCATGGATTCGAGAAGCCGGAGAAACAGACCGGAAGAGATCGCCGGACGGCAGAGCGGATCCGCACGGTAGGCGTCGAGCTGTGCATCGTCCGAACAGAGCCAGTCGGACGGCGTACGGTTCGGCGCAAATTTTTTGTTGTACGTTCCGAACGATAGGTTTTCCACAAGAGGCGTGGTGCGGTCGAATCCGGCTTTCTTCACCTGCGTTTTCACGACGGCGGCCATGACCGACAGGACGAACCCCGGCTGATGACCGGTTCCGGCGATCAGTACACCTGTGAGGGAATCGTCGTACCGGTTCAGATATTCTCTGACAAGGAACGAACCGAGCGAGAAGCCGAGCAGAAAACGCGGGATTGCCGGAAAACGTTCCGTGAGGACAGCAGAAAAACGGTGCATATCCTCAAGGGACGCTTCCCAGCCGTGTTCGCCGAACGCGGCGCAGGCAGGGTCTCCGGGATTCTTCCCGTGACCGCGCAGGTCGAATCCGGCAGCGGCGATCCCGCGTGCAGTCAGGGCTTCCGCGAGGGCGTCATACCGGCCTATGTGCTCGGTCATGCCGTGCGTGATCTGCAGAACGGCTTTGGGAGTTCCTTCGGGGATCCACAGAACCGCGGGAAGGGAGATATTATCGTGACTTTCGAACGTAAAAAATTCTGTTTTCATGGAATCAGACTCCGTGCAGGAAGCCGAGCGCGAAGATGGCGATGAGGGCAAGCACGAGACCGATGATCTTGTTGCGGCCGATCTTTTCCTTGAGGATGACGACCGACCACAGGACCGACACGAGCAGGACGCCGCCGTTGTCCATCGCGTAGAGGACCGCGACGTTGACGAGGCTGAGAGCGTACATCAGGAGATTGACTGCCGCTGCCGCGGAAACGGATGCCGCGGTGACGAAGATCGCGGATTTGGTATTCTGACGGAAGCTCGGGAGAGCGGACTTGCCGGCCTGGATCATCAGAAGAACGAACGCGAAGACGGCGGAGGAAAGGAACGTGCAGACGATCATTTCCGCGCTTTCGGCTTCGTTCATAAGGGATTTCTGGACATTGAGAAGGGTACCGTAAATACCGTTCGCGAGACCGAGCAGGAGAGAGTAGATCAGGAATTTCGCGGAGACGGTTTTTTCGCCGCTCTTTTTATCTTCCAGATTGAGGAAGACGAAGGAAACGAGCATGAGGGCGATCGCGCCGTACTGGAGCGCGGAAAGCTGGGTGGGATCCTGCAGGATCGACTGGAACATCGGGATCAGGATACCGCCGGAGAGGTTGAAGATCATGACGATCGAGAACGGACCGGCCGCCGAAGCCTTGATAAGCATGGCGTTATAGGTCACCAGAACCGCGCCGTTGGCGATGCCGAGCAGAGCGGTCGTGAGCGACGGACGGATGGAAAATCCGGCAAAAATGAAGGTCGCAAGAGAGACGATCACTCCGTAAAACACGGAGTACACCTGCGATGCGTACCGTTTGTCGCCGGGATAGTTCCGCTGGAACATATTCGCGAAACCCGACTGGCACGTATACAGCAGGATCAGAAGAACAACAAGCAGATTAGCCATAAAAACCTCGCATTGTCAAGCCGTACAGCTTGGAATTAAGTTGCGTCCATTATAACATAAACGGGGTTAAAAATCGACGGTTTCCGGGAAAAGTTTTTTGAAAAAACTGCATGGGGGAGAGTGTGCGGATCGTTTGGAAAGGGGATACGGGGGATACGGTCGCTTTTTGAAAAAAGCTCCGCAAAAACTTTTATACGATGTAGCCGGTTTGTGGGGCTGATATGGGTTTGAAAGGGGGATTCTTGATGGGTCTGTGCGTAGCCATTTAGTTTATCCCAGTTGACAGGAGTGGAGCGATCCAAAGCCTGAGGAAGGGTGGAGACGGAAATCAGGGGCCGCCGAGACCCTGATTTCCCTCGCCGTATGGGATAACCGGGATATCGTGCGAAGTGAAGATACCCTTCTGCATTTTGTCAGCATCCGCACTCCTTGGCTACCGCCGTTCGTGCTTTATGTTTGTGCAGACGATACGTCAGCCGATAGAACTGACGGAAAGCGCGGACGGCGGTATAGCCAAGCCGCGCGGAAGCTGACAAAATGTAGAAGGATTTCAATCGATTGCACGAAATCACGGTTATCCCATACGGCGTGGGAAGTCAGGGTCTCGGCGGCCCCTGACTTCCGTCTCCACTACTACATAGGTTTTGGATCGCTCCCATTTTATAGGCTGGGATATCCCAAATGTCAGCGCACAGCCCCATCAAAAAATTCTTTTTTCTCTCCCATATCAACCCAACAAACCGGCTACACCGTATAAAAGTTTTTGCGGAGCTTTTTTCAAAAAGCGACCGTATCCCCCGTATCCCCCGTATCCCCTAAACGAAAAACCCGCACTCACAAACAAAAACACCTCCCGAAACATAAGTCCCGGGAGGTAAGGATTGAATTATTCTTCGGAGTCAGCAGACTTGCGTCTGGCTTCCGCACGGGCGGCATCGAGCTCGTCGAGTTCGAAAACGAACTTTTTGCCGCAGAAACGGCAGTTGGTTTCGACGGGTTCGCCGGCTTCGCGGAGCTCGTTCATGTCTTCTTCGTTCAGACCGATGAGCGCGCGGAGGTACTTTTCGCGGTCGCACGGGCAGAGATAGTCGATGTCGAATTCGTCAAACATTTCGTAGCCGATGCCTTCGAGGATCATGGCAATGATCTCTTCGCCGGTCTTGCCGTCGGCGATCAGCTTGGAAACGGATTCCATCTTGCTGATGTTGCCTTCGAGGATCGGAATGTCTTCTTCGTAGTAGCCGGGCATCAGCTGAACGAGGTAACCGCCGGCCGCGTAGCACATGTTGTCGTGATCCACACGAACGCCAAGCGCGCAGACGGTGGGCGTCTGTTCACTGGTCGCAAAATATTCCGTGAGATCTTCCGCAATTTCGCCGGAAACGATCGGCGCAACCCCTACGTAGGGCTCGTTCATGCCGAGGTCCTTGATGATGTACATGGATCCGCGTCCGACCGCGCCGCCGACGTCCAGTTTGCCGACCGCATTCGGAGGAAGTTCCACGGACGGATCATCCACGTAGCCGCGTACGTTGCCCATGTAGTCGCCGACACAGACAACACTGCCGCAGGGACCGTCGCCGCGAAGCTGGAACGTCAGCGTGTTGTCCTTGTCCTTGAGAAGGCTCGCCATCAGCGAAGTTCCGGTGAGCGCACGGCCGAGAACCGCGGTCATCGTTTTGGAGGTGTGGTGGATCTCACAGGATTTCTTTACAATTTCGGTGCTGTCGCAGTAGATCACGCGGATCCCGCCATCGGACGAAATCGCGCGCATGATGATGCTGTTCATAATATTTTTCGCATAGGAAACTTTTCAAGGAAAAACTTCCCATGCACCCCTTTCAAAAACCTTTATACTATATAATAATGTAGAATTTTGTTTTCTCAGAATGTTTCGCCGTTCGTTACGGCGGTTTTCAGATAGGCAAAGAATGTCCGCGGATCGAGAAGCTCGATGTCCTTTTCCGGTGCAAGACGCTTGATCTCTTCATAAATCGCCGCATGATTCGTCGGCGAAACGAGAATTGTGCGGAAAATATGGAACTTTTTGTCCGGATGCCGGGTGTTCATCCAGTCCACCGCCTGCCGTGCAGCCTTCTGAGGATCGGCATTTTCGGCGGCAATGTCGCAGGTATGCGGAATGAACGGCGTTCCGTTCACGACACTCGCCGGATCGCCGTGTCCGAGATACCCGACCCCTTCCTTCGCAAATTCCGCAAGGTCATATTTCTGCCGGTTGTCCAGCGGATAAACGCTGTTGATGACAAACCCGATGATGGAAAGATCGAACTGCTCGAAATACTTCCGGTTATGTACGATATTCGCCTGCGCACCGGACGGGAGCTCGGAATGAATCCGCGGTTCGTACAGCAGACGCGGGTTGTTGTAGCCCGCACCGGAGTCTCCGGCGGCAAACCAGTCGTTGTCCGTGAAGTGCTCGTAAACATAATCGAACGCCATCGGAATGCGGTCGGACAGATTCGGATTGAAGCACCACATCAGAGGAAGCTTCCCGAGATTCGGGTCCTTCGACCAGCGCGGAATGAACCGCGCCGTCCATGCGGCGGAATCATAGTCCCCGACATAGAACAAAATGTAGGTTTTGTTCCGGTCGTAACCGTCTGCCGGAGGCTTCGGCGGACGGTTGGTGTATCGTTTTTTCAGCGGATAGTGACGGTAAACCGAAGCATTGGCAAGTCCGCAATATCCGGCGGCATCCGCATCCTTGATGCAGTTGTATGCCGACAGAATTTCGGACAGCCTCCATTCCGATTCCACCGGTTCGTGACTTCCGCGGCCGCCGTGCGTGGTATATTTGATGTGCCACGGGTTGAATCCGCATACGGTGATCATTTTTTCGCCGTTTGTCCGGCGGTACTGTTCGTTCAGGATCCGCTTCATCATCGCAAGATCACAGCCGACCGGCTGCGTCGGATCGTCGGACGGTGCTTCGTCGCCGAAGCAGAAGAGATCAAACGTAAACGCACGCCGTGCAACGGCGTAGTCCATGTTCGGAACGAACGCATTTCCCATATCGGGATAGAACGGCTCGCTGTCCCGCCACTTCATGCCGTCGGGAGAAAGTTCCAGCAGATCGTCCGCGCAGTCCTCCATAAATTTCGTAAGTGCCCAGACATACGCGTCGCACTTCGCACTGCCCGTGGACGGTTCGTCCGTTTCCCAGACGGTTCCGCTTCCGGTAAAGCGCCCGCGCAGGTCGATCCGCACGTCCGCACCCGTAACGGACTGCACAATATTCGCCGCATTTCCGGCGCGGATCGGAAGATATCCCCGCACCGCGCACGCCGTCGTCGCGGCATTGAGCGTCGCCGGAACGTCTTCGTCCCAGTAAATCAGTCCGCAGGAACGGATAAAATCCGCGAACATCGCAAGGATTTCTTCCACGGATTCCGCCGTCCGGAGCGGTTCATGCTCCAGAAATTTTCCCTCTCCGGTCATGTAATCGAGCCAGAACCGGTCATGCTCCTCCCAGAGCAGAAAAAGCTGCGGCTTTTCGCGGTTCAAAAGCCCCTGCAGACAGGTCGTAAACCGGAACAGATCGTACCGCGTTACGCTGTCGCGGCCTTTGAGCGCGTTGTTGATATCAAGTATGACCATCGTTTTTTCCTCCGAGTGTGCGGCACAGTTCGAGAAAATCGAGCGCGGCCGCCGTCAGATGCTTGTTTTTGTGGTACACGATCTTATATTTTCTTCGGAATTCGATCCCTTCGACGAAGAGCTGCGCCACCCGTCCGCCGGCAATTTTTTCGTCTGCCATCCGTTTCGGGATGATCGCAACGCCCAACCCGGCACACGCGGCATTCATGAGCGCGGCGGTGCTGAGGCTCTCCCAGACCGGTTCGGGAAGCGGATATTCCAACGCCGCAAGGGTACTATCAAACACCTCGCGGGTACCGCTGCCGTGTTCGCGCAGAAGAAAATCCATCCGAAGGAAGTCTTCCGGCGCGATCACCGTGCCGTTTTCAAACTGTTCGGACGACGCGATGACGGCGAGACTGTCCTCCATGAAATCCTCCGAAACAAGGTTTTCATCGTGAACGATCCCTTCCATCAGAGCAAAATCGATCTCATTCTGCAGAGCCGCACTTTCCAGACGGTCGGAACGGTCAACTTTGACACGTACCGACGTTTCGGGATGCGTTTCACGGAACTGCGCCGCATACTCCGGCAGGAGCATCGAACCGATCGAAATGCTCGCGCCGACGCGGATCACGCCGTTTTTCTCCCATTCGCGCACCGTTTTTTCCATGTCGTCAAAGGTCAGCGAGATGCTGCGCGAATATTCGCGGAATCTCCGTCCGGCTTCGCTGAGGTAAAGCCGGCGTGCAATGCGGTCAAACAGCCGCACGCCGTAATAATTCTCCAGTTCGGCGATCGCCAAACTGACCGCCGGCTGGGTCATGTGCAGCTGTTCCGCCGCTTTGGTCGTATTGCAGCCGCAGTCGCACACGGCTTCGAAAATTTTGATATGTCGTATGGTAATCGCGGATCACTCCATCCTGTCATAAGCAATCGCTTATAGATTCCATTAAATTATATCATTTTACATATCAGACATCAAGGAGTATAATGATATCAGAAACAATCCTCGCGGAAATCATCCATCCTTGATAAATTCCGCTCACACACGGAGAAAAAGTATGACGAAAAACTCTCTTTTCACGATTTTCTTCATCTCTCTTCGCCTGTCCGCTTCCACGATCGGCGGCGGATATATCCTGATCGCGGCGATGCGGCGGATCTACACCGAACGTCTCCGCTGGCTGACCGAAGAAGAAATGCTCGACATCACCGCGCTGGCGCAGACCGCTCCCGGTGCATCCGCCGTGAATGCCGCTGTCCTGACGGGCTATCGCCTTCACGGAATGTCCGGTGCAGCAGCAGCCGTTCTCGGTACACTGCTTCCGCCTCTTCTGATCATGTCCGTTCTTGCGGCATTGTACGGTACATTCCACGAAACGGCATGGATCGCCGGATTGCTGACAGGAATGCAGTGCGGTATGGCGGCAGTTCTTCTGCATACCGTCTTCGGCATGACAAAATCCGCTGTAAAAAAGCCGGTTCATCTTCTGATTTTCGCCGTCATCCTGCTTGCTATGCTTGTTTTCTGAGGAATTTATGCTGTATCTTGCCTTATTTTTTCAGTTTTTTCTCATCGGTGCGCTGTCTTTCGGTGGAGGCTACGCTTCCCTTACGCTGATCCAAAGCACCGTTGTCGAAAAACAGGGATGGCTGACAAGTGCGGAATTTGCAGACATCCTGACACTTTCCGAAATCACGCCCGGTCCGATCGCACTGAACGCGGCATCTTTCGCCGGATTCCGTACGGCAGGCATCGCCGGAAGCATCGCCGCAACGCTCGGATGTGCCGCACCGTCCTGTATCCTTGTTTCCGTTCTCGCGGTCCTCTACATGAAATACCGGAAGTGTGCTTTGTTCTCCAACATCCTCGCCGCCGTACGTCCGGCGGTCTGCGCGATGATTGCTTCCTCTTTTATGACCATTGTTTCCATCGCACTCATCGAACCTTCTTCGGGAACGCCGAATGCGGTTTCTGTCATGCTCTTCGCAGGTACGTCCCTGCTGATGTTTACGCAGAAGTTCCCTGCCGCCGCCGTGATCCTGTTTTCCGGAATGTGCGGAGTGTTTCTGTTCTGATCACATGAGGATCTGATCGTTGATGATCAGGCGGAACTTCAGTCCGAGATGATCGGCGGCCTTCCGGCAGAGGAGCATCCGGTGCAGGAAGATTTCAAAATAATCGGCGACACTGCTGTACTGCGTATCGATTTCAAGATTCAGTAAAATTTCTGTTTTTTCTTCGTTGATGATCAGCGAAGACTTCGAAACGGAATAATTGACACGGTCGTGAATGTCGAACGTACTGAAATCGTTGTTGCGGACACGGGTACGGCGGACGTCGGACTTGTCCGCGAGGAACAGTGCTGCGGAAATGGCATTGACAGGTGCGGCGGTTCCTTCGTCGTGATTGCCGATGGCAGTCACAATGTCCGCAATATCTTCCGCCGGCATTCCAAGCTTGTCAAGGATACGGAAAGCCATGACCGCACCGCTCTGCGAATGTTCCACGCGGTTGACAAGATTTCCGATGTCATGAAGGTATCCGGCGATCTTCACGAGTTCCGCCTCGTGTTCGCTGTGACCGAGCGTGGTCAGAATATAGCCGGCAGTTTCCGCAACACGGGTCACGTGGGCAAAACTGTGTTCCGTATATCCCAGCACAATGAGCGCCTCGTCGGCTTTTTTGATATAGGTACGGATATTTTCGTTGTGTTTGATGTCGTTGTAGGTAATCATATATCCTCTTTTTGATACAATATTTAATATACACAGAAAGGCAGCGGAAGGACAAAAAATGACCTCGCACCACGATGGTGCAAGGTCGTTTTCTTCTGTATCGTCCATATCGTCGATCACCGGCTGCAAAACAGTGCCTTTTCGGAATCATCGGCTCTACACGACGACATAGTATCCCGACCTTTCGGTCTTAATTATAACAGGTTGCGCCAAAAAATTCAAGCCAAATTCCTTCGCATACCGTAAACATACCGTGAATTTAAGGAATCAGCGTGAATTTCGTCAGATCGATTCAATGAGGGCCTTCAGTTTTTCTGCAAGCAGAGCGTGGCCTTCGTCGTTCAGATGGAGACCGTCCGTCGTGTACTTTTCGAACTGTTCGGGAATGTGCGGATCCACGCCAAGGTCATTATACAGATCAAGCACCGGAATGCCGAACTGCTTGGCAGTCTCCAGAATCGCGTCGGCATATGCTTTCAGCGGCTTGCCGGGCACACGCTTTGCGGCATGAACCGACGGGAACAGATCGTCCACTTCGTGGCGCAGGAAGCAGCGTGCAGGTGTCATGAAAATCACCGGCTTGTCACCGTAGATTTCACGAAGATAATTCATAAGATAATACACACCGCCGCAGAAGGTCGCGGGGGTCGTGTCGCCGTATTCTCCGAAGGGAGCGTCGCCGTGGATATAGTCGTTGACACCGCCGTAAACGATGACCATATCGGCACTTGTGTCCATATCGTACGCACGGCCGCAGAAGCAGAGGTCGTACCAGGGCTTCGCACTTGGGAACGTCTGATGTGCCAGACGGCTGCCGTTCACGCTGTGATTGTTTACCTTGGAAAGCTCCAGCATTTTTGCAATGCGGTTATCATAGCGGCAGTTCGGAATATCGGAAACACCGACCCCGAAAGTAATGCTGTCGCCTAAAAAGTTCACTTTGAATCCTTTGACATTCATGATAAATTCCTCCTGAGATCATACTGCACCAATGATACCATAAAAATGCATAATATCAAGTCCGTTGTCATCGGGCTTATTATAGCAAACATATGATGAAATTACAAGACGAAAAACACAGAAAAACAATGTAATATTCAGATTTCAGGCGCTCAGTATACGAATTCAGCAGTATTGAGGTCTGCCAACCCCTTTACAGCAATGTATAGTTGCTGATATTCCTCGGAAAACGATTGACGAACGAAAGTTTATGATATATAATACAATCATCCATCCCCTATCAGAGATACTGTATTTATCATTAAACACAACGGAGTTCTGTATTATGAAAAAATATCCTGTTCCTGCAATCCTTCTTTCCATTCTGGCACTGACGGGCTGTACCACCGGAGACAGCAATTTCTCCAACGCTGCCCCCACCGACGAGGAGATCCGCCGAATGTTTCAGGACTATGTTGACTTCGACAGATTTTATTATGGTTATGAGCGGAGTATGGATCCTTCGGACTCCATCGCGGAAGACGACGGAGATACTTATTACCGGGTAAAAGAAGGAGCCTTTCTTACGTACAGCGAAATCGAAGAATTCATGGACGCAAACTTCACCGATGAATTTCAGGAACAGGAATTCCGGACAGGAATTTTCTGCGCTGAAAACGATAATTTATATGCCTCTTGGGGTTCTGCGGGAACACGTATTGAAATCCCCGGAGAAATCATCGATATCACACGTGAAAACAACCGGATTGACATTGATGTTGAATACTCTCTTCAGTATGTCCCCGAAAACGACAATGATACAATGACATGGACTTTTGTTCTGATCCCTGACACCGATGGAGTATGGAAATTCAACGAAATCCGTCGTGATCAGAATCCCTGATAAACAACACATTCGGCGTATAGAAAACAATTTTCAACGCCGTATCTGAAATATCAGCATATCGCTCTCGCATCCATTACATTTACATTTCGTTTTCATCTTATTTACAATATATACACAACTTTCCGATAGAATAAATCGTCTAACAAGCGTACATAATACAACTGATAAAATTGAAACTGAAAGGTAACAACACAACATGAACTTCAAGAAAATTCTCGTAACCCTTCTCGCATCTCTTCTCCTTCTCGCTTCCTGCGGCAGCTCCGACGAAACCATCGGCGGCGCAGATGCTCCGACCGATATCACCGTCACCGATACCGAAGAAAACGCAGGCACCGCTGAACCGGCCGGAATCATTGCTTCCGCGGATGATGTTGTCGCATTTCTTGACAACGATGTTTACCCCCAGTGCCCGCCGGAATCCCTTCCGATGATGCTCATGTCCATGGCTCTTCCGATGGACGATATGGAAGGCATCACCTACCACACCGGTCTCTCTGATGTTGCCGGCATCACCGACATCATCCTTTCCGAATCCGGCGTAGGTTCCATCGCGTACTCCCTCGTTTACCTCCGTACCGACGGCACCAACACCGAAGAAATCCAGAAGACCCTCGGCGAAAGCATCAATCCGCGCAAGTGGGTCTGCGTCGGTGCGGAATACATCGCATCCATCACCCTCGACAACGACGTTGTTCTGATCATGGGCGCCAAGGACCAGGTTGACATGGTCATGGATGCCGTCACCACCGCAGCCGAAGGCAAGTTCAACAACATCGGTTCCGTAGTTACGTTCGGTTAATTGATTTATTTTCTCTCGGGGAGGAACTTTTTTGGAAAAAGTTCCTCCCCGAAAAATAATCTTTCACAGAAAAGGACTCCATTATGGTATTTTCGGGCATTCCGTTTTTGTTTTATTTTCTGCCGGTGCTGCTGCCGTGCTATTTTCTGGTACCGCGGCCGGCAAAAAATATGGTTCTCCTGCTGTTTTCGCTGATCTTCTATGCGGTCGGAGAACCGGTCTACATTCTGCTGATGCTTTTTTCCATCACGCAGTCGTATCTGCTCGTCAATCTCTCCGAACGTGACACGAAACGCCGGAAACTATGGTTTGTCGTAACGGTGATCCTGTCCGTTCTCCCGCTGGTATGGTACAAATACGCAGGATTCCTCACGGCAAACCTCAATCTCCTGCCCGGCGTGGATCTTCCCGTCCCGAAGCATTCCCTGCCGATCGGTATCTCCTTCTACACCTTCCAGCTCATCGGCTACGCTGCGGACGTGTACATGAAACGCTGTCCCGCGCAGAAAAATCCGCTCCATCTCGCTCTGTATGTCTCGCTGTTCCCGCAGCTCATCGCGGGACCGATCGTGCGCTATGCCGACGTTGCGGATCAGCTCGTGAACCGGACGCATTCCGCCGACAAATTCACGAAGGGCATTTTCCGCTTCTCCGTCGGTGTCGGCAAAAAAGTTCTGATCGCCAACGTTCTCGGCGAACTCTGCAAAGAACTCGGTACCTCCATGCTCGGCGTCTGGGGATACGCGATCGCTTCCGCACTGCAGATTTACTATGACTTCTCCGGTTATTCCGATATGGCCATCGGGCTCGGAAAAATGTTCGGCTTCGATATCATGGAAAACTTCAACTATCCCTACATTTCGAAATCCGTTGCCGAGTTCTGGCGCCGCTGGCATATGTCCCTCGGCTCGTGGTTCCGCGACTACATCTACATTCCGATGGGCGGCAACCGCGTTTCAAAGCCGCGCTGGATGCTCAACATTCTGACCGTCTGGATGCTCACCGGCCTCTGGCACGGTGCGGAATGGACGTTCGTCCTGTGGGGGCTGTATTTTGCAATCTTCCTCGTTCTCGAAAAACTGCTCGCCGGGGTGATCGCAAAAATCCCGCCGGTACTGAACCGTATCCTTGTTCTGTTCGTCGTCATGGTCAGCTTCATGATCTTCGATTCCCCCACCATTTCGGAAGCCGCGCGCCGTGTCGTCACGCTGTTTGACTTCACCAACCCCACGGATACCGTCTCGCTGTATTATCTCCGCAGTTACGCAGGTACGCTGGCCGCCGCCGTTCTCGGTGCGACGCCGCTTCTCCGCGATACCGCAAAAAAACTCGCCGAATCCGATTCCCGCACGGTGCAGAACATCATGAACGTCCTCGTTCCCGTGTTCGTCTGCGCGGTTATGATCGTATCCACCGCCTATCTTGTGGACGGTTCCTACAATCCGTTCCTTTACTTCCGCTTCTGAGGTGACGCCATGAAAAAACTGAGCAATCTGATTACCATCACTCTCTTCTGCGCGATTCTGGTGACCTTCGGTGCCGGAGCGGTTCTTCTGCCGGATACGGAAATCTCGAAAAGCGAACGCCGCTATCTGACGCAGTTCCCCGAACTCACCTGGACGACGGTCACCGACGGCACGTTCATGCAGAATATCGAAAAATATCTTCCCGACCAGTTTCCGATGCGCGAAGGCTTCCGCAGTCTGAAGGCGGTCTTTGAAAAGCTGACGCTCCGTCTGGACAGCAATGACATCTACGAATATCAGGGACATCTTGTTTCGCTGGATTACGAACTCAAGGAAAATCTCGTCGAAAAAGCGGCTGTAAAGCTGAACAAAGTGAAGGAAAGTCTGCTGACCGAAGGGCACACGGCGTATTTAGCGATCATTCCGCCGAAGAATTACTTCATCGGGAAGTACGACAGCAGCCATCCCGTCATGGATTACGAACATCTGCAGGAAATCATGTGGGAATCCTGCCCGGATTTCACGCACATCGACCTGTTCGACACCTTCACCTACGGGGACTTCTACAAAACCGACTCGCACTGGCGTCAGGAAATGATCGAAGCCGAAGGAGTTGCCGATCATCTTTCGGAAGCGATGGGCGTACAGCGGACGGAAAATTATACCCATAACACCACCGATCAGCTTCAGCAGTTCAAAGGTGTCTATGCCGGACAGTCCGCACTCCCCGTCAAAGCGGAAACCATGTACTATCTGACGTCGGAATCGATCGACAGCGCCGTTGTCACCTATACCGGCGCGGATATTGAAGAAAATACGGTCTACACCTTCTCCAAAGTCGAAGGAACGGACATGTACGACATTTTCCTCGGCGGCGCGGTACCGCTCGTCGAGATCGTGAATCCGATTGCGGAAAACGATCGTGAACTCGTCATTTTCCGCGACTCCTACGGCAGCAGCCTCGCTCCCCTGCTCATCGAATGCTACAGCAGGATCACCCTCGTCGACCTCCGCTACATCGACTTCACCTTCCTCCCCCAGTTCCTCGACGCTGCAGACGCCGACCTCCTCTTCCTCTACAGCACCGGCATCCTCAACGACAGCGAGATGCTGAAAGTCAGATAAAGAAACTCTGGGGAAAAACTTTTTGCAAAAAGTTTTTCCCCAGACCCCTTTTCAAAAAACTTCGGACTATTATATCAACAAAGTACGTGCAGACCGAACGGTTTGGACGTACTTTTTGTCTGTAAAAATAAAAAGCGTGCAAAACGGGCGTTCTGCACAAACTCTGTCCAAAATATTTGTTCAAAAGTTTTTGAAGAAGGGTTCGGGGAGGAACTTTTTGCAAAAAGTTCCTCCCCGATAAACTCTATTTGATTAGTCTTCGTTGAATACGATTTCAACTTCCTTGCCGAGAGCGGAGGACTTGTTGATACCGTCGATGATAGCCTGGTTGTAGAGGATCTGGGAAGTCGGAACGGGTGCGGGACCGCCGGTCTTAACTGCGTCGAGGAAGGAACGGATCTTCTTGTCGAAGAGGCCACCCTTACCGGAGTTAGCAAGGATCGGAATAACGGTTTCGGTCTGAGCGCCGCATACGTCGTGGTAGATGGTCATGGGGCCGCCTACGGAGCCGTTCCAGCAGTCAGTGGACGGGATACGGAGAGCACCTTCGGTACCGAAGATGATGGTATCGCCGGGAGTATTTACATGCATAGCCCATGCAATACGGAAGTCGAGGATGATGCCGCCTTCGAGACGGATGAATGCTGCGCCGAAGTCGTCAACGGAGAAGCGAGCTGCGTCTGCGCCGTTGTACTTCGGGTTCTTTCCGAAGTAATCGGAAACGTAACCGGAAACGGTCAGCGGCTTCGGATAACCGATTGCGTTGAGAACCATGTCGAGGGAGTAGCAGCCGATATCGCCGAGCGCACCGATACCACCGGTGGACTTTTCGATAAAGGTAGATCCCGGAATACCGCGACGACGGCCGCCGCCGGTCTGGATGTAGTAGATCTTACCGAGAACGCCGGAGTCAACGATCTTCTTGATCATCTGCATGTTAGCATCGAATCTGGGCTGGAAGCCAACGGATACGAATGCGGTGCTTTCCTTTTCAGCCTTGCAGACTGCTTCAGCTTCTTCGAGAGTTACGGTGAAGGGCTTTTCAAGGAGAACGGGGATGTTCTTCTTAAGAGCGTAGATGGTGGGTTCTGCGTGCTGGGTGTTGTAAGTGCAGATGGAAACACCGTCAAGTTCTTCGTTGTCGATCATTTCCTTGTGGGAAGGATAGAAACGAACACCGGAAACACCGAATCTTTCCATGAACTTTTCAGCCTTGCCGGGGATGAGGTCTGCTGCTGCAACGATTTCAACGTCGGGCTGAATCTTGTAGCTCTGAATGTGGGATTCTGCGATCCAACCGGTACCGATGATACCGATCTTGAGCTTACGTCCTTCGATCTTCTTTTCTTCTACGATAGCCTGCTTGAACTGGCCGAGAACTGCGTCTGACATTATTTTGTCCGCCTTTCATGATTTTTTTATTTATTTCAAGGGGACTTCTCCCGGGGAAAACTTTTTGGAAAAAGTTTTCCCCGGACCCCTTTCAAAAACTTTTTTACTGTTACAGAACAGAGTGAGTGCGATTTGTGTGTTTTACCAGCCGAGGGACTTGAGGTATTCGCGGCTGGTCTTGATGGAATCCATTCTGGAGAGACCCATGGAAGGTTCGTCCTGTTCAACGACAACATACTGTGCGCCGGCTGCTTCTGCCGCTGCGAGGATCGCGGGCATATCCTGCATACCGTGACCTACGGGACGGAATTCGAAGTTGGATTCGGTATCTTCTTCCGCTTCGCCTTCATTGATGCCGATGAGCTGATAAAGATGCTTCGGAAGCTTGCCGGTCATGTAGAAGTCCTTGAGGTGAACGACCGGGGTACGTCCGCTGTACTTTGCGATGTATTCTGCGGGAACTTCGCCGCCGACATTGACCCAGCAGGTGTCAAGTTCGGTTTCGAGGTAATCCTTCGGAACCTTGCTGTACAGAACGTCGAGACCGTATTCGCCGTCAACCTTCTTGAATTCGAAGTCGTGGTTGTGGTACAGAAGGGTGATGCCGTACTGCTTTGCGATCGCACCGATCTTTGCGATTTCATCGATGGTTTCGAAGAACTTTTCAGCACCCGGACGACGTTCGGGAGTTACGTACGGAACTGCCGCAAACTTTACGCCGATGGTCTGATATGCCGCAAAGGTCTTATGGGGATCTTCGAGCATTTCGTCAAGCGGAATATGTGCGGATACGGGAATGAGTTCGAGCGCGTCGATCAGACCCTTGATGTATTCGGGGGCGTAGCCGTAAAGACCTGCGAATTCCACGCCGTCATAGCCCATTTCCTTGATCTTACGGAGAGTATCCGCAAGGTTTGCTTCGGCGCTGTCACGTACAGAGTAAACCTGCACTGCTACCGGTAATGCCATATAATTATCCTCCTGATGAGTTTCCGTTTGAATTTCGGGAATATTACACGTCTGCACGGGTTTCCGATGTCAATTGTCGTCGCCCGCACACTTTCTTTTATACTATTATAACGTATACCCCCGTTAAAATCAATAGTTTTTTGTGATTTTTGAAAAAAATTTCCGTTTTTCCGCCGGAGGTTCCTGACCGGCTCCGTCACAGCCGCATTCGTTTTCCGGCTATTGACAAACGCACGAAAATTTACTACAATATTATATATATTCATCCGGTCTGTGTTTTCCGCCGGACAGCGTATCCGTCGCGGAAGAGATGAAACAGCGTTTTCCGCTTCACCTCGCTTTTTCGTCCGCGGTATGTCCGCCGCTCGAGGATATGCAGGGTCACCCCAACGGTATTCTTCTCGTCGTCGATCTCCACCTCGCTCCGGCAGGTATAGCCGATCTGCTGTGCCTCCGGATCGCTCACCGAAGCGGCATATGAATATAGTACCCCTGCGGCATACGTATAAAAACCGTTCAGGCGTGCGGCCGCCTGAAAATCCGCGCCGTCCCCGTAAAAACACGGCAGTATGATATTCGCCGTCACCCGGCCGCCGTCCGCACGATCCATCGTTCCCTGCGCAACCACGTATTCATTGTATTCCATCCTGTTCTTCTCCCGGATCAAAGTTTTCTGAAAGGAATTCCGGGGAGGTCTTTTAAAAAAAGATCCCCCAAAGTAATTTCATGTCTATCTTACAGCCTCTCGCCGACCGCGTGCGTCCCGAAACCTTTGACGACATCGCCGGTCAGGCTCATCTGTTCGGCAGAAACGGCATTCTCCGCAAAATGCTCACCCGCGGCGTGATCCCGTCGATGATCTTCTTCGGCCCGCCCGGATGCGGCAAAACCACCGCCGCCAACGTCATTGCGAAAGCCTCCGGCAAAACGCTTTACAAGCTCAATGCCACGACCGCTTCCCTGTCCGATATCCGCGAAGTCGCCAAAGAGACCGACAGCATCCTCGGCATGGGCGGCGTTCTTCTCTACCTCGACGAGATCCAGTATTTCAACAAAAAACAGCAGCAGTCCCTGCTCGAGTATCTCGAAGACGGCCGCATCACGCTGATCGCGTCCACAACGGAAAATCCCTACTATTATATATATGACGCACTTCTCTCAAGATGCTCCGTTTTTGAATTCAAACACGTCTCTCCCGCCGATATTTCCGCCAGACTGACGACAATTCTCGCAAAGCATTATCCCGACCTCCGGATCGACGACGGCGTGATCGACGATATTTCCCACGCATCGGGCGGAGACGTCCGTCGTGCGCTGACCATGCTGGAAGTTGCCGAAGGTGCCGCCGATATCGACGAAGACGGTATCCGTCACATCCGCTCCGTGAAGGAATTCATCCCGTCCGTGGCGCAGAGCGGCTTCGACCGCGACGGGGATGTCCACTACGACCTCCTTTCCGGTCTGCAGAAGTCCATCCGCGGCTCCGATCCCGACGCCGCCGTGTTCTATCTCGCGCGTCTCCTGCAGGGCGGCGACCTCATCTTCCCCTGCCGCCGTCTGATGGTGATCGCCAGCGAAGACATCGGCGCGGCGTACCCGATGGCCGCCGTCATCACCCGGGCGTGCGTGGAATCCGCGAAGGAACTCGGTCTTCCGGAAGCAAGGATCCCGCTTGCCAACGCCGCCGTCATGCTTGCGACCGCACCGAAGTCGAATTCCGCATACAATGCCATCAACGCCGCATCCGCCGACATCGAACGCGGCATGGGCGCGGAAATCCCGGAACATCTCCGCAGTCCGAAATTCAAGGGATACAAATATCCGCACGAATTCCCGAATCACTGGGTGAAGCAGCAGTACCTGCCGGACGATCTCACCGGACGGAAATATTACGAATACGGCGAAAACAAGACCGAACAGGCGGCAAAGCAGTACTGGGACAAGATCAAAAACGAAAAATAAATCAAGGAGGTTTCCATGGCAATCGACAAAAACATCAAACTTCCGCAGAAATTTCTGGAACAGTACCGGAAAAACATCGGTTCCCGCATTTCCGCGAGCATTGCTCTGTTTACAACCGCCGGGGTTCTCTGCGCCGCCATCGATTTTTCCGAAACCCGTTATCCGGTCATGGGCGTGGTCATGATTATGGTCGTCGGATTTGTTCTTTCGTGTCTGGTCGCCGGTCTGCACCGGATTCTGTTCCGGAAAAGCTGGAGCGGCACAATCACGGAAATCGACGCAGATTACCACATCCGCACAAAAAACAAGGGATTCACCAAAAAGCTCATTGTTGTGCTCACGATCGACTGCGGCGAAAAAACTCCGAGAAAATTCGAACTCCTGCACGAGGATATGGACGGTGAAAACAAATATTTCACCGAAGCTCCGTACAAGGTCGGTGATACGGTCGTTTTCCTTCGCGGGATGAAATACCCGATGCGGTACAATATCGACACCGAAGACACACTCACTCTGTTCGTCTGTCCCTACTGCGGCGACATCAACAAGGCGGAACGCGATACCTGCTATAAGTGCGGAAAATTTCTTGTAAAATAATCAAATATTTTTCAAAAACCTATTGACAAAGGGTTATCGCTGTGTTATAATACATAACGTTGTTGAACCAAAGACAGCAGGTTACAGTAAAAGCATTTGCTTCCTGCCGAGGAGAGACCTTATAAGAATCAATGGATTTTGTAAGTCTTTTTTCGCGCGGAAGTGTGAAAAAAGACTTTTTTGTTACCGCTTATAACCTTATAAGGAGGAAACACAATGCCCAGCGAAAAAATTTTAGAGCAGAAGAAAGCCGTTGTTGAAGCTCTGGCTGAAGATATGCGCAATGCAGCTTCCGCGGTTCTTGTAAAATACGAAGGCATTACCGTTGATAACGACACCAAGATGCGTGCAGCTCTTCGTGCAGCAAACGTTAAGTACGCTGTTATCAAGAACACTCTCATCAGCAAGGCATGCGACCAGACCGGTTTCGAAGCCCTCAAGCCCCAGCTCGAAGGCATGAACGCTCTCGCAATCAGCTTTGATGATCCGATCGCTCCTGCTAAGATTCTCAAGGAATACGCAGAAAAGATCGAAACTTTCGAAATCCGCGGCGGTCTTCTCGAAGGCGCAGTAGTTGACGCAGCAACCGTTAACGAACTCGCTGACATCCCGTCCAAGGAAATTCTTGTTGCGAAGCTCCTCGGCAGCATCCAGAGCCCGCTTTACAAGTTCGCATACGCTCTTCAGGCTATCGTCGACAAGGAAAACGAAGGCTCCGAAGAAGCTCCTGCTGAAACTCCTGCTGAGTAATTTCAGCCCACTTGTTCCCGCAGCAAAACCCCTTTATATAAATTAAATTTCAAAAAACAACTTACTCATTATTGGAGGAAATAAAAATGGCATCCGAAAAGTCTCTTCAGATTCTTGAATCCATCAAGGCTCTTACCATCCTCGAACTCGCTGACCTCGTAAAGGCAGTTGAAGAAGAATTCGGCGTATCCGCAGCAGCTCCCGTAGCAGTTGCAGGCGCAGCAGCAGCAGCAGCTCCCGTTGAAGAAAAGACTGAATTCGACGTAGTTCTCAAGTCCTTCGGCGCTAAGAAGCTCGACGTTATCAAGGTTATCCGCGAAATCACCGGCCTCGGCCTCAAGGAAGCTAAGGAAATGGTTGAAGGCGCTCCGAAGACCGTTAAGGAAGGCGCTTCCAAGGAAGACGCTGAAGGCATCAAGGCTAAGCTCGTTGCAGTTGGCGCAGAAGTTGAAGTTAAGTAATTTAAACTTGATTCACTTTTCCTACACCGTTTGTGGAAACACAAACGGTGTATTTTTTATCCAAAATTTCCGTCCTGCAAATGCTCACATCCTGTAAAATCTGTGCATTGATTTTTCAGAGAAATCGGTTTATACTATTCCCTGTAATTCGATTGTTTTCACACTCCGGAGGTTTAACTATATGAAACGTGCGGTTACCATTCAGGATATTTCCTGTTTCGGCAAATGCTCCATCACCGTTGCCCTTCCGCTGATTTCCGCCATGGGAATCGAATGCGCGGTGATCCCGACCGCTGTTCTGTCCACCCATACCGGCGGCTTCACCGGCTTCACCTTCCGCGATCTCAGCGAGGATATCCCCGCGATCACCGAGCACTGGAAAAAAGAAAAGCTTGTCTTCGACGGGCTGTACACCGGCTACCTCGGTTCTCCCGAACAGGCCGCGATGATCGAACAGTTCATTGACGATTTCACACCGCCGCTTGTCTTTGTCGACCCTGTCATGGGCGACTCCGGAAGACTTTACACCGGCTTTGACGACCGGATCGTCACCGCAATGAAGCATCTCTGCGGCAAAGCGGACATCATTGTCCCGAATCTCACCGAAGCGTCGTTCATGCTCGGCGATGAATACCGCCGTCCCGGCGAATACGACGAAGCTTACATCCACGACGTGCTCGTCCGTCTGTCCGCACTCGGCGCAAAGATGACTGCCCTCACCGGCGTAAACTACGACGGAAAACGTCAGGGCGTCGTCGGATACGATCGTACCACCGGAAAGTTCACCGAATATTTCACCGAAAATCTCCCCGTCCAGTGCCATGGCACCGGCGACGTATTCTCTTCCACCATGTTCGGCGCTCTCCTGCGCGGAAAGTCACTGGAAGAATCCATGAAGATCGCCGTGGACAACACCGTAAACTGCATCCGCCATTCCATGGGGGACGAAAACCACTGGTACGGCGTAAAATTCGAGGAATGTATCCCCGATCTGATCAAAATGCTGTAAAAAAACATGCCCGCCGCTCTTCTGAGCGACGGGCATTTCTGTTATTCTTCAAAACAATCGTATGTTTTCAGGATGTATTCGCCAATTCTGTACATCGCACGTTCCAGTTCGTCATACAGGAAGTCCGGCGGATCCTGCAGATGCGGCGTTTCGCGGAACGGTGTACGGCTGAGCGGCCAGCTTGCCCGGCGTACGGGCGTACTGCCGCCTTCAAACGTGAAGCATCCCCTGTAACCGATCTCGCGCAGACCGAGCATGACTTCGTCCATGCACATCGTGCCGAGGTACGGCATCATGTGTTCGTCCATCTTGCCGCGGTTGTCGTTGATATGGAGTGCGCGCAGATCGTCTCCCAGCGCGACGATGTCGTCATACTGGTGGCCTTCAATGTTCGCGTGACCGGTGTCCCAGCACGCATGAAGCAGCGGATGTCCGGCATACTTCAGGAATTCCTTCATATCCGCACCGTCGAGGAAGTAATAGTTCGATCCCATATTCGACTTCGCGGAATTTTCGATCAGAACATTGACATTGTTCTTTTCCATCGCGGGATACAGCAGTGCGTAGAAATCGCGGTTCCGTTCGTAGTACTCTTCCCTGCCGATGCCGCCAGCCCATCCGGCATGGACAACCGTATTCGGAATTCCGAGAATCCCGCAGATTTCCACGGAACGGATCGTTGATTCGAGCAGCCAGTCCCATTTTGCGTCGCGGGACAGCGGATTGCCGCCGGGCGAATGCGCCTGCACGAACGTCATGCCGAGCGACTGTGCATACTCCTTCAGCCGAAGCACACGGTCTTCCCAGTCGGGTTCCAGAAACTCCTTCATATCGGACTCAGTGTAAAGGCTCAGGTCGATGTACCGGAATCCCGCGTCGTACAGATGGCGGATCCGTTCTTCATGCGACGGATAAATCCCGAAATCGCAGGTCGTCGTTGCAAGTTTCATTGCATTTTTCTCCTTTCGGATCATTCTTCCAGTTTGATGAGTGCGTCAGTATCGTGAATGCCGCACATTCCGGCATAAATTCCGTTCTTTGCGAGCAGTTCGTCATGGGTTCCCTGTTCGGCGATCTTTCCTTCCCTGAGGACGATGATATTGTCCGCCTTCATGACGGTCGACAGACGGTGCGCGATCACGATCAGCGTATGACGTCCGGTCAGATTTTCGATCGCACGCTGGATCTCCGCTTCGGTTTTGTTGTCGACGGCGGAGGTCGCTTCGTCAAGGATCAGCACCGGCGTATTGCGGAGCACCGCGCGGGCAATGGCAATGCGCTGTTTCTGACCGCCGGAGAGACGTACGCCGCGTTCGCCGATCATTGTACGGTATCCATCCGGCATCGCACGGATAAATTCATCCGCGCAGGCGATCTTTGCCGCTTCGTATACGGCTTCCTCGGAAGGATTTTCGACCCCGTACGCGATATTGTCATAGACGGAACCGTTGAAAAGGAAGACGTCCTGCAGAACGATCGACAGATTGTCGCGCAGGGACTTCAGCGTTGCATGACGGGTATCGTGCCCGTCCAGAAGGATCCGTCCGGATGTGGGATCGTAGAAACGTTCGAGCAGGGAGACCATGGTCGTTTTGCCGACGCCGGTTGCACCTACGAGTGCGATCATCTGTCCGGGCTTTGCGGTAAATGAAACATTGTCAATGACGGTCGTTTCCTTGTCGTAGCTGAATTTTACATTTTCGAAGACCACTTCGCCGTTTCCGCGCGGGAGTTCTTCGGCGTGTTCGTCTTCTTTGATCTCACTTTCGGTATCCAGAAGCTCCAGAACACGTGCGGAGCAGGCGTTTGCCACCTGAATATCTTCTGCCAGACGCGCAAGCGCGGACAGCGGCGAATAGAACAGCGACAGATACATGAAGAAACCAACGATATCCGCGGTGGACATCGTGCCGCGCATCGCAAATACGCCGCCGACACCCATGACGATCACGGTACCGATGGACGTCATGAATTCCACGGACGGGTGGTACATGGCGTTATAGAAATTCGCACGGACATTGACATAGATATACTTTTTGCAGTATTCCGCCATCCGGAACGACTCTGCGGCTTCCTTGCCGAACGCCTGAATCTCCTTCATGCCGGCAAGATTGTCCTGCGTCATGCCATTGAGTCCGGCAAGAACTTCCTGATTGATCTTGAACAGCGGAGCGACCTTGGTAATAAAAATACGCGACAGGATAATGATGAACGGCACCGGAATCATCGTGTACAGCGCAAGCCACGGGTTGATCGTGAAAATCATAACGCACACGCCGAGGATCATCAGCACGTTGGTGAGCATATCCGGTACGGAATGGGCAAGCAGAACTTCCAGCTGGCGGGTGTCGTTGATCATACGGGACATGATCTCGCCGGTCTGCTTGTCGGAATAATAGCGCATGGAGAGCGCCTCGAGCTTGTCAAAACAGCGGGATGTCAGATTTCCGACAAAATTCCACGCGCCGACATGGGACTGCCACATGGCAAAGAAACGGCATACCCCGCGCAGAAGATACGCGCCGACCATGATCACGACGTACGTCAGCAGAACGGACGTCGTCAGGTTTTCCGGATCTCCGAGAAGCGCGGTCAGCCGACGCACTGCTTCCGGCGTGACCAGACTCAGCACGGACGCACCGATGAGCGCAATGACTGTGATTACCAGCGAGCCGTACCACGGCTTCGCCAGTTTCAGAATTCGCCAAATCATAATAAAAAACTCCTGTAAACCGATGAATTTCTGTGCCCATTTTAACACAATGTTCCGCGATGTACAAGAGTTTTTATAAAAATAAAGAATTTGAGGAAACCTTTTTCGAAAAAAGATTTCCTCAAAGAACTTTATTTTACTGATAAATCTTCGCAAGACCGCCGATGGAAGTTTCGCGGTAACCGAAGTGGAGGTCACGACCGGTTTCGTACATCGTCTGTACGACCATGTCGAAGGAGATTTTTCTCGTTTCGGAGAGGAAGTTCGCAAGGCTGAGCGCGTTGATCGCACGCATCGCCGCAACGGCATTCCGTTCGATGCAGGGGATCTGCACGAGACCGCAGATCGGGTCGCAGGTCAGACCGAGGTGATGTTCCAGCGCAACTTCCGCCGCGTATTCGATCTGGTCAAGGGACATTTCGTGCAGTTCGCAGAGAGCCGCCGATGCCATCGAGCATGCCGTGCCGATTTCCGCCTGACAGCCGCATTCCGCGCCGGAAATCGATGCGTTCTTCTTGATAAGGTTGCCGATCAGACCACCGGCAGCAAGCGCTTTGACGATCTGTTCATCCGTGAAATTCTTCTGCTCCTGCATATAGCGGAGAACGGACGGAAGAACGCTGCACGCACCGCAGGTCGGTGCGGTAACGATAATGCCGCAGTCCGCGTTCTGTTCGCTTCCCGCAAAGGCATACGCGCAGACGATGCGGTTTTCGCGCGTGCTGGGCGATTCGTCGATGTGGCGCTGGTTGTAGAGATACTGCGCCTTGCGTTCCACGTTCAGACCGCCGGGAAGGATCCCGCGCTTGGTCAGACCTTCGCGGATCGCCGCCGTCATCGTGTGCCAGATTTCGAGAAGGAATCCCTTGATCTCTTCGCCTTCGTGTTCGAAAACGTAATCCGAGAGACGCATATTCCGGTTCTTGCAGTATTCCGCAATTTCCGTGTAGCTCGAATGTTCGTAGATTTCCGGCGGGTCGTAGGCAGATACCCCTTCGATCCGGATATCGCCGCCGCCGACGGACATCACGCGCATCTTCGCCGTTTCCGTACCGTTTTCATCGTACGCAAACAGATCCAGCGTATTTTCGTGCGGCAGTTCGAGCGTGCGGTCAACGTTGAACACGATCTCGCACTTGTCTCTTCCGAGCGTGTCGAGGATCGCAACGTCCGTCTGGTGTCCCTTCCCCGTTTCGGCAAGCGAACCGTACAGGATCGCCTTGTAGGATGCCGCGTCCGGATTTTCGTTCAGAAAAATTGCCGCCGCCTTCTGCGGACCCATGGTATGCGAGCTCGACGGACCGTGTCCTACCTTGTAAATTTCACGGATTGATTTCATTTTTGATACCTCATTAAATCATCGGGGAAGAAACTTTTTTAGAAGCCTCTTCCCCTGAAAATTTCATTTCCTGATCGCTTTAATCCTTAGGAACGTCGTAGCCTTCGCGGGCAAGGCGTTCGTAAAGTTCTTTTTTCTTCTTTTTGTGGTGGAGTGCAGGTCCGAAGATGCCCGCAGCCACACCGACTGCAAGAACAGCAAGGCAGATATAATCCACAAATCCGGGAACGCTTTCACCAAAAACGGCGCTGGTGCGTACACGCTTTGCAGTGGACTTACCGACAATGGAAGTTTCGCCGTTGTATTCTTCGACAGAAGCACCGCCGGAAGTCATGGCAACGTCCTTGATGCTGAGAATCTTTGCGCTGAATGCCGGACGATCGGACGTAATATCGAGGTTTACGCCTTCGACAGCAAGTTCATGCGTGGATTCTACGGAAGAATTCGCGGTGAAGGTGCCTCCCATGAGGTTGACACGGCGGCCGAGAATCGCGGCGGAATTTTCCCCGGTAACTTCAATGTTCATCGTTTCGCCGACAAAGGAGAAGTCCGCATATTCGCTGTATACGCCGTAAGTACCGGCCTTGATGGTGTACTTCCCGTCGATCAGACGGATCTTATGGGTGCTGTCCTGAGAAACGAGGTAGATACCTACGTCTCCCGCTTCGATGGTGAGAGTACCTGTGCCCTTGAAGACGACGGTACCGGAGCATGCGAGACCGTATTTTGCAGCCTTGATGGTGTTGTCACCCTTCAGGACCACGGTGCAGTTGTCAGGAAGACGCAGACCGTAGGGATCGGTGGTATCGATATGGAGATTGTCAAGCGTAAGAACGTCGTAACGGTTTGCCCAGTCATATCCGGGACCGCGTTCGTTCTTGTTGGCGATCGCGATGTTGACGGTCTTTGTGATGATATTGGCCGCCAGCACGTCCGCCGGAAGAACCACGGCACACAGTGTGAAAACGGTGCAGAGGACGAGAATGAGCGCAGTTAATTTGCGTCGGATCATGTTCATTTCAAATTGTTGCCTTTCTTATGGGTAATTGTCGCGCGGAGATATGGATATTTTACCATAAAATCACGATTTTTTCAATAGATATCGCACTACTCGCGCATATTTCAGCCGATGTAAAGAATTCCGTCACTTCCCTGTCACGGAAATATCCGGAGTTCTCCGGATACGTCTGCCGTATTCGATCAGAAGCGGTGCACGCAGAAGAAGCGCCTCTCCGCATCCGGTCCATAAAACGTACGCATCCAGCGCGATCCGCTCGTTGACCGTCAGAATCGCGTAGATGGGAGCGAGAAAAAGCGGAATGACGGAAAAAACAACGGTCACAGCAAGACGCAGTTTCATCGGAAATCCCAAGCATTGCTTCGGATCGGCAGCCGCAACAAGGAACGCGGCCGTTCCGAGGAGGAAAAAGACTGCCGCAGGAATGCCGGAGATCCGGTAAAATACAGTCAGCATATCCCATGCCCAGCCGGAAAAATCAGCATCAAATCCGCTGCGGAAAATGCTGCTGTACGCAGCAAGAAACACGGACGCGGTGATCAGTACACCGGCAGCGGCGAGACCTAGGTTGATGAAAAATAAAATCCGAAGATTTTTTCTTCCCCACCCGTTTTCACCGCTCACAGTCAGGATGAGAAAACCGAAAAAAAGGAGAGCCGCGAAAAAATAATACATATTATTCAACGATAATATCGTCAAGCGCACGCTTGGGAACAAAATGGAGATTTGCCTTATCGCGGAAATACATGGTATTGCCGTTTGCGTCAACATTGCAGATGAAAACGGTTTCGTCCGGTACGCCGAGCGCAAGAATGAGAACCGGCACGATCTTCTTCGGCAGGCGGAGTTTTTCGCCGATGGTGTCCGGATTGAACGCGCCGATCATGCAGCCGCCGAAGCCTGCTTCCGCAGCCTGGAGCATAATGGTCTGCGCAGCGATGCCGACATCCACCTTGCAGCCGTTCGGATCTTCGCAGATCTTAGTGTCGCAGCACATAACGATGAACGCCGCCGGATGGTGTCCTTCCGGCGGGAAGGTCATATCCTTCAGCATTCCTGCCCACGCGGTGTTTGCAACCACGGTTTCCACTTCGTCCTTTTCAAATACCAGACGGTACTTGAGCGGCTGACGGTTCACGGCACTCGGACAAAGTCTTGCCGTATCGATCAGAGTGCGCAGATCTTCTTCACCGAGCTTCTGTGTTTCATCGAAGCTCCGGTAACTTCTGGATTCAATTACAATATCCCGAATCATATTCATCTTTCCTTCAGTAAATTTTTATAGTTTTTTCTTTCCTTATATTATATAGCTTTATGCAGGATATTTCAACTGTTTCTAATAAATATTTGTGATTTTTTGCAATTCCGGATCCCGTGAGAGAATGAAAAAAAGAGGAAACACAAACGGTTTCCTCTTTTCACAAGTTCTGAAAACTTAGTCGGAGATGTAGGGAAGAAGAGCAACAATGCGTGCACGCTTGATAGCGGTGGTGAGCTGTCTCTGGTGCTTAGCGCAGGTGCCGGAGATTCTTCTGGGAAGGATCTTAGCGCGTTCGGAGATGCACTTCTTGAGTCTTACGGTATCCTTGTAGTCGATGTAATCGATGCTGTCAGCGCAGAACATGCAAACCTTTTTTCTTCTGTTTCTGTTGGGGCGCTGAGCCATTCTCTGAGGAGCAGCTTCGGTTCTTTCGGTATTAGCAGTAGTTTCTTCTACAACTACTTCGTTTCTTTCGTTATCCATTGCTTATGAAAGCCTCCTGTTAAATTTTTGTTGAACTACGATTAGAAGGGTAATTCTTCGTCGTCTGAAATATCTTCGAATTTCGGTGCGGACTGGTTCGCATAGGAACCACCGGATACCTGAGGAGCGGCACCGAAGCCATAGCCGTCCGGAACATAGGACGGAGCCTGCGGCGGAACTGCACCGTATCCTGCACCTGCAGCATAGCTTGCTGCTGCCTGCTGTACGGCGATCGGACTTTCGCTCTTGGCATCCACAAAATACGCTTCGTCAGCTACGATTTCCGTCGCAAAACGCTTCTGACCGTTCTGGTCCATCCACGTTCTGGTCTGGATCGAGCCTACCACACAGATGGAACTTGCCTTACGGAAGTATCTGGTGATGAATTCAGCGGTCTGTCTCCATGCAGTTACGTTAAAAAAGTCTGCCTGTGCTTCTTCCCCGTTCTTGCCGCCGAATCTTCTGTTGACAGCAACCGTGAAAGAGGTTACAGAAATGCCCGACGGGGTGGTCTTCAGTTCCGGATCGGCTGTGAGACGTCCGCCAAGGATGACTTTATTAAAGTTGAAGTTTGCCATTTTGTTCTCCTGCTTGAAAGTTCAAAACGCTGCGAAACTTACGCTTCGGTCTTAGCAGCTGCCTTCTTATCTTCGTGACGGATCACGATAGAACGGAGAATGCCTTCGGTGATACCGAAAATTCTTTCGAGTTCGAGCGGAAGAGTGCCTTCGCTCTTGAAGTTGATCAGAACGTAATAGCCTTCAGCCTTGTCGTTGATCGGGTATGCGAGCTTGCGCTTGCCCCATTCGTTTACTTCGCTGATTTCGCCGTGGTCAGCGATCAGCTTCTGGAACTTTTCAACGAGAGCCTTGGTTTCTTCTTCCGTAAGATCAGCGTCAATAACAAAAAGGGTTTCGTAAGAGTTTACAATCTTTTCCATTTGTTTTATACCTCCCTGTGGACTTTCGGGGGTGGAGCCCCCTTTTTATCGGCCGTCAACCAATTTTTTGACGGCAGAGAGACGGGTAATTTTTACCCGTTCGAATAGAAATTATACCACTTTTTAATTCTGTTGTCAAGTGTTTTTTCTCTGTTTTCTTTCACATAATCGCAAAAAAAGAATCCGCCGGAAACGGACTCTTTTGGATATATCCGCTCAATTTCTCTTTTTCAGGATATTTCTGTTTTTTTGCCAACTTAATTTCTTATCCCCTCTTCTCTGCCCTTGCAATTTTCACGTTTCCATAGTATAATGGAAGCGATCAAAAATACATTGGAGGTATTCCCCTATAATGAGCAGAATTCAGCTTGTCAACATCAAGCAGGGTACGAAATCCGTTCCGCGCTTCTCCGCCGGCAACACCCTGCCCCTCGTTCAGCGTCCGTTCGGTATGGCGGCGTTCGCACCGCAGACCGAGCGCAACGGAAGCTGGTTTTTCCATCCCGATTCCCACAGCATCGAAGGTATCCGTCTGACCCACCAGCCCAGCCCGTGGATCAGTGACTACGGCACCTTCCTCATGACTCCCCAGAACGACGTCATCGCTGCAGAAGCGGGCGGCGCATGGGGCGGCTGGCGCCAGAAGGAAGCGATCATGACTCCCTCTTACCTCAAGATCCGTTTCCTGCGTTCCCGCTGTGACTTCGAACTCACTCCCACCGAACGCGGCGGCGCCGTACGTCTCCATTTCGATACCGACCGCCGTTCCTGCATCTCCTTCCTTCCGCTGAGAGGTACGTACACCTACACCGTATATCCCGAAAAGAACCTCGTCATCGGCGAAACCACCGGCCACTCCGGCGACATCGCGGAAAACTTCCGTATGTACTACGCCGTCAAGTTCGCGGAAGGCTCCGTTGACCTTGAAAACGCGAAGATCCACAAGGAAAACAACACCGAAAATACGTCTCTCCACGTATTCGTGAACTCCCGCGACGTGGAATACAAGATCGGTACCTCCTATATCTCCGCGGAAATGGCGGAACTCGCACTTGAACGCGAATGCGGAAACAAGACCTTCGACGAGCTCCTCGCCGAAAACAACGAAATCTGGGAAGAACGTCTCTCCCGCATCGACGTGAAGTTCGATGAAAACGAAGACGATATGATGCGCACCTTCTACACCTGCCTGTGGCGCACCTTCCTCTTCCCGCACAAGTGCTACGAAATCGACGCGGACGGCAAGTACGTTCACTACACTCCCATCGACGGCAGTGTTCACGACGGCGTACGCTACACCGACAACGGTTTCTGGGACACCTACCGTACCGTATACCCGCTCTTCACCCTCATCGCACGCGACGAATTCGCAGAAATGCTTGAAGGCTTCGTAAACGACTACCGTGAATGCGGATGGCTCCCGCGCTGGCTCTCCATCGGCGAAGTCGGCTGCATGCCGTCCACGCTGGTTGACGCTGTCATCGCCTGCGCCGTTGTCAACGGCATCGGTGACCGCAAGACCTGGGAAGACGCTCTCGAAGGTATGATCAAGCACGCAAACCAGAACGGTCCGCTCCCGCGTTTCGGCAGAAACGGTGCGGAATCCTACGTCAAGTACGGCTACGTTCCGCGTGACGAACACCGCGAATCCGTCAACCTGACGCTCGACGCGGCATACGGGGACTGGTGCATCGCAGTTGTTGCGGAAGCGCTCGGCAAGACCGACATCGTTCCGGAATATCTCCGCCGTGCGAAGAACTACGTCAACCTGTTCGACAAGGAAACCGGCTTCATGCGCGGCCGCGACACCAAGGGCGAAATGGCAGACAACTTCGACCCGCTGAAGTGGGGCAACGAATATACCGAAGGCTGTGCATGGCAGTCCACCTTCGCGGTACCGCACGACATCGAAGGTCTCGCGGAACTCTACGGCGGCAAGGAAACGATGATCGCCAAGCTCGACGAACTGTTCGCAACCGAACCGGACTACCGCTGCTTCGGCTACGGCGGCGAAATCCACGAAATGACCGAACTTGCGGCAATCGACTTCGGTCAGTGCGCGATCTCCAACCAGCCGAGCTTCCATATCCCGTTCCTGTTCGCTATGCTCGGTGACACGGACAAGTCCACCTACTGGGTACACCGTCTCGCGAAGGAAACGATGTCCTGGAAGGACGACGGCTTCCCGGGCGACGAAGACAACGGTACCACCGCTGCATGGTACATCTTCGCCTGCCTCGGCATGTACCCCGTCAACCCCGGCGAAAAGGAAATGGTCAAGATCGCTCCGATCGCCAAGGAATTCAAGATTAAGTGATTTTTTCTCGGGGAAGGAACTTTTTGAAAAAAGTTCCTTCCCCGAACCCTATCTTCAAAAACTTTTATACTGGAAACAGGGACAAAGTTTGTGCAGATTCGAAATAGAAAAACGGTGAGTACCAAACTCACCGTTTTTCTATATCCAAAGTATTTCTATAATTTATTTTTCTGTATAAAGTTTTTTGGAAAGGGTTTGGGAAAACCTTTTTGCAAAAAGGTTTT
>JAFYOX010000063.1 GCA_017547755.1 Clostridia bacterium | reverse complement strand
GCACTTATGACCTATACCGACTTCCATTATCCTTCTCCGGAAGGTGTTCCGATGAAAACCGTCCTGGTACGGAAGATCACCGTAGTAAGTGAGGAGAAGGATTCATGAAGATTCAAAAGCGTCTTTTCGCCGTCCTGCTGACGGTATCGATGAATCTCCCGATGATTTCTCCGGTGTTTTCCACGGAAACGGAAGAGATCGATTTAAGCGGCATGACGGTGCAGGAAGCAGTCAGAGAAGTTCTGGAAAACTGCGGTCTGGAATCGGAACAGCTCGGCAGCTATCCGTACGATTACAATGCTTTCGCGGAAAGTCTGGGGCTGATCGACGATAACGAAGATCAGGATGCGCTGAATGCGGCGGTCACGGAAGTGCAGATCGCGGAAATGCTGGATATCCGGGAACAGATACAGAACGCCGTAGAGGACGGCGTTCCGCTGTTCCTCAACGGCAAGGCACAGCCGATCTTTCCGTATACTTCCGGTGCCGTAACGGAAGGCTACAGCAATGAGGACAGCGATATCATCCGGTATTTCGTCTACGTGGAGACCAACTACGATACGGACGACGACGGAAAACTGGATATGGTCAAAGCTCTGGTGCAGGTTCCGCGTTCGGCAGTGGAAGGAAACTATAAGGCCTCCGTCATTTATGAAGCACGTCCCTATATCACGGGAACGGTGTACGGGGCGATTCAGAACAATAATTCCCCTGGCTATGATATGTCCAAACTGGACAGTCAACCGGCTCCCAGAGTTCCTTCACAGGAAGAACCGATCAGTACCATGGAGCACGCAAAAAATGCAGATTCTTCGGAATGGTATTATCAGGTGCCTCAGTCGAAAGACTATTGGTACGAAGACCTGACATGGTACGACTATTATCTTGTACGCGGTTTCGCTGTTGTTGAATGCGGCGGGATCGGTACGCTGGATTCGGAAGGGTTTGAAACCTGCGGCGATTATCATGAAGTGGATGCGTACAAATGTGTCATTGAATGGCTGCACGGCGACCGAATTGCCTACACCGACAAAGATGCATCTATCCCGATCGAAGCGGAATGGTGCAGCGGAAAGATTGGGATGACCGGTCGTTCCTATGCCGGAACTACACAGTTTGCATTAGCAGCAACCGGGGTGGAAGGACTTGAAACCATTGTGCCGGTTGCCGGGATTGCCAACTGGTACGAATATCCCAATTCGCAGGGAATCTGTACAGGGAGTATCGATTATCTGGATTTTCTTGCGGAATACTGTTCCGGTCGTTATTATGACAAAAAGGACTGGAATCGGATTCAGGAAAAATACAGTGATTATCTGTTCCAGCTCGAACAGGATCAGATTGCGCTGAACGGAGATTACGGAGAAACATGGGCGATCCGCAATTACACGCTGAATGCGGAAAATATCCAATGCCCTGCCTTGATTGTTCACGGTTTTGCGGACTATAATGTGCGTCCCAAGCATTTTGAACTGATGTACAATGCGTACAAGAACGCCGGTGCGGAAGTAAAACTTCTCCTGCATCAGGATGGGCATCATACGCCCACGCATCCGGCAGATGAGTTCGGATTTGAGATCAACGGTGAAGTCTATGACGAACTGCTGAACAAGTGGTTCAGCCATTATCTCTATGATCTGGACAACGGAATTGAGAATATGGCGGAAGTCACTGCGCAGGACAGCCATGAGAATACTTGGGTTTCCTACAGCAGTTGGGAAAGCTTTGAGACCCTGACGATGACCGGATTGGAACAGCAGGAAGGCGAAACCGTTTCGCTCAGCAGTGACTACGGTGCATTCAATGTGAGCCAGGCAAACTGGACCGATAAATTTATCCTCGACGGCGGTACTCCCGAAGTCAGCGCGATGTATACGATTGATATTCCGGAAGATACGATTATCAAAGGGTCCGTTCCTGTTCATTTCCGCGCCTCCGTATCCAATGCAAAGGGGGCAGAAATGCCTCTCGGGGAACGGGATGCCCTGATGGTCAGTGCGATGCTGGTAGAAATTCCGGCATCCGGCAAGCAAGTTCAATCGTTCTTCTTGAATACGATGATGGCTTCCACGTATGCGGAACAGAAACTGCTGAGAAAAGGCGGTCTCTGGCAGGGCGGCGGTCTGAAAAATTATGATCTGGTGGAACTGGTTGCAACAAATCGGAAATATATGATTATTTCCCGCGGCTGGATGGATCTGTGCAATCCGGGAGCCGGTTATGAAACCTCCTCTGCGATCGAAAAAATTTCGCTGGAAGAAGGAGTATACTATGACTATACGCTCTATCTTCAGCCGAACGCCTATCGCGTACAGGAAGGAAATCAGCTTGCATTGATTTTCTATTCCTACGAGCCTTTCTCTGGGATGCAGTTTTTGGGGACAAATGACTATATCATCACGCTGGATGTTACATCTGTGGCGGCGGAAATTCCCGTTTCGGCACCGGTCAGCGATCTGGAGATCAAAACTGGTGACGGCGGTAAGGTAAATTCTTCCGTTACGACTCCGCGTGTGGAAAACGGGACGACTGTGACGGTGGAAGCGGTTCCGGATGCCGGATGCCGGTTTGCGTACTGGATGATCAACGGTGAAATCGCCGCGGAAACCGTGAAGGCAGAGTTTGAGATTGCCGGTGATACCGTGATCGAAGCGGTATTTGCTGTTGATCCCATTGCAGTTTTCACCGATGTGGAAGCGGACAGCTGGTACGAAGACGCGGTACGGTATGTTGTGGAGAACGGGATCATGAGCGGTACTTCCGACGAAACATTTGCGCCGTCAGGAACATTCACCCGAGCGGAAGCGATCGTTATGCTCTATCAGATGGAGGGAGAGCCGGAAGTTTCCGCGAAAAATCCCTTCAGGGATGTTGCCGACGGCGAAGTTTACACCGACGCCGTCATCTGGGCGGCCTCCAAGGGGATCGTCAAAGGGATGCGATGGAAGAAATTTGCGCCCGATCTGCCGATCACCCGGGAACAGCTGGTGACGGTACTGTACCGTTATGCGCAGATCTCGGGGAAGTCCGTTTCGGCGGATTTGAAAAATTTCGGGGATGCAAAGTCCGTCAGCCGATATGCCGTGGATGCGATGAAATGGGCGGTCGGCGCCGGAATCATCAAGGGAATGTACGGTGAACTGGTTCCGCAGGGAGCGGCGACCCGTGCACAGACGGCGACCGTGATCATGCGGCTGAAGCTTGAATAAACAGAAGAAAGAGCGGTTTCCGGAGAGGGAGACCGCTCTTCTTCTTTTTTGAAAGTACAGCGAAATCTGGACGGAGGAACTGCGGCAGAATTCATGGTTTTTCAAAAAAATATTCTTGGATTCGCTATAAAAAAACGATATAATATATACAAAATCTTAATATTTCAGAAAACGGAGCCAGATACTATGGAGGAATCATTTGTTAAAATACAGAATGTGGGGAAAATTTATCGTTCCGGAGATGTCCGGGTCGATGCCCTGCATGACGTTTCTTTTGATATACGTCAGGGAGAGATCTGTGTGATCATCGGACAGTCCGGCGCGGGGAAAACGACTCTTCTCAACATTCTCGGCGGGATGGATACTCCCACATCCGGGGAGATCATCATCGACGGATGCGATATTTCCAGATACAATGCCAGAAAACTGGCAGAATACCGGCGCCGCAACATCGGATTTGTCTTCCAGTTCTACAACCTCATCCCGAATCTTACCGCGCTGGAAAACGTGGAAATGGCATCCCAGCTTTCCGAGAATCCGCGCGATCCCGCCGAAGTTCTTCGTGCGGTAGGACTCGGAGAACGGATGGCGAATTTCCCGGCGCAGTTATCCGGCGGTGAACAGCAGCGTGTGGCGATCGCCCGTGCGCTCTGCAAGAACCCCAAACTGCTGCTCTGCGACGAACCGACCGGCGCGCTCGACTACAATACCGGCAAGCAGATCCTTTCCCTTCTCGAGAAAGCCGGACGGGAAGAAAATATGACGGTCCTCATCATCACCCACAATTCGGCGATCACACGGATGGCGGACCGGGTGATCAGGATCAAAAACGGGACCATCGAATCCATCGAAGAAAACCGGAACATCGCTGCCGCGTCCGAGATTGAGTGGTGAGCGATGAAACGTGCAGCGACAAAAAACAATCTGCGTGAAATCAGAAAATCCGTCGGGCGATATATCGCCATTGCGTCGATCGTCTGCATCGGCGTTGGATTTTTCTCCGGTTTGTCTGTGACACGCGAATCTATGATCGATACGGCAAACGACTATACGAATGCCGTGCAGATGTATGACTACAAACTGATTTCAACCCTCGGGCTGACGGAAGAGGATATCGATGCATTTGCTTCCGTTGACGGAATCCGTGCGGCGGAAGGCAGTTATTCCGCGGATTTCCTCTGGTATTCCGAAGAAGCCGGATCGGACTATGTCCTTTCCGCGCATTCTCTTGGTACCGACATCAACGGTGTCGGTCTGCTGTACGGCAGAATGCCGGAATCTCCCGATGAATGTCTTGCGGATGCTCTTGTTTTCGGTGAGGATGCACTTGGAACCGTGCTGACCCTTTCCGCGAACAACGATGAGGATACCTTTGACTCCTTTGCTCATGATGAGTATACCATTGTCGGGATCGTGAATTCCCCTTTCTACATCAACCGGATGCGGCCGTCTTCCAAACTCGGAAGCGGATCGAGTCTTGCGTTTGTCCTGATCCCGGACGAAGGCTTCTCCATGGAAGTCTATACCGAAGCGTATCTCGGACTTCAGGAAAATGCCTACATTTTCTCGGAAGAATATGAGGCACTGGCGGAACGCTATGAACCTGCGGTCACGGAAGCTCTGGAAGAACGGGCATCGGTACGTTACAACACTCTGTACAGCGATGCCTCCGCAGAGATTGCCGACGCGGAAAAAGAAGTCAATGATGCCAAAGAAAAACTGGCGGATGCGCGGTCTGAACTGGAAGAAAATCAGCAGAAGCTTACCGATGCGGAAGCGGAACTTCTGGACGGACGGAAAGCGCTTGAAGACGCGGAAACCGAACTTGCGGACGGTGAGCGGAAACTTGCGGACGGTGAAGCGGAATATCAGAAAAATCTTGACGAATTCAACCGTTCCCGCACCGAAGCCTACGATGCACTGGATGCGTCGAAAGCGGATCTGGATGCCCTTGGAATGCTGATCGACGCGGGCATGGCGACACCGGAACAGGCGATGCAGTATACGTTTGGTCTGGCGCTCTATCAGGAGGAAAAAGCAAAAGCCGACGCGGCATTTGCGGAAGCAGAGACTGCGCTTGCGGAAGCGGCGGCTGTTCTTGAAGATTCCCGCAGTCAGATCGCGGACGGGAAAGCGGAAATAGCCGAAAACCGTCAGAAATTAGCGGATGCGGAAATCGAGATCGAGGACGGAAAGAAGAAACTCGAGGACGGCAGAAAAGAACTTGCCGACGCAGAAGCGGAACTTGCCGATGCCGAACCGAAGATCGCCGATGCCAGAGAGGAACTGAGCAAACTGGAAGAACCCACGACCTTTGTTCTGACCCGTTCCGTCAATACCGGGTATGCCAATCTTGAAAATGACTCCGCGATCGTGGAAGGGATCGCACGCGTATTCCCGATCTTTTTCTTTGCCGTCGCGGCATTGGTCTGCTCCACGACGATGGCGCGGATGATCAGCGATCAGCGGACGGAGATCGGTACGCTGAAGGCGCTCGGCTACAGCGATTTCCGCGTGATGTGGAAATACATTCTTTACAGCGGCAGTGCGGCACTGATCGGCAGTATCGTCGGGTTCCTCGGCGGTTCGTGGCTGTTCCCGACTGTGATCTGGACGGCTTATAAAATGCTGTACTGTTATTCCGAAACGACGAATTTTATACTGGATCTGCCGCTCGGAATCATTTCGCTGGCGGTGGCACTGACCTGTTCGGTCGGAGCTACGATCCTGTCCTCCAAAAGTGAACTCCGGGAAATGCCGGCATCCCTCATCCGTCCGCGCGCACCGCAGGCCGGAAAACGGATCCTGCTGGAACGGATTCCGGGGCTGTGGAAGCATTTCCGCTTCCTGCACAAGGTTTCCCTACGGAATATCTTCCGGTACAAAAAGCGGCTTGTCATGATGCTTCTCGGCATCGGCGGCTGTACGGCCCTGCTTCTGACCGGCTTCGGGATCGGAGACTCGGTCAAGAACATCATTACATTCCAGTATGACGAGATCATGAAATACGATTTTTCCGTCACGCTGAATGATCCCGCGGATGAAGAAGCGATGGAACAGTTCCGGAAAGATACCGAAGACTGTCTGGATACGCTCGTGTTCCTTCACACCGCTTCCGCGGATCTGTATACGGACAACGGGCTGAAATCTCCCTCACTGATCGTCACGGATGACGCTTCCCTGACGGAACTGGTCGATCTCCATCTCGGAGAAACTGCAGTTCCCTATCCGACGGACGGATATGCGGTCATCAACGAAAACCTTGCGAAGATCGGCGGATATGCGATCGGGGATTCCATCGAAATGATGGTCAGCGAAACGGAAGCGATCACGGCGGAAATTTCGGGGATCTGCGAAAATTATGTGGACAATTACATCTACATTTCGGCAGGGACCTATGAATCCGCACTCGGCTATGCTCCGGAGATCAAAACGGTGTTTGCACGCGGAAACGGCGGAGACGAACACGAAACAGCCGCAAAAATCATGAATCTCGACGGAATTCTGAATGTAAGTATCGTGGCGGATACCAAAGCGATGGTGGACGATATGATGCAGAGCATGAACTTTGTCGTCCTGCTGGTGATCGCGTGTGCGGCGGCGCTGGCGTTTGTTGTCCTGTACAATCTCTCGAACATCAATATCACGGAACGTATCCGTGAAATTGCTACGCTGAAGGTTCTCGGTTTCTACCCCGGGGAAGTAGCTTCCTATGTATTCCGCGAAAATCTGATGCTGACCTTCCTCGGCGCACTGGCGGGACTTCCTCTCGGCATCGCACTCCATTCCTTCGTAATCAGTCAGATCAAGATCGATCTGCTGTCGTTTGATGTACGGATCCTGCCGGTTTCGTTTGTCTATTCGTTTGTCCTGACTGTCCTGTTTACGGTACTGGTCGACCTGTTCATGCGCGGGAAGCTGAACCGTATCAATATGGCAGAATCGCTGAAATCCATTGAATAAATTATACCAACGGAAAAGGAGTCGGTTTTTACCGGCTCCTTTTTGTAATGGTATTTTGGGACAGGGGATGATTTTGCGTATCCGCTGTATATGAACTGACATTCAGCGGACGGCAAACCGTATGCCCGCGATCTGATACGGCTTCATTTCCAGAAGGAGCTTTCCCTTCACAGGCTTCCATTCGAGAGGTTCCGTCATGCCGTCGGTCAGCGAATACATGGTGTACCGTTCCGGAACAGTGATTTCTGCAGTTTTCGCGGTTCCGGTACCGGTATACAGGCGCAGGAAGACATCGCCGTCGATGTTTCGCATGGCAGAGATATAAGCATTTTTTACGCTCCAGTCCGTCAGGAGATCGCCGCCGGTTTCCACCAGCGGAGTGTTGAACTGCAGAGCATTTTCCCAGAGCAGATCATCGCTGTCGGCACCGTGGGGCACTACTGCATATTCCACCGTATAGGATTTTCCGGCGTTGAAGGACAGATCGCTGGCGCATTTATATTCCATTGCTGCGGAACGGAAGAGTGTTACCATCATGATGCCGTCTTCGCAGTTGTTCTGCGGCAGGCCGCGGTTGAGGAGTGCCACGCCGTAACCGTCTGCGGAGGCGGCATCCATAAACCGCTGGACAGGCTGTACGCCTTCGCCGCGCTGTACGATCCCGTACGGGATCTGATGACGGATGATTTCCGAATACAGAATCGGGAACGCCGCACGCAGACGGATGTGCTTTGTATTGTTGGTGAATTCCGTATGATATGCGATCCGCGCGGTATTTTTTGCGAAAGTTACCGTAGTGGTAAAAGGAACCTCGCTGATCCAGTAGCGGAGACGCCCTTTCTGGATGATCTGCAGGCCGTCTTCCCCGAAGGAGATCGCTTCTGCGGTACCGACGCCGTTTGCCGCCAGCTGAACTTTCGGATGGGTCGGCAGAGCTCTCCGGTCGTACGGGTCCGGTACATTTACGGAGTAATGTACATGGTCTTCTTCCCACGGATATTCGAATTCCACCCAGTTGTCCCCGTTGTCCGCCTGCATCTGGAGACTGCCGAACGGAACGGCGGGATGATTTACCAGAACTTCCCCGCTCTTTTTGCCGGTCAAAGCCGTGATGAATCCTCGTGCATCGATCTCTGCACGGTAGAAGTCGTTTTCGTAGGTGCAAGGAAGAGAGACAGCTTCTCCGGTCAGCGTTTTTTCCTCAGCTGCGGAAAATCCTTCGGCATGGTAGGCGACCGTTTCGTCTCCGCGGTGGCGGATTCCGTCCACGGCAAAGTTCAGGGTGTTGAACGCTTTTCCTTCTCCTTCTGAAATCTGCTGACGGATCTGTTCCAGAGCTTCCTCTGCTTCGGCATATTCGTCCATTACCTGTCCCAGACTTTCGTTGCAGATGGTACCGCACAGGATATCATGGAACTGATTTTTCAGTACGGTTTTCCACGGAGCCGTGAAATCGGCTTCCCGCTCCCGGAGAACCGAGAGGACTTCCAGCGCATAGAGCAGGTGTTCCAGTTTACGGTTTGCCAGTTTGATCTGGATATTGGCGGCAAAGGAACCCTTGAGTGCGGAGACGAATTCACCCTCATAGACCGGTTTTTCGCTAAAATCAATGTCGTCAAAGGCTGCTTCGAAGGAAGAAAAACGCATCGGTGTCAGGTTTGCGGAATTGTTCAGTTCCCGTACGATGGAAGGTGCCGCGGAAGACGGCATGCACATATCGCCGCCGACCGGGATGATCTGGCTGTCTTCCCCGCAGCAGACGGCGTTCCGCTCTGTCAGGGAACGGATTCCGTCCGCGGTCGCCTTTTCCCAGCGGAGCTCCTCCGCATTGACTTTTTCCCCGTCCGGAAACGAGATCCCGGCATAAGCCGTGCTCATCCAGTGGGTGTTCAGTTCCGTGCCGTCGATCCCCTTCCAGCGGAAATTTTCGATGTCCAGAGATTTTTCCATACAGCGGCTGAAGGTATATCCCGTATAGCCGCACTGGGTCAGAATCTGAGGAAGAGCGGCGCAGTGTCCCCAGCAGTCGGCAATAAAGGCGGTTTTCGGTACGTAGCCGACGGTTTCCGCCAGAATTTTCTTTCCGTAATATGCCTGCTGGAACAGGCTTTCGCCGGAGAGCATGGACATATCCGGGACGGAGAAAAATCCCGGAGCAAAGTGCAGCTGCCCCTGTTCGACCAGCGTTTTCAGAATTTCGTGCTTTTCCGGATGGGTATTCCAGTAGCCGTCAAAAAAATATGCCTGTTCGACGGTATAGGTGTAATCCCTGTTTTCCTGCAGGATGCCGATCGCTTTGTCGAGGATCCGGGTCGCCGTTTCCGTATACCAGGATTCCGGGCGCAGGTAGGCGATATCGTGGTGGAAGGTCGGGATCAGATGATGTATTTTTTCTGTCATATGATGCTCCTTTCGGAATATGTTCCGCTGACGTTTTGTGTATGGTGATATTGTATCATAAAACATCGGAAATGTCTCTATCTGTTATGAAAATAATCAAAAATGATCCGCGGGTTTGACGGATCGGAGAGAAAACGGATTTTCTGCGGTAATCCGGTTCCTTTTTTCGGAGAGCCCTTGACTTTTCACGGGAATCCCGATACAATGGAATTATATTATTCGTTTTCCCGATGGACGGAAAGGAAAATCAAGATGAAAATTATCCATACGGATGTTCTTGTACTGGGACTGGGTTCCGCAGGGTCTGCGGCGGTATATCGTGCCCTGCGGGGAGGCGCATCGGTGGTCGGGGTGGAACAGATGCCGGGACTGGGCGGAACCTCCACGTTCGGCGGCGTCAACAACTGGGAACCGGGAGTGTCCTATGAAGGAATTCACCGGGAGATCGCACGGCGTCTGTTGAAAAGCGGGGATGCTTTTGTCGGAAAAACCACGGAATATGTATCCGCATCCAACCGGTATGCCGTTTCTGACCGTTCCGGAGATTCCTACGAAACCACGCTCCGGCGGTTCGGCGTTCATCCCGACGATATGCGAAGACTTCATTATGAACCGGATGCCATGACGGAGGTACTGCAGGAGCTGATGGAAGAAGCGGCGCCGGAGGAAAAACGTACGCTGTTCTATAACACGCGGTTTGTTTCGCTGGAAACCGACGGACGGCGGATTTCCTCCTGTCTGCTGAACACACCGGACGGGACGGTGACCGTTGTTCCGCGGATCGTGATCGACTGTACTGCGGATATTCTTCCTTCCCGGCTGGCGGGTTGTTCCTATGCGATCGGGCAGGAATCCCGGGATGCTTATGGAGAAGAAGCCGCTCTTGAAAAAGCGGAACAATGTCTCAACGGACTTACGCAGTGCTTCCGGATCACCGAAACGGGAACGGAAATGCCTTCCGTTCCGTCGGAATACGATGACGTGGATCTGACCGAATGGGAAAATTACATGGACAGGATCTGCGGACCGGTGAGCTGTTTCAATGTGTATCCGCGCGGCGGGATTTATGTCAATATGCTTCCGACGGGAGAAGGCGACTTGTTCCTCAAATATGATCTGCCGGAACTGAAGCATCTGTGCGAAGCCAGAGCATACAGTTATGTGCGCTGGCTTGCGCGGAACAACTACCTGCGCGGCTGGGAAATCACGCATCTCTTCCCCTTGATCGGGCTTCGTGAAACATACCGGCTGACGGGACAGTATGTCCTGACTCTGGAGGATATCTATCACGGTTATGCGCCGTCTCTCGGGATGGAGCACTCGATTGCACTGGCGGATCATCCAGCGGATACCCATGGACGGGGCAGCCGCTGTCGGGATACATACCCGGGATACGGAATCCCCTACGAATGCCTGCTTCCGAAGGAGATCGACAATCTGCTGGTCGCCTGCCGCGGATCATCCTTTACCCATCTTGCGGCATCAAGTACGAGACTTTCCCGCACCATGCTTCAGCTCGGCGAAGCGGCAGGAACTGCGGCGGCACTCTGTATCCGTGAAGGATGCGATCCTGCGGATATTGACCCTGTGAGCCTGCACAGGATGAGAATTAATATGAAATAATCATTGAAATACAACCATAGCAAGGAGGAATCTCATGCAGAATATTAGGGTGAATTTCGACCGTCCTGTGGGCAGGATCAAGCCCATGCACGCGGTCAACAACGGTCCCGTACGGGATCGTCCGGACAGCAGAGAGAACTTTGCGGCGTATGCAGACGCCGGTTTTCCGTATGCCAGAACGCACGATGCGGCTTACGGCGAAGAATACGGCGGCGACCATATTGTGGATGTACACAATATTTTCCCGGATTTTGAGAAAGATCCGGCCGATCCCGCTTCCTATGATTTTGTCATGACAGACAAATATTTCCGGGATATTTCCGACGCCGGAACCAGAGTTTTCAACCGTCTGGGGACGAAAATCGAACACAGCATCAAAAAATACGGCAGCCTTCCGCCGAAGGATTTTCAGAAATGGGCGGTCATCTGCGAACATATTATCCGGCACTACACGGAAGGATGGGCGGACGGACTGCATCTGGACATGGAATACTGGGAAATCTGGAACGAGCCGGACGGTTACGGCGGCTGCTGGGGCGGCACCATGGAAGAATTCTTCCGGTTTTACCACATTGCTGCCACGCATCTGAAAGCGGCATTTCCCCATCTGAAAATCGGCGGCCCGGCACTTGCCGGGGATATGAAATGGGCGGAAGCGTTTCTTGCACAGCTGAAAGCACCTTTGGATTTTTTCTCGTGGCATATCTATACGACCTCGCAGGAAATCATCCGCCGGCGTGCGGCAGAAGTACGCGGTCTGCTTGACCGTTACGGCTTTGGAAACACAGAAAGCATTCTCAACGAATGGAACTATGTGAAAGGCTGGAAGGATGGTTTTCTGGAAAGTCTGGAGACTATCATCAGCATCAAGGGTGCCGCTTTCGACGCCGCATGCATGATCGCCGGACAGCACAGCAGCATCGATATGATGATGTATTACGATGCCCGTCCGATGATCTGGAACGGTTTGTTTGATTACTATACTCTCCGTCCCAAATGGGGTTATTATGCGTTTACCATGTTCGGTACCCTGTATAAACTGGGGCAGGCGGTGGAATGTACGTCGGACGGAGAAGATCTGTATGCGGCGGCAGCCTGTGACGGCAGCGGTCGTCGCGGACTGATGATCGCTTATTACGCGGATGCGGACAATGCTTTGGAAAAGACCGTCCGCATTCACGGTTTGGACGGCATCGCGGAACAGTATCTGCTCGATCAGGATCACCTCGGTGCTTCTGTGGGCTCGATCTGTCCCGCGGAAACTTCGATTACCATGAAGCCGAATACAGTCCTGCTTCTGCTTGCGTGAAACTGATGATTTGTTCTGATGAAAGGAGTTACATATGAATACCATTGATCTGCTGGAATCCACTCTTTCCGAACGGGATAAAAAACGACTGCAGGCGATCTATGCGCCTACGATCGTCTGTGTTCAGCCGGACGACGCACGCCGCGGACTCTGCATTCTGCCCGACGGGGAGATCCGCAGTTACGGGATCGCGGACAAAAAGAGTATGACCGATCCCGGAAAATACGTGTATCTTTCCAGCCGGAACTGCGGTCTTGACTGGAGCCGCGTCGATCTTCCGGAAGATACGGCGCCTCTGATCAATTACGGGAAGATCTTCCCCGGAAAGATCGTGATGGGCGCTTCCGTCCGTGTGCCCTGGTCGGGACGGTATGTCTGTCTCGCTGGGATCCATGAAGGCGAAAAAAAAGGCACCTATGCCATGCTTTCCGATCTCGGCCCCGGTGACGAAAATCCCCGTATGGTGAAAATTTCCGAAGAAGTCTACTGGGATATGTTCCTGCCCACCGTTCTGGAACAGGAACAACGGATCATCACCACCGGTTCGATCAACCGCGGCGGAAATTACAGTCCCACGGTCTTTTATTCGGACGATAACGGGGAAACATGGATCACAGTCACCCTTCCCTCCACGCCGAAACACGCGCCCGTATGGCCGCATCTGGGGGTACGCTGGCAGAACAACGGCGCAGAACCGAATCTGGTGCCGCTTCCGGACGGACGGCTGATGATCCTTGCAAGAACTTCTCTGGATTATTTCTATGTATATTATTCTTCCGACAACGGAGAAACCTGGACGGACGGAACACCGTCGCGCTTCCACGGAACGCTGACCACGCCGTTTCTTCTCCGGCTCCGTGACGGACGGGTCATTCTCTTCTGGAACAATACCCGTCCGCTGGCGGAACCCAATCATGAGAAGACATGGCCTCCGGTCGGAAACGGTGTCAAAAACGGTCTCGGCGAAGATGCTTTCACCAATCGTGACGCCAACCATGCCGCCATCACGGAAGACGGCGAACACTGGATCGGTTTCCGTGAAATGTTCTTAAACGAACGACGCGGTGCGGCGGATTTCCGTGTCGGCGGTTCCGGTGACAACAGCGTCCATCAGTTCCAGGCGTATGAACTTCCCTACGGAAAGATCCTTGTTTCCTTCGGACAGCATGAATTCTCCCGTCGGACGGTGATTTTTGACGTGAACTGGCTGTACGAAAAGCATCATGCGGAAGATTTTACCCGCGGGCTGAATCACATTACCACGCATCTGTTTGTAAAGAGTGTGTCGGACTGTCATGTTTGGCAGGGGATCCCCGGACATTGTGCATGGAACCGGACAGCCGGCGCCCTGCTGATGCCGGATCCGGAAGGCAATTTCAGAGAAGCTCTGCAGATCTGCCGTGTTCATGACAAACGTCTGGTCAGTGAACTGCAGGGGGCTGTCTGGAACTTCCCGAAAGGATATCTGGGAGAGATCCGCATGGGTGTTTATATAGCTGGTTCCGGAATCCGGGTACGTCTCTGTGACCACTGGATGAATGCGGGAGATCCGGACGCCGGTCTCTGGTCTGCTTTCGACTTTACGCTGGATCAGCGGATCCTCCCAGCCGGAGAATGGCGTGACATCGTGATCCGTTTTGATACGGAATGCGGTACGGCACAGGTATTTGACGGCGAACGTTCGCTCTTTGCGGTTTCCATGCGCAGTGCCGCACCGGACGGTCTGTCCTATCTCCACTTACAGACTGCCGCAGAAGCCGAAGATTTCGACGGAACCTACATCCGCAGTCTGGAATATCGCGGAGAATAACGGGAAATTATTCGCTGACGAAGGGTTCGATATATTCTCTGATGAAATCCACCCGGTCAAACACCGTCGGCTTGAAATAGGATGCGACGGAAATGACGGTCTGTCTTTCCGGATTGACATAAATAACATTGCCGCTGTTTCCGATTGCGGCATAGATGTTCTTTTCCCTGTCAATGATCCACCAGAGATAACCGTACTCCATGCCGCGGAAATTTTCACTTTCGACCGCCCGCGGACGGGTCATTTCCGTGATCCACTCCGAAGATACGATCTGACTGCCGTTATACCTTCCTTTGTTCAGACATAACAGCCCGATTTTCGCCATATCCTCGGCGGACATACAGAGTCCGTAGCCCGGTGTGCCGAGTCCCGACGGATCACAGAACCAGATATTTTCCTTCGGCAGTTTTCCGAGCGTGAACTGTTTATGCTCTTCCGCCGTTTCTGCCAGATAATTTCTGTGTTCGGGAATTCCCAGTGGTCCGAACAGGCAGGTGTTGGCGTAATCCACTGTTTTTTGGCCGGTTGCCTGTCCGAGAATCCCGGACAGGATATGGAGGCATACCGTCTGATACTGGAAATCATCGGTCAGTCCTTTTCGTCCTCCGAGAAAATCCAATGAGGAATACGTCCAGTGATCGCTGGAGCATACCTTTGTCCACGGGTCGCCCTTGCATTTGTACGGTGCCCGCATCGTCAGCAAATGTCTGATCGTCACTTCACGGATCGTTTTTTCACCCCGTTTTACGGGATAATCCGGGAAATAGTCCAGAACTTTATCCTCTACACTTCCGATCTGCCCTTTGTCCAGTGCGATGCCGATGAGCAGAGCCATGATGCTCTTGGTTGCCGACATGATATGTGTACAGTCGTCCGGTTTATAACCGTTCCAGCAGTCGGAATAGACTTTCCGGTTCTCCCTGTACGCGGTGACCTGACATATATTCGGCTGACGGTCTTTTATAAGTTCGTGAAGTTGTTCCCTGCTCAGGATATTTTTCGATTCCATTCGGTTCCTCCGGTTGTTTTTAGGTGATTCTATTATATCAGAAAACAGCGGGAAAATCTGCGGTATTCCGGAAAATATCCGGATGATCGGCGGCATGGTTTTCACAAAGTCTGAACGTAAGAAAGAGCAGATATGCACCGGTTCACGGGCGGCATATCTGCTCTTTTGTTTCTGTTTTACGCCTTTGCGGAAAGACGTACGGTTTTGATTTCGAATGCCTTGAAGGAGAGAGCGACCGCACCGTTTTCCGTGCAGAGTTCTTCTTCCTTATTTTCGAGCATATCGCAGGAATAAGCGGTGAAATCCTTTGTGAAGGCTGCACGGAGCTTTGCGCTGACGGCAGCTTTCTTGGATTCGTAGAGACGGACGATGATATCGCCGCTGCCGTCTTCCGCAAGCTTGACAGTATCGATCATGATGTTGTCACGATCCACGCTGAGATAACTTGCGTCCAGTGCGCCGCCCGCTGCCACAACCGGAGCGGAGTTTACTTCGTAGCCCTGCTTTACGACATCGGAAGAAGCAAAATCGCCTTCCCAAGCGGTAAATGCGTAGGTGAAGTTATGAACGCGGTTGTCGGTACGGTAATCGGGGCAGGTGCCGGCACGGAGAAGAGTGAGTTCCATGCTGTTGCCGTTTACGGAAATACCGTATTTGCAGTCGTTCAGTACGGCTGCACCGTGTGCGTTATCCTTGAGCGCGGTATAGCGGTGGTTGCAGACTTCGAAGCGTTCCTTGTCGTAGAGTCTGGAACGGTGGGTAGGACGTTCCACATAACCGAACTGCATTTCGTTGATCGCATTTTCCGCATATACATCGACCGGGAAGCCGACCTTGAGGAGTTTGTGGAGTTCCTTCCAGTCAACCTCGGTTTCGAATTCGATTCTCCTGGAATCCTTGGCAAGGCGGATGTACTGGGTATATGTGGAGTCGAGAAGCTTGCCGCTTACCTTGAGGACCGCTTCCACGCCGCAACCTGCGGGTTCCACAGAGATGTCGTAAGCACCGTCGATTTCCTGATATACGTAGTTGGAGTCGATGTCCCAGTTATCCCAGCGGCGCGGGATATCCTTGAAGAGACGGAAGCAGTTCATTGCACCGTCAGCAAATTCTCTGCCGCTTTCCTTGAGAACGAAGGAGGTAACTTCGCCGCGGCGGTTGACGACCGCTCTGACGAGTGCGTTTTCCATTACGAATCCGTCGGTCGTTTCGGCAACGGATGCGCCGGTTTCCGCACACTTTGCTTCCGCTGCGGGAGTGAGAGAAACCGCACCGCAGGACGGGAGGGCAACCACTGCCTTGAGTACGCCGCCGCTTCTTGCTGTCGGAATGTAAGTTCCGTCTGCGGTGACTGCGCCGTTTTCGAAGGTTTCGGGAAGGGTTACGAGAGCCTTTCTTTCGAAACCGAGGGAGTTGAATACCGTTACGGCGTTTTCATTGCCGCCGAGAAGGGACTTCTGTGCCGTTTCGAGAAGTTCGCCCGCTTCAGAGAGCACTTTATTGTGGAGCTTTTCCGCTTCCACGTAAACTCTTGCGATGGAGGAACCGGGAAGAATATCGTGGAACTGGTTGAGAAGTACGTCCTTCCAGAGTCCTTCGATCTTTTCCGCCGGGTATTTCGCACCGTTCAGAGCCGCGGGTACTGCCCACATTTCGAGTTCGCGGAGTGCGAATTCGCTCTTACGGTTGCCCTTCTTTACAGATGCCTGCGTGGTGTAGGTACCTCTGTGTGCAGTGAAGTAGAGTTCACCGACGTAAGTATTCTTCGGTGTTCCCTTCTGTTCCTGCATATCTTCGAAGAATTCCACAGGATCGGCGATCCTGATCTTTACGCCGCCTTCAAGGTCCTTCTGGCGGCGCGCATATTCGATATGGTCTCTGGTAGGACCGCCGCCGCCGTCGCCGTAGCCGAACGGGAAGAGGAACGCGTCAAGGTCACGTGCCTGGCTTCTGTTCTTCCAGACTTCGTTGATCTCGATCGGATGGGTCGGATATTCGTACTTGGTGGGAAGGAAGGAAACGATTTCGGAGCCGTCCATGCCCTGCCAGTTGAAGTAGTGGTACGGGAAGGGTTCGCCCTTGTTGTAGGACCAGAAGATCTTCTGGGTCACAAGGTATTTTACGCCGCACTTGTTGAGGATCTGCGGAAGTGCCGCGGTATAACCGAAGGTATCGGGGAGCCAGAGGAGTTCACTGTCTACATTGAATACGTCTTTGTAATAGCGCTTGCCGTATACGAGCTGACGGATGAGCGCTTCGCCGCCTGCCATATTGGTGTCGGGTTCGACCCACATTGCACCGTCGGCGATCCATCTGCCGTCTTTTGCCGCCGCCTTGATGCGTTCAAACAGTTCGGGATAATGTTCACGGACCATTTCGTAGCAGGCAGGCTGGCTTACAAGGAATTTGTAATCGGGATATTCTTCGAGCAGACGGAGCTGTGCCGCAAAGGTACGTGCGGTTTTGCGGTAGGTTTCCGCGAGCGGCCAGCACCATGCAAGGTCAAGATGCGCGTTGCCGATCGCATAGAATACCGGTGCAGAGGTACCGTTGACGGCTTCCATTGCGGGACGGATCGCTTCGCGTGCCGCACGGTAAGATTCGTTTCTCTTTTCTCGGTCCTGTTCGAAATCGACGATCAGGGTGAACTGTTCGAGAGCGTCGCAGATTTTCGCAGCGCGGAGAGAGGTGTCGTCAACTACCTGCAGAAGCTTGTTGAGCGTGTCAACGTCCATGTAGAGCTGGTATGCATCTTCGTTCCAGATACCGAAGGTGCATTTGCCGAGCGTTCTGCGCGGACCTGCGGGATTGGGATCGACATACTGCTTGCCGTCGGGAAGGACCGGACCGACAAAATAAGCGCCTTCGGAGATTTCGGGGACGTAGTGTCCTGCGTAGGTCTCCATCAGGATCTCGAAGCTGTCACCCGCTTTTGCATCGCGGGTAAGGTAGTTGTCCACCATGTAGTGGTGAGCGTCGCTGATCCAGTCCGCGCGGTAGGTACCGAATGCCTTGCCGTTGACGAAGAGGGTGGATTCTCCGCCGGGAGCAAGATTCATCACAATGCGCTTGCCGTCCACGCCTTCGGGAAGAGTCACCTTTGCGCGGAACCAGCAGTATTCCCATGCTTCACCCCAGGTGTAGCCGGGACAAACCGGTTCAAAATCCGCTTTCGCCGCCTGTTTGGGGGTAAGATAATCTTTGGTTCGGAATGCTTCCCAGGTGATTTCACCGATCGGCATATAAAGTTCCCGCTTCAGTACCGCGATCCAGTTATTGATGCGGACTTTCCACTCGGAATGAATAATGTCCATTTGTGTTTTCTCCTTGAATGATATAACTTTTCAACTTTATATTATATCTTGGATTTGCGGATTTGTCAATATTCAGGAAATCAAAATCCCGCTGTGCGGAAATTTCCGTGCAGCGGGATTTCTTGGTTTTAAATTCTCAGACTTTCTTTCCGGTCCAGCGATATGCGGTAATGCGTCCGCTGAAATCGGCGGTGTACAGCAGATCGCCGTGACGGAGCGGAGAAGCAAACAGGGGCGCACCTGTCTGGAACGCATGGAGTTCATTCGTGGATTCGGTATCAAAAATGTGCAGGAATCCGTCTGCCGCAGAGTAGATCAGGGCATTTCCTTCGATGATCGGCAGACCATGTGCCTGGCAGGAGCCGGATTCCACATAGGGTGCGGCGGATACAATGGACGGCTGACAGGGGTATACGGCAGTCTGCTGGAGTTTTACGGCGTCATAGCGTACCACGCCGCGGTCGGTCGTGCAGAGATACAGATGATCGCCGTTCCGTACAGGAATGCCGGAGGTATTGAAGTCGTGTACCGGAGTGAACGGATGGCTGAAAACAGTGGTTCCCGTATCCCCTTCGATGCAGGCAAGGCTGTTCCCTGTTGCGGCGTAGAGGAAATTGCCCCATACGCCGGTCGTGGAGGAACGGTACCGGACGCCGCGGTTTTCCCAGCGTTTTTCGCCGGTACGCAGATCCAGCGCGTAGATACCGTACCACTGTGCGCTGACGATCAACAGATCCTTATACCGTACAAAGCGGCTGGGACAGCCTTCCATATGACGGATGCGTTCGCTTTCCCAGATGACAGAGCCGTCTTCGGCATTCAGCGCGATCACCTTGCGGCTGCAGCCGGTGTACAAAATCCCTTCGTGCAGAAGGACATTCTGATTGGTATGATGCGGATAGCCGTTCATGTTGACGAGCGTTTTCCAGAGAATTTCCCCGGTTTCCGCCGAGAGGCAGTAGACCCAGCCGAAGCTATCCTGTGCGTATACACGTCCGTTTTCATATACGATTTCGCCTTTGACGCCGTTGACCGTGGGAGTTTTCCAGAGGATGGCACCGGTTCCGGCATCCAGAGCGTAGACTGCGGCAGTTTTCGGCCAGCCGTCGTGGAACGTAGCCGCGAAGATTTTGCCTTCCCCGTATACCGGAGCACAGTACAGGACTCTGCCGTCCAGTTGGGTGCGCCATACGCCGGGATCGCCTTCTTCCGCCTTTTTCATATCGTAATACAGGAGCGTGGAAGAAAGATTTCCGCTGTCGTCAATGGCGGTTCTGCGCACGCCGGCAGGCGAGGAGTCGATCCCGCCGGAATCCGGTCTGGCGGTGCAGATATTGAAGACTCCGCCGAGATCGTTGCACAGGTGGATGTGGAAATGTCCGAAACACCATGCAAGAAGGTCGTGATCCTTCAGATTCAGCGGCTCTCCCTGCACCGTTGTGCCGAAGCCGTCTTCGTCCGGTGCAAAGACATCGTGGCAGAAATAGATGACTTTCTTGCCCGGTTCTTTCATTTCCAGGTCGTTTTTCAGCCAGATATCGCTGTCGGCGTATTCGTATCCGCTGGGTGCTTCCCCGGATTTCCGCGGCAGGATGACGTAATGGATATTGCCGTAATCAAAGGAATACCATACGGGGCCGTATCTGGTTTCATAGGAATATTCGCCGTAGCGGTCGTTGACAAAATCGTGGTTGCCGAGGGTATAGCGGACGGGACATCCCATCGTGTCGTAATTCATTTCGCGCCAGTGGTTTTCAAGACCGCGGATCCGGCAGATGTCGCCGTTCTGGAGAAGGAAACCGGGATTTTCTTCCCGGACACAGCGCTTTACAAACTGAAGCCACGGACCGCAGCCATCGGTGATCTCGGTATCGCTGATATGCAGGAAGCAGTGTCCCGCTTCTGTTTCGGCAGGAGTAATATGGAAATCAAAGTCTCCTGTATGTCCGTCGATCATAAAATACCAGTCGGTATGTGCCTTTGTCAGGGCACCGACGCTGATTACATGGGCTCTTTCCCAGCCGGGGAGTTCAAATCCGCCGTTTTCATCCGTGCGGACGATATTGCGTCCGTCGGTCACGCAGAGACCGGCGAGCGGTGTGTTCGTTTCTTTGTGATATACATGACCTTTATACATAGTGTCTGGTGTTCTCCTTCCGTATTCTTGTGGTTCCCTTTGATGATTCAATTGTTCCGTTGTTTTATGTAACCTGCTATGATGTACCGGATATATGATATCGTATTTGTTGGCTTTTGTCAAGGGTTTCGCCTGTTTCCGGTGTGCGGACAGGGTTTGTTCATTGTTTTGTTACATTAATCTTCTGTCAGCCGCTTGACAGCCTGCGGCGCGGTTGGTATAGTATATCACAGATAATTTTATATCAATTGACCTGAAGAATGGAAATCGGAAATATGGAACAACTGAAATATAACGTCGGGGATGCTCCCGTACTTCCCTGTATCGGCATTGATATCGGCACTACAACCATCAGCGCGGTGGTTTTGGATGTCGCAAAAGGAGAAACTGTCGGAGCATATACCGTTGACAACGGTTCGGATATTCCGTCCGCGTTTGTCTGGGAAAAAACACAGGATCCGGAACGGATTTTCAATCGTGTACAGGAACTGCTGGAATCCATGTACGATCGGTATCCCGGCGTGAAAGCCATCGGAATTACCGGGCAGATGCACGGAATTCTTTATATGGACGCTGACGGAAACGCGGTCTCTCCGCTGTATACATGGCAGGACGGACGTGCGGGCATCGGTTCGCCTTCTCCCTGTCAGATCCTTGAAGAACGTACCGGTTACCGGCTTGCTCCCGGTTATGGACTTGCTACCCATTTCGCCAATCTGCTGAACGGAAATGTTCCGGAAAACGCGGTGAAACTGTGCACCGTCATGGATTATATTGTCATGAAGCTCACCGGACGCACCTGTCCGCTGACGCACAGTTCCAATGCTGCGAGCCTCGGACTTTATGATACGCAGGCCAATGCGTTTGTGACGGAAGCCGTGCTTGGTGCGGGGATCGATCCTGCTGTTCTGCCGGAAGTGACTGCGGAAAATGTTACTGCCGGGACATGGAACGGGATCCCCGTCACTGCGGCGATCGGCGACAATCAGGCGAGTTTTCTCGGTTCGGTCCAAAATCCTGACCGTGAGGCTCTTGCAAATTACGGAACGGGCAGCCAGATTTCGGTCATGAACCGCGATACCACCGGATTTCAGCCGGACGGGGCGATGGAAATCCGGCCGTTCCTTGAAAACAGCTGGCTGACAAGCGGTTCCGCTCTCTGCGGCGGACGTGCCTATGCCCTTGTCGAACGGTTCTTCCGGCAGTATATCACTGCCTGCGGAACGGAAAGTCCGGCGGAACAGTATGAAGTGATGAACGCCCTAGCAATGAAGGGACTCGAAAGCGGACGTTATCTGCACGTTCATACCACGTTCTGCGGAACAAGAAACGATCCTTCCCTCTGCGGACGTGTGGACGGTATTTCCGAAGATCTTCTGACTCCCGAAGCGTTCATTGCCGGAACCCTCTGGGGAATGGCGTCGGAACTTTACGAAATGTTCCTCAAAATGCCGCATGACCATGTGGAGGCTCTTGTGATTTCCGGAAATGCGGTACGGAAGAATCCTGCATTCCGCCGGATGCTGAAAGAAGTTTTCCGCATGAACGTGCGGATGCCTCTGCATAAGGAAGAAGCCGCGTTCGGTGCCGCAATGTTTTCCGCGATGACGGTCGGATGCGCGGACCGCGATGTACTTGCCGCCTGCATCCGGTATTCTGAACTCTGAATTTTTGTCATGTCGTCAAAAAGGGGCTGTCGTAAATCAGGATAAAGTTTCCAATTGTGATGAATTGGTTGCAATTCCCTGATTTGCGGCAGCTCCTTTGATTTTATTTAGTCCTTGGCGTACGGTTCGCCTTCCCAGAGATAACCGTCCTGATTGATGTGGTATTCCTTGCCTTTAAAGGTCAGGATACCTTCAAACATGCTGGGAGTTACGTAGGCCTTTACGCCCCATTTTTCCGCTTCTTCACCGAGAAGTGCGGCGGCATCTGCGCAGAATTCTTCATGTTCGCAGCAGTATGCGTGTTCACGGTAGTACAGGCGGCGGAGCACAAACTTCGCTTCGTCTGCTTCCGGGAGAGGATAGTCTTCGCCGGCTTCCGTGAAGATGAGGTAGCCCCACATTTCCGGAACGTGTGCGTCGTAAATGCCGGTCGGCGCCCACAGCCAGTTGTGTTCCGGCAGAGACTTGCCCGTTGCGGGATCGAGACGCTTGACATACTTTCCGTCCACGATGTCCACTTCCCATTCGACGCGGGAGAAGGTCATTCTCCAGATTTCGCCGACTGCGGGAGCGAACTGTTCGGGATAGCACTGATCCTTGCCGCATTCACGCAGGGAGAACCACGGAATCTTGACTTCCACCGTCCAAGCCTTGTTGTCGGCGTTCGGATTGTTCAGTTCGCCGTCGATCTTGACCGCGCTTTCGAGGCCGTGTACGTCCCAGCCGATGATGCGGCGGACGCAGTCACGCTGCGGACGTTCCATGAGAAGGTCCCACATCGTGTTGGCGGCGTTCATTTCCAGTTCGTAGTAACGGTGGGAAGTGTCCTGCGGTGCAAGGAAGATTTCGAAGTCGTTGTCCTGGAAAATGACTTCGTCACGGTTCATAACGGTCGCCCAGATGGTGTCATCCTTCAGTTCGGCGCCGATATAGATCGCTTCTTCATCCCACAGTACCTTAACGCGGGTGTACTTCCAGGGTTTCGGGAAGGAGTCTCCTTCGATGTCATGGAAATCATCCATCCATTCGCCGGTGCTCCAGAAGGGTTTGCTCAGGTCGCCGTCAAGCGTACCGGGCTTGCCGACCGCACGGTAACTGCGGCATACCGGCGGATTGCAGGGGATCTTGGGTTCGTGAACGCGGAAATTACCTTTCATATCCAACTACTCCATCTATAAATTTGTCACCGGCATCCTTGTCAATCACCGGTTCTTTTTCGATAACCAGGGGGGCATTCATGCCTTCCCATACGTAAACGTATGAAAATTCACGGTGGTTGCACGCCGCGGCGCATTCTCCCTTGGCATTCATGCAGACCAGCGCGATGCAGTCCGGCCTGCCGCCGTGACGGACAATGGTTTCATGCGCGGTACGTACGACCTTTGCCACGGCTTCTGCGGGAGACATTCCGTCCGCCATCAGGCTGACACAGCGGTAGCTGCAGCAGGTACGCATGATATCTTCGCCCCATCCGGTGGCACACGCGCCGCCCACGCCGGATTCGACGTAGAAACCGCTGCCGATGATGGGGGAATCCCCGACACGGCCGCAGAGCTTCATATTGGCGCCGCTGGTCGAAGTGGCAACAGCCATGCTGCCGTTTTCATCGAGCGCGATCGCGCCGATGGTATCATGACCGATCCCGGCTGCCTGACGCCAGTTTTCGCGCGCCGTTTCCGTGATCAGATCTTCCATTGCCGATTCGGGAATGCCCATTTTCCGGGCAAATTCTTCGGCGCCGGTACCTACCAGAATGCTGTGACGGGTATTGTCCATCAGCGCTCTGGCGATATCCACCGGATTTTCAAATCCGCGCACCGCGCAGACCGCTCCGGTCTTCAGGGTATCTCCGTCCATGACGGCGGCATCGAGTGCCAGTTCCCCTTTTTCATTCAGAAAACCACCTTTGCCCACGCAGTCCACGTTCGGATCGCTTTCCACGCGATGGATCCCTTCAATGACAGCGTCCATCGCCTTGCCGCCGTTTTTCAGCACTTCCGCGCCGATTTCTGCGGTCTGTCTGGAAAAGGGCCAGGTAGAAACAAAACTCCACATAATCTTTCCCCCTACGGTCACATTTCCGCGGGATGCTTCCCTGCGGAAATCTCATAATGTATCTTTGAATAGGATACAGGAAATTTGTGAAATTTTCTATCATTCTGCAAAAAAACGGACAAATTTTTCAGGAATTTGAAAAACAAAGCACCGACTTGTCATAAAGCCGGTGATTTGGGTGTTTATCTGTAAAGCTTCGCGATGATCAGACCTGCGCCGAGAACCAGTACGGACATGAGGATCCATATCCATGCCGCGCCGTCCGAAACCGCACTGCCCGTGCCGCCGTTCATGCTGAAATTCCAGTTGCCGTCCGGCATCTGCATATTGTCACGGGAAGGACGGCTGCTGTTTTGAGAGGAATCCGTGTTCCCGGAATCTCCGGCATCCGTACTGTTTTCACCGGACGACTGACCGGGGAAACTGCCGCTGAATCCGCCCATCATCTGGGACGGATCGAAGCCTTCCGGCATACTTCCCATGTCGGGCATTTCACCGCCGCCGAACATGGAAGACGGGTCGAAGCCTTCCGGCATTTCCCCCATATCCGGCATCTGACCGCCGCCCATCATCTGGGATGGATCAAACCCTTCCGGCATACCTCCCATACCGCCGCCCGAAGGCATTGCGGAAGACAGAGGCCGGAGCGATACATCTGATCCGGAAGAAGGTTCCGACGGTTCACGGGAGGATTTTTCTCCGGAATCGTCACGGGAACCGCGTCCCGGCATACCGCCGCCGAATCCGCCGCCCATACCGCTCATGGAACCCATGTCAGACAACGTCAGACCGGAGGCATCCACGTAGCTCATGTTGTTCGTAGTTTCGCCGTTTGCGAGCTGCATGGAAATGCTTTCCGAACGGAGCGCGCAGAACTGACGCATGGTTTCCACGCCGGTTTCAAATTCTTCGTAAGTGAAGAACGCCGTCGGGTCTTTTTCTACATAGGATTTGATGAGATTATATGCGTTGTCGATGATTCCCTGGATATCCACGGTATTCAGGAATTCCGCGTAATACTGATGATACAGCGAAGTGTAGCTTTCGTCTGAGAGGATCCAGCTCCACATGGGACGGTCTTCGCCGGAACCGCCGGATACCGGCGCATCGATCGGGGTATTGACCGTGCTCTGACCGTTGCCGCCCTGGAAGGTGCCGAACGCCAGATTGTAGTCCCACGGAAGCATTGCCAGCTGTCCGTTTTCTTCGTACAGATAGTAGTTGTGGATCATGGAGCCGGTGTAGCTGTCGCCGTTGCAGACGTAGTTATGCACGACAAAATAACGGATGACTGCTTCGATGTCAACGACCGAATCGATCTCTTCGCCGTTTGACAGCTTTTTCAGGGATTCGATCAGACGGTTCTGGTCGTTGACGGTAATATCGGTCTTTGCGTTGTTCCAGATGTTGGAGTAGCTCGAAAGGTTGTCATCGACATACTGGAGCTTGACGTCGGAGGATCCCATGCCGAAGCCGCCCATACCGCCGAAACTGAATCCGCCCTTTTCGCCCTCTCCGCCGCCGAACATTGCGGACGGATCAAAATCTTCAGGAACGGAGGACATATCCGCACCTTCCGGCATTTCACCGCCAAACATGGAAGAGAAATCAAAGTCTCCGCCGAACATTGCGGACGGATCAAAGCCGCCCATATCGGGCATCTGCGGCATACCGGAACCGGATTCACGGGAACGATCGGAACCATTGGACGATCCAGAGGATTCCTCACGGTTCATGAAGTCGCCCATGTCAAAATCCTTGCCGTTGCCGCGGCCGCCGCCGAAACTCATGCTGTCGGGCTTGTACAGTTCGCCGTAATCCGAGCCGTAATTGCGTTCGAGGAAGCTGTCTTCCACGCCTTCCACGGCGAGGTACAGACCCCAGTCTTCGCCGTTGACGGTGATGTAAACGAAGCTGCACAGCGGAGCCGCCGCACCGAATTCGTTCATCATGGTGTAGGTAAGGTAGTCCTTCATCATGGTGGTGTCCTGGATCAGGTTGTTCAGGCTCAGCTTATCCAGACCGTGATAGGTGATGGAGTTGTCGTAGTGGTCAAACTCTATCTTGAAGCTGTAGCGTTCGCTGTTCATGGAAGAGACCGTGGAAAGCGAGGTGTTTCCCTTGCCGCGGATCGCGACGTTTTTGTACGCTTCGCCGTCGATCACCATCGCGGCGGTATAATATTCTTCGCTGGTCGCGTTATCGATGAATTCGTCCCAGTCGTTCATGACAATGTCAATGGTATGCACCCTTGTATTGTCGAACAGACGGTTTTCGTATCCCATGGTATGCGCCATGACTTCAAGCCCGAGCGCCGCACCGTTCATGAACAGAATGGTGACAGCGAGCATCAGAGCCGTGACGATCCATGCGATCTTGTCAAAATGTTTGCTTCCGGACATTCAATCACCCCATGTAGTCGCCGTTGTAGGAGACGATGACTGCGCTGTTGACGCCGGGAATTTCGGAGAGGATGTTAATAAAGTCGGTATCGTCATCCTTCAGACGGACTTCGATGTTCATTTCAATGGCACCCTTGACCGCGGACTTGCTCTTGACGGTGCAGCGGGTCACGCTCTTTATGAGGAATTCTCTTGCCTTGACTTCCACGTCATGGTTCACGCAGTTCAGCACGACCATGTAGGGATGCGTGTGGGACTTTCTGTTGACGAAAATGAGAAGGATCAGACCGATGACAACGCTGCTGAAGACTGCAAGCGGGATCATGCCTGCCGCAAGGATAATGCCGGCGCCGACCGACCAGAACAGGAACGCGATGTCAAGGGGTTCCTTGATAGCGGTACGGAAACGGACAAGGGAGAGTGCGCCGACCATACCGAGCGAGAGAACGACGTTGGAGGTCACGGCGAGAATGACGGATGCGGTGATCATGGTGAGCGCGATCAGCGTGGTGCCGAAGCTTGCGGAATACATGACGCCCTGGTAGGTCTTCTTATAGACAAGGAAGATAAAAAGACCGATGCCGAAGGACAGCGCAAGGGTCAGAAACATATCGAGTACGCTGATGGAAGCCACGTTTTCAAGGAAACTTGACTTGAAAATATCGGAAAAATTCATGGGTAGGGTTACTCCTTTGGTTTTATAAAAAATTATAGAATCGATTTAATCGTACATACGGCTGGCGGCGTATTTGGAGTAAGCCGCGCTTTTTCTGCCGTCGAGCTGTACCGCATCCCGGATGACATCGGGAAGGAAATTGTCCCACTTCACTTCAAGAATGCACGGGGAATCCTTGACCGGAACGGTCACACAGGCGGGATTCAGAAAATCCTTACAGCTCATGCCCGTGCGGATGTTGTAGTCGAGCGTCACGCGGACGTTGCCGGGGACATAGATGAACGGCTCACGGGTATAGTCAACAATGACTTTAGCGGCAAGACCTTCGTTCCGGATGCGGGTATAGAAGCCGAGAATCACTTCGTCGGTACTGCGGGACATCCATTCGATATTGCCGTCCGCGATCGCCTGCGCCTGTTCCGGCGTGAGAGATGCGGAAGTTTTATAGCCGAGACTTCCCTGTTTGAACTTCCGTTCCAGATGGATGACGGACGGATCGTTGTTGTAGAGACGGATCCGGTATTTTTCGCGGACGTTGACGCCGTCCAGTTTTTCACGGAGCGCTTTATCGTCAAGGCTGTCAAAATACAGACTTCGTATTTCGTATCGTCCGTTGACGGCATGGGCGTCCGGTTTCATCACGGCCCGGAGCCTCTGCCGCAGGATCAGCATATCGTGATTGCTGATCTCATGTTTTACTTCATGTCTGAACTGCAAAACAGCATTCCTCCTTTTCTATGGCTGTATTATAGCCAATGAACCTGTGAATAACATTAGAAAACCTTCCGGTATGTGAAGACATACGGGAAGGTTTGTGAAAGTTTTTTGAATTTCAGAAACGGGCGGTAAAGCGGATGGTCCTGCCGTCCGGATACTCCGCGGTCAGTTTGCCGCCGAAGTTTTCGCAGATCGCGCGTGCCGCGGACAGACCGATCCCGTAGCCGGAAGAGTCCTTACTCTGCGTACGTGCCGCATCTCCGCGGTAAAATCGTTCGAACAGCCGTTCCGGATCGGGTTCCAGCGTCGGATCGCAGGTGTTTTCTTCGATGATTCGGAGATGCCGTCCTTCTCCGGCAAGAGTCAGACGGATCTCTCCGCCGTTGGGGGTATATTTGACCGCGTTGTCCAACAGGATCGTCAGCATCTGCCGGAAACTGTCGCGGTTGGTCTGCATGACAATGCCCGGTTCGATCTGCGCGCGGAAACGGAGTTCCCGTGACTGTGCTTCTTCCTCATATATGGGGAGAAGTTCGCAGGCGGTCTCGCTGATATCGACCGTTTCCGTCGGGAGAGGGATTTCTTCGTCCAGTTTGGCGAGGGTCAGCAGGTTCGACATCAGTCCGTTCAGCCGTTTCGTCTGATTGCGGATGTGCACATTGTACTTGTTCTCACCATGGATCAGCGCCATGGTGTCGTTGTTCGACTGGATGATCGCAAGAGGCGTTTTCATCTCGTGGCCGGCATTGGTGATGAACTGCTTCTGCTTTTCCATCCCTGCGATGACGGGACGGATGACCCTGCCCGAGAGAAGGATGACGATGGTCAGGAGAATGACCCAGCACAGCACTGCGATCGCTGTGGAAGCGAACAGCACCATACGGAAGCTTTCGTTCTGTCCGGAAACGTCCATGAAAAACAGGAGTTTTCCCGAACGTGTTTCCTTCACGGCAAATTTATAGCCGTCGATCCTGCCGGAATCGTCTCCGGAACGCAGGGCTTTTTCGGCATAGGATCGCGCAGTCTCGCTGTCGATCGAGGAGATCTGATCGATATTGACGCTGCTCACCTCGCCGGCGGCATCGCTTTCGACGATAAAGAAGCGGGATGAGCGCATCCGGTCCATGTCGAGCGGACGGAAAAAGGGCGGCGGACGGTCAAAATCCATCTTCAGAAAAGAGCCGTCCGCATCCACAAGGGTCTGCAGTACCATGTCGGACTGGCTTTCCAGCATCATCCAGTTCAGCGTGTTGATCGCAAGGACGATGAACACGAGCAGACAGGTCACGGCAGTCATGGTAAAAAAGATGAAGCGGCGTTTCAGAGTTTTTGTCATGGCTGAAACTCCAGTTTATAGCCGATATTCCGCTTGGACACGATCTCGACCTTGGAATTCATGGCGGACAGCCGTTTCCGCAGGTAGGAAATGTACAGCCAGACGCTGCCCAGATCCGTTTCGGTATTGAATCCCCATGCCTTGACAAGCAGATCTTCCGTGGAGAGGTACATCGTGTGGTTCAGGATGAGCTGTTCCATCAGGCGGTATTCCTGCTTCGGGAGCTGGAACGAGATTTCACCAACGGTGATCTCCCCGGACTGCATATTCAGCGTCAGATCGCCGAAGCGGATCAGATCGGGGTGGAATTCTTCTCTCCGGCGGAGCATGGCGCGGATTCTGGCGATCAGTTCGCCCATGTCAAAGGGTTTGGAGAGATAATCGTCCGCGCCGGTATCGAGACCGCGGATGCGGTCTTCGACCTGTGTTTTTGCGGTCAGCAGGAGAACGGGCGTCCGGCACCCGTTCCGGCGCAGTTCGGCAAGCACGTCCAGTCCGTCGCGCTTCGGCATCATGATATCGAGAATGATGCCGTCGTATTCGCCGGACATGGCGTAATCGTAGGCATCGGCACCGTCATACACGGCGTCGACGATGTATTTGTGATAGGTAAGATAATCCACGACGGCTTCGGACAGAGCCGGTTCGTCTTCGGCATACAGCAGTTTCATGGCAGTCTCCCGGAAAAGAGGATAGTATATCATAACACGGCAATGTGATGATTGTGCAAACGCTGTGTGAAAATACAGAGATTTATAATAAGTATACACGCCGAACCTTAGACATACATAAGAAAAACCGGGATTCTGTGATCAATCCCGGTTCTTCCCCTCTCTTCCGGGGAAAATTCTGCGGAAGGTCAGGCGGACACAAAAACATTCGTAAATGCGGATCAGAGCATCGTCGATCTCGTCCAGAGTGTGCAGAATTTGTTCGTGCAGTTTCATGGTGTGATTCCCTCCTTTTCGAGATATTTCCGAAGCTTCTCGCGGGTACGGAACAGCGAGACCCTTACGGCGGTATTGTTTTTTCCGGTACGGTGTGTGATTTTCTCAATGGAACAGAAATACCAGTAGCGCAGAAGGAAGATCTCTCCGGCGTCCGGCTTCAGTTCCCGCGGAAAACGGTTCAGCAGAGCGCGCCGTATTTTCTGTCAGCACTGCGGTTCTGCCGCAGTATTCACCGGATCCCGGGGGATCACCGCATTACCGCATCACAGCCGGGTATTCCACGCCATATCCCAGAACATCAGTTCATATCGGGAGCAGGCGGTGAAAATACCAGCAAGATGCTGAAGCTGTTTTTCGGTATAGTTTTCCGTCAGACGGTTCAGTTCCTCCATGAGGATGACATTTTCTCTGGAATAATCGTCGTTGGTATAGCCTTTGATCCAGTCTCCGTAGAATTCATCTCTGACGGAATCCGGACGATCCTTCACGATGTTCTTTGCGATCACCTCGTAACTGTACGCGCAGACGAGGATCGCGGCAAGGATCTCCGCTTCGCCTTCCTCATATGCCACACGGAGCATATAAGAGGTATAGGACAGATTCCCGATGGAACGGGGGGTGGAATCGATTTCTTCCTGTGTCACGCCAAGCCGTGCGAGATAGCCGCTGTGAACATCCAGTTCGCCGTTCATCACCGGGATATACTTTGCGAAGAGATTTGCCGTACGCAGGCTTTTCGCTTTTGCCACGCCGACCGCGAAGGTTTTTGCATAGTCCTCAAGATAAAGATAGTCCTGGATGATGTAAAAACGGAATTTCTCTTTGTCCAGAGTACCGTTTTTGATTCCTTGGACAAAGGGATGTCCGTGATAACATTTCCAGATTTCCGCGGCGGCTGCAAGCAGTTTTTCGGTGGTGTTCATTTCGATGCCTCCTCTGCATATTCTCCGCGCAGATCAAACGCGTGATTCATCGGACCGGAACCCTTTCCGAGATCCAGCATTGCCGCCAGCGCGCCGGAGATGAAGTTCTTGGCCCTCTGCACCGATTCGGCAAGCGGGAAGCCCTTGGCGAGGTTCGCGGCAATGGCAGAGGACAGCGTGCATCCGGTGCCGTGTGTGTTGGGATTGTCGATCCGCTTCCCTTCGAACCATGTGAGCTGTCCGTCCGTGTATAGCAGATCATTGGCATCGTTGATGCTGTGCCCGCCTTTGAGAAGAACGGCGCAGTGGTATGTATTACCGATTTCTTTTGCCGCTGTGATCATGTCCTCTTTGGTTTCGATCGTCCTGCCGGACAGTACCTGTGCTTCGGGAATGTTCGGGGTCACGAGCGTTGAAACAGGCAGCAGTTCTCCGACGAGCGTCTGTACGGCGTTCTGCTTCATCAGAGAGGAACCGGAAGTAGCAGCCATGACGGGATCAACGATGATGTTTCCGGCTTCGTAAAACTTCAGCCGGTCAGCGGTCACGTGGATCAGTTCGCCGGAAGAAACCATCCCGATTTTGACCGCATCGGGAAAGATATCTTCGAATACCGCGTCGATCTGCTGTTTCAGAAAATCCGGCGTGGACTCCTGAATGGCTCTGACGCCGGTGGTGTTCTGCGCGGTCAGCGCCGTGACCGCACTCATCGCATATACGCCGTTCATCGTCATGGTTTTGATATCCGCCTGAATGCCGGCGCCTCCGCTGCAGTCGCTTCCTGCAATGGTCAATGCTGTTTTCATTTTCATGAGTATGCTCCTTTCATTTTCAGCATCGTTTTGTATCGCGGCAGAAGGTGGTGCCCCCGGTCTGCCGCTTGTATGAAGATTCAGATCAATCCGAGCTCTGACGCCCTTGCTTTCAGTTCTTCCGCCGCCGTTTTCGGATCTTCGGCTTTCATAATAGCGGAAACCGCGCAGATCCCGGCGATCGGAATGCCCGCGAGAATGCCGATGTTTTCCCTGTTCAGTCCGCCGATGGCATTGACCGGGATCGGTACCGCATTGCAGATATCGCGGAGCGTATCGGTGGACGTAAGCATTGTTTTTACCTTGGTCGTTGTGGGATAGATCGCACCCACGCCGAGATAGTCGGCGCCTTGATGGTATACATCCAACGCCCACGGAACGGTTTTCGCCGTTGCACCGACGATTTTTTCGTTTCCAAGCAGTTTTCTTGCCATGGAAACCGGCATATCGTCGGCACCCACATGAACGCCTTCCGCCTCTGCGGCAAGCGCGACGTCAACCCGGTCGTCGATGATCAGCGGTACGTCGAATGCCGAGGTCAGTTTGTGGACTTTTCCGGCGAGTTCTATATATTCTTTCGTTGAACGGTTCTTTTCACGGAGCTGAAGCATGGTCACGCCGCCGGAAAGTGCCGCTTCCACACGTCTGAGGAATTCTTCTTCCCCGAATCCGGTACTGTCTGTGATAAAATACAGGCTTGTATCAAATTTCTTCAAAATTTCTTTCCTCCATTCGGATCATAGTTTCTGTTTGTTCTGACGTCAGTGTTGACAGCGCATCCAGCAGATTTACCATAAAACTGCCGTTTCCTCTGTCCGTCTGCGCGAGCTGACCGCAGATCCCGAGCACCGTGCAGGCACAGACCGCCGCATCCAATCCGTCCGTTTCCGACAGATACGTTCCGCACAGCGCACCGAGCATACATCCCGTGCCGGTGACCGATGACAACTGTGCCGTACCGTTATGAAGATGCACAAGCCGTTTTCCGTCGGTAACGATATCCGTTTTTCCGCTTGCGAGGATCGTACAGCGGTACTTTTCCGCAAGCGCACCGGCGATCCGGCTGACGGTTTTTGTATCAAGCGAACCGTCGGCATCCACACCGGAGGAACGGTAGTCTGTCTGATAAAGTGCCGCGATCTCCGAGTAGTTTCCCTTGATGATCGCCGGTGAACCCGTTTTCAGCAGATCGGTCAGAAAATCACACCGCAAGGAAGAACAGGCGGTCCCCACGGCATCGACTGCCGTCGGGATCTTGTTCTCCAATGCCGTCGTCAGAGATATGCGCATGGATTCCATCCGCACATCGGTGATGTTCCCGAGATTGAGCACGATTGCCTGTGCCGATGCGGTGATCTCGCGGACTTCCAGCGGATGTTCCGCCATGATCGGCCGTGCACCGACGGCGAGGACGGCATTGGCGCATTGCGCGATCGAGATCGGGTTCGTGATGCAGTGGATCAGCGGTCGGCTGCTATGGACAGCCGCACGGATCTCATGAATTTTTTCCATGCTTTACCCTCTTTACAATATAGAATATCACGCCGGCAGTTACGGAAAGCACCGGTGCGGCATACGCCAGAATGTCCCATACGGGAGCGTCCGGACGGAACAGCCCTGCCGCGATTCTGATCACCACGAACAGGATCGCTCCCAGAGCTGCGATCGACACGGAATCGGAAAGGATACTGCTCCGGTCGTGGAAGATACGGGAGCCGAGTTTTGCCTGGATCTGTGTCAGCAGTCCGTTTGCCGCGAATTTCCGGAGGAATACATAGGCGATACTGCCGCCGATAAGCGTTCCGCAGATGAACGACGGGACATAGAACATCCATGACAGTCCTTCCTTCCCCCAGAGAAAGGTCATGACGGGATAGGATGCTACCGCGCCGATCAGACCTGTGCCGATGATCTCACCGAGAACGGCGCAGAGAATCTTCCCTTTGGACAGCCGGTAAAATACACCTGACAGAAACGCGCCGAATACGGCGCCGGTCAGCGCGATCGGAGGGATCGCCATAGTCGTCATACGGATGATGCCGATGAGTGCGGCGCATAAGAGCGAATACCACGGACCGAGAAAGACGGAACAGACAATGTTGATGAAATGCGCCATGGGACACATCCCTTCCACCCGAAGGATCGGGGAGATCACAACGCCCAGTGCGATCAGCATGGAGAGCGTGACAAGCCGGAGAATACTTCTGGAATTTTTCATTTGGAAATCCTCACACAAAAATAATGAAATATCGAAGTCAGAGCTTCGTCCGGTCGAGAATCTATTTTCTCCTCTCACCCCGAAACACGGGTTCCCATCGCATCGTTTACAGACAGCGAGGCGCTCCCCTCCCATCCGCCCGAATTCTCGGGATCGTATCTGTTTCCTCCTTTCCGACAAAAAACGGAAGCTGCCCGATCTGGGTAACTTCCGTTCAAATACACGTGTTCTCTGCATCCCTACGTTGGCATTATCCAAATCAGGTCGGGCTTCATGATTATCATGAAACCGCCGGGTCGAAGGTCATACCTTCCTCTCAGCCCGTCTGCAGAAATATCTGCACAAGCTCCCCGTCTATTCGATTGTGAAAACAAAAACAGGAGACAGCCTGAACGGATGACTCCTGTAAAAAATCCTTGTGTATGACTTCCTACGGCGGCATTATCCGCATCAGGTCCGAGATCCGTCAGAGACAGAACTCAAAGGGTCGAAGTTTGATTACTTCCTCTCAGCCTGCATCCACAAGCTCCCCTGTATTTATTTCGGTGAGTATTATACACCGGAATTTTTGAAATTACAATAGGTTTCCGCAAAAAAACACAGAATGTTCTTCTCAGTCCGAAATTTCAGCGAAATCCTTACCGTCGGAAATGCCGGGGACGATCGCTCCCTGCGCAGTCAGACGGCTTTTCAGTTCCGCAGCGGAGATATCCGCCGTCCGGATGTTCTGCTGTACGGCAATTGCCGCCGCGGTTCCGATCGCTTCGCCCATAGCCATGCAGCTTGCCTTTACCCGGATCGCCGAATTTGTTTTTCTGTCGGTGCTGATGCAGCGTCCCGCCATCAGAAGGTTATCGAATTCCTCTGCGATCATTGCGGAAAGACGTATCGACGGAGTATCAGAGTGCCGGATATAGCGGATTTCCGCGGGTTCGTTGTCGCGGTGGACATCGATGAACCAGAAGGTATAGCAGACCGAATCTTCGTACTGCTTTCCGGAAAGATAATCTTCCGCCGTCATCTCGGAGATCCCTTTGATGCGGCGTCCCTCTCTGGGAGCAACCGCCGGTGCCGAACCCATGATCTGTCTGCCGTTCAGCATATCGCGGTACAGCATCTGCCGGGAGGCGATCTCCGCTCTGGTGATGGCATCGCTGTCCGTGGAATTCATTTTTACATGGTTGCGGTTGTCCCCGTAATTCAGGATCCTGTCCGAAGGTTCGGCGGATACCGCCGGATAAAACCGCAGAGTGCCGGGCTGGAAGGTGCCGTTTCCGTCTCCGCTGTATACCTCGGCACCCGCATAATGCGCGAGATCCCCGTCTCCTGTACAGTCGATAAAGACGGAAGCGGTCAGACTTTTGAGGCCGTCTTTCGTGGAGATCAGGACACTCCGGAGCGTTCTGCCGTCGGTTTCGGCCGAGACGACCGGCTGACCGTAATACAGATCCACTCCCGCATCGCACAGCATATCGTCCATGACCTTGGCGGCGGCAACGGGATTCACTTTCACGCCGTACTGGGCATGATCCCGGTATTCGGCGTTCATATCGGGGATCCGTGCGAAGCCGTCTCTGTAAAGGTTCCGGACATATTCCCAGCCGATCCCGGCGATCACCATCTTTTTTTCTTCCCGGAACGGGTTGTTGAACTGGTCGATGGAATTATTGCCGAGCACCGTCAGGATTCCGCCGGGGGTGGTGTATTTTTCAATGACGGCTGTCTTCGCACCGTTCCGTGCGGCGGCAATGGCGGCACAGAATCCGGCACTGCCGCATCCGCAGACGATGACATCGTACTGGACACTTCCATTTGCTATGTTGTACATGATACCCTCTTTTTTATGTATGATAAAAGCATTCTATTGAAATCATTTTACCATACCGTCGGGGATTTGGCAAGGAAAATCCCGCTTTTTCCGCGATCGGAATCTTCCGGAGAGAACAAAGCGGTTCTGTTATTCCGCCGCCTTGAAGTTATAGAGAGGGCGGATCCTGCAGAGGATTTCGGCGGTCGGGCCGATATGTTCGACGATCTCATCCATGCTTTTATACGCCATGGGCGACTCATCGAGCGTATCGGGAGTAACGCAGGTGGAATAAATGCCTGCCATTTCCTTCTGGTATTCCGCCATGGTGAGACGTTCGAATGCGGCGGAACGGGACATCAGACGGCCGGCACCATGCGGTGCGGAAAAATTCCAGTCTTCGCTGCCTCTGCCTCGGCAGATGAGCGAACCGTCGCGCATATTGATGGGAATGAGAAGTTTTTCATCCGTTTTTGCGGATACCGCGCCTTTGCGGAGGATCATTTCGTTTACATCGATGTAGTTGTGGATTGTCTGGAAGGTTTCGGCTGCGGTCCAGCCGCAGTGATCGAGGATGATCTCCGCCATTTTCATGCGGTTTCTTTCAGCGAATTTCTGACAGATATCCACGTCATGGAGATAATCATCCATATAGGAACCGTAAAGGTAACAGAGATCACGGGGAAGCGCGGGTTCTTTCTCTTCGTACTTCTTTACAAGCTCTTTGAGGGCATTCTGGATCTCGGATCGTCTGCCCTGCTCCTTGTACGTGCGGATGAGTTCATCACGCTCTATGAAATACCTCTCCTTGCCTGAACCGAGGTCGACAGCGATCTGCTGATAATATTCTGCGACCTGTGTGCCGAGATTGCGGCTGCCCGAGTGGATTACAAGGTATTTGCCGCCTTCGTCGTCCGTGTCGATCTCGATGAAATGATTGCCGCCGCCGAGGGTGCCGAGGGATCGTTCGAGTCTTCTCGAATCTCTGAGATTCCGGTAACAGCGGAGCTGAGTGAGATCAAAGCGTTCCTGACGGCCTTCCCAGACGTTTCTGCCGCTGGGGATGCCATGGGCTGCTTCGTCCATTTTTTCGAAATCGATATCAATTTTGCCGAGATATACGGTATACATACCGCAGCCGATATCGACGCCTACCATGGAAGGAACGATTTTATCGGTGATCGTCATGGTCGTACCGATGGTACAGCCCTTGCCCGCATGAACGTCGGGCATGATTCTTATTTTCGAAGATGCAAACGCCTCGGTATCGCAGATGGTGCGGATCTGTTCGCGCGCACCGTCTTCGATCGTGGCGGCAAAGCATCGGGCGGTATTGTATCTGCCGGTGATTTCTGTCATGACTGTCGTCCTTTCTGAAGCATGAAGGATTTCCTCATGCTTCGTTATGCGGTGATTTTTTCGTATCGCTTGCTGCCCACGACCTCAAGCATAAAGGCGTAGGGAGCTGTCTTACCGCCTGCCACCATGGAAAAAAGCCGGGGGGTACAGCCGGACACAAGAACGACGCCCTGTTCGTTTTTTGTTACGGGCTGCTGTCTGCCGGAGCTGTTGACATTCCAGAAAACGATCTCGGGAAGTTTGTAGCCCGCATTACGGAAGAGCTTTTTTGCATATTCGAAATTGGTGCGAGAAGAGTTCTTTGCACAGCAGTCAAATTCCATATCGGAAATAATGTAAAGTCTGGACGGCATTTCTTTTCTGGGAACGGAATATTTTATTGCAGTATCAAGGATCAATTCAAAGACTTTCTGGATATTTGTATTTGCTACCTCGTTGTAGTCAGTGCAGTATTTCACTTTTTCATAAATATCGGAACCCTTGATCTCCACGAGGCGGGGATTTTCGGAGAAAGTAATGAAATGGTTTTTGAATCTGCCGGTATTTCTTTCCGCAAAGTAAATACCGAGAGAAAGAGCAACTGCTGCGGGAACAGGTTTGCCCCAGTAATACATGGAAGCGGAGCCGTCAATGACTGCAAGAGCATTCTCGTCAGTACCGAAATTCTCGAGGGAGAGCCAGGTGGTGTTCAATGTCTTTTTCTCGTAATCTGCCATCCGGGAATTTTTAAGAATAGGCGAAATGATCTCATAAGGCATGAGGGTATCTGCATGGAGAGTGGTTATGCCGGATGAGACATTGCCGAGAAATTCAAGGTAGTTGATTGGGTCGTTTCTGTAAAATGCACTGCGGTATTTGTACATTGCCTTGGACGGCTGTTTGCTGTAATCAAACGAATAATCCTTCTCGCGGAGATGATTCTCGATGATACGGAGATGTTCGCGAAGTTCGGCAAGCGCCTTCCGGTAATCCGCGTCACGGAGACCGAAATGTCTGGCGATCTTCTTTGCGTGCGATACGGTGACTGCATTGGAGGCATTCACCGAAGGAAGCCACTTCGCAAGAAGCGATACGTCGCCGCCGGTTCTGAGGGCTTCCCTGTCCGCACGGAACCGTGTTTTGAGCACATCCATCATGCTCTTTTCGCAGGCAGTGTCCATAAGACAGAGAAAATCGTCGTATCGGCCGTATTCGGCGATGTACTTAAGGTTTTTGCATACGGCGGCAGGATCGTTGTCCGCAAGCCATGCAAGGATCACCTTGAATACACGGCGTTCGCCGAGACCGCCGCGGATATCGCGTGCGTAAAACAGAAGTTTCATGGCGATATCTTTGTTTTCACGATATGCCCGGAGAAAGTGGTCTATGATCTCTTGGTCGCTCCGGTGACGGAGGGCGCCGATGACTGCGAACAAATCGAGGCAGGCAGATCCGGTTGTAGTGTAGGCAGCTGCGCCGTTTGCTGTAAGGGTTTTGTTTGCTTCCTGCTTTAGATAATTCAACATGAAACTCACTCCTTTTTGTTTGTTTTGTGATTCTGATTGTAAGGCGCACCGTACGGTACATCTTTGGAAGAAATACAGTCCGGTGCGCCTTCGGTTACAAGACTCGATAGTTTCTGTAAAAAATCTTGGAGGGATAATTTATCAGTAATAAACTTTGCTGTACGAGTCTTTTATCAAGGCGCATATGCTTTGATGCTATGAGAGCTGCATATCAGATACCTGAAATCTGTTTTTGTATATTTGCTGTCTGCGCCTTTCGTGATTACATTTTACCACCATCCTGTACCTTTTTCACGGAAAAAAAGCTGCGAACTCTCATTTGAGTCCGCAGTTTTTCTGTTTTTTCAGTTTTTCGATGATTAATTTCCGGAAAGATTCCGGTTCCAGAACTTCCGCCATGGGGCCGAAGGACAGAATACGGATGACCATTTCCGTTTCGTCATCCTGAACATACCGGATTTTCACGAGATAGGTTTTCCGGTCCAGCTTCTCCGCCTGCTTTTCGAAATGTGCGAAATGAAGCATAAACCGTTCCAGCGCATTCCGCTCGTCGATGAGTTTTACGGTGATCGTTTTATGCTGTACGCTTTTTTCCTCGCCGGAGACCTGTTTGTCGCCGGAATAATGCGCACACGATTGGATTTTTGCGAGATTGACGGTCGAAACCGTACGCCATCCGGCGGTGATCATGCGGAATTTATCGTCTTTTTCCGAATATTCGAGACGTACGGGACGGCACCGGACAAACATGGTCGCTCCTTTGCGGTTGACCATTTCGAATTTGATCTGTGTTTGCCGGCGGATGGCGTCCAGAATGATCCGGAACTGCCGGATGTATTCTTCGTCTTCGAACGGATCCCCATCGCTGTATTTATCGTAAACATAATAATCGTCCGGGGTAAAAAGCGGGGGTACATCGTCAAGGTCCGGAAATTCGACGCCGAACAGTTTCACGCGGGGATCGAGCGAGACGGCTTTCAGCCATTGTTTCTGGAGAAATGTCAGCGGCATGGTGGGGATATGTCCGAGAGGCGTTGTCATGTCGGGATGCACCAGCTGCCATTTTTCACTCTTCAGCGTGGGAAGGATCGTGAGCGCACTTTCTCCGAAGGCACGCTCGGCAATGATCTTCTGCAGTGCCTTTTCGGAGGTTTCTCTCTCAAGGATTTCTGTTATGATCGCGGCAATGGTATTGTAATACGCGGAATAAAGTTCGCTGAATATCATTTCCCTTCCTCCGTTCCGATCCCGTACATACGGTACATCGCTTCAAGATCCTCTTTGAACTGGTTCTCGCGGGCCCTGTGCGAGAAATCCATCTGCACGATCCGGCAGATAAACGTTCTGATCCATGGGATCAGTTCGCTCGAATCGTAAACATCCGCAGAAAAACGGTAAGTATGCTCGTCCAGTTTTTCCACCGTGCCGATGCGTTTCTCTCGTTCCAGGCGGCGGACGATAAAATCTTCATCATCCTCGACATGGATCGTGAATTCCACGTGTTCCAGGGATTCTTCGTTCCATTTGTGCCGCTGAATACTGACGCCCCACATTTTGCTCTGGATCCGCTCAAGCTCTTCGCGCAGCTCGTCAAACCGGGGAGTCGGCTCTTTCAGTCTGACGTTGGAGAGATAATCCACGCGGTAGGACTGAAAATGATTGTACTCCGGCAAATACGCAAGAAGATGCTGTCTGCCGCTCTGCACGCTGATGAATATCCGGAGAGGGACGATGCGGTTGCAGCGCGGCTGATCTTTTCGGCGGCTGAGATTCGTAATCTCCACCGCACGTTTTTCCCGCATTGCGGTGAACAATGCCGCCAGAACTCCGCTGTCGATGGCACTTGTTATGTAATGATGCTTGAACGTGAAGGCGTCGGTATCCGTATTTACTTTGTCGAGAATGAACGATCCGATAACGCCGCAGGGAGCGGTTTCCGAGAAATAATGAAGAACGTCGGTCAGACCGGAAAGGTCGGTATCGGCTGCCCGGCGGTAATATACTTTCCGACCTTCTTTTTCCATAAGGATGATCCCTTCGTCCGCGTATTCCCTGAGTTTTTTCCGGACGGTGGATTCGTCGAACATCATGGGCGTCTCAAATCCTGCCAGATAGTTCTCGTCGATCTCCCGGAGGATCTCCGTCACGGTTTTCCGGACCGACGGTTCGTTGAGAATATCGAACAGGAGAAAGTGCAGTGTGATATCGCCGTCGGTGAAACTTCTGGTTTTCCACGCGCTGTATAAAGGATTGTGCCGGATGGTGCGGCTGTCGATCGACAGGAAGACTGTCTTTCCTTCGGGAGTGCGAACAAAACTCATATGATCGCCGAGCCAGCTTTCGAGGCGGCGGCGTTCGTCATCATAGGAACGAGCACTTTTTGTCTGATAATCGTCGCGGCTTTTGAAGCCGTAAACATAAAACTCGCGCATATACGCTCTTATTTTCTCAAAATTCTTGATTCTTTCGCTGTAGGATGACATGATTCACACTCCTTTCGTGCGGTTGTATGTATTATAGCATATTTTTGACATAAAAAAACATACTTTTTCGGGAAAAGTCCTCAAAAAAACGCTTGTTCTTTCCGGAAATCCGGCGTATAATATTCTCAAATTCCAAATACGAGGTGTCTCCATGCAGATATTTGATCCTTCTGCCTTTGTACCGGAAATTTTCTCCGGAAATACTGCTGAAATCCGCTGCCGCGCATGGTACAGCATTCCCTATGCGGAACATCGCGTTTCGCCGGAACTGCAGATTCTCCATATATTCATCCCGGAAGAATATTTCCATGGCGGAAGCATCAGCGGCTATACTGCCCGCACGGCTCCGATCTTCTTCCCGAATGCGGTCGGCGGCTATATGGAAGCCCGTCCGTGCCGACCCTGTGTGCATCCCGACGGGACATTCAATACCGAAGCCGCCGCACTTGCCCATGGGTACGTTGTGATCTCCGCCGGTGTGCGCGGCAAAAACTCGCAGACCGACGGACGTTCTGTCGGAAAAGCCCCTGCCGCGATCGTCGATCTGAAAGCTGCCGTACGGTTTATCCGTTCGATTTCGGATAAGATCTGCGGTGATCCGGAAAAAATCATTGCAAACGGAACCAGTGCGGGCGGTGCGCTGTCCGCTCTGCTGGCGTCTTCCGGGGATTCTCCGCTGTATACGGATCTGCTGAACGGCATCGGCGCAGTGAAGGAAAGCGACCGTATTTTTGCCGCATCCTGCTACTGCCCGATCACGAATCTCGAAAACTCCGATACCGCCTACGAATGGCAGTACGGACATCTGTCCGGGCAGTACGATTACCGCTGGGAACGCGACGGTGACGGATGGAAAGTCACGACTGTGGTAAATCCGGTTCCCGAAGAACGGATGGCGCTGTCTGCCATGCTCCGCAGAGCATTTCCGGAGTATCTGAACCGCACAGCACCGCATGGTCTGACGCTTGATGAAGACGGTAACGGCAGTTTTGCGGAACATATCAAAAAACTGATCCTTGATTCCGCAAAACAGGCGGCGCGGTACGGTGAACAGATTCCCGCGGAATCCGGAGTATCTCTGACAGAGGAAAACGTGGATTTCCTGAAATACTGTACGTTTATCACGCGCATGAAATCTCCCTGTGCCTTTGACGATCCGGATCTGCTGACATACGAAAACGATCTTTTCGGTTCTGAAGACACCGGACGGCGGCACTTCACGCAGTTCGGGTATGAACACAGCCTTTGCTGTGGGGAACGTGCACCCGAAGAAACCGTTTTTCTCATGAACGCCATGAATTTTCTGAAAAACGAAGGCTGTGCGCAGTACTGGCGGATCCGGCACGGTGCCGCTGACCGCGATACGTCCTTTGCGGTTCCGGTACTTCTTGCGGAATGCCTGCGGGATGCCGGAAAAACGGTCGATTTTGCTCTGCCGTGGGGAATTCCGCACAGCGGGGATTACGATCTTCCGGAACTGTTCGCCTGGATCGACCGTATCTGCCGATGAAAATAACCGTTGCAGCATTTAAAAAAGGATAAAGAATTCTCATCACGAGCGGAGGAGTACGCATCATGAACGAAAAATACGTCAATACCGAATTTCTTTCCACCAACACGACCCACGCCATGACGTGGGTGCATCCACTTCCCGATGGACGCCTGTTCACCATCATGTCCATGCAGAAATCCCATCTTCACCACAATACCCTTCCCCATGACCAGTTCCTCTTCGGCAGAATTTCCGGAGACGGCGGACGTACCTGGGGCGATCCCTTTTACCTGTACACATGGCCGGAAAAACAGGCTGCCATGCTGTATGCCGGTTCCATGATCGACAGTAAGGGACATCTCCATGTCTTCGCGCTCCGTATCCGCCATCTCGATCTCGGGAAAAATATCCTCGACGGCGGCATCGGTTATGTCCGGTTTGATTCCTGCATGGGTGAGCATCCCATGTACAGCGAGATCCCCTGTCTCGACCGCTACACCGGTTCGCTCAACAACTGCATGGAGACCTCGAACGGACGTCTGGTGATCCCCTTCTCCACCATCGCCGGTCATGAGGACAGCAAATTTGTGTCCAGCGTGATCTATTCCGACGACTACGGTCTTACATGGGCTTCCTCCAACGATATCACCGTGGTCAGCGACGAAGAGAACGTCGAATCCGGTGCGGTGGAACCGATCATTATGGAAATGGCGGAAAATACGCTCGTCATGCTGATCCGGACGGTGCTTGGTACCTTCTGGTATTCCGTATCCTACGACAACGGACAGACATGGAACCGTGCGAAGCCGACGAAGATCACCTCGTCCAACGCTCCGGGATCGTTCACGCGTCTGCCGGACGGCAGAATTTTCCTCGCTTGGAATAATGTCATGGGACATCCCATGCAGGGTATCCGCTACAGCTTTGCAAGACAGTGTCTGCACGGCGCGATCTCCGATGACAATCTGAAAACCCTGCAGGGTGCGCGGATTCTGCTGAAAAAGACGCCGGGCGATACCGATATTCTGCACAATGCCTATCCGTATACCACGTTGGCGAATGACCGCGAACTCTATATGCGTACCTTTGAGGTCGAAGGAAAAGGCGGCTCGCGCTGGCATCTCGAGCAGGCCTATCTGACGAAGCTTGATCCCGGATTCCTTACGGAAACCAGAGTCACCGACCACTGGAAGGAATGGGTATGCGATCTTCCGGTGGACGAAAACGGCGTGACCGTCCGCGTTACCACGGACAATGCCGCGTATGCGATCACCAGTTTTCCGTACGGGGTATCCGGGAAGATCCGCATGACCGTGGAAGGTGAACTGCCGGAATCCTGCCGGATCCTGCTGTCCGACTGCTATCTCGACCGGCTGAATTTCATGATCCACTCCCGTTCCAATCAGTACGACGACAGCATTCACACGCTGTATCATACCCTCACTCCGTCAAATACCGGCGTATGGGAGATCGAGTGGAAGGACGGCGCGATCACTCTGACCGTCAACGGAAAAACAGAGCAGACCGTTCCGATGACCGCTTCCGCCGGACTGAATCACCTTGCGGTTCTGTTTAATGGTGCGGGCGAACTGCGGATCACGCATTTCGAAGCCGAAGCCAAAGACAACCGTATGGAAACCGGCATTGTTTATTAATAACCCCAAACAAAAGGGGCTGTCGCAATAAGCCCCACAAAAACGAAAAACGACCGGGTTATCCGAAAAGGATAGCCCGGTCGCTGCTTTCGTGGTATAATAAAGTTGCACCAAAACCATACCGGAAAGCAGGAATAGTATAACACAATGAGAAACAGAAATCAAGTAGGAATGCCGATAGAAATC